>JAGACK010000040.1 GCA_017614155.1 Lachnospiraceae bacterium
CCTGTCTCCCTCTTGAAAATATGGATGTATTTGTATAGAGTGTAAGAAGTATGTTTTGATGAACAGATTGAGGAGAGTTGACATGAAAAAAGTATTCATAGACGGAAGCGCGGGAACGACGGGACTTCGGATAAACGAGAGGCTGGAACAAAGGGATGACATCGAGATCATTCATATAGATGAGGATAAGCGCAAGGATCCTTCCGAGATCAAAAGGATGATAAATGAATCCGATATAACTTTTTTGTGTCTGCCGGATGATGCAGCAAGGGAGGCGGTCTTATTAGCTGAAAATGATAATACTGTCATCATTGATGCTTCCACTGCGCATCGGACCGAACCGGGCTGGGCATACGGCTTTCCGGAGCTGTCCGAAAGTCACAGGGAAGCGATCATCAAAGGAAAAAGGATAGCAGTCCCGGGCTGCTATGCCAGCGGGTTTATCGCTCTTGCTTATCCCCTGATACAGAAAGAGATATTACCGAAGGACTATCCGGTCTCGATATTTGCAGCCTCGGGCTACAGCGGAGGCGGGAAGAAGCTGATAGCGGCCTATGAAGAAGAGGGCAGGGATAAAAGGTTTGATTCCGCAAGGATGTATGCCTGGGGTCAGAAGCACAAGCATTTAAAGGAGATGAAGGCAGTCTGCGGCCTTTCAAAAGAGCCACTCTTTCTTCCCTTTACGACAAACTATTACAGCGGGATGATAGTGCAGCTGCCGCTTTACACTTCCATGCTTGATAAAAAAATGACCCCGGAACAGATACGTGATCAGCTTGCGGAGTATTATGAAGGGAAGAGGTTTATAAAGGTGCTGCCGTTTGGCGCGGATGAGGAGGCAGGAGGAGCTCTGTTTTCCGATGCCTGCTCCGGCTGGGACGGCATGGAGATCTTCGTCACCGGAAACGATGACCGCATAGTGATCGCAAGCCGTTTTGACAATCTCGGCAAGGGCGCATCCGGAGCGGCTGTCCAGTGCATGAACCTGAACATGGGATGTGATGAGGCAAAGGGATTGAGTATATAATATGTACGCAGATGAGATCGCAGCTGTAGCAAAAGAGGCGGGAAGGATAATGCTTGAGGCAAAAAGGCCACAGATCACGGAAAAATCCGGACATGCCAATTTCTGTACGGAGACTGATGAAAAAATACAGGTTTTAATTATGGAGAGACTGCAGGGGCTGATACCTGATGCGTCTTTTCTCGGCGAGGAGGACGGGCAGGATGTTTTTGCCTCAAAGATGGCGGAAGGGTACTGCTTTGTGATCGATCCCATCGACGGTACATCGAATTTCCTTTTTGAGTACAGGCCGTCTGTAGTTTCCATCGCTCTCTTAAAAGACGGTGAGCCGTACATCGGGGTGATCTATAACCCGTTCGATGACATGCTTTTTTCAGCGGCTGCCGGTGAGGGAGCATATATGAATGGTCAGAGGATAATGTCATCCGAAGCTCCGCTTTCCGAATCGCTGTCTGTATTCGGGACGGCTCCTTATTATCCGGGGCTTCCTGACAGGACCTTTGACATAGCAAAGAAACTCCTGCCGCTGTGCGTGGATCTTCGCAGATCCGGAACTGCTGCCTGGGATATGTGCTGTGTTGCCCTGGGCAGGTGCGGCCTGTATTTTGAACTGAAGATCCAGATATGGGATTATGCGGCTGCTGCGCTCATTGCGACTGAGGCAGGATGCACAGTGACGGATATCGAGGGAAATCCTCTGTCGTACCGGGGCGCAAGCTCCGCTCTTTGTTTGTCGCGGGGAATCAGAGATATTCCGGAGTGTTTCAAGTGAGCTGTCTCCCTATAGCGATTTTATCATGATAATGTCATCGCTGTATGTTCCGTCATCGTATTTATTGGCGTTCGGGATGCGTCCGTATTCCCTGAATCCCAGGCTTTCATAGAGACGGTATGCCCTGTCATTTGTGCTGACAACGGTTAGCTCGGCCTGTTCAAATCCGCAGTCCTGTATCTTTTCAAGCATCCTTTCCATCAGCAGTCTTCCAAGTCCGAATCCCGTAAATTTCTGAAAGAGCCCTATCCCGATACTGGCGCGGTGTTTTGCCCTGCGGCTGACCGTAATCCCGTCAAATGAACAGTTGCCGGCATATTCTCCGTCGACAAAGGCAAGGAGCAGCATCGAACTGTCAGAGCCGTTGTGGTCCTCGATGAATTTTATCTCTTCGTTATGCGTATATTTCACTTCATCAGGATAGCATAATAAAAACGGGGTCTCACCGGTTACAGTCTTCAGGTAGTCGACCAGCATATCCGCTTCATCCGGGACTGCGCTTCTTAAGATGATCTCTTTTCCGTCAAGCTCGTGTTTTTCTTCTTCAAATATCATTGTCGCAAACTCCTTTATAATCTACATCTGATGCTTCACAACAGCGTATTCATCGCCGCTCTTCCAATATGGACAGTCCTTGCTTCCCTGGGATATCATGCGGGCGTAATCATCCTCGTCCATGTCCATATCGCAGACGTATTCCTCATAGTCCTCATCATATGTATAATACTGACATTCTTCACATCTCATAGATTTTCCTTTCACTGATCATCCCATCGGTATAATGAAAGATCAACTTTTCCGTTTACAACCTCTATGCCTTCATTTTCAAGGAGCTTCTGCTGTGCGCCTGCACCCCCGAATGCGAATTCCCCGGACAGTTCTCCTTTTGAATTTACGACACGGAAACAGGGGATATTATCCGGATCGGGATTTTTGTGAAGCGCATTTCCGACAGCCCTTGCCATCTTTTCATCGCCTGCGATCTTTGCGATCTGCGAATAAGTGGCGACTTTTCCGTAAGGGATCTTTTTTACGGCTTCATAGATCCGCCTTGAAGGGCTGTCTGCGACCAGATCATAGCTTTCGGCGATCATCGCCTTTATATCCCTGTTCGGGATGCTTCCGTCAAGGATGACTGTATTCCAGTGATCCTTGTTCTGGTGATAACCGGGAATTACGGACCTGTATCTGTCACGCCAGAAAAAAGCCTTGTCAGGATCGACCTTCACATTCAGGTTGATATGACC
This sequence comes from Lachnospiraceae bacterium, assembly GCA_017614155.1. GTDB lineage: Bacteria > Bacillota > Clostridia > Lachnospirales > Lachnospiraceae > NK4A144. Next base: position 3,044 of record JAGACK010000040.1, read on the forward strand.
GTCTTTTTCATAGGTCCACAAGAAAACCTTTTTGTTTTCTCTGTATCTGACAAGCTGCCAGTTTTCATCATGGAACGGTGCGTCCTGATATGTATCAGGGAATGACAGCCCATATCGCAGTGCTTCTTTTCGTGTTTTCATGTTTTTATTATACTACAAAAACGGGGGAGTCAGGGGACGTATCATCAACTCGACTTTATGTTAACTTATATGGGCCGGGGTTGGTGAGTCGGGGGAGCATGCCCGGAATCATCGATTTATCATGAGATGAAATGCTGTTTTTTACATTTCACCTCATGATAATTTTTTCGCTTGTATTATCTTCCTTCTCCTGTATAATGTAATTACATGATTTATTTTGAGGTGAAATCTCATTTATATACGATGACCTCAAAATAAAAAAGGGGATGCTATGACGGGAAGAACAAAAGAAACTCTTGAGTTGGAGGAATTATATAGTAGGAATCGCCCAGAGTTGGTAGCAGTATATGGACGCAGGCGTGTTGGCAAAACATACCTTGTGGAGAGGGTTTTTAAGAATCGCTTTTCTTTCTGTCACGCAGGTCTGTCACCTGTCGAGCATATCAGAAAGGGTTTCCTCAATGCCCAGCTTAAACATTTTCATAACAGTCTTAAATCATTTGGCCTCAAATCAAATGAATGCCCTTCATCCTGGCTGGATGCCTTCTATTTGCTACAACAGTTGTTAGAGCAAAAAGACAAGGGAGAGCGTCAGGTCGTGTTCATAGACGAACTCCCGTGGCTCGATACACCACGCTCAGGATTCATCACAGCATTTGAAGGATTTTGGAATAACTGGGGTGCTCACAGGGATAATCTCATGGTCATCGTGTGCGGCAGTGCCAGCTCTTGGATGCTGGATAAGCTCATCAACAATCATGGCGGACTTTATGGCAGGGTCACTTATGAGATCAGATTGTCCCCCTTCACACTCCGGGAGAGTGCTGATTTTATGAAGGAATTTGGTATAAAACTGTCCAGTTATGACATTGCTCAAAGCTATATGATCCTTGGCGGCGTTCCTTATTATCTTCAATATTTCAAAAAAGGTCTGTCTCTAGCTCAGAACATTGACGAGCTGTTTTATAACCGAAATGCGAAGCTTGGTTCAGAATATGACAGACTCTTTACTTCTGTTTTCTCCAATCCCGGTCTGTCCGAAAATATAGTCCGCTTTCTTTCCACGAAAAATGCCGGATATACCCGTGAAGAAATTATCAATAAGCTCAGGATCACAGATGGAGGTGCCATTACATCCACATTGAATGCGCTGATTGCTGGGGATTTTGTGGTAAAATATGTCCCGTTTGGCATGAATAAACGCCAGCAGCACTACAAACTGATTGACCCGTTCTGTCTGTTCTACCTTCGTTTTGTTAAGGACAGGCGGGGACTGAACGAAAATTTCTGGGAGCAGAACATAAAATCCCAGCCGATAACCGTCTGGAGGGGCATCGCATTTGAGAATCTATGTTTTAACCATATCAAACAGATAAAGAACGCTCTCGGCATTTCGGGCGTGGCATCAAGACAGTCGGCCTGGTCGAAACGGGAGGACGATATGGAAGGGACACAGATAGACATGCTTATTGACAGAGACGATAACGTCATGAATATGTGTGAGATGAAGTTCTACGGTGATGATTATACGGTTAACAGAGATTACTACAAGAAGATTATGCACAGACAGGAAATTCTTTCTGATATGATTTCCAGAAAAACAGCAATCCACAGCACACTAATCACCACTTTTGGACTTTCCAACAATGAATACAGCAGCGTTTTCACAGATGCCATAACACTAGAGGATCTTTTCAAGGACTAAGGAACTTTTACACAATAGTTTACATTTTGATTGGCAAGATTATGAGATTGTCGCATCAGAAAGTTTTAACGTAGCCCGGCATTGCCGACTGAGGGTGAAGAAGCATATGCCAAGTCATACAAGCGAATGTGCCATTTAATTAATCTTGGAGATGCTAAAGTATGAGTCGGATAGTTGTATTCTTATAGAATTCGGAAAGGTGATTGCGGATGCGATTTAAAAAGCAATTCAAGATAGTTTTGTTCTTAACTTTAATCAGTGTAGTTTGTCTTTTAGGATGCACATCAGGTAATACTCCCTGGCAAGAAAGTGATGTCAAAGATTACATCGTAAATAAAAGAAGCAGAAAAATACATTCCGCCACCTGCCCTTCAGTTTCTCGGATGAGTGAAAATAATAAACTCTGTGTTTCTGATACCCTGTTGAACTTATTAAAGCAAGACTATGTAATCTGCCGGAGATGCAGGGCGGGATTAACCGGATCAGATGAAGATACGGCAGCACACCGTTTCTTTCACAGAAATTTGTATGGGGATGAAATCGAAATCACCGCAACACGTGAGGATTATTTGAAATCGGTGAAGGAAACAGGCGAGTGGTATGTGAACCATGTTCCCACATACGCATCTGTGATACAGGATGAATCCCGCTCCAAATACAACGGAGATCTCAAGAACTATAAGGAATACAGTCTGAAGAACAAAGGAAAAACATCCGTACACTGTGTCTTGTCAGTAGATACCGATGCACTTGACATTGCCTTGTTGACCCCCGATGATCAGATTCTTAGGGGTTCAGAAAATGCGGCAATCAATTACAGAGACTGCCTCAGACAGATAGGTTTTAGACGAAAGATTGCCTATTATCCTTGTGATTTCCTTGATGAAAAATCTGATTACAATAAACCGGGAGATGACTGTGTGAGATATCTGTTTGCTGTTTTAGCCGGATGGATAGCCGGTTTACTGAAAAATACTCAGAACTTACAAAAACAAGTTACAGGAGAACCGACTCAAAAGCAATGGCAACGGATTGTTTTGACATAGCTTATGGCTTTGTCAATCTCGGCTTCAAAATATATGATACAGAAGAAGGGATTATAGATGTGGATAATGATACGTCTGCTGAAGGGTATATTTTTAAGATAGATAAGAATTTCAGACTTCAAAAGGGCGACATACTCGCGCGGGAAGGACATGTACATATATATCTGGGCGATGGTTATGCTGCGAAAGCTGACAACTTTGGATGGGGAAGGGTCTACAGATCATTCCCACAGACTTATGAAATACAAGCAGAGTTTCACAATGGAACAACCTGTATCTCACTTGCAAATGGCAACGGTGACAAAGAATACTACAACCGGGTATACAGATATCTGGGAACAGGAGGATCAAAATGAATGAAAACAAGCTGAAGAAGGTAGTTGCCATTGTTGTATCAATATTATTAATGCTCGGGGTCGCTGTGATTATCTGTAATTATCTGTTAAATAAATACAGTGTTCCTGACAAGGAACAGAGGCTTCGTAACCTCAAGGCCACCTATGGCACCGAAGATATAAAGGGTATAGATCGATCAATAATTGCAGGGGATATTAAAGCGGCCCTTTCCAAATACACAAACTGGGATAATCTTTTTCTGTCGGAGCACTTTAAGGAGAAATATAAAAACAGGAAAAACATTATAGACGATGTGAATAATATAAGGGATATCCGCAGCGGACTGACTTTAGAATACGGCGATGATGTAGTTATCATATTTGCAGAAAAGAAAAGCGGTATTTTCGATACAGATGAATCAGATGACATCACAACTGAATACTATTTTAGATATGTACTTAACGAAGCCGGAGAGATCGATGATTTGATCCTCCTAAAAAAACAGGATGTGTATACCATCAACGGAGAACCCGTCGATGGTAACGAATGGTATGGGTGGCAGGAGTGAATCAATAATTCATCTTTCTGAAAATAACTCTATCTCTTCTCCAAGCGGACCGATGCAAAAAGACATCCTTGCATGGAATGGCGGATCGGAAGGAATGACGATATCATTCGGTTCGATGAATACGTCATAGCCGGCGTTTTGTATTTTTTCTGCAAGGGCATCAACATCGTCGACATCCAGTGCAAAATGCCTGACTGCACCCTTTGATCTGATGCCTTCTCCGTTGCAGAAAATCTCTATCAGACCGTTTCCTGTGCCGATCATGATGCCTTCCGGCCATTCTCTTTTGACTGAAAGACCGAGAATATTCAAATAAAAATCCTTTGCTTTATCAAATTCTGTTTTGTTCCCGCACTTCATGGAAACGTGATGGATTCCTTTTATCATTCTTAGTTCCTCTCGGATTTTAGCAGAACAGTTTTCTCTTTTGACCCGATAGATTTTACACTTTTTGAAGATATGATTCAACAGATTCGGGTTTATGGCGTATAATATGATGTCAGGGTCAGACGCAATTCGTGACATCAGTAAGGCTCAAAAAGGAGAACCGACATGAAACTGAGAGCATACAAAAAAGAAGATGCTTCGCTCATCTGCAGCAGTGTACATACAGAGGAGGAACTGATGCAGGATCACCGTATTGAATACAGATTTACTGCAGCAGAAGATATTGAAGACCTCATGCGGCTCAGACTTGAAATGCTCCGTGTGGTAAACGGTCTTGATGAAGACTTTGTATATGATGAAGAATTGCGGCTTTTCGGATTCAGGTGAATGCATGGTTCTTGTAAGAAAATGATCGGGAGAGAAAAAATGATAGAATCTGTCAGAGATGCGGATACGAAAAAAGCTATAGCAAGAAAGGTGTTGGAGGCGCTTTATGACTGGTTTGAAGGAATGATAGTCAGGTATCCTCTTTAGGTGTTTTTGAGAAGAACCATCTGGCCATGAGCAGGGCAGGAGGAGCCGAAAGGAGATATGACAGCGGCTGGGCTTCCTGTACGCCTGAAAGGCCGCGCAGGTACGGCAGGATCAATAATAAGGGAATGAGCAGTATCCCCCCGCGAAGTGATGAAAGCACCGTCGCGGGGAGTTTTTTTCCGCTTGACTGCATAAGCATTTCCGTGACCATGATCATCGGCAGGAAAAGCTGAGCCAGACACTGAAGACGCAGTGCCCTCGTACCGATCAGAATGACCTCCGGATCGTCACGGAAGATTCTTATTATCCCATCGGAAAAGATCATGGAAACAAGTGTCAGTACGGCAAGTACGGCTTCTGCCATTATTATGGTAAAAATATAGGCCTCGCGCTGGCGCTTGAATTTTCCGGCGCCGTAGTTGAATGCGCATACCGGCTGAAATCCCTGGCCGATGCCAAGCGCGATCGCAAACAGAAAGAAAGCTACCCTGTTTACTATCGTCATCGCGGAAACACCTGCATCGGATGCGTACTGCGCGGCTTTGAAGTTAGTCAGTATCATTGCCAGGCTTCCGAGGCCCTGACGCAGAAGTGAGGGAAAGCCGGTACCGATGATATCAAAAAGCAGATCAGCCTTTAACGTGATGTTTGAAAGCGAAAGCTTTGACTGTGTCTTTCCCGAAAGGAACATGGAAAGAAGCAGGCAGAAGCTGATGACCTGGGATATCGCGGTCGAAAGGCCGGCTCCCGCTATGCCCATGTTCATTTTGAATATGAAGAATGCATCGCCTGCGATGTTGAGTATCCCGCCTGACAACAGTCCGATCATACCCAGCTTTGCCCGTCCTTCATAGCGAAGCATGTTGTTTAATGTAAAACTCGACGAACAGAAAGGGCCGACAAGCATTATGTATTTCAGGTATGCCTTTGCATAGGGCGCGATGGTATCCGTGCTGCCGAGCAGCATGATGAGTCTGTCTTCGAAGATGAAACCGAATATCGCGACCAGCGCGCCGCATAAGAATGATGCAAAGAAACCGGTAGATGCAGCCCTGCCTGCAGCCGCCGTATCCTTTGCGCCAAGCTTCCTTGAAAGCAGGCTTCCGCCTCCCTGTCCGAACATGAAGCCAAAGGCCTGCAGTATCGACATGAAACCGAAAACCACCCCCACAGCGCCGCTTGCGGAGGTCCCCAGTCTTCCGACGAATGCAGTGTCGACAAGATTGTAGATCGTTGTGGCCATCATGCTCAGGATCGTTGGGATGGCAAGCAGCAGCACGAGCTTTTGTACCGGGACAGATGTCATCATTTTAAATTGTGCTTCGGCTTTTGTTTCCATGAAGATGATTATACCACAGTGTTCCAAAGAGCATTGGATCAGAGAAATGTCACCCGGTTCACTCACTTCGGCTCACGCAATTGACTGTTTGTGGTAGAATAAAGGCTGGAACGAAAAAATCAGACTGCACAGAAAGGTTGATCATATGAAAAAGAATCTTATTTCGGTCTTAATGGCAACTGTCATGGCGGCGATGCTCCTTGTGGGATGTTCCGAGACGGGGATAATCGGAAACGACGGCAAAAAGCTGCTGGGGCTGGAAGATGAAAGAGGTGAAGAAGATGATGAAACAGAAGCAGCCTCTTTGGAATTCTGGAGCGAGGATTCAAAAGCTGCGGCGTCGATAAAGGATTATGTCGAAAGGGTCACGGATGAGGACTCAGAGTCTTTCATCCCGGCTGAGGACAGGATCGCTGTGTTTGATCTCGACGGGACCATCATCGGCGAGCTTTATCCTTCGTACTTTGAGTATATGATGTTCATCAACAGGGTGCTCTATGATGAGACATATGATGCGCCGGATGATATGGCTGATTTTGCAAAGGCTCTTGAAGAGGGCATAGAGACAGGCAACATGCCAAAGAACCTGGATGCGCTCGAGGGTAAATATTCGGGACAGGCCTATGCCGGCATGACTGTAGATGAACTGAAATCCTACACGAAGGATTTCATGAAGAGCAGGGCGGAGGGCTTTGACAACCTCACGAGAGGAGAGGCTTTCTACAAGCCGATGGTATCCCTGGTAAAATATCTTGACGCCAATGATTTTGAGTGCTATATCGTCAGCGGTTCCAATCGTACCATCTGCCGGGCGCTCATAGAGGATGTGCTTCCGATCCCCGCAAACAGAGTCATCGGCACGAGCTATTCCATTGCCGCAACGGGACAGGGGGATGATGACGGTCTTTATTATCAGTATCAGCCTGATGACGAGCTGATCCTTGGAGATGATGTGATAATACAAACGATGAAGATGAACAAGGTCAGCGAGATCGCGCTCGAGATCGGAAAGACACCGGTACTTGCATTCGGCAACAGCACGGGGGATCTTTCCATGTGCCAGTATACGATAAATAATAAGAAATACGAGGCAAAGGCCTATATGGTGCTGTGCGATGATTTTGAAAGAGAGTACGGCAATATGAATAAAGTCGAGCCTCTGGTTGAATACTGTGAAAGCCACAAGGGCATGGAGACCATATCCATGGCCATGGATTTTGCCACGATCTACGGGGACGATGTGAAGCCGGATCCCGAAAGGGAAAACAAGGTGTTTGACATGAAGCTGCCTGAAGAGGTCGCGGACATTGCAGTGGTCGAAAGCAGGAAAAACGGATTTATAGTCAGCGAAAAGGAGGCAAAGGAAGCAGGCTTCGGCGGACATGCCTTTTCGGTGTACGCATATGAAGAACCCTCTGATTACGCAGGCGGCATGTCCATCAAGGTCGGTGAGATAAAAGGCGGGGACAAGACATTCTATGATATCGTGATGGAATATCCTTCAGATGTCCAGTTTGATTATTCCAAAAATGATGAGATGCCGGAGAACTATGAAAGGCTCTACAGAGGAGCTGAGGATATCGTAAAGGGCATCACCCCGAAGGGCAAGGGAGAGTTTATATGGGGCGCAGGCTGCAAAGGCGAGGACATGTATGATGATGTGATCGCAAAGTATGTCGAGGCCGTTGACGGAGAATGGAACAGTGCAAAGCTTGAAGAAGAAGATATGAGCCCGGGATATTTTCAGAAAAACCGCGAAGAAGGACACAAGGTCATGGATGAGGTCGGCTTCGCTTATAAGGATGTCAACTCGGACGGAGTGGATGAACTCCTGATAGGCGTGATAGAGGACGGAGAGATGAAGGGAACCGTGTATGACATCTATACCATGGTCGACAGGGAGCCTGCCCATGTTGTGAGCGGAACCGCAAGGGACAGGTACTATGCCCTTGAAAACGGGATGATAGTAAATATTGCATCGAAGGGCGCGGAAGAGACAGACTATATAACCTATGACATAGAACCGAATACCACCGACCTGTGCCAGCAGCTCGCACTGAAGGTGGACGGATACGAGAACAGGGAGAAGCCGTGGTTTGCATCCTTCGGGATCGATTCCAAATGGGAAAACATAACCGAAAAGGAATTCGATGATTATATGTCGAGGATAGAATGCATCCGGTTCGACTTCACCCCTCTTTCCGATGTTTCGTAGACGGCAGGGGCCGGATCAGCTGATCCTGTAACTGCTGTCAGAAAGATCGGCATTTAATGTGATGCTGTGATCTCCTGCAGTCCTTGTCATGACAAGCCTGCTTCCTGATGATGATATGTCGAGCCGGCTTCCCGGACCGAAGGCAGGATGCGTATTCCTGAGGCGCAGGAGATCGAGTTGTCCTTTTACCACATCCTTTTTCAGTGCTTCCTCAACATCTTTTACGGAAAGGTTTGAGCGGTTGATCTCCTTGTGACCGCCCGGGCCTGCAAGTTCGACTGCTTTGTAGTCGTTTTTTCCGCCAAACAGATCCAGATACCATACCTGCGGCTTGCCGGGCATGAACATCTGAATCGCTCTGGCAAGCAGCATTTTAGCGTCATTTTCTCCGAGCGCGCTGTAGTATGCAGCGTTTACCTGATAATACATATTCTTTTTTCCGTGGAGATCCTTCACGTAACCGCCTCTGGATACAATGGTCTCTATCAGTTCGTCGATCTGACTGTCGGAGAGCAGGCCCTTTAAGTCGAGCACCGGTATACCGTCGTGGCAGCCGAGCATGTTCACGGTCCTGATCCCTTTTTCAGACAGCTCTTCTGCCCATGCGACCAGGGGAGAGGGGTCTTTTTTTTCGATGCAGTGAATGAGGAGTCCCGGCAGGAAGAAATCATAGGTCATGTAGCCCTTTGATGAGATCTTTTCGTATATCTTTTCGCTGTAGGATGCATGGATCTCAGGGAGTAATAAAAGATCGTTTTTTGAGGCGATATCGCCCACGCGGGAAAGCACATCCCAGGTTTCGGGCTCATTCAGGAAATTTTTGCGGCCGGGTGCTTTGGGAGCGTAGGCAAAGGCATCGAGCCTGATGATCTTTGCTCCGTATCCTGCAAGCCTTTCAAGAGTCTCCCGGTAAAAATCCCAGACCAGGGGAGAATTGATATCAAGGTCCATCTGTCCGAGATACCTGATCTTTCCGTCGGGGAGTTCCTTTATCTCCTGATAAAAGGTATTCCAGTACGGTTTTTTTGTTCCGTCGGGCATCTGCACCATGAGCAGGGGAAGCCCCGGTTTTCTGAAAAACATGTCCTTTATGTATTCATCGTCCGGTCTGATATAGCCCTCATCCGTTAACGAGCCGTAACCGTCCCAGAATCTGTTCCAGTCAATGAAGAAATCAGCATATATCGATCTGTCCCCGTTCTTTAAAAGATCCTGAAACTGGGGGGAAAGGGTGGAGGCATGGTTCAGGATGAGATCAAGTTTCATGTCTATCCCGAGATCTGAGAGCGCATCGAGATCAGAGGCAGAAGCATAGTCCTCATTCAGATCATAATCGATCACGGAAAAGCCCCTGTCCAGGTCTGAGTGGTAGATGCTCGGGAGGATGTAAAATGACGAAAAGGTATCCTTTAATTCATCCTTCTTTAATATGTTTATCATTTCCGAAAGTCTTCCGCCGCAGCTGTCAGGGTAGGCGTTCAGCATGGGACGGTCATCAGTTAATGTTTTTTTCATTCAAGATACTCCTTTTTTCAGGGCCGCAGCCGTATCAGACTACGGCGTTGTTTGCGACGGTGATCTTTGCCCTGCAGGCTGAAGATGTGATCAGTTCCTGCTCCAGAGAGAGGACCAGAGCCGTAAACGGTGAGTCGATATTATCATCGCGGTTTCTTCTGAGTCTGTTTTTCAGTGTTTCTTCAGGCGTACTCTGAAGAAGTATGGGGATATCGATATGTGTCAGAAAAGGGCTGAGTCCGTGTGTCCATTCAAGTATGAGGACATGTATATCCGAAAGATCGGCTGCATCATACCACAGCGAATGGTCATCCCTTCCCAGCCTGCGAAAGCAGAGCCTGTCTGCGCCGTCAAGAAAAGCGGATAATGTCTGATCTGCTTCTTCAAACCTGAGTTCCCGGTCTGTTCCAAGATAACCCTTTAGGGCGTCTGTCCCGCCGGACAGATAGGTTTTGAACCATTCGGCCTCATCCTGATGGACAGGGTCGGCATCTGTCCCGTTTTCCTGCCATTTTTGCAGAAGTTTTCTGTCATCGGCAGATGCAGTCCTGCTTTCAGCCAGCGCTCTGACACCGCCTTCCCTGAAGACAGCCAGTCTTTCTGAGTCATTTAGCGCGGGAAACCTGCGCGGATAATGGTCGCCGCTCATTACCAGGCTTTTTATGCCGACGGATCCAAGCATATAGGAAAGGACATGAGCAACCCCGCTTTTTCCGACACCGGATCCTCCGCAGACGGAAACGACGGCACGGGCGTATTTATTATGTGAGACAGTATCAATTAGTTCCTTCAGGAGTGCGGGATAGATAACGGACGCTTTTTGAACATGGCCGTCCGCTATCCGGATCGTATCATCCGGAGAGATCCCTGTCCGGATGACATCGGGGATCCCGGTGGGGACGGGGCGTTCTGCCGCGTCTATCAGAGATTGACATACAGTTTTTGAGTTGTCAGGAATCCTGTTGTAGCTTTCATTCATTATAAAACCTCGCAAAGAATAAGTTACTGATTCGGAATCTTGACAACTTATGCGCATAAGTGATACCTTGAGTTAAAGATACTACACAAAAATGTATTTGTAAAGAGGTACCTGCATAATGATAACCATCAAGGAAATAGCGGCCCGGCTCAATATGTCTACAACAACGGTCTCGAACGTGATCCACGGCAAGGATGGAGAGGTGTCGGAAGAGACCAGGAAAACCGTGGAGGAATTTCTCAGAAAAGTGGACTATGTCCCGAATATCAGCGCGAGGAACCTGGCACAGAACGAATCAAAGATTATCGGGGTTGCGCTGAAAGCCAGGGAAGATAAATATGAGAATCTGATCGTGGACCCGTTTGTATCCGAACTCATCGGGGGTATTGAAGAGACAGTAAGAAATGCGGGTTACTTCATGATGATATATATATCGAGGGATACGGAAAAGATCATGCGGTACGTATCCGGCTGGAATGTTGACGGACTGATACTTTTCGGGATGCTCGATGATGATGGGATCCGGGTGAGCACCAGGTACAAAAAACCCATTGTGTGCGTGGATACATACAGTATCGAAGGGCTGAAGCATTTCACCAATGTAGGGCTCGATGACGAAAAGGGAACCTATGACATGGTGAAATACATGACAGACCAGGGACATCGCAGGATAGCCTTTCTTTCTGATAATAAAAAAGGAGTGGACCTTGCAAGGCTTACCGGCTACAAAAGAGCACTGAAAGAGACGGGGGCAGAGTTTCATGAAGAAGATTTTCTGCAGATAAAGCCGGCGGCGGATGAGATAGAAGCCAGTCTTGAGGAAATGTGCACGAGAGCGCTGAAATATACGGCGATCATGTGCGTTTCCGATCTGTATGCCGTTACGATGATGTCGGCTCTGATGGACAGGGGCATCCGCATACCGGAGGGCATATCTGTAGCCGGATTTGATGATAACCTGCTGGGAAGCCTGTACCGTCCGGCACTCACTACGGTCCATCAGGATGTGAAGAAAAAGGGCGTGGTCGCTGCCGAAACACTGCTGAGACGTCTGAAAGGCGAAGAGACCGAAAGACAGATCATACTTCCGACAAGGCTCGTCATCAGAGACTCTGTCACAAAGCCGAGAAAGCTTGCTCTGGCGGGACTTTGAGGCTCTCGCACAAAAGAATTTCCGAAAAAACAAAAAAAGGGACTTGATTTAAAAGTACAGCTGTGTTAAAGTTTGTTTCAACAACAACTTATGCGCATAAGTTGCTGAAACAGACAGACATTTCACGGTGCGGTTGTGTATATTGCACAAAAAAAGCACAAGGAACCACAAAAAACACAAGGGATCACAAAAAAAGGAGAAGAGAAATGAAGAAAAAACTGTTATCGATCATTTTAGCAGGAACGATGGCGATCGCGCTCACAGCATGCGGCGGCGCACAGGCAGCCGGTACGGATGCCGGAGCATCAAACAGCGGGGATGCATCAGCTGAGGTCAGGCTCCTCAACGGAAAGCCCGAGATCGATGCCCAGCTTCAGGAACTGGCAAAGACCTACAAGGAAGAGACAGGAAATACCCTTACTGTCGAGACCATCGGCGGTGACACAAATGCGGCAGACGAACTCAAGAAAATGTATCAGGCGGACAATATGCCCGACATCTTCGTTATAGAAGCAAACCAGGCGGCAACCTGGGATGGGATGCTCGCAGATCTTGCAGGTGAAGAGTGGACGAACAAGACAGGATTTGAACTTACGGATAAATCAATGGGTACGATAGGATTCCCCTATACGGTAGAAGCTACTGCTCTCGGATATAACGCGGATGTCCTCAAGAAGGCCGGTATCGATCCTGCAACACTTACAAGCCCTGCTGCCTACAAAGAGGTTTTTGAGACTCTCGATTCAAAGAAGGATGAGCTTGGCATCACCGCAGTGCTCGGCTGGTGCGCAGAGCCTGCAAACCTTGGATGGTCATCAGGAACTCATGTATTTGCACAGTACCTCGATGCCGGACTGAAGGCTGATGATACCACATATCTTGACCTGCTCAATGACGGCGGAAAGATCGATGAAAAGAGGATGCATGATTTTGCTGAATTTGTCGGAATGATGAATCAGTATTCCGATCCGGCTCTTCTCGTTGACGGAACATATGACCAGCAGGTCGCAGGCTTCAAGGAAGGCAAATACGCTTTCATCACACAGGGAAACTGGTGTGTAACTTCTCCTGATGATGTGAATTTTGAGTGCGGCTTTGCACCCTACGCTTTTGAGGACGGGATCAACACTATCATAGCAGGACCGCCCAGCTACTGGGTTGCATACAGCAAGGGCAATGTGGCAGGTGCAAAGGCATTCTTCAACTGGTGCGCAGGAAGCGTAGCTCAGGACATCCTTGTGAATGAAGCCGGACTGGTATCTCCCTTTGATGATTGCAAATTTGAAGCTGTCAATCCTTTCTACAAGAGCATGAAGAGCTATATCGACTCAGGCAACTATTCCGGATGGCACACGATGCTCAAAAAGGACGGACTTCAGAATGTGACCTGCCAGGTGTTTGCAGATTATGCACAGGGCAAGCTTGACGCAGATTCATTCACCAGCACGATGGCACAGGTTATCCAGTCGTACTACGCAAACTGAGGATAATAAAAACATTCAGGGCTTTGGGGACGGGGTCGGATTTATCCACCGTCCCCAAAATGTAAAGAAAGGAGAAGGATATGAGAGAGTTTTCTCCGGGAAGAAAGGCAATGTCATTTGCAGGGATCATCCTGGGACTTGTATCACTGATCACAGGACTTGCAATGGCAATCTCGGGCTCGGGCAATACGATGAGGGGAACGCTCCTTGTAGCAGGTGTTGTTCTTCTGATAGCAGGCGTATACCTGTTTCCGACTTTGAAGCATCACAGGACGATCATAAATGTCCTGTTTCTGTTCCCGCTGCTTTTTGCATTTGCAGTGACGGTCATCATACCTCTTGTACTCGGTATCGGATATTCGTTCACAAACTGGGACGGTATAAGGGTGAAGGGCTTTGTGGGGCTTGAAAACTATATCAGGATGTTCAGGCAGCCGGGCTTTATCTGGTCCATACTCATAACCTTCCTGTTTGTTATCTTTAATATGGTGCTGGTAAATGTGGTCGCATTTCTGCTGGCGCTGCTGTGCACCTCAAAAATAAAGGGTCTTGGATTTTTCAGGGCTTCCTACTTCCTGCCAAACCTCATAGGAGGTATCGTACTGGGCTATATCTGGCAGTTCGTTTTCAGCAATGTCGTGACAAAGTTTACGGAGGCTCTTGCCGGAAACAGATATTCGATGCTTTCTGAAACCAGGACGGCGTTCATAGCCATAGTTGTTGTATATGTGTGGCAGTATGCAGGTTATATCATGCTCATATACATCACCGGCCTGAATACGATCCCGGGAGATGTACTGGAGGCTTCTTCGATAGACGGTGCAGACAAGCTCCAGACTCTTTTCCAGATCAAGATACCGATGATCGCACCGACTGTTACCATATGTACTTTCCTGACACTGACCTCGGCTTTCAAGCAGTTTGATGTGAACCTTGCATTGACAAACGGTACGGGATCGGTGGCGAGCTTCTTTGGAAATTATCTGACCAACGGAACCGAGATGCTGGCACTCAATATCTACAGCACTGCCGTGATAAACAACGAATACGCTCTTGGCGAGGCAAAAGCCGTCCTGTTCTTTATCATACTGGCTGCAGTGTCCATCATCCAGGTCAGGATCTCAAATAAAAAGGAGGTTGAGCTGTAATGAAGATAAAAGAAAAGACCTCTTCGAAAGTGATAAAAATGCTTATAGCGATCGTTGTCGCGGTGTATGTATTATTCCCGTTTTTCCTTGTGGTGATAAACTCATGCAAGGAAACAGCCGACATCACAGCAAACCCCACAGGACTGAACGGTATCAGTTTTGGACAGCTGATAAGCAATCTGAGGGACGTGATAACAAATACACACTTCCTTTTCTGGTCGGCTTTCGGCTATTCGACGCTGATCACCATACTGTCGCTTGTGCTGCTGGCACTGTTCGGTTCCATGGCCGCATGGGTCATATGCCGGAATCATACAAAATGGTCAACGGTGATATATTTTACCTTCATAGCATCCATGATCATCCCTTTTCAGGTGGTCATGCTGCCTCTCATCTCTACATTCAGGGATGTGGGTAAGTTCATAGGCATACCGATGCTCCAGTCGGTCCCGGGGATCGTGTTTGCGTATCTGGGTTTTGGCGGAGCCATGACGGTGTTCATATTAAACGGATTCATAAAAGGGATACCGGTAGATCTGGAGGAAGCGGCAGCTATTGACGGCTGTTCGCCGGAGCAGACCTTTTTCAGGATCATTTTTCCGCTCCTGCGTCCCGTCATCACGACAGTGACGATACTGAATGGAATGTGGATATGGAACGATTATCTGCTCCCGTCCATGATGCTCGGGCAGAACGGGGCAGTAAAGACACTGCCGGTCGCTGTGCAGGCTTTTGTCGGATCATATGTGAAGCAGTGGAATCTCATTCTTGCGGCAGCGCTGCTTGCCATAGTGCCCATGATAATCCTCTTCCTGTTTGCTCAGAAGCAGATCATGGAAGGAATGATAGAAGGAGCTGTAAAGGGCTGAGCTCTAATGATAATCCTGAGCCGGAGTCATCACTCCGGCTCGTTTTTATTATCAGGATCATCTCTCTTTTCCTTGTAAGGATATGGCTCGTCCATGACATTTTTGCCGCGCCGGACATTTCGCAGCATCATGAAAAGATGGATGATCAGCGGCACCATGATCGTGCAGAGGATCGAAAGCAGAAAGAGAGAGACCGTGTTGCGGCTTCCCATCAGGGCAAGCACGAGAGTCGCGATATACATCCCGGCTATCAGTATCACGCCGGCCATAGCAAGTATCCTTTTTGGTTTCATGATAAAAACTCCGTTTCCTGAAAGATGCTTATCATTATACTACATTAGAGCAATATGGACACCTCACGATCGTTCATCCTTGCGAAATTCGGTCTGTTAAGATAAAATTAATCGGAGGGGGTATTATTGCATGGATTCTATGGTCAGAAACGGGCTGTTCGGATATATCCTGTGGATACGCGGGGAGTTCGGATGCTTTTGCGTGGTATGCTATATCGCATGGACTTATTTCAAGGTCAAACGGCAGAAAACGATCGCTCACAGGCTGTTCTCCTCACTGATCATCGTGACCATAATCAATCTCATCTTTGATGTGATAACCGTGTATACGGTAAATTATGCGGATGTGGTCCCGCTTTTTGTCAATCGTCTCGTGCATGTCATCTTTGTTTCCTCTATCACGACGATACTGTTCATCATCTATATGTACATACGGGTCCTTGCATACAAAGATTTCCGCTTCAAGTGGTACTGGCTGATACCGCTCATCGCATCGATACTTGCGGTGACCTTTCTGCCCTTCAGCTATGAAGAGTCGTTCTTCGGTAATTATTCTTCGGGACCGTTCCTGACGGTGGCTTTTGTCTGTTCTTATTCTTATTTCTTCCTCGGCGCCATCATCCTTTTCAGGAACAGAAAAAAACTTGAAAAGAAATCCCTTCAGGCTATATCCCTTTCACTTGGGGCCATGTTCAGCTTTACCGTTGTCCAGGGTATCTGGCCGGAACTGCTTTTTACGAGCATCGCCATTACCATTTTCAATGTCGCGTTTTTCTATACGGTTGAAAGCCCCGATGCGCTGATGATCGAGATGCTGAAGGATGAGCGTGAAAAAGCGGAAAGCGCGAACCGGGCAAAGTCCACCTTTCTGGCACAGATGTCCCATGAGATACGGACTCCCATCAATGCGATACTCGGCATGAACGAGATGATCCTCAGAAAGTCTGACGGTGAGGTGCGAGAGTATTCCCTCAATATCAATGATGCGGGAAAGACATTGCTGTCCCTGATAAACAGCATCCTGGATTTTTCAAAGATCGAGGATGGAAAGATGGAGATCCTTCATGTGGAGTATGACACTTCCTCCATGATCAACAATCTGGTACAGTCAATATCGGGGAGGGCTGCCGCCAAGGGACTGGACCTTTCAATCGATGTGGATCCGGATCTTCCGGCGAGGCTTTTGGGAGATGATGTCAGGATCACCCAGATAATCATGAACCTTCTGACGAATGCGGTGAAATATACGGAACGCGGAAGCGTAACGCTGACCATAAAAGAAAAGCACAGGCAGGAAAACAGGATCCTGCTCTTTGTCAGCGTGAAGGATACCGGTATCGGCATCAAAGAGGAGGATATTGACAAACTGGCGCTGTCCTTTGAACGACTGGAACTTGAAAGGAACAGAAACATCGAGGGAACCGGTCTTGGCATAGCGATCGTGTCCAGGCTTCTTGCCATGATGGACACAAAAATGGAGATAAGGAGTACCTACGGAGAGGGCTCGGAGTTTTCCTTCCTGCTGGGACAGGATATAGCAGATCCCACGCCCATCGGCGATATCAATAAAAGGCTTGAGGAAAGCCACAGGAAGACGGTCGTATCCGTAGGTTTTTCGGCACCGGGCGCAAAGGTTCTCGTTGTGGATGACAATTTCATGAACCTGAAGGTGGCAAAGAACCTTTTGAGCCTCTATGGCATAGAGCCGGATCTGGCTTCCTCGGGATCCGAGGCCATAGGCCGAATGAGAAACAGGACATACCATGTGGTCTGCATGGATCATATGATGCCGGAAATGGACGGTATCGAGACCCTGAAAAAACTCAAAGAGGAAAACCTGATCCCGAAAGAGACGGTCGTGCTGATGATGTCTGCCAATGCGGTCGTCGGCGCAAGGGAGTCCTATCTGAAGGAGGGATTTGCGGATTATATATCAAAGCCCATCGAGCTTGTCCGGCTTGAAGAAAAACTCGAAAAGTATCTGCCTGATGAGCTGATAAAAAAACCTGTCGAAAAGCCTGCTGAAAAACATATTGAAAAGCCCGGTGAAAAAAATGATGAAGTCACAGATTATGAGATCCTGGAATTTCCGGCAAAAGAGGAGAATCCGGGCGACGGCAATGAAGAGATCGATCCCGGGCGTCTTGACAGACTGAAGAAAAACGGCTTTGATATCAATGCGGCGCTTGAGTACTGTGTCAGGAGCATGGGATTGTATGTGGAGCTTCTGGATGAGTTTTCACGGACCGCGCCGGAAAAGATGTCCGATCTTGATCGTTTCCTTGAAAACAGAGATCTGCACGGATACGCGACAGCGGTCCATGCCCTCAAAAGCACAGCGCGTACGATAGGGGCAAATACGCTTTCGGAAAGAGCAAAGGAACTTGAGCAGGCCGCAGACGAGGGAAATGAACAGCTTATAAAGGAAAAACACAAAGCCCTGATGGAACTGTATGCCCGTGTGGCAGAACAGACAAAGTAGAATCCGGGGAGGATTTATATGAAGAATAAAAACAGGATACTGATGCATGTTTCAGTGATGTTCATGGTGTTTTCCGTAATCGTTCTCGTCATATGCGGCATCAGTACCTATAACATCCAGACAAAGATACAGAGCGCGCAGCTTATCAAGAACATAACCGATGTGCCTGAATACATCAGGCTGATGATGGAGGAGGATGAGGAGGAATTTGTCTTTTTCCAGGAATATATCCTCGCGCATCCCGAAAGCTTGAGGATAACCCAGGATGTTTCCGACTGGGCCGAAGCAGAAAAAGAGTTCGAGGAAGCTTTCCACAGCGAGTATCCCGGCATGACTCTTGGGGTGGATATGGATTACCGGGATATGACCGATGAGCTGCAGCAGCTCTGTGTCGTATATAATTACAAATACTGGATGCACATGATCCTGGAGGCCATGGAAAAATATGAGATAGAGTATACTTACTACATAACCCCTCTTGATGACGGGTCGGACAGCATACTCTATACGCTTGACATAGCCGCCGATTCCTTTGAGGAGAACGGGATCGAATACAGGGTGTTCGGAACGAAGTATTATGAGGATCCGGCAGAGCACAAAAACCTTTGGGAAACATGGAAGACCGGAAAGACAACGGGCGGATTTGACGAATACAACAATGAGTACGGTCATACCTATGTGTATTATGTGCCGCTTTTCATCAACGGACAGAAGCTCGGCATGATCGGATCCGAGATCATGGTGGACTCCTTTAACAGAGGGATCCTTGACAACACGCTCAGGCAGATCATTTTCATCGCGCTGATCTTTATAGCGGGAGAGCTAGTCCTTCTCTGGGTGATAAACAAACGGTATATCAGCAGGATAGATCATATGTCAAAGAGCGTGAAGGCTTATACGGATAATAAGGACGTGTCTGCTGCAGATGAAATAAATGGCGATAATAAGGGAAATGACGAGCTGAGCTACCTTGCGGGACAGACATCATCCATGATCCGTGAGATCGACAGATATGTGACCTTCCTTCGCAGCATGACTATAGAACTGTCGGAGACCAAGCAGGAGGCAGCCGATATGAACAAGCTTGCCACCAAGGATGCGCTGACAGGCATCAGGAACAAGACTGCCTATGATGAAGAAATGGGGCATCTGGCATTGATGATGGAAGGCGGGCTGAGAGATTTCGGCATAGCGATGGTCGACCTCAACTATCTGAAAAGGATCAATGATACCTATGGGCATGAGAAGGGAAATATCTCGATAGTGACTGTATGCAAGATCGTCTGCACGGTATTTGAGCATTCGCCTGTATTCAGGATCGGAGGCGATGAGTTCGCCATCATACTTACCGGACATGATTTTGAGCATATAGCGAAGCTGACCGAAAGGTTCAAGGAGACACTGGAAGGATTGAAGCATAATAAGGACCTTGAGGAATGGGAGGCCGTGTCGGCCTCGATAGGATATGCGCTGTATGATCCCGAAAAAGACAGCGGTGTGGACAGTGTATTCAAGAGGGCAGACGCTGCAATGTATGATAATAAGAAAAAGATGCATGCCGAAAGAGCCTGACAGGAAACCTTAAAATGGATTCGTTTAGGAACAGATTCATCGGCGACAGGAACTTCTACAAAAAAGTCGTCGGTATAGCCCTGCCGATAATGCTGCAGAACGGCATTACGAATTTTGTGGGGCTTCTGGACAATATAATGGTGGGACGCATCGGCACCGAGCAGATGTCGGGCGTTTCCATAGTCAATCAGCTGCTTTTCATATTGATGCTTTGTCTTTTCGGGGCCGTATCCGGCGCCGGGATACTTGGTGCGCAGTATTACGGCAAAGGCGATATGGAGGGAGTCAGGAATACTTTCCGTATCAAACTGATCATGAGCACGGTCATCGTCGTTGCAGCCATCCTGACATTGTGGTTCTTTTCGGAACCGCTCATTTCTGTTTTTCTCCATGAGGGCTCGGCTTCGGGAGATCTGAATGCAACTTTAGCATACGGCCGGCAGTATCTGTATCTCATGCTATGGGGCCAGATACCTCTCGCGTTTGAAATGTGCTATTCCTCAACCCTGCGCGAATCCGGGGAAACCTCGGTGCCGATGAAGGCGTCTGTCGTGGCACTGCTCATCAATCTTTTGCTGAATTATATCCTGATCTACGGAAAGTTCGGCGCTCCCGCGCTCGGAGTTAAAGGAGCTGCCGCAGCTACCATCGTTTCGCGAATGGTACAGGCGGGGATAGTTATCATATGGTCGCATACGCATTATAAGAAAGCCCCGTATTTCGAGGGCCTTTACCGGACGCTGCTCGTACCGGGCAGTCTGATCAGACGTGTTCTCGTGCTGGCTTTTCCGATCCTTTTGAACGAGACGCTGTGGTCATCGGCGGTTGCGACGCAGACTGCCCTTTATTCAACCAGAGGGCTTTCGGCCATTGCGGCGCTGAACATCAACTCCACCATAGCAAATGTTTTCAACATAGTTTTCATAGCGCTCGGGGATTCTGTCGCGATCATCGTCGGACAGCAGCTCGGAGCCGGAAAGATAGAGGAGGGAAAGCAGACTGCCTACAGGATCATTTTCTGTTCGGTCATGGTATGTTTTGTATCCGGGATGCTGATGTTCCTTACTGCTCCGTTTTTCCCGCTTGTGTATAATACAAGCGACGAGGTAAGAAGCATAGCGTCCAACATGATCAGGATTAATGCATGCATGATGCCGTTCCAGGGATTTCTGCATTCGTCGTATTTTACGATCCGATCCGGCGGGAAGACCTTTATCACATTTGTCTTTGACAGCGGGTTCATGTGGGCCGTGGCGATACCGTTTGCGTTTGTGCTCACAAGATTCACTGTCCTTCCGATCGTGACCGTATTTTTGCTCTGCCAGATCTCGGACATTGCAAAAAGCCTGCTCGGTTTTATTATCATGAAACGGGGCGGCTGGGCAAGAAATATAACCAGGTGATATGATCCAATCTTTGCCTGCGGCTGAAATTATACATATCTGAATTTGTCTGATATAATGAAATGTCAGATATTCTTTGGGGAGAATAAACATTGCTTGAGCAATTGAGAAAAAGATGGTACTGGATATTACTGGGGCTGCTCCTTTTGGCGGGTGGAGCCCTGGTCTGTGTTTATCTGCTCCTGGGCAGATGGGTGGAGAACACCGACATCACTCTTGAGGTCGACAGATCCGTGACCTACAGATCCGCAAAGGATGTTGAAACCGCAAAGAACGCCTACGCGGACGCAGGCTTTGCAAAGGTGATAGCGGACAGACGGGATGCTCCTGTAAAGCGTGCTGCCATCGTCTTTGACAATCTTTCCGAAACTTCCACGAATGAAAAAGTATTGAAAGTGATAAGGGACCACCATGTCAGCGCGACATTTTCGGTACCGGGTATCGAGGCTGCAGAGAATGACGAATTTTTAAGCGACCTGCCGGCGCTTGGCTGTACGGTTGTGGGGAACACGCTGGAGACGGATGCAAAAGCTGCCGGTAAGGCTCCCACGGATATGATCGAAAGCCTTGTCATGACAAAGAACATCATAGAGGGACTGGTCGATAAAAAGGTGGACAGCGTATTCCTCAACGGTACTG
The DNA here is from genome assembly GCA_017614155.1 of Lachnospiraceae bacterium. Lineage (GTDB taxonomy): Bacteria > Bacillota > Clostridia > Lachnospirales > Lachnospiraceae > NK4A144. The sequence goes on from JAGACK010000040.1 coordinate 24,852, forward strand.
CTCCTTCAAGGAGCATACTCAAGACCGTGGCTGCCTGCGGATACGAAAATGTGATCAAGCCCTCGAACGAAAACCTCATAGATGAAACGACTTTTGAGACAAAGTGGGATGTGAAGAACTATGTTTCAAAACTTACAGGCGATACCATCATAATGATAGAGATGGAGGGCCTTGCAGATGAGATCAGGGAAGAGGTCCCTGTATATCCGGACAAGCCTGCCATCGATAAAAAGTCGGATACCGGGGCCCAGGAGTCAGAAGATGAAAAAGAACCGCCGGAGATCGATGAGGTCCTGGATATGCTTCTGACAGTCCTTGAAGACAGTAATATCACAATCTGCGATTTAGGGGATTTTGAAGCTGCTGATTTTGAAGAGGCCTGGAAGGAAGAGGATTTAAGCGAGGTCAGAAGGGGCCCGGTGATGCGCAGTGTCATCACTGACGAAAAAGAGACAGCTCTTGCGATATACGGCCTGCCTTCAAATCTTGATGAAGTGTTAAAGATCCTCAAAAAGGAAGAGGCAAGGGCAACCTTTTTCATAACCGGAAAGGAGGGGGAAAAACACCCTGATGAGATGAAACTCATCAAAGATTCGGGAAACGCTGTCGGAAATGCCGGATATGAAGGGAAGGACCTGAAGGGTAAAAGCGCTTCATTCTGTTTTGAAGAGATATGCAAAGGCGCCGATGCGCTGACCGGACTTGAAAACAGCGGAACGCAGACATTTATGCCGAAGGTTGAACTAAAGAATGAAAAGGATCTTTCATATGACGACCTTTTCGGCGGCAGTATGGATGATATCAGAAAGGCAGCCGCCGCAAACGGATCACAGGTCATATATCCTGTAAGGTGGGATACATTCAAAGCCGGTGACATAGTTACGATCGTGTGCAGGGATGGAGTGGTTGACATAAATGAGATCAACGAAGCCATTTCTTCGGCAAAATACAGGGAACTGGAAATAAAGACCGTCGAAGAGATGATTGACGGCAGCGGTACGATGTACATATACAGTGAGACTGAGATCAAAAGGCTGCGCAGTCAGAATGGCGGAAAAAAGCCGGATGTCATGAACACTGTCCCAACGACGGCAAGAGCGGCCGCAGTTTCATTATACGGGCTGACCGATGAGACATCGATAAAGGACATATTTTCCGAGCTGGATAAAAGAGGAGCAAAAGCGACATATTATGTAACCTATAATGAGATGGTCGAAGAGCCTGCTCTGGTTGAAAGGATCCTTCTTGAGGGAGGAGAGATCGGCATCGCATACAGAGAGAGCAGCACTTATCCGCAGGATTATGAGTCTGTCCTTCGATATATCAACAGCTGCAGCCAGTATCTGAGCTGGAGGTTCAACACCGGATCAGATCTTTTTATGATGCCTTACGGAAAGGCAAAGGATGAGACAAAAGAGGCTGTATCTTCACTCGGGAAGACGCTTACGGGGTATGCCTTCAATTTCTCGGGCACGAGTACGGTGGATATGTACAAAAGAAATGCTGAGGATGCAGCGAAAAAATACGAGAATTCGCGGGTGACGAGAGGTTCGATCCTGCTTTTCAGGCCCGATTTGTATGAAGCATCAAAGATGGAGCCAAAGCCTGTTACGGGCGCCTTCATGGAAGAGATATTCAGACAGCAGATCGATCCGATCGCTTATTATAATGAGGGATCCAAAGAATGTGAGCCGGGTTCGGAGTATGAGATCCTGTCTGTTCAGGCCCTGCTTGATACTCCCGAAAGGTACGAGCTTCCGGATAATCATCAGGAAGATATCATGCTTTCAAACCATATCATCACCGATATGGAAAACGAGAATGACCGGATCGGTTATATGTCTCAGAGGTATGTCGGCAATCCGTCCGTTTTTTCCAAAAACGAGTTCCCCGGTTTTACCGCGGCCGAGATAAGAAAGTTTGATAAAAAGGGCATCATAGACACGCAGGGCAGGAAGGTGATCTTTCTGACCTTTGATGACTGGGGCACGGACAGATCGATCAATCATCTGCTTTATGTGCTTGAAAAACACGGAGTGAAGGGGACATTTTTTGTCAGGACCGAAAAGGTGGATGAAAATGTAAATCTGCTGCGAAGCATTGCCGCAGACGGACATGAGATCGCATCCCATACGAAGGGACACAAAAGGCTTTCAGGTGATCCGGAGGGTGCTTCGGTAAAGTACACATCCCTTGCTCCCGTTGAGCTTGAGGCGCTTCGCAGGGATGTGGTACAAAGCTATGTGACGCTTGATAAATATGCGGGAGATGTCACTGTTGACGGAAAGAAAGCGGTAACAAAGGATTTCAGGCCACCGACGCTTGCCATCTCAAAGGGCGGACTTGAGACCGTATTTGATGTGGGCTTTGAGCATGTGATCTCCGGAAGCTTTTCAAGCCGTGACTATGAGGCGGAATCGGCTGAAGCCCTCATAAAGAAGTTCAGAAAAGGATTTGCCGAATGGGGCGCCATAAACAGGGTAAAAAGCGGCAGCGTCATAATCATGCACATGACCGAAAACGCAGCCTATACCGCCGAGGCGCTTGATACGATGATACCGGAATGGATGGCGCAGGGATATGAGTTTGCAAGGTTGGACGAATACCTCAAATGACACTTCAAGTTAGTGGATGCGCTCGTAGCGGGACTTATCATTTATTATCATGGGAATACTATTCAGAAACAGAAGATTAAAGAAAATACGGAATGAGGATGACGAGATCCTCCTTGACGAGAAGAAGGACAGGAGGCTTACTCCCGATGTGCCCTCGGACAAGCGGACCAATATAGACCGCCGCGGCGATGAAGGTTCCGCCAATACCAGCTTTGAGGACCTGATGCATGACAGGAAGGCAGGCATACGATATATCGCAGCCTTTCCGGTGACCGTCATCACATACAAAAACGGGGTGAAGACAGGAAAGCTGACCCTTACTTCAAGGGATATCTCAGAAACCGGCATCCTTCTGATAACAAGGGATGAAGAGCAGGTAAAAAAGATCTCGGAGGCAGATCATGTGCGCCTGAAATTCGATGTGCCGGAAGGAAGCATGCCCGAAGGCCATGAAGTCAGGTTTTCCATAGATTCCAAGATCGCGCGTACTGCGGAGATAGACGGAGAATATCTCATCGCATACACGTTTGTTGAGGATCTGGGACAGTACCTGAAAAAGAGGAAGGACAGATATGTCTTTGTTTCGTCTACGATCCTGCTCTTTTTCATTTCCTTTGTCATAATACTGATGCGCTCGAAGAGCGTCATCTATTTCAAGTTCCACAGGATGCTGTACCTGTACAGTATAATGACGGCAGGGTTCTTATTATCACGCTATCTTTTCGGCGCCTTCTACAAGCCTGTGCCGATCGATCCGAACTATACACCATCCGTTACGCTGATCATACCATGCTTTAACGAGCAGAAATGGATACAGAGGACCATAGTATCATGTGTTAATCAGAACTATCCTCCCGAAAAGCTTCAGGTCATAATAGTCGATGACTGTTCGACGGACGATTCCGTGAAGAAAACAGACGAGATAATAGCCGATATCAGACGGGAGAATCCCTACTTTGACGAAAAGAGGCTGTTCAGGCTGGTCCAGCCCACAAACGGCGGAAAGAGAGCAGCGCTTTCGCGCGGCATAGACGTTTCCGAAGGCGAGCTTATCATCTTTGTCGATTCGGACAGCTTCCTTGATCCGTATGCAGTCAGAAATCTCGTACAGCCATTCAGGGATCCAAAGATGGGGGGCGTCGCGGGAAGGACGGATGTGGCAAACACCTATACCAACTCGCTTACGAAGATGCAGTCGGTGCGTTACTATATATCGTTCCGTATAATGAAGGCGGCAGAGGCAGTCTTTGATGCGGTGACCTGTCTTTCTGGACCGCTGTCCTGCTACAGAAAGTCAATACTGCTTGAGAAGAAGGATGAATGGCTCTCACAGAAGTTTATGGGCCAGAAGGCAACCTTCGGAGACGACCGTTCCATGACAAATCTGGTGCTGAAGGATCACAGGACGTTTTATCAGGATACAGCATATTGTTCGACCATAGTGCCCAGCAATTACAAGTCTTTTCTTACCCAGCAGATGCGCTGGAAACGTTCATGGCTCAGGGAATCGCTGATGGCCGGGGTATTCATGTGGAAAAAGGAGCCTTTCGCATGGATCGTTTTCTATATAGGACTGCTGGTCCCGATACTGGCGCCTGTTGTCGTCATCTACAATCTTGTTTATGTTCCGATCACGGAACATGTTTTTCCGACAACATTCCTTGTGGGACTGCTGATGATGTCGCTTATGATGAGCATCTCCCAGCTTCTGCTCAGAAAGAGCAGCACCTGGTTTTTCGGATTCCTGTTCTGTGTTTATTATGAGGCTGTGCTGCTGTGGCAGATGCCGATCGCATGGGTCACCTTCTGGAAATCGACATGGGGTACCAGGATGACGCCCTCTGACATAGAGGAGAGGGAAAAGAAAAAGGAGCGCAGAAGGCGCAGGAAAAAGAAGGATGAAAAAGGAACAGAAACAAAGGCATAAACTGATCGAGTCAAATAAAGATAAGGTAAAGATAACAAGGTCCGTTCTGGAGTTTGTGTCTATTGTTGTGCTTTTGTACTTTATAATAAAAGCGCTGTTCTTCTTCACATCGTTTACGCCCTATGATGAGTTTGATGACAGCGTAGTCGGCAGCAGTGACCATGGGTTTCTGGCACTTTCATATCTGGGAGTAGACAGGCAGGAGAGCGATACGCTCATCAAGACCACCCGCCTTGACGAGGAGCTTGCCGCGCTTAAAGACCTGGGCTATGTCACGGTCAGCCAGAAGGATATAAGGGATTATTATTATGACGGCAAACCGCTCCCGGAAAAGGCACTCTATCTGATGTTTGAGGACGGGCGCAAGGATACTGCGATGTTTGCCGAAAAGCTTCTGGAAAAATACAATTACAAGGCAACTATAATGACATATGCCAAGAATCTCGAGAAACCCGACAACACCTTCCTTTCGCCAAAAGATATCAGAAAGATAGAAAAGACAGGATACTGCGAGCTGGGAACAAACGGCTACCGCCTTGCCTATATCAATGCCTATGACAGGTATGACAGATTCCTGGGTCAGCTTACTGCAAAGGAATATGTACAGCTGCGGCCGTATCTCGGGAGAGACTATAATCATTATCTCATGGATTTCCTGCGCGATGAGAACAGGATCCCGACGGAATCGGCGGCTCAGATGAGAGCAAGGATAGATTACGATTATGACATGATGCGTCAGGTCTATACGGAAAAATTCGGGAAGATCCCGACAGCCTATGTGCTGATGCAGGCAAATACCGGAAGATTCGGAAATAATGACAAGGTTTCCGATCAGAACAAAGAGAACATGGAAAAGCTCTTTGAACTGAACTTCAACAGGGAGGGCTTCAGCCTGAACCGTGCCGACGATGATGAATATGACCTGACAAGGATGCAGCCCCAGGCCTACTGGTACACGAACCATCTTCTGATGAGGATATGGGACGATCTTGAAGATGATGAAAAAGACTGGATCAGGTTTGTTACAGGAGATGGAAAAAAAGCCGCCGAATGGAAGGTTACAAGCGGCGCTGTCCAGTTTGACAAAAATGTGATAGCGCTCACTTCACTTCCGGGAAAGAACGGCAGGATGTATATGTCGGCAGGGAAGAAGATACCGAAGGATATCTGCGTGTTTGCTGATATCAACGGCAACATCCTGGGCGAGCAGTCGATCATTTTAAGGACAGATCCCAAAGGATCCGGAGGCATCAGGGTGATGCTCAAAGACAATCATCTTGTGGTCAGCGCTGATAACGACGGGCAGGAGGTCGAAATGCTTGATTATGACCTGCATGAGTTGATCGATGTAAAGGACAGGGTATCTGTCGAAGAGGATGATGAGGCGGCCTATGAAGCTGAGCTCCTTTCAAGGTCCGTGTTTTCCGAGGATATGAAGGAAGGCGTCATCTATTATTATGAAGGACTGGATGCAAAAAAAGAGGCTCAGGGAACGGTAAGGAGCGTTGCTGACGGCGCAGAGGAATACATAGCCGGTTTTGACTTGAATGACAAGGGGAGCAGGAAGCTGGGGATCTTATTGCAGGATGACAGGCTTTCGGTAACGATAGACGGAAGGGCGGTCGCAAAGGATCTTTCCTGCGGTTTCGTTCCGCTTGGCAAAGAAGATACGGTCATTCTTGAATGCGGTGTTCCGGATGAGGATTATTCCCAGAGAAACCTTGCCGATGATGTATATGACGGAGTGTTCAGCGACCTGGTGATCAAAGGGGTAAATGAATCATCGGCTGTGGATGTATTTGACAGATTCGTACACGGACAGCTTTCGGCGGATGACAGCGCGCTTTATACCATCTATGACAACTCAATGAAGGGAGCGGAGCTTGTGAAGGATAAGCAGGGCAGGTTCTGGAATCGCATCATAGACTGGTTTATCGCGAATCTGTGACAGCCCTTCATTTCGAATCAGGGTTTTGAGGGTCAGTATTTGAGGATACCGGATTGAAAAAAAACAGACTTATTGTTTCAGCATTATCAATTATTATGATCATATCTTTATCAGCCTGCGTTTCCGAGCCCGGAAAGCTGGGAGTGTCTTCTTTGCCGGGCAGCTTATCCGATCCTGTCAAGGATGTGACAGAGAACACGATAAACGATACGTCATCTGCATCTTCATCTTTATCTTCTTCTGAAGTGAAACAGAAGGAAATACATGAAAACGAAGCCGTCTGGGCCGTCTACTGGGATGAGGAGGATGTAATAAGAAAGCTTGCAGACAGAAGCTTTGATACGGATATCGTCTGTATATTTGAAGCATATTTTAACGACGGATATGATCTCGTCTTTAATGATAACGCTGCAGCCCTTTTTGAAAAGATAAAGACACAGCCGGAGTGCAGCGAAAAAAAGTTCTTTCTGACTGTAGTCAATGATGTGGTTGGCAGCGGTGAGACTGTTCAGAAGGATACGAAGGTCCTGTATTCTGTCTTAAGCGATCCTAAAAAGCATGCTGAGGATGTGGTCCGTCTTGCAAAGAAAAATGGGTTTGACGGAATTGAGATAGATTATGAAAAGATCAGAAATGATATCGATCTCTGGGACCTTTTCATTTCTTTTGAAAAGGAACTGATCGCCCTGTGCGACAGGGAAGGACTTGAGGTCAGAGTTGTCCTTGAGCCTTCGACTCCGGTTTCAAAGATCGATCTGCCTGAAGGAGCAGAGTATGTGGTCATGTGCTACAATCTTTTCGGATACGGCACAAAGCCGGGGCCAAAGGCGGATGAGGAGTTTATTTTTGAACTGGCATCGGAATTTGAAAGCCTTCCCGGTGACACCGGATATGCTCTGGCAAACGGTGGATTTGACTGGGATCTGACAGCTGATAAGATCACGGCTCTGACGGATCTTGAGGCGAAGGAGCTTGTTTCGGGTCATGAAGATGCAATGCAGGATCCTTCAAGCGGGGTGTTGCATTTTACCTATGAAAAGGACGGTCATAAACATGAGGTATGGGCCGCCGATGATTCTACGATCGAATTCTGGAGAAGGATACTAAAAGATAAAACAGGCAGGGATGTAAAGATCAGTCTGTGGAGGCTATGACCGGGACTCAGCAATATGTTTTGTGGACACCCAGCCGGCAGTTCTTAGCGAATCCGAGCCGTGAACAAAACATGTTGCTGAGTCCCGACTGTAGTTCTCATTAAATTGATATATAAAAACAGCACAGGGAAAACCCTGTGCTGTTTTTGGTTTTATAATAATGAGAGCAGTGATCTTTAGATCTTGAAGACTGAGACCGCATTCCTGAGGCTGTCGGTAACGCCCAGGGTCTTGTCGGATTCGCCCTTGATGCTGGAGATGGTCGATCCGATCTCAACCATGGAAGCATTTGTCTCCTGGCAGGATGCCGCATTTTCTTCGGAGATCGATGAAAGTGAGCTGACATCATCGATGACCATGTTCTTTGCGGAATCAAGCTGCTGGGTCCTCTCTGCGATGGTATTGATTGCCTGCACCGTGCCGGAAACCTTTTCGTTGACGACCGAGAAGCTTTCGTTAACCTGCGTGAGCACTGCGCCCTCGTTGTTGACTGCTTCGGAAATCTGTCCGGCGTACTCGACATTTTTGTTCGAGGTTGAAATGATCTCATCAACGATGGACTTGATTTCTTTTGATGAAAGGTCTGACTGAGAAGCGAGGTTTGAAATCTCTCCTGCGACAACCGCAAATCCTCTTCCTGCCTCACCTGCCCTTGCAGCCTCTATTGAAGCGTTCAGTGAAAGGAGATTTGTCTGGGAGGCTATGCTCTCGATAACGGATGCAGCTTCCGCGATCTTCTTTACTGCTTCAGATGAAGTATTGATACCGTCAACAACCGATTTTGAAACATTGATAGTGTTTGTATTTGCCCTGATAAGTTCATCAAGCGCTTTCTGGGCGGTACGGCTTTCCGATTCCACTTCGTTGACATAGGTGGTGGCTTCGTTTGTCATTTCCCTGATGCCGTCGATATCGTCGCCGATCTGGATCATATTGGTCTGTGTATTCTGTACGGATTCTGCCATGTCCATGGAGCCCTTGGAAAGATCGTCTATCGCGCGGACGATGCCTTCCGATGCGGAATTGACATTGGTAACACCGCTGTCCACCTGACCCATGCCCTGGTCGAGATCGCCGACATTTGCTACGATGCCTGAGATGATATTCCTCATCGTGGTACGAAGGGAAACTGTATCGCAGCTTATCAGGTCGATCTCTTCGATCGTGGATGAAGGAATAAACTCGCTTGTCAGATCGCCCTCGGCAAGGAGACCGAGTTCTACGGTTGCGTCATGGAGCTTTGTGATGATCCTCTTTGAGATTATGAAGATTATCACACCGAAGATCACGATAGCGGCAACGAGAACGATGATCACAAGGATAATGACACTTCTGATATTGGCCTTTACATCGGTCTCGGGCTGTCCTGCCCACGCTGAGCCGACGACCTTGTTGTTGCCGTCCCTGACGGGCATATAGTAAACATAGTATTGTTTTCCGCCGATTACTACGCCGTCTGCTTTGTAGTCTTTTCCGGAACTGACTTCGGCCCAGATCTTTGAATCCATCTGTGTTCCTTCGTTACGCTTTCCTTCAGCGTTGAGAGCCGATGTCATCAGACGGGTATCTCCCATGAAGAGGGTAAGTTCTATATCCTCTGACTTGAGTGAATCCACATAATCGTGCTCGTATGTGGGTTCGCCTTCATGGATGATGTCCCATTCATAATACTTGCGGACACCGTCTGCGGCCACATGGAGCTTGTCATACACAGATTCCTCAAGATGGCTTGTGATGGTCGCTGCAGTGATGACGGCTATGATGACTCCTGATACGATCAGCGGCACGAAGCCGATGAGAAGCAGAGCAAGGGTCATGGTCATGGATTTCTTTTTTCTTTTCGTCTCGTTCATAAATGAACCTCCTGTCGCATCTGTGGACGGGGCTGTGTTCAGACTGTCATGCCGATGAACATCATCCTGTCTCACATATAAAATAGTTATTACGATTCTAACACATATCGGCTTCGTCTGCCACAGTTTTGCGGTTGTTTTTTTGAAAAAACAATCACGGGGAGCTTTGACGGACCGCTGTTTTTATTATATCCTTTAGATTATGAAGAAGATGCGCGTTTTTATTATAATGATAGTGATGATTCTGCCTGCGGTGATCCATGCCGGATGCGCAAAAAGCGGAACAGGAAAGGCGGCAGACATGGGTGTAAATGATCCGGCCGTGTCTGAAGGATCCGTTTCGGAGATGGTTGAGATTTCCGAAGATGAAGCGGTGAGGGCTGAAGCGGTTTCGGATGATGATGTTTCGCTCCCTGAAAGCAACGGGGACGAAGTGCCTCAGGAGAGAGAGCGGAGAAAGCTTTCGAGAGAGGAACGGGCGCGCATCCAGGATGAAAAACAGATAAACATATATGAAAAGACGATCGAGATCGACGGTCTTGAAAGGGATGCGGATATCCTGTTCATCGCGGACATGCACATCTCGCTTTGTGATGACAGGGACATGGATGTATATGACAAGGCGGTCTACAGATACGGAAATATGCTTGATGCGAACGGGAGACCCGCATATCAGACTTTTCATGAATTCGTTGATTATGCGAATACGGAGGATCCCGATCTGTTCATACTCGGAGGCGATATCCTCGATTCGGCCATGATGGCTTCCGTCAATTTCCTCGAGCAGGAGCTTTCGACGCTGGATGTCCCGTATATGTACATGCTCGGAAACCATGATTTTGAATATGGAAATGAGTACTTTTCAAAAAAGGCATATGAGGAATACAGACCGCGTGTAGTTGAGGTTTCCGGATCCGAGAACGGCGCCCACCTTTTTGATGTGGCAGGAATACATATATTTGCAGCCGATGATGCCAATTCGCAGTTTACCCCGGAGGAACTTGAGGAGTTCAAAAAGGTATATTCGGATGGCAAACCGGTTCTTTTTATAGGCCATGTCCCGTTTGAGCCTGAAATGGGGGACACATCGCTGTATGACAAATCCGTCGAGCTTTTCGGTACGGACAGCAACGGAAATTCGAGAGCGCTCATCGGAGAGCACTCGGTGGTGCCGAATGAGACGACAAAAGAAATGAGGGATCTCATCCTGGCTGATGACAGTCCCGTTTTCTGTGTCCTGTCCGGACACATCCACTATCCGCATGAGGATCAGCTTGCGCCTGATGTCACGCAGATAGTGGCCGGAGCTGCATACAGATCAAGAGGAGTGCTTCTGCATCTGCGCAGGCCGGAAGAGTAAGGCTTTCAGTCCAGATTGACTTTCTTTTTTGTGATCAGAAGGCAGGCAGCGTAGCAGATGATGCATTCGACCAGAACGACGATGCCGAGATGGAGCAGAGTCTGGGAGTACATTGTTTTAAAGGCCGAGTCAAATTCCGCGGCCGACTGCGCGGCTGTCCCGAATAATCCCGAGGTAAAGAATGTGACCGTCGATATGACCTGGTTTGCTATATAGACTGCTACATAGGTTAAGACTGCGCCGAGTATCTTGTGCTTTGCCCAGAGCTGTCCGACAGTCACGCAAAAGTACAGGGAAAGGACTGAACCTGCTGCGGATATTATGATCAGGAATATGAGCGTAAATGCAAATTTTGCATCAAAGATCATCATCTCATTATTAAACTCCTTCATCGCATGAATAAAATCCGGTCCGGACAGCGTTATCTGCGAGATGATGCCCAAGGCGGCGATGAGGACCGACAATATGGTACATATGAAACAAAACAGCATCCAGACTGATCCCGTAATCACTTTTGCTGTTATTATCTGATCGGTCCTGACCGGAAGTGTGAAGGTCAGATATCCCTGCGAGGTATACAGGTTTTTATAATAGCGCATCACCAGATAGACCATGGTCACTATGTTTGCGGCGATGATGCCTACATAGTATATGACCGTGATAAGGAACATTATGATGGATACACCGATGGAATCCTGCATATGCGGGACATTGCCAAGCGTAAAGCCGCCGGCGGCACCCAGGAATATCAGTAAAGCGTCCAAAGCAACGGGTACCTTCCAGGTCGCCGAAAATTCATGATGGATCAGTTTTCCTAACATTTGAACACCTCCCTGAACAAAGAATCTACCGACTGCCCTTCGCTGCCGCGTATCTCATCCACGGTTGAGAAACGGACTATATTTCCCTCTTTCAGGAAGATCACCTGATCGAGTATGTTCTCGACATCTGATATGAGATGGGTGGAAAGGAGAATGGAGGCATTCTCATCGTAGTTTGTGATGATCGTATTCAGTATATAATCCCTTGCTGCGGGATCCACTCCGGCTATCGGTTCGTCAAGTATATACAGATCCGCCCTGCGGCTCATTACCAGGATCAGCTGCACCTTTTCGCGGGTGCCCTTTGACATGGTCTTGAGCCTGTCTTTAGCGCTGATGCCGAGCTTTGAGAGCATGTCATAGGCGCGCCCTGTATCAAAATCCTCATAGAAATCGCTGAAGTATCTGATAATGTCCTCCACCTTCTGCGACATATCAAGATAGGTCGTGTCGGGAAGATAGGAGATGACCTTTTTGCTTTCGACACCTACGGGATGTCCCTTGACGGTGACTTTGCCCGTATTCGGCTGCAGCAGCCCGCAGATGATCTTGATGAGCGTGGTCTTGCCGCTCCCGTTCGGACCGAGGAGTCCTATGATGTGGCCGCTTTCAAGCTCAAGGCTCAGGTCGTTTAAGGCCACGGTGGTTCCGTATCTTTTTGTGAGATTGCTCACATTCAGTAATGAACTCATGTTTCCTCCTTTTGATAGTTTTCTTTGATCAGTTCAAGCACCCCGTCTTTGTCAATCCCGAGTTTTTTCATCTGCATCAGGAAGCCGGATACGGACGACGAGGCCTTTTCCTTTCTGAGTCTTTCGATCTCTCTTTTATCGTAGGTCACAAATCGCCCGACGGTCCTGTCCGTGCGGAGAAGTCCTTTGCGCTCAAGCTCGCTTAGGGCTCTCTGCATAGTGTTCGGATTTACCGAGGCTTCGGATGCCAGTTCCCTGACACTTGGAAACTTCGCGCCGGGCGGCAGCTTGCCGGATGCTATATCAAGCTCGATGTGCTCCACGATCTGCGCGAATATCGGACGATCGGAACTGAGGTTCCATGACATGGCAGTCTCCTTTCTTTTATTATCGTGTCCCGCTACTGTACTACTGTACCGCTGTATTAGGCAACTAATACAATAGCACAATAATACAGATATGACCGATCTGTCAAGTACTGATTTGTCCTAATCGCGTAAGTGTGGTAAAATCATTTAGGTTATATGGTTTGTGGTTGACATAAAATTTATCAGGGAGAATGAGATGGCAGATAGTGAGATAATGCTCGGAAATGCCGCGATAGCGCGCGGCGCATGGGAGGCCGGCGTGAAGGTCTCGGCGGCATATCCCGGAACACCGAGTACGGAGATATCCGAAAATATAGTGAAGTATCCGGAGGTCTATGCTGAATGGTCTCCGAATGAAAAAGTGGCGGCAGAGGTGGCGATCGGAGCATCGATATCGGGCGTGAGGGCCATGGTGTCGATGAAGCATGTGGGCTTGAATGTCGCAAGCGATCCGCTCTATTCGGTTTCATATATCGGCGTCAGCGGAGGACTTGTCTTTTGCGTAGCCGATGATCCCGGTCTTTATTCCTCGCAGAACGAGCAGGATACGAGACTGATCGGAAGGTCGGCGCATGTTCCGGTGCTCGAGCCTTCGGATTCGGAGGAAGCGCTTCAGTTTATGAAGCAGGCCTTCGAGCTGTCGGAAAAATATGATACTCCGGTAATCCTTCGGACTACCACAAGGCTCGGACATTCACAGGGAAGGGTGAACCTAGGCGAAAGGCAGGAGATCCCGGACAGGCCTTATGAGCGCAACATGGCAAAAAATGTCATGATGCCGGGCCCGGCAAAGGGAAGGCACATAGTTGTTGAAAACCGTGAAAAGAAGCTTTCGGAGGATGCCTGCGCCCTCCCGTTAAACCGCGTGGAGAAGGGAGACTCAAAGCTTGGCTTTATCACATCGGGCATCGCTTACCAGTATGTGAAGGAAGTGTTTCCGGAGGCATCGGTACTGAAGCTGGGACTTGTCTATCCCCTGCCCGAAAAGCTCATACGCGATTTTGCGGCTTCTGTTGAAAGGCTTGTCATCTTTGAGGAACTGGAGCCGTTTATCGAAGACTATGTGAAGAGCCTCGGCATCAGATGCGAGGGCAAGGAGATATTTACTCTGCAGGGCGAGTACAGCGCAAACATGCTGCGTGAGCGCATGAAGCATGAGGATATAATAAAAACGGGCGCGGATGTTCCCGCAAGGCCGCCCATCCTCTGTCCGGGCTGCCCGCACAGGAGTACCTTCCATGTGCTGAAGAAACTCAAAATACATGCGGCGGGCGATATAGGCTGCTATACCCTCGGCGCGGTTTCGCCGCTTGATGTGGTCGATACCACGGTGTGCATGGGAGCGTCGATCTCCATGCTCCACGGCATGGAAAAAGCCAGGGGAAGGGAATTCATAAAAGACTGGGTGGCAGTCATAGGTGATTCGACCTTTATGCATACGGGGATCAATTCCCTGGAAGACCTTGCCTATAACCGTTCGACCGCGACAGTCATGATACTTGATAATTCCACGACGGGAATGACCGGACATCAGGATCATGCGGCAACGGGAAAGACACTTGACGGCACGGAGGTTCCCGCGATATCTATCTATAAGCTCTGCAAAGCGATGAATATAGAACATGTCGTAGAAGTTGATGCATTTGATATAGAAGGACTTGAAAAAGCAGTAAAGGAGGAGACGGCGCGCGAAGAACTGTCGGTGATCATCGTCTGCGCTCCCTGCGCGCTGCTTAAAGGACAGAAATTCCCCTACAGGGTGAGAGCGCTTTCCGATAAGTGCAAAAAATGCGGCATGTGCCTGAAGCCCGGATGTCCTGCGATAAAGAAAAACGCGGACGGTACGGTCACGATAGATGATACGCTCTGCAACGGCTGCGGCCTGTGCACGAAACTGTGCAATTTCGGAGCGCTCGAAAGATATGAGATCTGAAATAATAATGTTTGATAACAGGAGGAGATGTCATGAAGAAGTATTCCGAGATGACAAAGGATGAGCTTTCAAAGGAGATAGGCGAGCTGAAGCTTCAGTACAGGAAGTTCCAGGACATGAACCTGACCCTGGATATGAGCAGGGGCAAGCCGTGTACCGAACAGCTCGATCTTTCCATGGGAATGATGGATGCGCTGAATTCCGGAGTGGACCTGCGCGGCGAAGACGGGACGGACTGCCGCAATTACGGCGGGCTGACGGGACTGCCCGAAGCCAGGCAGCTGCTCGGGGATATGATGGAAAACAATCCATCGAACATAATCATCTATGGAAATTCCTCGCTGAATGTGATGTTTGATGCCGTATCGAGAGCCATGACGCACGGAGTCCTGGGCAGCACGCCATGGGGAAAGCTGGACAAAGTCAAGTTCCTGTGTCCTGTTCCGGGCTATGACAGACACTTTGCCATAACGGAATATTTCGGTATAGAGATGATTCCTGTCCCGACTACCGAAGAAGGCCCGGATATGGACATGATAGAGGAACTCGTTTCAAACGATGAGACGATCAAGGGCATCTGGTGCGTGCCCAAATACGCAAACCCTTCAGGCTATTCATATTCTGACTATACCGTAAGGCGTTTTGCGAGGCTGAAGCCGAAGGCAAAGGATTTCAGGATATTCTGGGACAATGCATACTGCGTGCATCATCTCTATGATGACAGGCAGGATCATATCATAGAGATCCTGGCAGAGTGCAAGAGGGCGGGAAATCCCGATATGGTCTACAAGTTTGCGTCAACTTCAAAGATAACCTTCCCGGGATCGGGAATTGCTGCAATGGCAACTTCCGCAAACAACATGGAGGATATCAAAAAGCAGCTGAAGATCCAGACCATAGGACATGACAAGGTGAACCAGCTCCGCCATGTCAGGTTCTTCAAGGACATACACGGGCTTACCGAGCACATGAAGAAGCATGCGGATGTGATCAGGCCGAAGTTTGAGGCTGTCGAAAAGATCCTGGATGAAAATCTTGAGGGGCTTGATATCGGAAGATGGACAAAACCCAACGGAGGATATTTCATCTGCTTCAACGCGCTGGACGGCTGCGCAAAGGAGATAGTCCTTCTGGCAAAGAAAGCGGGAGTCACCATGACGGAAGCAGGCGCGACCTGGCCTTATCACAATGATCCGCACGACAGCGATATCAGGATCGCTCCCACATATCCGCCGATAACAGAGCTCCAGACGGCAGCCGAGCTTTTCTGTCTGTGCGTGAAGCTTGCGAGTGCACAAAAGATTCTTGAGGGTATGAAATGATGAAGATAATAGACGGAGGAGTGACCGCTCCGAAGGGATTCATGGCAGCGGGCACCCAGGCAGCCATCAAATATGAAAACCGCCCGGACATGGCCATGGTCTATTCACAGAAGCCCTGTATCGTGGCAGGGACCTTTACTTCAAATGTAGTGAAGGCGGCGCCTGTATTATGGGACATGAAGATAGTAAAAGAAAACGGTACAGCCAGAGCGGCAGTGGTCAATACAGGCATTGCCAACGCGGGAACCGGAAAAGAAGGCATGGATATCTGCAGGACCGAAGCGGAAGAAGCAGCAAAGGTTCTGGGAGTGTTGCGGGAAGAGGTGCTTGTGGGATCTACCGGCGTGATCGGAGAGCAGCTGGATGCGCTCAAACTGAAGGCCGGGATAAAGGCCCTTGCTTCAAAGCTTTCTGACAGCAGACAGGCTGCAAATGAGGCATCCGTTGCGATCATGACAACGGATACGGTAAACAAGGAGGCTGCCGTGACATTTGAGATCGGCGGCAGGACCGTCACTGTCGGAGGCATGTCAAAGGGATCCGGCATGATACATCCCAATATGTGCACAATGCTCGGATATATCACAACGGATATAGATATCGACCGCGCGCTTCTGCAAAAGGCCCTGAGCGAGGATGTGAAGGACACCTTCAACATGATCACCGTTGACGGCGATACCTCGACGAATGACACATTGCTGCTTTTTGCGAACGGACTGGCGGGAAATGAAAAGATAACTTCCGAAAATGAAGATTATAAGAAGTTCTGTGAGGCGCTCCACTATGTGAACGAGACGCTGGCAAAAAAGATGGCCGGCGACGGAGAGGGCGCGACCAAGCTTGTCGAGGTCTGTGTCAGGGGAGCAACGAGCAAAGAGAGCGCAAAGATTCTCGCAAGATCCGTCGCAGGCTCGAACCTGACGAAGGCGGCCATGTACGGAAATGATTCCAATTTTGGCAGGATCCTTTGCGCGCTGGGCTATTCGGGAGTATCCTTTGATCCTGACAGAGTGGACATCTCGTATGAGGCCGAAGGAAAGACGATTAATATCTTTTCGGGTGGGATCAAATCGGATTATGATGAGGAGGAAGCAACGAAACTTCTCGATCATAAGGAGGTGCGCATCATCGCGGATATGCATGAGGGCAGCGCAGAGGCGACAGCATGGGGCTGCGACCTGACCTATGACTATGTGAAGATAAATGCAGATTACAGGAGTTGAGATATGACAGATGAGGAGATGAAACAGCTGCAGGACAAGGCTTCGGTGCTGATAGAAGCGCTGCCTTATATCCAGCAGTTCAACAGAAGGATCATAGTGATCAAGTACGGCGGATCGGCCATGACTTCGGACGAGATAAAGAACAATGTCATAAAGGATGTGACATTGCTGAAGCTTGTCGGATTCAAGCCGATAATCGTTCATGGCGGAGGAAAGGACATCAGCCGCTGGGTCGAAAAGACCGGCATGGAGGCAAGGTTCATAAACGGGCTTCGCGTGACCGATGCCGATACCATGGAGATAGCCGAGATGGTCCTGGGCCGGGTGAACAAGAACCTGGTGCAGCTTGTCGAAAAGCTGGGGGTGAAAGCCTGCGGGATATCAGGCAAGGACGGACATCTGCTGGAGGTGAAAAAGAGGCTTTCGGACGGACAGGATATCGGGTTTGTAGGTGAGATTACAAACGTCGATCCCACGATCCTCTTTGACCTGCTCGACAGGGATTTCCTGCCGATCGTCGCGCCGATAGGACTTGATGAAAACTATGATACATATAATATAAACGCTGATGATGCGGCGTGTGCCGTGGCAAAGGCGGTCGAAGCTGAAAAACTGGCATTCCTGACAGATATAGAGGGGCTGTACCGTGATATCAATGACAGGAGTACCTTCATCTCAAGGCTTTCGGCAGCTGAGGCAAAGAAGCTGTGTGATGACGGGATCGTCGGAGGCGGTATGCTGCCAAAGCTTTCGGGATGCATCGACGCAGTGGAGAACGGAGTGAAGAATGTTCATATTCTCGACGGCAGGGTGCTTCACTGCCTGCTGCTTGAGATCTTCACAGACAAAGGTATCGGGACATGGATCTACCGGTGAATTATCTATGGACGCAGCCCGGTTATGCTTGTTGATTTTTCACGCCTATGATACTAGGAAAGTGCAATTTACACTTTGAAAAGTCACGGGACCGGTCTCAGTTCACATCCGTGTTCATTTCGACCTCGCAGGTACTTCCGTGTACCTGCGTCCCTGATAAATGAGCACTTTCAAGTATCATGTACGGCATGAAAAAGAACTGCGCAAAACAGGGCTGCGTCCATACGAATACAGACCGAGGTTGTGACATAAAACACGAGGAGTTTTTATTATGAGTAACAGTGAAAAATACATGAAGCTTGAGGATGAGTATACGCTGCAGACCTACGCCCGGTTTCCGATAGTGATAGAAAGCGGAGACGGGATGTATGTGACGGATGCGGACGGGAAGAAGTACCTTGATTTTGCCTCGGGAATAGCGGTATATGCTCTCGGCTACGGCAACAGGGAATTTGGCGACGCGCTCAAAGGGCAGATCGATCTTGTTATACATACCTCCAATCTGTACTATAACGAGCCCGCCTCCCTGGCTGCAAAGGCCTTCTGCGAGGTGTCGGGCATGGAACGTGTCTTCTTTACGAACAGCGGGACTGAGGCGATAGAAGGAGCGGTAAAGAGCGCACTGAAATATGCATTCAGCAAAAACGGAAGCGATGATCATGAGATCATAGCCTTTGACCATTCCTTTCACGGAAGGAGTCTCGGGGCATTATCGGTCACCGGGAACGCGCATTACAGGGAAGGCTATACGCCCTGGGAAGGAAAAGTCAGGTTCGCAGAATACAACGATCTGAAGAGCGTTGAGACTCTGGTAAACGAAAAAACCTGCGCCGTGATCATGGAGACGGTCCAGGGCGAGGGCGGGATCCATCCGGCAGAGCCTGAGTTCATAAAAGGAGTAAGGAAGCTCTGCGATGATAAGGGACTGCTTTTGATCCTGGATGAGATACAGTGCGGCATGGGAAGATGCGGCAGCATGTTCGCGTTTGAGGATTACGGCATCAGGCCGGACATAATGACATCGGCCAAGGCGCTCGGATGCGGGATTCCCGTAGGAGCCTTTGCAATGACGCAGAAGGTGGCTGACAGCTCGCTGACCGTCGGGGACCATGGCAGCACCTATGGAGGAAATCCTCTCGCATGCGCGGCGGTATGCGAGGTGCTCAGACAGTATAAAGAAAAGGATATAGTATCACATGTCAGGGAGATGACGCCTGTACTAGAGGCGGCCCTTGACGAGATACGAAAAAACCATTCGGACAGGATCAAAGAAAGGCGAGGGAAGGGCTTCATGCAGGCGCTGGAGTTTAATGCTCCGGTCGCTCCCGTTATCGGAAAGGCGCAGGAGGAAGGGCTGCTTGTGATCAGCGCGGGAAAAAATGTGCTTCGTCTGCTCCCTCCCCTTGTGATACAAAAAGAAGATATAGAGAAAGCAAAAATTATCCTTGACAAAGTGATAAGCGCAACTTAAAATCGTAATAAGCTTTGGGGGTCCGGATACACGGTATGCGGTCAGGAGCTTAAATTGATTACCAATATCCATGGTTTTAAGAGTGCGCTGTGTGTTCTGGGTATCTTATCGGTTCTTTCGGTCACAGGATGCGGCGCGTCGGAAAATGACACATCTTTTGAACTTGCCACGATCACTGATATTCCGGAAGAAGCAGATACGGAAAATAAAGAAAAAGCGGATGAAAAAGACCGCATCTATGTTTATGTCTGCGGACATGTGAACAAAGCCGGTGTTTATGCGGTGTCTGAAAATACCCGGGTGTACGAGGTCATAAACCTCGCACAGGGTGTAAGGGATGATGCCGACATATCGATGTTAAACCAGGCAGAAAAAGTTGCAGACGGGCAGCAGATCTATGTGCCTTCCGTGCAGGAGATGCAGGAGATGCAGGAAATTCCGGGAGGAGGCTTTCCGGCTGCAGGATCGGGTCCCGTGAGCATGGCAAAGGATGACGGTTTGGTTAACATAAATCAAGCAGATGAGTCTGAGCTTCAGAAACTGACCGGGATCGGAGCTTCAAGAGCGCAGGCGATAATCGATTACAGAAACGAGAACGGAGCCTTTGAAAGGATAGAGGACATCATGAATGTATCGGGCATCAAGGAGGGGATGTTCTCAAAGATAAAGGATCAGATCAAAGTCAGGTAAAAAGGGAAAATGGCAGGCAGGATACTTGTTGTAGACGATGAAAAACTGATAGTGAAGGGAATCAGGTTTTCCCTGGAGCAGGACGGATATGAAGTGGACGTTGCCTATGACGGCGCGGAAGCTCTTGAAGTCTTTGAAAGGGGAAGCTATGATCTGATACTGCTTGATATCATGCTTCCGAAGCTGTCAGGCTATGAGGTATGCCAGCAGATCAGGAGTACTTCGGATGTGCCCATCATAATGCTTACGGCAAAGGGCGAGGATATGGACAAGATCCTTGGCCTTGATTACGGCGCCGATGATTATATCACAAAGCCTTTTAATATCCTGGAGGTAAAGGCCAGGATCAAGGCAATCATGAGACGCTGCAAGAACCCCGAAAAACCGGGAGATGATGAGGTCCTTGAAAAGGGTGACCTGAAGCTTGATATCTCAAACAGGAGAGTCTATATCTCGGGAAACGAGGTCAATCTGACCACGAAGGAATTTGATGTGCTCGAGCTTCTCTTCCGCCATCCCGAAAAGGTCTACAGCAGGGAAGATCTCTTAAACCTTGTATGGGGAAGGGATTATCCGGGGGATGAAAGGACAGTGGATGTGCATATCAGGCGTCTGCGCGAAAAGATAGAGGCATTCCCGGGCAATCCCAAGTATGTGCACACCAAGTGGGGTGTGGGGTATTATTTTGAAGGATGAGAGTCTGATCGGCAACCTCCTCAAACGGTCTGTTGTCTTTAAAAGCCTGAAATTCAGGATCTTTATCATAGTGCTGCTCGTCGGTATCATACCGACCTCTGTCATGAGGGCTCTGCTTATCAGAAGCTATGAAAACCGGGCAGTCAATCAAAGGATCACCGATATCACAAATCAATGCAATATCCTTGGCAGCAGGCTCTTTGAAGTGGGCTTCTTTGAGGATGCCAGGGATGAGCTCATAAATGACGAGCTGTCTTTATTATCAAATCTGTATGATGGCAGGGTGCTTATCATCGATGATGATTTCCGCATAATAAAAGATACATACGAAATGTCCGTGGGCAGGACAATGGTCTCAAAGGAGGTCATAGCATGCATGAACGGGTCGAGCAATATGAACAGGTATGACTCCGAGCACGGATTTGTGGAGGTTACAGTGCCGGTAAGCGACACGACGGGAAAGATCTACGGTGCCATGGTCGCGAGCGGTTCGACGGATTATATCAAGACAAACAAGGTGAACCTGGACCGGAGGGCATGGATAGTCGAGATCACGGTCGGGATCTTCGTGCTTGTGATAGCTTATGCATTATCTTCGACGCTGCTTCTTCCCTTTGAAAAGGTGCGCCGCGCCATAAGCTCCGCAAAGGAGGGTTATATCTCGGAGCTGAAAAGGGTGGATGTCCCTGATTATACGGAGACCGGTGAGATAATGGATGCGTTCTATCTGCTGCTTGATGCGATCAGGGAAACCGACGAGGCAAGGGAAGAATTTGTGGCTAATGTGTCCCATGAGCTCAAGACGCCTCTTGCATCCATGAAGGTACTGTCGGATTCCATACGGGACAGCGAAAACGTGCCCATAGAGATGTACAGGGAATTCATGAATGACATTGCAGAGGAAGTTGACCGCGAAAACCGGATCATAACAGATCTTCTGGAGATAGTTAAGCTTGAAAGGAAGACGGAAAAGTTTGAACCTGAAGCATCGGATCTGGACGGTATCATTTCCGATATCGTAAAGATGCTGGAGCCGCTGGCAAAAAAGAGGGGCATAGGGCTGACATATGAGAAACTCAAAGATGTGACTGCGGATGTTGACAGGCTCAAGTTTTCGAGGGCCATCATGAATATTGTCGAGAACGCGATCAAGTATAATAAGGACTTTGGCTGGGTAAAGATAATCCTGGACGGGGATATACAGTTTGCTGCGATCACGATATCCGACAGCGGCATCGGTATACCTGAAGGTTCGGTGGGAAAGATATTTGACAGGTTTTACAGGGCGGACAAATCCCACTCTGACGAGATCAAGGGAAACGGACTCGGACTTGCGATCTCAAGGAGCACCATACTTCTGCACAAGGGCTCCGTAAAGGTTGAGAGCAAAGAAGGAGAGGGAAGCACATTTATCGTGAAGATCCCGTTAAGATACGAGCAATGATGAAAAGAGTTTTTATTATATCAATATGCATAGTGACGGCGCTCATGGTGCTTGCAGGCTGCGCCGCGGCAAAGGATGAGGGGATCCCGGGAAAGGTTTTTGTCTATTATCCGGATGAGAACTACGGCGGCCTTTCGCCGGTGGAGAGGACACTGCTTTCTTCAACAACGGAGGGAAAAGCAGATGAGCTGATAAAGGGGCTTTATACCGAACCCCTGATAGATCATCTGATACCGGTGCTGAATGATGATGTGTATATAAAGAGCCGGACGATATCCGGAAACAGGCTGCTCGTCGATTTTTCGGTATCATATAACAGCCTTTCAAAGACTCAGGAGGTGCTGACAAGGGCAGCAGTTGTCGAGACGCTGACACAGGTGGACGGGATAAGCTATGTGGGTTTTACGGTAAACGGCAGTGAACTGAAGGATGATCATGATGAGCCGTACGGGTTCATGACGGGAGATTCTTTTATAAATGATACCGCCACTGAGATAAGCACCTATGACAGGAGAAGGATCACGCTGTATTTTGCCGATATGGAAGGGTTTCATCTGAAAAGGACAGCGAGGACCGTTGTCTATACGGCCAACATGTCCACGGAAAAGCTGATAGTGCAGAAACTCATAGAGGGCCCTGAAAACGGGGAAAAGGTCTATCCGACGCTCCCGAAGGATACGGAGCTTCTTTCCGTGACCACAAAGAATGGGGTGTGTTATGTAAACTTCAATGCCGCGATCCGCGAAAAGCCTTATGATGTCGCTGAGAATGTGGTCATTTATTCCATAGTTGATTCGCTGACGGAGCTTCCGAATATCGACCAGGTTCAGATACTCATCGAGGGAGTCTCGGACGGCACGCTCTATGACACCATGAGCATTGACAGAATGTTTGAAAGGGATACGGATATCATACAATGAAAAGACCGGCATGCTTTGTGTCGATGTGCCTTGCCGGCGCGCTTTTTCTGATATTTCTGATCAGGCCGCCCGATGTTTACGGGAATGACTGTCTTTCCGGCAGGAAGATAAAGGCATGCGGCACTCTTTCCGAAAAATACTTCAAGAACGGTTCGTTCTTTCTTATTCTTTCCGACACCCGTATAAGTCAGGGTGATGTTTTCGAAAAAGAAAAATTCAATATTATTGTAAAACTGGACGGGGAATACTCTGAATATGATGACCTTCCCCATATCGGCTGCTGTGTCCTGGTAAAAGGGCGCATGTATATCTTTGACACGGCCCGGAATCCGGGGCAGTTCGATCAGGCGCGCTTTGAAAAAAGCAGAGGGATCGATTTTGAGCTTACGGGGTCAAAGGTCATTAAAGTGTCCGGGAAGGAAAGCCGGCTTCGCGAGGGACTTGACCGAGCGTCATACAGGCTGTCGTCGGTCTATGACAGCCTCTTTGAGGAGGAGCATGCGGGGATGATAAAAGCGATGACGCTCGGTGACAGGAACGCTGCGGATCCCGGACTGAAGGCTCTGTATGCCAGAGCGGGAGTGGGACATGTGCTTTGTATCTCGGGCCTTCACATATCGCTTCTCGGAATATTCATTTATAAGTCCCTTAAAAGAATCCGTCTGCCGAGAGCGCCTGCCGCGTGCCTGAGTCTTGTATTTCTCATCCTTTACGGGATCATGACGGGAATGGGAGTCAGCTCAAAAAGGGCGATCATCATGTTTCTGCTCCTGATGACAGCAGACTGTATCGGCAGGAGCTATGACCTTTTGAGCGCGCTTGCCGTCTCGGGATGCGTCATACTTATCCAGAATCCGTACAGCCTTTATGATGCGGGTTTTGTCATGTCCTTTGCAGCCGTAGCGGGGATCGGCATCATGAAACCTGCCCTTGACTGTATGTTTCCGGTAAGGAACCGCGCAGCGGATGCATTGAAGCTCAGCTGTTCCATAACCTGTTTTTCATTTCCGGTAACCCTGTATTTTTATTATCAGGTTCCGCCGTATTCCATATTCTTAAATCTTCTGATAGTCCCGTTAATGGGGATCCTGCTGGTCACGGCTTTCGCCGCGGGGATTCTCGGTATGTTCTTTCTGCCGCTTGGATCCGTACCGGCCCGGATCAGTGCTTTTATTCTTGAAATCTATGAAGGAGTCTGCAGGATAAATGATAAACTGCCATATTCACTACTCATCAAGGGACGCCCCAATATAGTTTACATAATCATATTCTACTTCATACTCTTGCTTTCGGTCTTTCTGATAGGAAAGCATGTCAGATCTCCGGGATCTGTGTCTGGTACGTTATGCAGGATTTTTCTGTGTATCTGCTCTTTTGCTGCATTGCTGCTTGTTCCGGTTAACATAAACCATAATGTATCCATTTCCATGCTCGATATCGGGCAGGGAGACTGCACATGCATCGAGACAAAAAACGGGAAAGTCGTGATGATAGACTGTGGCAGCAGCGACGAGAGCCGGATCGCAAAGTACAAGGTGATGCCTTTTTTAAAGAGCAGGGGAAGGTCCTGTATAGATACGGCTGTCATGACCCATGCTGATAACGATCACATAAGCGGTTTTGAGGAGCTGCTTTCAATGCCTGAAAAGGAGGGCCTGACGGTAAAAAATCTCATCATGCCGGATATCGCGCAGAAGGATGAGGCCTATGAGGAACTTGTAAGACAGGCTGTGGAAAGAGGCGTGAGGGTCAGTCTGATAAAGACGGGAGATGTCTTTTTGACTGACGGGATCGCTTTTTCATGCCTGCATCCGGATAAGGGATACTCCTGTACGGACAGGAATGAGTGTTCAACAGTCCTGTCAGTCAGGTATGAAGGATTCAGCGCGCTGTTTACCGGGGACATAGAAGGAAAGGGCGAAGATGTGCTGACAGAAAGGATACAGGAAAGGTATACCCTGCTTAAATGCGCGCATCACGGCTCAGACAATTCAACACCTGAGGCTTTTCTGTCAAAGGCGGCGCCTTGTATTACCTTTATTTCGGCAGGAAGGGAAAACAGCTACGGACATCCCGGAAGAGAACTGCTGAAAAGACTTGAAAGGTCGGGGACAAAGATTTTTGTAACAAAGGAAGCCGGTGCGCTCATGCTTTCGACCGACGGAAAGAGTGTGAAAGTCCATGCTTTTATTGAATAGTTTTTGCGCGTTCTGCGCCATGAAAAGGAGGAAAAATTGAAAAGAAAATATTTTTATGATCTGATCGCAAAACTTGCTGTTGTTCTCATTATAATTACATCCCTTCCGGTATATGCGTCATCGGACACGGCTGATCCTGTTTCCCAAAACGGGATGACTGACATGGAAGAAGCCCTGTCAGAGAATGTTCCGGTATCGGGTCCGGACTGCGCTGTCCCGGAGCGCGCTGAAGTTCCTGCTGCTGCGGGAGAAAATGCGGCGGGAGGAAACACAGAGCCTTTGAAGATCGTAAGGCTGGATGTATATATCTATGATGATAAAGATAATCCGGACAGGATCACAAATAATTATTACAACATGTCTGTAGACGGCTATTCGTATTCTCCCGAGGAAGATTCGGCAGTTCCGTTCGAGCGGAAGAAGTATGTTTATTGGTCGGGAGCAACGGAGATGGCTCCGAAGATAATGCTCAAGGTGACGGCAAACAGGAATGATGTGGAATATGAATTTGAAAGGCTTGGCCGCAGTGCCGGCAAACAGCTTGATACGACCGGAAGAATAGCGGAGGATCACTGTGTCTGTGAGCAGATAGGAGTGTACAGGATACATGTTTATGCCCTTGATGGTTCCGGAAGCGAAAGAATCTGTTATACGGAGGCGCTGGGGATGGACAGTGAGGAACCACACATCCATAGCGTGACTTTTGCCTATGTGGGCGGCAGCAAGCGTGGCAGGAACGGCAATGTGAGGTACGGTGCCGGACAGATCACCATAAACGGCGCCAGGGACCTTGAAACCGGGCTTCATGAAAAAGCCTATATGTTTGATTACCCGTATGGGACATGGCAGGAGAGCAATGTGCTCGATGCCAGGACCGGTAATCATTATGTTGCGACAAGGGACAGGGTTGGAAATGTGAGGACTGATTTCGTCCAGGTCTATAACATAGATTCCGATCCTCCGAAAACTACTTTTACGGAAGCGGATACACCGTCTTCAAACGGATATCGGAAAACTGTCAGCATGAAGGTTAATGCAGAAGATGAGACCGATGTCCCGGAAAAATTCATTTCACTTGACGGGAACACCTGGGTTGCAGGCAATACCATAGAAATATCGGAAAACGGCGTATATGATGTCTATACCAGGGATGTGTTCGAGCATATTTCGGAAAACCGGATAGAGATTGCAAGTATTGACAGGGAACCTCCGAGGGTTTCATGGAATATTGAGCATGTTTCAAGAGGAGGGGGTTATTCTGCAAAAGAGACCCTTCGTGTGCTCGCTGTTGACGAAAAGGCCGGGATCACGGGTGATGCCTATTCGTTTGATGGGGGCAGTACATGGGTCAGTGAGAACAGCCTTTCCATCAGTGAAAACGGGACTTATACGATATGTGTCAGGGATGCGCTCGGAAATGAGAGCGGGATATCTTCCGTTGTGGTCACGGATATCGATAATAAAAGACCGAAGATCGTCAATGCCTTTGAAACAAGGGAAAATGTCTCGGGCATATATGCATCCGCTTCAAAGATAACTGTTGAGGCAAAAGACGATGAATCGGGTCTGCATCAGGAACCCGTGTTTTTTGAGGAAACGGGGAAGTGGAGTTCTGATGTGACACTCACGGTCAGAAAAAACGGGGTTTATCCCTTCAGGGTCCGTGACAGGGTACTGAATACAGAAAGCTCATCGATAAAGATCGAAAACATAGATCCGGATCCGCCCCAATGTGAAATAGAAGGAAATCCCGAAAGCCTTACGATGTCAAAGGTAATACTGAAACTCAATGTGAAGGATGAGGTCTCGGGAATAAGGGATATTTACATGTCGGATGCAAAAGCCGGGATAAAAAAGAAACTGATCGAATATCCGTGCAGCAGCGATGGAGCCGGAAAAAAAGAGGGTTCGCTCGATGTCGAGATCACTTCGAACGGAGAGTATCTGTTCTACCTGACGGATATGTGCGGAAATGAGAAAATCCAGAGCGTCACGGTAACAAAGATAATAAAGCCGAAGACACCATCAAAGCCTGAGGAGCCGTCGGGTGAGGATGGAAAAGAAGGTGGAGACGGCGGAAACAAAGGCGGAACGGGCGGAGGAAAGAACCCGGGAAGCGGCGGAAGCGGTTCGGGCAGCGAGACTGTAGTGATAGGCGGCAATGGAAGCGGAAAAAAAGAAAAAAAGGATGAAACGCCCACAGGGATAACCATAAGAAACGGTTCGGTATCGGAAGAGAAGGCGTCAGGCTCAGGCGGTATCGGGACATCCTCAAACAGGGTATCCCGCGGCAGTGATTCCGGGGCGGAACTTTTTGAAGAAAAGGATGAGGTTTCGGAAAACATGCTGACGGATATCTGCGACGATGATGATTATTCGACTGACATCTTTGAAGGAGGGGATGAGGAGTATTTTGCGGAAAACTCCCCGCATGAGCTTGAGATGATCCCGAATCCCGATCTGATCGATGTAAAAGAAGAGAAGCATTCAAATACCGGGGTTATAGCCGGTACGGTCATTCTGATGATAATCGGGCTCTCTGCCCTGACAGTCTTCCTCCTCTCAAAGAAGGGTCTCATCGATCTGACCGGGATATTCGGGAAAAAGAACGAAGAGTGATCATATCTTACGATTCTTCCCAGAACAGTTCGTCGAGTGTTTTTCCCAGTGCCCTGCATATGGCGATGCACAGATTGATAGTGGGGTTATAGTCGCCTTTTTCTATGGCGCTTATAGTCTGTCTTGATACACCCACAAGTCCGGCCAGCTCGTCCTGGGAAAGATCCATGCCGGCACGCGCGGCTTTGAGTCTCAGATTTTTCATGGATCATGCCTCCCTGTTCTCGACCGCGTTTTTGATCAGCAGGTCGACTACTACAATGAGGAACAGTATTCCGCACAGTATATTGATGAAGGGACCCTGAAGCCGCCCGTCCAGGCAGACCTGTCCGTTGATGGCTGCCATCACGCCTACGCCCACGTTTATTATCGTGACGAAGATCATAAATATGAGATATTTCTTCAGGTTTGTATTAAGCCCTACATATCCGTCGTTAAAGATGCTGTAGGTTATCTGGACCGTGATGCCGATAAAGACCGGTACGAAGAAAAGGACCGGACCGAGGCGCTCGATCACGGGTTCGTTTACGGAAAGCGCGAGCAGTATGCAGTTTGCGAGCAGAACAGCCCAGAATGCATAGGTGTAGGCCTTGCCGCGTACCGCTTTCTGCCTTTCATCATATTTTGTCGTTGCTTTTCCGTCCGAGTTCAGCTTCTTTAATGCAATGTAGACTATGACAAGTGATACGGCTATACCTGCCAGAAATCCGATGGTTTTTTCATTCATGATGTTTTCCTCACTTTCTAAAACGCAATGCTTTGTGATTTTTGTGTTTTTGTTTTTCCTGTACTCTGAGAGCATAGTAATACTGTGATGGAAAAATGTCAAGTATATTTTACAAAATAATTATAATAAATGACAAAATGCCAGACGGGGGGATTCGGATGCAAGACCGGATGCCGGGTAAATAGCATGCCGGGAGCTGGATTCGGATGTCACGATCATATGAACTTATTGCAGAAGGGAAGAGAGAAGGGAAAAAAGCCGGCACAGGAGCGAATCCTCAAAGTGGATCCTGACTATGGGAGATCCGCTTATATGTCGCAGAATGAAGCAAACAAGGAGAGCGGCAGAAAGCAGGATGCAGGCTGAGTTAAAGATATGTCTGCCCGGACGGATGATCTGAAAAGCATAAAGCAGATAAAGGATGATGGATAACAGGATGAGGGGCCACAGCGGATGATAATAAAAGGATGCGCGGATATCGCCTGACAGAAGAGCTTTGAAGGCTCGCGAGATGCCGCACAGGGGACAGGGGATCCCAAGGATGGATTCGAGGGGACACCTGTAGAGCTTAAAATACCATGCCGGGATAAATATGAGGGCAAGCGGGACAAAAATAAAGGCAGCCTGCAAAAATGCAGGCTGCTTTTTTTCTTGCTTTGGTTTATTACTTTGCATACTTGCCGTCGATGAAGACGATCTCTGTCTCATCACCGAAAGCTTCCTTGCCGAATGCCTTTGTTATGGCGATGATAAAGTCGATAAGCTCCCATACGCCGCAACCGCCGCAGGTGATAAGCTTCAGGATGCCGAGCCCGATCTGGCCTCTCATGAACCTGTCAACACCGAAGCTTCCAAGCAGGAAACAGAATACCCATACCCAAAGGTTCTTGTCAAATCTTTTTTCCATAAAATATACTCCCTTCTTAAATTGAGGTTCGTTTTTATTACCGCATAGCATTATATTAAAAAACTGCGGCCGGGTCAACAAAAAATTTTATTGTTTTATGTTTCAAGGAAGTAAATTTTGGGCGCGATATCATTGTATTGGGCCATTCATTGTGGTATATTTTAATGTGGCTGACCGGTGGGGCTTAAAGCCGGCATCCGGTTACATACATTAGATTAAACAGGGCAGGTAGCGGATAATGAAGATTTTTGATGTGGTAAAATTTGACGGTCTTGTCGGAAGGGACTGGATCGTATACAAGTTTCCGTCTGAGGGACTGGTCTGGGGCACTCCGCTGATCGTTCAGGAAGGACAGATAGCAATATTTGTCAAGGGCGGTGAAGTGTATGACCTGATGTATCCCGGGACATATACACTTGAGTCGGCAAACCTTCCCATACTTTCCAAGTTTGTAAATATTCCCTTCGGAGGAAGGTCGCCGTTTACAGCTGAAATCTATTTTGTAAATACCACAACAAAGCTTGATATATACTGGGGTACTTCAGATCCCATATCACTTATCGATCCGAAGTATTTTGTAAAGCTTCGCATACGGGCCTTCGGCCAGATGGGACTGAAGCTTCTCGATCCCGGGCTGTTCTTCCGCGAGCTGATCGGCGGCATGAACAAGGGCGAGATAATAAAATATGACAAGGTAAAGGAGTTTTATCGAGGCCTGGTCGTATTAAAGACAAAGTCGGTCATAGCGGAGACCATAATAAATGAGCAGATCTCGGCACTGGAGATTTCCGCAAAGCTTGAGGATATTTCGGAAAAATCAAAGGGAAAGCTTGAAGCCGAATTTGAAAGATTCGGTCTGCGAGTGGCAAACTTCTTTGTTGAATCGATCAACTTCCCGGAGGAAGATTTCGAAAAGATCAATGCGATCCTTGCAAACAAGGCTGAATTTGAGATCATGGGTGACGGGCGCTATGTCACGAAGCGTTCGTTTGATGTATATCAGAGCGCAGCCGAAAATGAAAACGGTGTGGCAGGCGCTTTCGTTGCCGGTGGCATGGGCTTTGGAATGGGCATGAACATGGGAGCAAACCTGAACAATCCGGCGTTCAATCCGGCCTATCAGGGCGCTTATCAGGGACAGCCGGCAGCCTATCAGGGACAGCCTGCTCCTTATCAGGGACAGCCTGCACAGGGCGCAGGGACTTTCAACTGCCCTTCATGCGGCGCGCTGCTTCAGATAGGAACTAAGTTCTGCAATGAGTGCGGCCAGAGACTTCAGCCGGTACAGAAGATCTGTCCGAACTGTAATGCGAGTTTACCTGCAGGTTCCAAATTCTGTTCGGAGTGCGGAACCACATTATAATATTCAATCAGTCTAAGGAGGAAGAGCAATGAGTGAAACAACATGCCCGGCTTGCGGGGCAAACATCGGACCTAATGAAACGGAGTGCAAATACTGCGGAGAAAAGATCACAAGGACTGTGACACAGAATGCTCAGCCCGCACAGCAGCAGGCAGGGAACGGGATTAATATCCCGCAGAATGTGGTGGATCAGTTCTACTCGGCTCCGGCTGCAAATATCGATCCGTCATGGCCTGTAAAGAGCAAGGTGACGGCAGGTCTTCTCGGTATCTTCCTGGGAGGGCTCGGCATCCACAAGTTCTATCTCGGAAAGATCGGTATGGGGATCCTTTATATTGTATTCTGCTGGACATATATCCCGGCGCTCGTCGGTCTTGTCGAGGGGATCATCTACCTTGCATCCAGCGATGAGAGCTTCCAGCTCAAAAATCATGTAAGGTTACAATGATCCGAAAGGCTAAAAAGGTCATTGCGGTCATATACAGGATCGTCGTATCGCTGATCTTCATATTTGTGCTGTATAAGTCATACAGGAAAAACATAGAGAAGGGAGAGTCGTGTGGATATGAGGGATGAGAATGATATTCCCGCAGGCGGCAGCGGAAAAGTCAGTCGTATGACGGAACCTCCGGCATCGGCGCTTGTCGGTTTGGGACTCGGAGTTTTATCCGTGATCTTGTGCTGGCTGCCGGCAGCTGGCATCATATGCGGGATTATCGGTATTACGGCTGCAAGTATCAGCCTTATGAAGCTGAGGTCAGGCTTTGGGATAGGTGGTCTGGTTACTTCTATCATAGGAACAGTCCTGTCTATAATTTTTGCGGTTGTTGAATTGTTCGGCTTCCTGCAGTTCATGAAATGAGTTTTTGTTATGAATAAATGCCCGCGGTTTCTGATGGAGTTTATCTGAAATCGCGGGACTGTTTTTATAACAGGCAGACATATCATTAAAGTACAATGATCAAAAAAATACGGAATTTTGACCTGAAAAGCATTGTCGATTCCGGACAGTGTTTCAGAATGAAGATGACGGATGAAGATCATGCCGTCAATATCGCGATGGGAAAGGTGCTCGAGATAAGACATATCGGATCGGACACCTTTGAGTTTGACTGCTCCGAAGAAGAGTTCAATGATATCTGGTCTTCTTATTATGATCTTGAAACGGATTATGACAGTTTTATAAGATCGATCAAAGAGGAGGACACCTTTCTTAAAAATGCGGCTTCTGCAAGCAGCGGCATCAGGATACTGCGCCAGGATCCGTTTGAGATGCTCATCTCTTTTATTATCTCACAGCGAAAGAGCATACCGGCCATTCGTTCCAGCGTGGAAAAGCTTTGCAGGCTGTGCGGAAATGAGATAAGGGACGGGATTTATTCTTTTCCGGAGCCGAAGTCGCTGTCCCAGCTTTCTGATGTCGATCTGGCTTCCTGTTCCCTGGGATACAGGGCAGGTTATGTCAGGGAGGCGGCTTTAAGCGTGTACAGGGGAGACCTGAACATGGAAAAGCTGGCCACGCTTTCGGATGAGGATCTTTTTGAGGCGCTCGTTTCCGTCAGAGGAGTAGGAAAGAAGGTGGCAAACTGCGTTATGCTTTTCGGATTTCACAGGATAAATGCGTTTCCGGTGGATGTCTGGATGCAGAGGGTGGCGGACGAGCATTACGGCGGAAGGTTCCCGGTTGAAAGCTATGAAGGCTATGCCGGGGTGATGCAGCAGTATATGTTTTTTTACAGGAGAGGCCGATGACTGTAAAATATCTGGCAGGAAGAGGAAGGAGCACCGACCTTGTAGAAAGGCCCGGGAAAGCGCCCTATATTTCGATCCGCCCGTTTGCGGACATGGAGAATATCGTTGCTGCCTTTTCGGTAAGGCAGGGCGGTGTCAGCGGGGGTATCTATGAGAGCATGAATCTGGCTTTCGGCCGCGGTGACGATCCCGAAAATGTGAAAAGAAATTACGCGATCTTTGGAGAGTCGATCGGTGTTGCGCCTGAGAATATGGTCTATGCGCACCAGACACATACCTCGAATGTGATGAAGGTCACAAAGGAGCATTGTGGTATGGGCATAATAAAAGAGAGGACTTTTTCGGATGTTGATGCCCTGATCACCAATGAGCCCGGAGTCTGTCTTGTCACGGGTCATGCGGACTGCCTGCCGATTTATCTTGTCGACCGGCGCAATAATGCCATAGGACTGGCCCACGCAGGCTGGCGCGGGACAGCAAAGGATATTGCCGGAAATATGATCAGGATGATGGCTGACCGGTTCGGGACGGATCCAAAGGATCTGACAGGCTTTATAGGCCCCGGTATCTGCAGGGACCATTATGAAGTAGGAGAGGATGTTGAAAAGGAGTTCGAGCACAGATACGGGCCGGTGAAGCGTTCTCATATTCTGAAGAAAATACAGTCTGACGGTACAGAGCCAAAGTATCTGCTGAACCTTCACATGGCAAATTATTATAATATGAACCTGGCCGGGATGGCCATGGAAGATATCTACATGAGCGATGTCTGTACCTTCTGCAATCCGGACCTTTTCTTTTCGCACAGATATACTAAAGGGCAGCGCGGGGGGATGTGCGCATTTCTCATGATCAGGTAAGCCGGGGGCGTATCTCCGGCTTGTACTTTGGTTTACATAAAATAGGAAGCTTGCGCCTGCTCAGGGGAGCATATTCGGTATCTCCTTGAGGGCGGGTTCGAAGTTTACGCCATACCAGCGTCTGTCGGGATCATGGACGGTATAGCGTATGCAAAGACTTGTGAAATCCACTGCGTTTTTGACAGCTCTGTCAAGATCGGCGCCCCTGACCATGGAACCTGTGACAACAGACGAGAAAATGTCTCCGGTGCCGTGGAAATTCTGCAGGAAGCGTTCGTTATAATGAAAATAGCACTCGTTTTTTTCTGAATCAAAGCCTGCTGCGCCGAGCTCGTTGGTTCCGGCGCTGATGCCGGTGATGATGACCTTCGGACATCCCAGGCTGCTTAAACCCTTAAGCGTTTGTATTATACGGTCCCTTGTAAAGGAAGAAGGATCATATTCCTCGTCCAGGAGGAGACAGCTCTCGGTAAGATTTGGAATGATAACATCTGCTTTTTTGACAAGCTTTTTCATGCTCTGCGCAAAGCCGTCAGGAAAACCTGTATAGAGGGAACCGTTATCTGCCATGGCAGGATCGACTACTGTCAGAGATTCGCTTCCGAAGTCGTCAAAGAACTCTGATACGAGATCGATCTGGTGCTCAGACCCCATATATCCGGTATAAATAGCATCAAAACACTCGTTATCATTCTTCCATTCCGCGGCGATCTGCGGTATCTCTTCAGTGAGATCCCTGAAATAGAAATGATCGAAGGCTGTATGCTGAGAAAGGACGGCTGTTGGAATAACAGCCGTTTCTACTTCGAAAGCCGATATGATGGGAAGAGCCACCGTAAGCGAGCATCTTCCGATGCAGGAAATATCCTGGATGGTCAGTACTCTTTTCATGATCAGGTTTATTGCGGAACCGCGGTTGAAAGCCGGTTATCAGTAGTGCACGATCACCGGTGTGCCGATATTGACCGAAGCATACAATGCTTCGGCAGTAGCACGGGGCATGTTCACGCATCCGTGCGATCCGTTTGTCTTGTAGATGTTTCCACCGAAGGCGCCTCTCCAGCTTGCGTCGTGAAGTC
The DNA here is from genome assembly GCA_017614155.1 of Lachnospiraceae bacterium. Lineage (GTDB taxonomy): Bacteria > Bacillota > Clostridia > Lachnospirales > Lachnospiraceae > NK4A144. The sequence goes on from JAGACK010000040.1 coordinate 59,670, forward strand.
CGTAGCCGCCGTAAAAGGGCATCCAGTATTTCACGAAAGCCGAATAGCCCGGACCCTTGAGGGTCCTGTTGGTTGCCTTGCTGTATATTGAATAGGTTCCCACGGGCGTTCCGTGGTTTTTGGAGGTGTTCCCTGTGACGATTTCGGAGATCAGGGCTGCTGAGCCGTTTACGAAGTATACCAGCTGCTGGTTTGTCAGGTTCACATCGACATAGGTTCCGCCTCCGATCGAAGGATCTGCCGTGACAGCAGGAGCTGCGGGCGCATCAGGCACGACAGCGGTCTTGCTGACAGTCATGGCAGGGATATGGGACGGATCAAAGGTCCCGGCTGTGATCGCCCTGACCAGATAATTGACCTCGGCCTGCCGGTTCATTGCGGTCACGCCGGGGACTTCATAAAGAGAAGCGAGTGAATTGACAAAATTTGTTACGGCCACGCGGTCGGCCGAAAAATTGCCTGCTGCATTGACTGCAAAGGAGCCGTCGGGGTTTTTTGCCAAAAGAGTGGTCATGGCATTCTGGTCGAGGTTGAACAGCTGATTCTTTCCGGCCGGTATCGTATAACCGCTGAAATTATATGTTACGGCAGCCACAGGCTGTGCAAAGACATCGGCCGGTCTTATTATCATGCCAAACAAAATGAACGCGGCTGCCGCCGATATCCGTAAAAACCTCTTCATAACTGTAAACCTCCAAAAAACAGATCATGGTAACAATGAAACATTATAGTTAAGAGGCCTTAAAAAAGCAAGGCGGCGTAAGCATCTCATTGACGCAGATCGTGACTCTGTGCTAAAATCTTGCGGTAAACTCAGGATACAAAGGGAGAGAAAAAATGGCTTTGCTTGAGATAAAAAATCTGTGTGTGAGCGTGGATGACAATGCGATCCTTGATAATATAAACCTGAACATCGGCAGGGGCGAGACGCATGTTCTCATGGGGCCTAACGGCGCCGGAAAATCCACGCTTGGCAATGCGCTCATGGGAAATCCCGCATATAAGATAACTTCAGGAAATATATATTTCAATGGCCTCGATATCAAAGAGGAGAGCGCCGACAAGAGGGCAAAGGCGGGCATGTTCATGTCCTTCCAGAATCCGCTTGAGGTTCCGGGGATCAACCTTTCTTCCTTTATCAGAAATGCGATCGCAGTGCAGACCGGACAAAAGATCAGATTCTCACAGTTTCGGCAGGACCTGGCAAAGAATATGGAACTGCTGAACTTTGATCCGTCATATAAGGACAGGGATCTGAATGTAGGGTTTTCGGGCGGAGAAAAGAAAAAGGCGGAGATACTCCAGCTGCTGATGCTGAAACCAAAGTTCGCGATTCTTGACGAGACCGATTCGGGACTCGATGTTGATGCGGTAAGGACCGTGTCTGAGGGGATCAGGGAGTATCAGAAATACGAGGACGGAGCGCTCCTTATTATAACTCATTCTACCAGGATACTGGAATCGCTTCATGTTGACAGGACCCATATCCTCGTTAAGGGAAGGATCGCCGAAAGCGGCGACGGATCACTGGTTGAAAAGATCAACGAAAACGGATTTGAGAAATATCTGGACTGACGAAAGGTCAGGACCGGGAGCAGCATAAATGGAAAAAGAAAGAACCGAAGTCAATGACATAGACAGGAGCATATATGATTTCAAAGACTCCGAAGAGGACTTCTACAGGGTAAAGGAAGGCCTTACTCCGGCAATAGTGGATCAGATTTCAAAGGAAAAGCATGATCCCGAATGGATGAGACAGTTCCGACAGAAGAGCCTTGAGATCTACGAAAAGCTCCGGGTTCCCGACTGGGGACCTGATATCAGCGGACTCAACATGGATGACATAGTTACCTATGTGCGCCCGAACACAAAGATGAGCGCAAAGTGGGAAGAAGTACCGGAGGATATCAGGAATACTTTTGAAAGGCTGGGAATACCCCAGGCTGAAAGAGAGAGCCTGGCGGGAGTGGGAGCCCAGTACGACAGCGAACTTGTATACCACAATGTCAAGGATGAAGTAAGCAAAACCGGTGTTGTTTATACCGATATGGAAAGCGCCCTGACCGGGGAATATGAGCAGATGGTGAAAGACCACTTCATGAAGCTCGTCCCGCCTTCAGATCACAAATTCGCGGCGCTGCACGGAGCCGTCTGGTCAGGGGGATCCTTTGTTTATGTGCCGCCGGGAGTGAAGCTTGACATACCGCTGCAGTCTTATTTCAGGCTTAATGCTGCGGGGGCGGGGCAGTTTGAGCATACGCTGATCATAGTATCGGAGGGCGCGGACCTTCACTTCATCGAGGGCTGCTCTGCGCCGAAATACAATGTCGCCAATCTTCATGCGGGCTGCGTGGAACTGTATGTCGGAAAAAATGCGCGCCTGCGCTATTCGACCATAGAGAACTGGTCAAAGAATATGTACAATCTGAACACCAAGCGCGCCATATGTGAGGAGGGGGCCTCTATAGAGTGGGTATCGGGATCCTTTGGATCTCATGTGTCCTATCTTTATCCTTCGAGCATCCTCAAAGGAGACGATTCTCATGCCGAATTTACCGGCATCACCTTTGCAGGCAGGGGACAGAATCTTGACACGGGCGCCAAGATGTTCCACATGGGAAAGAATACATCTTCTTTTATTAATACAAAATCAATATCAAAGGATGGCGGCATCAGCACCTACAGAAGTTCCGTGACGGTCATGCCCGGCGCCGAGAACGCAAAAGCTTCCGTATCATGCGCATCACTGATGCTTGATGATATCTCAAGATCCGACACTATACCGGCCATGGATATCAGAACGGACAAAGCGGATATCGGGCATGAGGCAAAGATAGGCAGGATCAGCGATGATGCGGTCTTTTATCTGATGAGCAGGGGGATCAGCGAGGAGGAAGCAAAAGCGATGATAGTCTCGGGCTTTGCAGATCCTGTTTCAAAAGAACTGCCGCTTGAATACGCCGTTGAGATGAACAATCTCATCAGGCTGGAAATGAAAGGAGCCATCGGCTGATGGAAAAGAAGGATCTGAAGGTTAACATAAATCCGATGCCGACGCTCACGTGGAATTTTCTGAAGCTGAACGGAGCTGATGTTAATGAGACCATAGATTTCAACGGCAGGGGAAAGAGCACCCTACACAACATCCCGTCAAAGGTTGTAGTCAGCAGCGGCTCGTGTGAAGAATGCGGTGAATGCGACACGGCATTCTATGAGGATATCCACAGGATGGACACCGGGCTCGGAAAAGAGGCAGACGGTTTTTTTGAGGAAAACTGTGACGGGATACTTCATGTGCGGTCAAAGAAGAACGCGCGGATAACGGAGCCTCTGTGCATCAGCTACAGCTTTGAAGACAGGGATTCAAACGCTGTCAGACAGGAGATCATAGCGGAGGAGGGCAGCACGCTTACCGTGATCATGGATCAGACCTCGGGCAGGAAGGATTCGGGATTTTTTGCGGTGCAGACAAAACTCAAAGCCTGTCGGAATGCTGAGATCCGTTTTGTCGGGATATCCCTTTTGGGAGACGGCTTCCTTCATCTTGACGGGATTGCGGCTCTTGCTGAAGAAGGCGCAAGGATTGAGCTGATACAGATGGAACTGGGAAGCGCAAAAAGCTATGTCGGGGTCAATGTCGATCTTGCAGGCAGGGGGAGCAGTTTTGACGGGAATGCAGCCTTCCTGCGCCTGAACGACCAGATGCTTGACATGAATTATTATATAGGACACCGCGGGAAGAGATCGGAGAGCAGCCTGAATGTCAAAGGCGCGCTGCGGGATCGAGCGGTCAAGAATTTCAGGGGCATCATAGACCTGAAGCATGGGGCAAAGGGGGCAAAGGGCAACGAACAGGAGGAAACCCTGCTCCTGTCGGAGGGTGTCCATAATAAGACCCTGCCGGTCATCCTCTGTGATGAAGATGATGTGGAGGGAAGTCACGGAGCCACCATCGGCCGCCTTTCGCGCGAGATGCTTTTTTACATGCAGAGCAGGGGATTTTCCGAGCATGAGGCGGAAGTCCTCATGGCAAAGGGACAGCTGAACTTTGTCAGGGATCTCATAGGGGATGAAAAGAGCATAGGCAGGATCCAGCATTATACAGAGGAGGTATTCGGGGATGACAGATAATAAATACAGGACGGATTTTCCCATATTTGAAAACCATCCCTGCGTTTACCTTGACAGCGCGGCGACTGCACAGAGGCCGGCGTGCGTCATTGAAGCGGAAAAAGAATTCTATGAAAAAATGAATGCCAACCCGTTAAGGGGGCTTTACGATCTTTCAGTGAAGGCAACGGATGCCTATGAAAGAGCGAGGCAGGAAGTAGCGTCCTTTATAGGCGCAGGCAGTCCTGAGGAGATAATATTTACGAGGAATACGACCGAGTCATTGAATCTGGTGGCGTACAGCTACGCAATGAATTTCCTCAAACCGGGCGACGAAATAGTTACAACCGTTATGGAACATCATTCCAACATGCTTCCATGGCGGGCTGCAGCAGAAAAGACAGGAGCGAAGCTTCTTTATCTCGAACCCGATGAGGAGGGGAATTTCACGGATGACGAGATAATGACAAAGATAAATGACAGGACGGGGCTTGTTGCCATAGGACATGTCTCAAATGTGCTCGGCTGTGAGAACCCTGTAAGAAAGATAGCAGACAGGGCACACAGGTACGGCGCTGTGGTTGTTGTTGACGGTGCGCAGTCCGCCCCTCACATGAAGGTTGACATAAATGATCTTGGCGCGGATTTCTTCGCATTTTCAGGCCACAAGCTCATGGGCCCTATGGGAATAGGAGCGCTTTACGGAAAGAAAGATCTTCTTGAAAAGATGCCGCCCTTCCTTTCAGGCGGAGAGATGATCGAATCTGTTTCGCTGAAAGGAGTCACATATGCGGATATCCCGCACAAATTTGAGGCGGGTACCGTAAATGCGGCCGGCGCGGTCGCCATGGCTGCTGCGATAAAGTATATACAGAATATAGGATTTGACGAGATCAGGAGCATCGAGGACAGGCTGTGCGAAAAGCTTTTTGAAGGGCTGTCAAGGTCATCGCACATCCATATCCAGGGCTCAAAGGATCCGAAGAAGCACAATGGCATAGTTTCTTTTATTATGGATGATGTCCATCCGCACGATATAGCAAGCATACTCGATGCGGACGGCATATATATCCGGGCGGGACATCACTGCGCCCAGCCGCTCATGGAATACCTGAAGGTTCAGTCAACTGCCAGGGCAAGTGTTTATCTGTACAATGATGAGCGGGATATAGCGGAATTTACGGAAAAGATCCTGAATGTTAGGAGGTGGCTCGGACTTGAGTCTTGAATCTGTATACGGACAGGTCCTGAATGAACACAATCTTCATCCCTTCCACAAGGGTGAGACGGAAGGCGCCACGATGATGCTTGAGGGAAAGAATCCCTCCTGCGGGGACGATATCTTTCTTTCACTGAAGGTGGGAGAGGACGGCACGATAGAAGACGGCAGCTTCCAGGGCAGCGGATGCGCCATATCCCAGGCATCGGTTGACATAATGCTAGACCTAGTCATCGGGGAGAAAAAAGAGAGAGCTCTTGAGCTCTGCAGTGAATTTATGAACATGATACAGGGAAAGGCTACGCCTGAAGAGATCGAAGACCTGGACGAGGCCGGAGCCCTGAAGGATATATCTCACATGCCCGCCAGGGTCAAATGTGCTGTCCTCGGCTGGCACACGATGGAAGAGATGTTGAAATGAGCCAAAGGACGTATCCCTGACTTGGTTTTATGTAAACTATATCTGGGAATCAGTAACATATTTTGTTCACGGCTCGGACAGTTCTAAGCTCATCCGTCGTCTTATAAACAAAATTTCGCTCTGCACCGTTCCGCGCCTGAAAAGCGGCGCGGCCTTTGCACCCGCGAAATTTATAAGACTCGGATTCGCTAAGAACTGCCGGCTGGGTGTTCACAAAACATGTTACTGATTCCCAGTCACAGTCTGTGACCGGATACTAATCAATGATGATCACAGATAATTGTTGAATAAACTGGAGGATGTTCCTTTGTCATAGGATCCGGAGGAGTTGTACTGCGCATATGTTGACAGCTTGCTCTCGGCAAGGGATGCGAGTACATCGGCCTTGTTTGAGACGGCATCTGCATATGAACCGGTTCCCGAGAACAGGCTCTTGATGGAATTAATATCCGCGCTCTTGAACTTCTCTTCGTCGACTGACAGATTTCCGTCATTGGAGATCGAGATGCCTACGCTGTTCAGGAGATTTTTGTTCTTTGAGGTCAGCTGCACGAGGCTCAAGGTCCTGTTGGCTACCGCGCCGGAATCAATTGATGCCCCGGCATTGACGGTCGAGTTATAGCTCTTTACGAAGGAAGAGACCTTTTCATAGATCTTGTCCATGTCATAATCGGAATCCTCGGTGCTCCCGTCCTTCTTTGTGACCTTGAAGGAACCCTTGGCATAGAGAGAGGACGAGGTCAGGGCATCCGCATCCTTTGAAAGTGTTGACGCATTTGCCTTTACCTTGGAGTAAACGCCTTTATTATCATCGGCTTCCTCGGTCCGGTACTCCTTTTCCTGCTTGGCATAATAAGCTTTCAGAAGCTTTCCGTAGGAACCGTTTTTGATGCTGGAATAATCGCCGTAGAGACTCTCTAAAGAATTGCCTGTATTATTTGAAGAAACTCCGAAAGAGGAGAACAGGCCTGAATAATCACTGTTGATCCTTGACATATCATCACACTCCTTATGCTGATCACCCGGTTTCGGGTAATAAAAACGGCGTCCATGCCGCAACCGATATTATCATTCTTATCCATTATATCGGCAGAACACGCTCAAAATCAATGCCTGTATCGAAAAAAATGCAAAAAAACCCAAAAAATAAGCAAAAAAATGTTTTACTTACAGGATTTATCTGTTATAATCGCATTATCGACATTCCCATTCGGGAAAAGAATTGATCAAAAAGGAGAAAAAAAATGAATAAGACAGAACTTGTTGAAGCTATTGCAAAAGAAGCAAACATTTCAAAGGCTGATGCAACAAAGGCACTCAACGCATTTGTTGATGTAACAGGTGCAGAGCTCAAGAAGGGCGGCAAGGTTCAGCTTGTAGGCTTCGGTACTTTCGAGGTTACCAAGAGAGCAGCCAGAAAGGGCAAGAATCCTCAGACGGGCGCTGAGATCAAGATTCCCGCTGCAAAGGTTGCAAAGTTCAAGGCTGGAAAGGCCCTCAAGGATGCTGTAAACAAGAAGAAATAATATTCGCGGCATAAACCGCCCGGGGCTCATGCCCCGGGCTTTTTACAACATACGAAAAATAGACAAGGGAGAAGGACACGTGGTCGCAAGGAGAGACAGGAGCAAATCCGAGAGAAGTGATGTCATAAGGACAAGAAAAGCGATCGAGGAGGCATACAGGTCGCTCATATACAGGAAGATACATGACAGGATAACAGTTACCGATGTCATAAATGAGGCCAGCATCAGCAGGGGAACATTTTATGCCTATTACAGGGATATCAGTGATCTGTCAGACAGCATGGGCGAAAAACTGGTGATGCATTACAGGGAACTGGTGAAAAATGCAGCCTTGGACGATCCTGTGAGGGGGCCGAGAAACATAGTTGACATAATATCGAGAGAACTGGAAGAGCACAGGGAGAGTATAATCATCCTGTTTAAGCAGAATGAAGGGCAAAGGCTTTTTGATAAGGTGAAAAAGAGGCTGAAGGACAGTCTGGTCGATGACTTTATCTGGATAACCGAGTCTGAAAGGGATGCTTTTTTATCCTGTGCGCTCGGAGCGATATTTGACAGCTGCATAGACTGGATACTGAGCGATGACCCCTGTGACAGGGAAGAACTTATTACGACCGTCACCGGTTTTTTGACCGGCGGGACCGCATTCTTTAGAGAAAAGAACTGAATGTGCCCGGATATCCGGAGGAGGACCCATTGGTTGACATAACTGAAACCGTCATACTCATACCTTCGCTGAATCCTGATGAGAAAATGATCAGGCTCATAGAAAACCTCAAAGCAGGAGGCTTTTCGCATATCGTCTGTGTGGATGACGGCTCGGGTGAGGAGTATCGTTCTTATTATGAAAAAGCACAGAGTCTCGGCTGTGATGTCCTGAGGCACTGTGTGAACATGGGAAAGGGAAGGGGCATCAAGACGGGCCTCAACTTCATAAGGAACACTTATCCCGATTCCCCGGGGGTCGTGACTGTTGATTCCGACGGACAGCATTCGGTCGAGGATACTGTATCGTGTGCAAGGGCGATGACTGAAAATCCCGGCTGTCTGGTCTTTGGCTGCAGGGATTTCAGGGAAGAAGGCGTCCCGCCCAAGAGCTATTACGGAAATGTCATCACCAGGTGCGTGATGAAGGTTTTCTGCGGGATAAGCTTAAGCGATACCCAGACCGGGCTTCGCGCCATTCCTCAGGATCTGATCGAGGCTTTTGTAAATACAAAAGGCGAGCGCTACGAATACGAGATGCAGCAGATCCTCCAGTGCAGGGAGGAGGATATCCCGATAGTGGAGGTCCCGATAAAGACCATATATATCGAGGAAAACAAAGGCACTCACTTTAATCCGGTAACGGATTCCATAAAGATCTATGCACAGTTCGGAAGATTCATCTTTGCGTCTGTGTCTTCATTTCTAGTTGACATAATCCTTTTTGCGCTTTTTGTGCAGCTCTTCATAATACCCTTCGGGGATGCAGAAAGATACATCCTGATATCGACAGTGTTTGCAAGAGTGATCTCGGCAGCGTGGAATTTCCTGATAAACAGAAAACTGGTATTCAAAGCAAAGAATCCGCTGATGAAAAATGCGGTAAAATATGCTGTCCTTGCCGTATGCCAGCTTGGACTGAGCGCGCTTCTGGTGACGCTTCTCTTCAGGGTCACGCACATCAATGAGACGGTCGTAAAAGTGGTCGTGGACAGCATCCTGTTTCTTATCAGCTTCCAGATCCAGAGAGAGGTTGTTTTCAAATAGGGTTACATAATATGACAAAATCCGGAAATAACAGAAAAAGTCATATGAAAAAAACGGCCGCCGCTGTGCTGTCTCTTATTCTTGTGCTTACGGCACATCCGTTATCGGTCTCATACGGGTCGGAGGATCTTCACGGTTTGGCCGTGTCGGAGGATGCCATATCCCGGAACGATCTTTCGGATAATAAGACCGCTCCGGATGAAGCAGTATCGGATAATAAGACCGTTCCCGGTGAAACGGTCTCGGAGGATTCATCTTCCGGAGAAAATGCCGGTGAAGAAACAATATCCGACAATACCGTTTCAGGCGATACGGTCTCCGGTGATTCAGCTTCCGAAAATGACATATCATTTGAAATCCCCTTCGGAGCCTTCGATGATGATATGGAGATTGAAAATCCCGATCCCCTTCCGGAATTTGAAACGCCGGCCTCAGAGGGAGACGAGGGGATGAGCATCATGGCGATAAAAGCCCCGGAACCTGTTCCGTATGCTGTTTCATACAACGGCGCGGCAGAAGGGCTGCTGCCGGATGCCCTCAGACATCAGGGCAGCTCGTCTCTTTGCTGGTCCTTTTCCGCAGCTCTCCTGGCGGAAGTTTCAATGATAAAAAACAGTCTTGCGCCCAAAAGCGTTCATTATTCCGAGGATCAGATAGGATACTTCTTCTATCATCACGCGGTCGATCCTCTGGGAGGAACTGTCGGAGACGAGACTTTCCCGGTTCCGTCGTCGGCAGATTATTACCATAAGGGCGGCAATAATGTTTTCAATGTGTGGAGTCTTGCTGCATGGGTCCCGGTCAGGGATCAGGCAGATATGCCGTTTAAGAACAGGCCTTATACGGTAAGTGAGGTGACGCCGGATCTGGCATATAACAGCGTTGCCCATATGCAGAACTCCTACTGGTCCAGCATGGAGTCGACCGGAGATGATATTTCCTATATTGAAAATGTAAAGGAACTTGTATACAGATTCGGCGCGGCATCGGTGATAATCTACAGCGGGCTTAGCATAAACAAAAACCATGCCGTTTACAATACATATCCGGGATCCGGACACAATGTCTCGATCGTCGGCTGGGACGATAACTACAGCGCGGAAAAATTTACGACCAGACCCGCAGGAGACGGCGCCTGGTATGTCAGGGACAACTATGGGACTGACGGTAACCGCGATGAGAACGGCTGCTTCTGGATGTCTTATTATGACAAAAGCCTCCGGCGCACGAACAACAAGGCCATAGCCTTTGAGTTTGAAAGCGGTGACAATTATGATAATAACTACCAGTATGACGGCAGCTGCGGCAACTCTACGCAGCCCTGGAACGGTTCGACGGGTATCGCAGCAAATGTTTTTACGGCGCAGAAGGATGAGGTGCTTGAGGCGGCAGGTTTTGCTCCCGCAAATGCGGAAGTTGATTATACTGTAAGGATCTACAAGCTTGTCTCGGCAGATGATGCGCCCGATAGCGGCGAAAAGGTATCGGAAGTTTCGGGCTCGACCAGGTACTACGGTTATCGGACGATACCTCTTAAAGATAAGGTCAGCCTCAGCGCCGGACAGGCTTATTCTGTCTGGGTACGGACTGTTGCAAAAAACGAAAATGCAAGTATGTTTGTTGATATGGACAACGACAGTAACAGCTGGATCAGCTTCCACCCGTCGTCATCGGCAAACCAGAGCTATGCAAAATTCGGCAGCGACTGGTACGACATGCATTCGACCAACAAAGGAAATGAGACCGTCAGGATCAAGGCCTACACCAATGATGCAGATGACATGTACGCTTCCTACGAGCTCCTCGACACGGATGACTACACCTATGACGGCAGCACGGAGCACAGGGTAAAGGTTACGGTCAGCGGAGCTGACGGTATGCCCAGGTCGGAGGGCGTGGATTATTCCGTCACATATCTGAATAATATCGAACCCGGCAAAGCAAGGGTAAGCGTAAATTCCCTGAAAGGGGAAAGCCTCGGAAACAGGTACTTTACCTATGATATCAAGCCCCGTACGGTTTCCGAAGGCTTTGTGTCGACGATATCAGGCTGTGTCTACACGGGAAGCGCCCAAAAGCCGGCAGTAACCCTGTCGGATGATGCGCTCGGTCAGTTAAAGAAGGGCGTCGATTATCTTGTTAAATACAGCGACAATATCAATGCGGGAATCGGTCATGTGACCTTTACCGGGACCGGAAGATACACCGGCAGCATCACCCGCGAGTTCGTTATAGAACCAAAACAGGCAAATTTTGAAATATCAAGCGTTACCAAATGCGTATATACGGGGAAAGAGCAAAAACCCTCAGTCACGGTTTCGGATCCCGGCATTGGAAGCCTTACCGAGGGGGAGGATTATACAGCTGCTTATTCGCAGAACATCAATGCCGGTAAGGGGAGGATTATCCTGAACGGATGCGGAAATTACAAAGGCAGCGTGACAGGGTATTTTGACATCATGCCAAAGCCCGCGTCTTACTTTGTTATAGATGATATCCCGCCTGCGCAGTATACCGGAGAGGAACTGAAGCCGGAGCCCGTTGTAAAGGACCGTGAGCTCCAAACCCTGCTCAAAAGGGATATCGATTATACCGTCAGTTATAACAAAAACATAAACGAAGGCAATGCTTCGGTTTACATAAATGGAGAAGGGAATTACAGCGGAAGCGTGTCAAAGAACTTCTTCATATCGGCTGCGCCTGTAAAGGAACTGAAGATAAAGCCCATTAAAAACATTCGGTTCAGCCCGGGAGAGCCAGATGTCAGGCCGAAGCTCGAGGTTACCTGCGACGGATATACGCTCCTGGAAGGGCGTGACTATACTGCAAGTTATGTAAACAATGACCGGGCCGGGACAGCAACAGTCAGTATATCGGGCATATCAAGGACTTTGTACGACAATTCCCGGGCTGAGGCGCAGTTTACGATCCTTCCTTATTCACTGAAAAATGCTTCGATCGAAGGAATAGGCGACAGACTGCATGAAACCGGAAAGGACTGGTCGCTTGCAGGGCTGTCCGCAAATGTCCTGGCTGTCCGCGCGTCGACGGGAGAGTCTGTCCGGCTCAGGCAGGGCATTGATTATGAAATTGTCTTTGACGAAAATACAAAGATCCCCGCAAAGAGCGGAAAGAAGGTCGTTTATTATATAAAGGGCATCGGAGATTACACCGGCAGCGTGAAAAAGTCCTTTACGGTCAGGGACTATATCCCTCTTTCCGATACGGATTATTTCGAGATCACGCTGTCAAAAGATACATATACATATGACGGGGAATATCACAGGCCAATGGTCACGGTCAGATGGAAGCAGGACGGCGATCCTACGAAAGCCGCCGCCCTTACGGAAGGCATTGATTACAGCTGTTCTTATTCAAATAATAAGAACGCCGGGCGCGCGTGCATAAAGATAAAGCCTTTGTCATCCCTGAAAAAGCACAGGATCGGGGGCAGTGCGACGGTGCGCTTTACGATAATCCCTACGAAACGAGACGGGTGTTATATAAATCCGATAAAGGATCTGACCTACAATTCAAAGGCCAGGAAGCCTTCAGTGGCTGTTTACGATATGTCTGAAGGAAAACGCCTGAAGAGCTCACAGTACTTTCTTATATATGAAGATAATATCCGGGCCGGCACGGCAAAGGTCACTGCATACGGGAAGAATAACTACACCGGCCTGCTTTGTTCCCGGACCTTCAATATCCTGCCGCAAAGCTTCGGAAAGGTTGAGCTGAAATACAGATATGACAGAAACGCAGGACAGTTCAGATATTTCAGGGTCTGCTACGGGAAATCGGTCCTCAGGGAGAACATCGACTATACTATATCAGAGAGCGGACCGGGCAAAGACGGGAAGACGGTGCGCACAGTCACCGCGATAGAGGGCCGTGATTTTCTGGATGATGTGACAAAGAGCATGAAATACAAAAAGTAATTGACTAGCCCTGTTTTTTCTAATATAATAATCGACGGTGTTTCAAGCATCATATATCGGGGTGTGGCTCAGTTTGGCTAGAGCGCCGTCTTAGGGAGGCGGAGGCCGCAAGTTCAAATCTTGTCACTCCGACACAGGAAAGTCCGTATTTTACGGGCTTTTTTGTTTGCTGTTTTTGCATTTTGTTTTGCATTGTTTACAGAATCTCCCAAGATGTTCAGATAATTTATCATGCTTATCCTGAAAATAATTAATAACCGCTCTGGGCAGTTCAAATCTTGTCTTTCTTATAAAAAATTGCTCTTTTATCAAAAATCATTCAAAAAGTGTTCAAAAATTGTTTACAAATTTGACGGAGGCGTGATATACTATCGCGTGGATGCTCATAAGGGTATCCGGTCGTTTTCGTCAGGTGCGCAGCACCCGGCGGAGAAAAACAAAAGCCGGAAGACCGGCAAATAATTAAGGAGGTTTTTTATGAAGAAGAAAGTACTGGCACTGATTTTGAGCAGCGCAATGGCAGTTTCTATGCTTGCCGGCTGCGGCAGCGAAGCAGCAGCACCTGCACCTGCAGCAGAAGAGCCTGCAGCAGAAACAGCAGAAGAGCCTGCAGCAGAAGAGCCTGCAGCAGAAGCTACTACAGAGGAAGCTGCACCCGCTGAAGGCGGCGGAAGCGGAACAATCAATCTGTGGGCATTCACAGACGAGGTTCCCGGGATGGTTGACAAGTACATCGAAGCACATCCTGATTTCCCTTACAAGGTTAACACAACTATCATCGCTACAACTGATGGCGCTTATCAGCCCGCTCTTGACCAGGCACTTATCGCAGGCGGAGCAGAGCAGCCTGATCTGTACTGCGCAGAGGCAGCTTTCATCCTGAAGTATTCAAAGGGTGACATGGCTGAGTATGCTATGCCTTACAAGGATCTCGGAATCGATGTTGACGCTGAGATCAAGAACAGCGACATCGCAGGATATTCAGTTGATATAGGAACAAACAACAACGGTGATGTTGATGCACTTGGATATCAGGCAACCGGCGGTACATTCATCTATCGTCGTTCAATCGCAAAGGATGTATTCGGAACAGATGATCCTGCAGAGATCTCAAAGCAGATCGGCGGCGGTTCAGGATCATGGGATAAGTTCTGGGAAGCAGCAGCTACTCTTGCAGGCAAGGGCGTAGCAATCGTTTCCGGTGATGGTGATATCTGGCACGCAGTTGAGAACAGCTCAGACAAGGGCTGGCTTGATGAGAGCGGAGCACTTCAGATTGATCCCAAGAGGGAAGCATTCCTTGACATCTCCAAGGATCTTACAGACAAGGGCTGGTCAAACCAGACTCAGGACTGGCAGGATGCATGGTTCGCTGATATGAAGGGCGAAGGCGACAAGCCTGTATTCGGATTCTTCGGACCTGCATGGCTCATCAACTACACACTCGCTCCTAACTGCGGTGGCGAGAAGGCCGGCGAAGGCACATATGGCGACTGGGCATGCTGCGATTCACCTATCGGATTCTTCTGGGGCGGCACATGGCTTCTTGCAAACAAGAACATGGATGCTGACAAGGTACCTGCTGTAAAGGATCTCATCTACTGGATCACTCTTGATTCTTCAGAGGACGGACTTCAGTACAAGTGGGCAAACGGAACTCTCAACGGAGAGGGCGGCACAAAGGATTCTGTTGCATCAGGCGCAGTTATGAGCAAGTCTGACGGATCTCTTGACTTCCTCGGCGGCGAGAACATGTTCGATTACTTCGTTCCTGCAAACGCTTATGCAAACGGCAAGAACCTTACACAGTATGACGAGTCCATCAACCAGATCTGGAGAGATCAGGTTAGGGCTTATGCAGCAGGCGAGAAGAGCAGAGATGATGCTATCAAAGACTTCAAGCAGACTGTAGCAGACAACCTTGGTATCGAGGCTAAATAATTAAAGATTAAAATTTGCTCCGGTGGGGATTTTTCCCTGCCGGAGTTCTTTACAACGAAAATGAATCATGGGATAATGATCCTGTATTTGTTTTCGTTGTATTGAGTTTAAGACCACATTAAAGGAGAAGAGAGTATGAGCAAAAAGAAAAGATCCGGCGGATATGCCAAATGGGGGTATATATTCTGCCTTCCTTTTTTTATTACTTTTTTGATCTTTTCGTTGTATCCCACACTGTATACCATGCTGGTCGGATTCACGGATCTTCATGGTATCGGAAAGACGGCGATTCATCTGTTGAAAGATGACCCGTTTGCGAATTACAAAGCTACGCTTACCAGCCCGACCTTCCAGAAGGCGCTGGGAAATACATTAAAGATCTGGATATGCAATTTCATCCCGCAGCTGGGATTGGCATTGCTCCTTACCGCATGGTTCACGGACAGGCGTTTCAAGATCCAGGGCGAAGGGATATTCAAGGTACTGTTCTACATGCCCAACATCATCACGGCAGCTACCGTAGCTATCCTTTTCAATGCTCTTTTCGGATATCCCATGGGACCTGTCAACGACCTGATGACCAGGTTCGGATTTTTCAAAGAACCGTACAATTTCCTTGTAAAGAAAGCTGTTGCGCAGAATATCGTTATTTTTATACAGACATGGATGTGGTACGGCTATACGATGATAATCCTCGTTTCCGGAGTTTTGGGTATCAACCCCGAGATCTTCGAGGCGGCTGAGGTTGACGGAGCCAACGCATGGCAGACATTCTGGCTCGTCACCATACCGAACATCAAGACCATATTACTGTTCACCCTCGTGACCAGTCTTATCGGCGGTCTGAACATGTTCGATATCCCGTGGCTGTTCCTCTATGGCGGACCGGACAATGCTACCCTTACTACGAGCGTATTCATATACAAACAGGCATTCAGTGGCGGCTATCTGTATAATAAGGCCTCTGCCGCAAGTATGGTAATGTTCGTGATCATAGTGATCATTTCCGCATATCTCTTCTTTATGATGAGAGACAAGGATGAGGCTGCCCTGAAAAAGATCAGGAAGCAGCAGGAGAAAGAGATGAGAAGAAAGATGAAGGAGGCAAAGGCATGAGTAATAAAAACAAGAGCACGCTGAAAAAGGCTTTTATCCTTGTCATCTGTACATTGCTTTCAATACTGAGTCTTTTTCCTTTTGTAGTCATGATAGTGAACTCGACCAGGTCGACGACCCAGATCCAGCAGCACGCTGTTTCACTGGTACCGTCATCGTTCTTCTTTAACAACCTGAAGATACTGGTCGGAAAATCGTTCAATCCCGCGGTAGGTTTCGGAAACTCGCTTACGATCTCCATATGCGCTACCGCCCTTACGGTTTATTTCTCAACGATGACAGCCTACGGTCTTGTCATCTATGACTGGAAATTCAGGGACGCATTCTTCAGCATGATCATGATGATCATGATGATTCCCGGACAGATAGTCATGATCGGTTTCTACCAGATGGTTTACAAGCTTCACATGACGAACCACCTGCTGATGCTGATCCTTCCCGCTATAGCGGCGCCCTCCACGGTGTTCTTTATGAGGCAGTACATGAAGCCTGCCCTGTCGCCGGAGATAGTCCAGGCGGCCAGGATCGACGGAGCAGGAGAGGTATATACCTTCAACCGCATTGTCGTTCCAATGATGAAGCCCGCTATAGCAACACAGGCGATCTTCAGCTTCGTTACATCATGGAACAACCTGTTCACTCCTCTGGTCCTCCTTACCGACCAGAAGAAGTATACCCTGCCCATCATGGTATCCCTTCTCAAGGGCGATATTTACAAGACAGAGTACGGATGCGTATACCTGGGACTGACGCTTACGGCGCTCCCGCTGATCGTCGTCTATCTTGTGCTTTCAAAGTACATCATAGCCGGTGTGGCTCTTGGAGGTGTCAAGGGCTGACATATCAGCATAATAAAGGCTCACAGGCACGGCCGGAGGATCAACCTCCGGCTGTGTTTTTTGTCTCCTTTTGTCTCCTTTTTTGTGGGAGACAGGGGGAGACAGGGGGACGGTCCTTTTGTCTCCTTTTTTGGGGGAGACAGGGGGACGGTCCTTTTGTCTCCTTTTTTGAACGACGCGGAAAGATCTGATTCAATAAAAAATAGAATTGAAAAACCATAAAAGGTAGATATATAATCTTTATGTATATATTTTTTCTTCGGAGGATGGATATGAAAAAAACAATCAAGGGAAAACTCACTTTTGCGGCTATCCTGATCGTAGTGATAGCCATGGTGGTTTCCACCGGTATCATAGTATGGTCGGCAGGAAACAACCTGAACAAACATGTAATTTCAGAACTGCAGATCAATGCAGGCAAATATGCAAATTCCATAAACAGCTGGGTTGCATATGAAAAGGGCCTGAATGTCGCAGGCGCGGCAGCGCTGGCGGCTCTGCCGGATGCTTCATACGACAGGGAGCACATCCAGCAGATAGTGACGACGGAGGGCGCGGACAGGCCGGAACTTTTGAACCTCTACTATGGAATGGAGGACAAGGTACATATCCAGATGGACCCCGAGGCGGTACCCCCCGAGGGATATGATCCTACACAGAGAGGCTGGTACAAGGCTGCCAAAGAGGCAAAAACGACCATAGTGACAGATCCGTACATGGATGTCCTCATCGGCGGAATGTGCGTTACCATAGCATCCCCGGTATACAGGAACGGAGAACTGGTCGGTGTTCTGGGCGCGGATTTCACACTTGATTATATAACCGAAGTAGTAAACAGCGTGCCTTATGATACAGGAGAATACGGATTCCTGGTTGATGCGGCAGGAAACTATATAATGCACGAAAACCAGGCTTTCATGCCCGGAGAAGATTCGGCTACGGCGGTATCATCGGCGCTTCCCGATCTGCTTTCCATAATAAGCGCCCCCGGCAGCAGTGTGCTTCGGGAAAAGGACTATGACGGGGAAAAGAACTACTTCGTTACGGCAGGTATCGAGGATTGCGGATGGGTCCTGGGTCTTGTAATGCCGGAGAAAAATGTGAACCGTACCGTCATGAAGCTTATCCTGATGAGCGTCATTACGATAATAATAGCGATAGCAGCTGTTATTATTATCATGTCAACACTGATAGGACAGCAGCTTGCGCCTATGGAGCAGATGAAGGTCTTTATCAGGGACAAGATAATAGGAGACAACAGTGTTGATAAGTCCCGTTCGGAGGTAGAGCAGATCAGCTATCTTCTGTCGGAACTTGAGACGAGGATAATAGATACCATTCATGCAACAAAGGATGAGTCTCAGATAATAAGGGACAAGATGGTATCTGCCTCAGACAAGATAAACGGGATCAACGACAACATATCTGCCATTAATGACGCGATGATGCGTACAGAGAGCGGTATAGAGTCACAGACCGCAGGTATAGCGAGCATAGAGAGGATATGCGGCGATGTCAATTCTGCAGCCGAGTCCTTCAATGAAGATACAAAGCAGATGACCGAAAGGACCGGAGAGATTATTTCGAGAGTCCAGAGCATGGTGCCTGAGATACTGGCAAACAAGAACCGCGCTGTTGATATCACAAACAGGACCAAAACAGAACTCGAAGAGGCGATCAAGGGAATAGAGGTGATCAGGCAGATCGTGGATGTGGCAAATGCCATCCAGGGCATTGCGAACCAGACCAACCTGCTTGCGCTTAATGCGTCCATCGAGGCAGCCAGAGCGGGTGCCGCAGGAAAAGGATTTGCGGTGGTGGCAGAAGAAATCAACAGCCTGAGCACCACCACAGGAAGCGAGATTGACAAGGTAAATGCTCTCATCAGCGAAGTAAACAAGAATGTTGAGGAGCTTTCACGAGTGAGCGGCAGGATCATAGAATTCCTGACAGAAAACGTGCTCAGCGACTATGACAACCTTGAAAGGCTTGCAAACAATTATATGGAGGATGCGAACTATTACAGCGATATCAGCAAGGAACTCGGAAGAGGAGCAAAGGCGCTTGATGCTTCCGCGACCCAGATAAGCAGCGCAATAGAATCCATAAGCGCTTCGCAGGCTGAACTTGGCGAGGCTGTCCATGATATTTCCGACAGCATGCACAGCATCACTTCTTCAAGCGAGAATGTATCCGAAGAGGCAAAAGATGTTATGGAGAGCATATCCACCCTTCAGGACACCACAGGAAAATTCAACATCTGATCAGAACAGCAGACCGGAACACTACGGAAGAATTCAACGTCCGATCAGAACAGCAGACTGGAACAGCATACTGGAATGCTGTATCAGAACATCATATTGGCATACTACATCAGAACATCATATTGGCATACTGCATCAGAACATCATATTGGCATACTGTATCAGAACATCAAATCGCAGGACAGGGCTTCGCCCCTGTCCTGTTTTCTTTTCAATACTTCGCTTCTTTTATGATTCCTTTCGCTTTTTTTGCTTGATTTCATATATTGGTTTTGTTTCCTGACTCGTTTCTTGCCTTGTTTTTGCTTCATTTCATGCTTCAATCCTTTTTTATTAATACAACCTGAGCAATTTATGTTAACCAATCCCTGGCTGGACGCGAAAAAAGCATCGGAAATCCACCGAATCCCCAATCCCGATGCCCAAACCCGGCTCATGCAGCCCAGTAAGCCGTCAAAAAGCATCGGAAATCCACCGAATCCCCAATCCCGATGCCCAAATCCGGCTCCAGCAGCCCTGCAATCTGCCAAAAGCATCGGAAATCCACCGAATCGCCAATCCCGATGCCCAAACCCGGCTCCAGCAGCCCTGTAATCTGCCAAAAAGCATCGGAAATCCACCGAATCGCCAATCCCGATGCCCAAACCCGGCTCCAACAGCCCTGCAATCTGCCAAAAAGCATCGGAAATCCTCGGAAACCTCGATTTCGATGCATAATAACACCTCTGTACAATTAAAAAACACAAAAAAATATGGTTTACCGATAAATTTAGAAAATCCGGAAAAAGCATTGATATAAAATTAACATACATAAAATAACACACAGTGATAACATGGTGGAATAACATGTTGAAACGAAAAATAGCGTAAAATTGCGGATTTCAGAAGGGGTGAAAAGTTATCCACAATGCAACAACATATGTTATTAATGAGATAACATGCCCGTCCGGGCTGTATATTGTATACAAAAATTCGCGATTATCTTTGTAATATATGAAAAAAATATGATGATATGTTAACCCAAATATGGTAAAATGTTCTGCGGAGTACACAAAATACAGTAGTTTAAAATAACGCAAAGGAATAAGATGAAGATCCTGAAACGAAGTCTTTTGATCCTTCTCACAGTTGTATTGTTGCTGCTGTTTGCAATATTCGGTGCCATGACAGTGCTGTGCAAAGGCCCCTCAAAGGCCGCAGCCATCAGGTTTGTGAACACTGTCATGGAGACAAGTGCGCTTAAATTCATACCTTCCATTTATTTTTCACAGGAAAAAGTAGATGAAATGCTCACTGCAGGCAAGGCGAGAGTCCCGAGTTCCCGAACAGATGTCAATCTGATCAACATCCGGAAGAAAAAGCCTGAGAATGAGCAGGTTTCCGGGAATGAAAAAGCAGTAAAAGAAGAGGAAGCGAGCGGTTCTGATTCGGCAAATACAGTTGCGGAGGCTTCGGGATCCGATGAGAATACATCAGAAAGCGGAAATGACGGCATTTTGATTGAAGAATTGAGGTCTGAAACCTACAGGGGAAGGATGATGATTGTGGAAGATCCCTCAAGAGTGTATATTCGCATGCTCTCCGGCTTTTCGGAGACTGGTGCCGGCAAGAAAGTCATAGACATGGCCAATGAAGACGGAGCGATTGCGGCCATGAATGCAGGCGGGTTCTATGATCCCGACGGGCACGGAAAGGGCGGTATGCCGCTGGGAGCAGTTATAAAGGACGGTGTCCTGGTCAGCAATCATCCTGCTGATTATCATACGATAATCGGATTTGATGCCGAGCACAGGCTTATAGTGGGCGATATGTCGCCTCAGGCGGCCATAGATGCCGGAATGATGAACGGAATAGCCTTCGGGCCTGCACTGGTCATAAACGGCGAGAGAGTGCCCACAGGGAGCGGAGGAGGCGTGAATCCGCGCTCTGCTATAGGACAGAGAGGAGACGGTGCGATGCTCCTGCTCAGCATAGACGGAAGGCAGCCCACATCCCTTGGGGCCACTGCAAGCGAACTGGAGGACATCATGCTTGAATACGGGGCTGTGAATGCCGCAAACCTTGATGGAGGCTCGTCTTCGGTGCTTTATTACGAAGGAGAACTGATCAGCTCGCCTTCGTCTGTAGTCGGTATCAGGCCTGTTCCGACGGCCATACTTGTCAAATAACCCGGATACTGAGCATGAAAGAATTGTGCCTTGCGTGAAATCCGAGTACAAAAGCATCTCACAGAGTTTTTGGAGTATAAGAAAAAGCAGTATGTTGTAGAGTCTGAAGAATGGCTGTCAAAAATTATGTAAAATCTTGATAATCCGGCATTGTGTTATGTCAACTGAATCGACTTTTGTGGTCGGAATCACATTTGACAACTACATATTGAGTTTACATAAAATATCGTCAACATAATCCGAAGCCAAAATTAACATAATTCTTAACAAATATTTACATAAATCCAAAAAAATTTAACATAACAAAATGGAAGAGAAAAAACCCAGTGACATAAAATTCTATAAAGGACTCCTGATCGCCTTTTTGGTCGGAGTGATTCTGATAGCCGGAGCACTGGTTTATCTGTGGCTGCTTTTAAAAGACTACGAGCAGTGTCTCCCGGATAATATCGCATCAAAGATATCCGAAGAGTATGCCGGAGGCGACATATATTATTATGAAGATACTGATAAGTCGTCGGGGTTCAGACGCTATCGCATCCAGGACGGAGACAGGAGGCTGGCGACAGTTCTTCTTGAACCGGAAGGAGAAAAGACATTTTTTGATCATCAAAAGTACAGGGTGGTAAGCGTACAGAACGAAAAGAACAGTGAAGACGACCTTATGCAGATAGTTGCTGCATCTGACGAAGAAACAGCGGGAGAAGAGACAGCATCAAAAGAGGCAGAAGATGAAGGGACTTCAAGCGGCAATTCGGCAAGCGGTAACGAAACAGACGGTCAGGAAGTAGAAGAAGAGGTTTCGCTTCCGATCACTGCGGAAGAAGAGGAGGCCGTCAAACAGCTTGCAGAATCTTATGTAAAGGTGTATGCTCCTTTTTCGACTATCAAGGAAATAGGAGATCTGAGATCAAAAGTCCTGTCACACATCAAACCGGATACCAATCTTTATAACAGGCTCAAAGCCTACAGCAACAACTGGGGACAGAATGTGAACGGATATGATTTCGGGGAGACAACTGTAACCAATATCAAAAAAACAGGAGAGAACACATACAAATGTGATGTCGCATCCGAGTTCATTACGAGCAATGCGGACTGGGGAGTAAAGAGAAGCTATGACCTCACATACATTATGGAAATGGAAGAGACTGACGGTAAACTTCTCCTGACAAGCGTTGAATAAAATCGTGTAGTTGACATAACAAATGCCGGGCTATGCCCGGCATTTGCTTTGAGGGGAGAGTATGTCAGCCTTCTATGGCAATAAACTTTTTCTCTGCTTCGATCTGCTTTGCGTCCTTCTTGGGGATGTTCAGCGTCAGCACGCCGTTCTCGTATTTTGCCCTGATGTCCTCTTCGCGTACCTGATCTCCTACATAGAAGCTCCTGCTGGTGCTGCCGTAGAAACGTTCGCGTCTCAGGTAGTTGCCATCGTCATCCTTCTCGTCGTTATTGGTCTCGGTCGAAGCGCTCACTGTGATATAGCCGTTCTTGAGCTCGGCCTTGATGTCTTCCTTTTTTACTCCCGGCAGGTTCATCGAAAGCTCGTATCCGTGTTCAAGTTCCTTTACATCAGCCTTCATCATCTCTGTGCTCTTGAGGTTGCCCCAGCCTTCATCGAAAAGATCATCCAACAGGTTACCTCTGAAAATACTCGGCATTGTCATCATCATAATGTTACCTCCTTTATTCCGGCACCTGCAGAGGACATTTAACAGAGCTGTATGCCTTCCGCCGATGCGTAATCTGTATTTGTTGTATAGAACTCCGGCAAGCTCTTCCTTCGTTCTGAGAGTACTATACCACCATTATTAGCACTCGTCAAGTATGAGTGCTAATAAAAATTGTGAAAATTGTGTGAACTTGTTTCTATTTCATTTCATATAATGATATCGGGGTCAAAACCTGATATCCGGAGCGTTCCGCACTTCGTGCTCCCACGCTCCTCTCACATCTCGCATTCCCGTGGTGCTTTCGCCCCGCTTCATGCTCGATGTGGGGCGGGTCATAAAGTCTCTCACCCACTTTCGTGCAAGCACGAAGTGTGTTCGGACTTTTGACCCTTATATCATATAATAGACACCATGATCTCCTGCATGTTATAGTATCAGTATTATATGGTATGTTGTCATTGGAATCCGACCGGCATCAAGCCGTCTGTATTTCTGCGGGCAATGAGACACCACGCGCCTGCATGTGTTTGGCGAATGCTGCGGTGTATTTGACTGTGTGAATAGTTTATTCTGAAAGGAGAGATCATGGATCATTTTGAGATTAAGAAAGGTCTCGAGAAGGTAACCGGCGGAGAGGGGTCCGGCAATTCGCTTAACGGAGAGCTCAAATGCCCTAAATGCGGATGTACCGATATTTCCGTGGAGCGTCCCGATCCGTTGCTGACCATTTACCGTTGCCGTGAATGCGGTTACGAGTGGGATGAATGATTTATGTTTTATTAAATAATAAAAGAACGGACCTGATAGTGTCAGGTCCGTCCTATACATGATTTATTATTTTACCGGCTTATTTGGGGATAACCCTGAAGTTAATGCACTCATCAGTGATATAATCGATCAGCGCCGGCGATTCGTCTTTGTTTGCCTGATACTCCTTATCCGTCTCGCTGTCGACTACCCAATTGGTCAGCACTATCCCGTCATATCCGACAGGGACCCGCAGATAGACGGGATGTTTATTGATGCAGATCATGGTTTCCTCGTTCCAGCCGCCGCCTTCGGCATAATCTGCCCAAAGCAGTTTGCAGTCCGGATACTCTTTGCCATTATAATTGACTGTGAAAGAGGGCAGGGAATCGATATCCGTTTTTCCGGGTTCGAACGCCTCGCCCAGATCTCCGCCGCCTGCGTTGTAGGTGTCATAATAATCCATTGCGCCTTCCCAATAGCCCAAAAAGCCATAAGCAGCCGCGTTTTCGTCATCGTATTTATCCGTAACATCAAAGATGAACCACTCGTAGCCGTCAGCTCCCTTCAGACCAATATCATCATCTGACGAAACTCTTTTGAAGTCGGTAAACGACAGTTTGCATTCTGTTGTTTTGCTCCGATCCTGGTAGCAGGGAACCGTCATGTGGTATTCCTTTTCCCATTCGGTTTCGACGGGGATCCCTTTTTTCTCAAATTCTGCCTCTAAAGGATTTCCCTCGGTCTGCCCACAACGAGAGCAGGTCTTGGCCTGCTGATAGTTTGGTGTGTTCTCATCCCATTCATGTCCGAGAGCTTCGCCTTCTGTTGCGCCGCAGACCGAGCAGGTCTTCGGTTTGGTGCAGGTTGCCTCGACCCATGTATGACCGTCACGGCAGGGATCTTCTTTGGCGGGATCGGTGTTTTCTTCAGTTTCCCCTGTTGCCGCAGTATCGGGGACTGCATCCGGAACTGAAGCTGCAGTGCTTCCGCACGCTGTCAATGCTGCTGTCAGGCAGCACGCAAGTACTGATACAAGAATCCGTTTTTTCATATAATAAAAACCTCCTGTTGATGGATATACAGTAGATATTAGGATATGAAACCTAAAAAATCAACCGCGGCATGCTTCCCGCATCCCGCCAGATAAGATTCCGGATAGTAAGAACCTGTATAATAAGAACCCGGACGATGTGCCCTGCGGCGTTTGTATATTCCCTCCAAATGATGTATGATTACGGATGAAAACTGTAAAAAACGGAGAGAGAAAGATGTCAGAAAAGGAAGAAAACATAATCTTTGACTTTATATGGGGAAATACCTACGGGCTTTTCGGCCAGGGCTACCATGTGAAGATAAAGCAGACTGACGACGGCATGTATCTGTCATATTCGGTCGACATGAAGTATGGAGAGAACAAGCTGGACACGGCAGCCTTTGAGGGCTTCATGAAGGATATGAAGGGCCTGGGCGTAGACAGCTGGCACAGCAGGACTTATTCCGACAGCAGCTTTGAATATGAAGATACATGGAGGCTTGTCATCAACAGCGTGATAGTCATCACCGACTGCAAGGGGGCAAATGCCTACCCGCCCGGATGGAAGAATTTCCTTGATTATCTCCATGTCAGATGTGGCATACCAAAATCTGTCAGAGAGCTTCCGCCGGAGGAGATGAAGCGTATCCGCGAGGAAAAAGCGCAGCAGTACATCCGCGAGGAAAAGGAAAGAGAGCAGGAAAGAGCCCGGGAGAAGGAAAGGAAAGACAGGCAGCACCGCGACAGAAAGGGCGGAAACCGTCCCACAGGTGATAGGCCTGACAGGCGCGAAAGACACGGGGAAAAGAAGTTCCAGGACAGGAAAGAAAAGCGCGAACATCATACGAATAATACAAACCAGCAGCCAAAGGAAAACATTTCAAAGAACGACAGACAAAAGAGATTCCGTCACCGCAAGAAGCCGGTTAAACAGTGATCGAAGAAGCCCGTCTGCAGAAAGCAGGCGGGCTGTTTTTCTGATAAAACAGGTGCTATAATGGGTGGAGGCTCACGGAGAAAACCCCTGCGAAAAAATGTGTTCGATTTGACTTGTCATGATAATTCTGACGGAGAAAAATATGGCTGGAAAAGTATTCAAAAGACGGATTATATGCCTGGCGCTGCTGTTGGCGCTTATTTTTATCCAGGTGACAGGAGATGTTAGATTATATGCGGCAGAATCCGGAACATCAGTATCTGATGACAGCGCTGTTTCTGAAGATGATGTCATAAAAGATGATATGACAGTCAGCGAAGATGCGGCTATAAGTGAAAATACCCCACAGAGAGAAGACGGGGATTCGGAAGAAGGAAATGAGGGTGAAGGTGAAACGGTGTCCGGACCTGTGCCCGGGACATCAGATCAGATAATAAGTGAAAACACTGCAGAAGAGGCAGAACCTGCAGGAGCGGGTACGGTATCTTCCGGCAGCTGCGGAGCAGAAGGTAATAATATAACCTGGACGATAACAGGAAATGCGGGAAACTATACTTTAAGTTTTAACGGTTCGGGTGAAATGAAGGACTATATCGGTGATACCGGAGCCTACGCTCCGCCCTGGCTTGAAAAGTATGGCAGCGGTATCACAAGCGTTGCCTTTTCGGGCAGCATCACAAGTCTCGGAAGCAGGGCCTGTCTGGATTTCAAAAGCCTGAAGAAGATAAGTCTGCCAGACAGTCTGGAAAAGATCGGCCCATATGCATTTGAAGGCTGTGCTTCCCTGTCAGAGCTTTCCGTCGGAAAAAACCTGGCGGAAATAGGCTATGGCGCCATCAGTTCGTGTACGGGACTTGAAGTTATCACGGTAGATCCGGATAACGCCACTTATTCCGATGGAAACGGAAGTAATGTTCTTATAACAAAGTCGGATATGGTCCTGATAAAAGGAAGCAACAAAGGAACCGTACCTGCCGGTGTGACAAAGATAGGAGACGAAGCCTTCAACGGGTGTGCAGGACTGAAGACGTGCGTTCTTCCCGACAGCGTGACAGAGATCGGGGATGAAGCCTTTAGCAGTTGCACATCCCTGACAGAGTTCACTGTTCCGGACAGCGTGACTGTTCTGGGCAGCAGTGCTTTTTATGGTTGTATTCGCCTGACGGAGCTCTCTTTTTCTGATAATCTTACAGCAATTCCCGCGCAATGCCTGTATGGATGCAGAAATGTGAAATCTGTATCAATTCCTGCCGGGGTCACAGAGTTTGGAAACAGTGCTTTTGAGGGGTGCAGAGTTCTTGAAAATATAAACATCCCTGCCGGGATCACATTAATTCCTAATGCATGTTTTCGTGACTGTAGCAAGCTGAAGAGAATAAAGCTTCCCGAGGGGGTTACAAAGATTGATAGATATGTTTTTTCAGGATGCAATTCACTCAATGTAGTTGGCTTGCCGAAAAGTCTTTCCGTTATTGATTATTCGGCGTTTTGCAATGATCATGATAAGGTGGCGACTTCTCTTTCTGATGTTTATTACTTGGGTAGCGAGGATGACTGGTCGAGAATCACGATAGAATCAGAAAACGATCAACTGACAAAAGCAAATATAATATTTAATACGGAAATGCCGGATGTATTTGCTGTTACATCGGTATCGCTTGATGAGACAGAGTATACGCTTGAGGTCGGAGGTTTCGCTTTTTTTCGAGCTGACGCACATCCGCTGTATGCAGATAATGTAGACTTCGCATGGTCAAGCAGCAACATGGGCGTTGCAACTGTTGATCAAAAGGGAAAAGTGATAGCCCTGTCACCTGGTACAGCTGATATAACGGTTACCGAAACTGGTGGAAAAAAAGATGTATGTCATGTGACGGTTATTAACAGTGCAGATGACGAGTCCTTGCTTGTGGGATGGAATACTCAACAAATGTTCGGTGGAAGCAGCACCGGGATATACGCAAGTACTATCAAATCATATTTATACATGACAGGAAGTGAATATCGTATTTTACACTGTGAGAACGGGTATTATTTAGATGAGGATCGGGAGTGGATTGTTTTTTTGCGATATGATCCGAACAAAAAACTCCTTTACAAAAGGAAGATACCCTTGGAACTTCCGATCTGGGGAGGTTTCTACGCTACAGATGATGCTTATTATATAGTGACAGGACAATCAAACTATGAAGAATCGTCAGAGGTTGAATGCTTCAGGGTGACGAAATATGATCTGAAGTGGAACCGCCTCGGTAGCGCACCGCTTTATGGTTGCAACACACGGTATCCGTTTAATGTGGCCAGTCTTAGGATCGCAAAAAAGGGAGAACAACTCATAGTCCGCACCTGTCATCAAATGTATGTGACTAATGATGGGCTTGCTCATCAGGCAAATGCCACTTTATTTTATGATACAAGAAAGATGGATATTTGGTGTTCCTTGATGGAAGTGGATGATAAGGCCATCGGATATGTATCACACAGTTTCAACCAGTTTGTGTTAAGTGATTCAGACGGGGTCGTGTTCCTTGATCATGGTGATGCATTCCCCAGGGCTCTGGAGATCAATAAAACATATCAGGATATAACGCAGGGATACCTTGAAGAGGAGAGAGATGATAATCATAAAAGAATTTCGCTGATGGAGTTTCCGGGGGAAATAGGTGATAACAGAACCGGAGCGGCGGTGAACGGATTTGTTGACGGAAAAAGCAGATACATAGCAACAGGATGTTCCGTAGTTCAGGATGAAGAGAATACGAAAAGAAAGACATTCAATATTTTTGTTTCTACGGTGGATAAAGATTTACGAAGCACAGATATTCATTGGCTTACATCTGCTGCTGAAGGCGAGCGAACCTATCAGCTTCCTCAAATTGCAAAAATCTCTGATGACAGATTTCTTGTATTGTGGACCAGAGCGAGAAATGATTACAGATGGATACAGGATGGCTTCGTTTATTACACCGAGATAAACGAAAACGGCGAACGCGTCACACCAATATACAGGCATAAAGGTGAACTCTCGGACTGCGTTCCGATAGTTGAAGACGGAAAAGTGCAGTGGTTTACCTGCAATGACAAACAGGTGGATTTCTACGGTATCTCAACATCGGATATCAGGAAATTTTCGATAAACGGAACAGAATCGGACTCGGGCATAGATGAACCGGGCGGCGGGGATGACAGTGCAGAGGTGACAGGAGTTGCCTTAAATGTTCATAATGCTACACTTTATCCGAGGGAGACTCTGAAGCTTTCGGCAGTGGTTTCTCCTTCTGACGCTTCAAACAGAGCTGTATCCTTCAACAGCTCCGACCCGTCGGTGGCAACAGTCGATCTTTCGGGAAAGGTCACAGCCGTATCCGCAGGAAATGCTGTCATCACGGTCACGACTGTAAGCGGGGGAAAAAAAGACAGTATGACCCTGAAGGTCCTTCGCTCGGAAGTGGCAGATGAAGATGAGGATAATAACAGCCCTGAAAGGAACGCGGGAGCGCTTTGGGCCTCAGGACTGAAAGAAAGCTATTATTATACGGGATATGCGATAAAGCCGGAGATCAGGGTATACAGGGGAGAGAAAAGGCTGAAGGAAAAGACGGATTATACAATAACCTATAAAAACTGCGTGAAGGTGACTCCATCCGGCGCAAAAGATGACAAAAAGGCAAGGATCACCGTAAAACTGAAGGGGAATTATAAAGGTACAAAGAGCTTTTATTATACGATCCTTCCCATGCCCCTTTCCGAGCTTACGGCAGACAATCCATATGCAAAATATACTAAAGGGGTAAAGAATGACAGTATCAGGCCGACGCTCCGCTATAATGGAAATGCCGTAAAATACGGCGACAGGGATTTAACACTTGAGTTTTTTCAGGGAGATTCAAAAAGCGGATGCGAGGAAAAGGGCGAGTATATCATAAAGATCACTGCGGGAAGCAGCGGATGTTTTACAGGAAGTACATCAGCAAAGCTTACAGTGGCGGATATGACTCCGATCTCAAAGGTCAGGGTAGAAAATCTTGAGAAAAGCTATAAATATACCGGGAATCCGGTCATACCGGATATAGAATTGAAGGACGGCAATGATGTGCTCGCTGAAGGAACTGATTATACGGTAAGCCTTGAGAACAATGTAGAGATCGGCAGGGCTGTCATGACCATATCCGGCTGCGGGGCAAACTATATCGGAAAGAGGACAATGAAGTTTGATATCAAAGGAAAGTATACTTTATCCGGAGATGATATAGATTTTGTTTATGATGCCGGAAGATCTTATTATACCTATGGCGGCGCAAAGCCGGAGGTGACCGTTACATTCAGGGGAAAGAGGCTTAGAAAAAACATAGATTATCAGGTCGGCTACAAGTACAACAAAAAATTGGGATCGATAAGTGATGATAAACCGCCGCAGGCGGTGATAAAAGGAAAAGGCAGTTACAGGACTGACGAAAAGACGGGTATAATAAAGACATTTTCGATCGAACCGAGACCCATTGCCGATCTGGTACTTGTAATATCGGACAGGGCTTACAGCAAAAACAAAAATGATTACAAGAAAACAAAGATACTGTTTGCGGATGAGAATTTCAGGGATCAGAAACTGAAAAAGGGAAAGGCATATGATTATACGGTTTCGTTTTCGGTTTCAGACGGATCGGCTGCGCCAAAAACGGGGGAAAGGATCACTGTCTCCATAAATGCAGGAAGCAAAGGCAATTATATCGGAAGCGCGACCGGGAGTTTCAGGATGATCGTTCCAAAGCAGGATATCGGAAAAGCCGAGGTGAAGGTTAACGGCGGAAAAGCCTGTCCCTATACGGGAAAGAGCATAGAACCCGGAGGTGAGGGAGAGCCGCAGCTTGAACTGTCGATGAAAAACAAATCTTCCGTGATCAGGCTGGGAAAAGGAACGGACTATGATATCCTGGGATATTATAATAATATCAATAAAGGAAAGGGTGTGATCCTTCTTCGCGGAAAAGGAAAATACCGTGGAGTCCGCGCTGTGAAGTTTTCGATCAGGGCCTCAGGCTGGGGAGAGATCAACAAAGGCATCACTTATAATAAGACAGGAACTGTTTCGTGCGCTCCATTTTCGGATCGTCGATGACCTGTTTTGAAGGTCCCTGTTCAACTATCACACCCCCGTCCATGAAGATGGCGCGGTCGGAGACATCCCTGGCAAAGGACATCTCGTGCGTCACTATGATCATGGTCGTGTTCTTATCGGCAAGTTCCCGGATCACTTTGAGGACCTCGCCGGTCAGCTCGGGATCGAGCGCGGAAGTAGGCTCATCAAAGCAGAGAATGTCGGGATTGAGCGCGAGCGCGCGGGCTATGGCCACACGCTGCTGCTGACCGCCGGAAAGCTCGTGAGGGTAGTTGCCGGCTTTGGCGGAAAGTCCCATCTGATCGAGCAGGGCATTAGCCCGTTCCTCAAGAGTCGAGACATCGATGGCCGGATCCTCCTTTGCAAGAAGCGACGGAGCCAGACATATATTTTCCAGAGCGGTATACTGCGGAAACAGGTTGAAGGACTGGAACACCAGTCCGAAATGAAGCCGCTTTTTTCTGATCTCGTTTTCAGACAGAGGAGCCGAAAGAGAAGAGTCAAACAGGATATCGCCGTTGACGCTGATGCTCCCGGCATCCGGTGTTTCAAGAAAATTCAGGCACCGAAGCAGGGTCGTCTTTCCGCTTCCCGAAGAGCCGATGATCGAAAGCACATCGCCTTTTTCCATGGAAAAGCTGATATCCTTCAGCACCTCGGTGCTTCCGAAATTCTTCTTTATATTCTTCACTTCAAGTATGCTCATATAGCCTCCAGCATAAATACATCTCCGGATGATTCGAAGCGAAACATGAGATTTCGCATT
Source organism: Lachnospiraceae bacterium (assembly GCA_017614155.1). GTDB lineage: Bacteria > Bacillota > Clostridia > Lachnospirales > Lachnospiraceae > NK4A144. The sequence goes on from JAGACK010000040.1 coordinate 91,242, forward strand.
ATTTGGTCTGAAAATATCCCAGCTTCTTTTCAGCATATCCGAAAAGCAGTGTCAGAAGACCTGAAAAGACCAGGTAAAAAACGCCGGTGTAGAAGAGCGGCCAGATGATGCCGGCGCTCTTTATAAATGACTGTCCTTCCCAGATCACTTCATATACCGCGATGACCCTGGCCAGAGAGGTGTCCTTTGTCAGGGTGATTATCTCATTTGACATGGGAGGGATGATCCTTTTTATGACCTGGAGAAGGATCACCTTGAAAAAGATCTGGCTCTTTGTCATGCCGAGGACCTGTCCGGCCTCGTACTGCCCTACCGGAATGGACTGGATGCCGCCGCGGAAGATCTCCGAAAAATAGCAGGCATAATTGATGACAAACGCGACCAGAGCCGCGATGAACCTTCCGGTATCACCGGAGCCCCAGATATTCTGTTTCAAAATGATGCCGGGACCGTAATAGATAACGAGAAGCTGGAGCATCAAAGGCGTGCCCCTGATGATCCAGATAAAAAACCTCACCGGGTATTTCAATATCCGCAGTCGCTTCATGGAGCCGAAGGATATCAAAAGACCCAGTGGGATGGAAAAAACAAGAGTAAGTACAAAAAGCTTAAGAGTATTCAGGAAGCCCGACAAAAGGGCCAGCGTGACATTCAGAAACATAAAGCATCCTGGACTCCGTAAGTGACAGCTGTCTTTTCAAGAGTGCCGTCTTCTTTGAATTTGTTGAATTCGCTGTTGATGAATGCAGCCAGGTCGGAATCCTTGCGGCAGCCTACCACATATTTCTCGCTGTTCAGCTCAACAGTGTGCGTCAGGTCGGAATAGCTTGTGTTTTCGCCAATCATTGCTCCGGCCATCAGAAGGTCGATGATACAGGCATCGCTGGTTCCCGATTCAACCTCCATCAGCGTGTCGGCCTGGGAAGTAAGAGCGGTCACATTGAAGCCGTTCTCTACGGCTACCTCTTCTCCGGCGCTTCCGGCCTCGACGGCAAATGAAAGATCCTTCAGGCTGTCAGTGTCTGAATAATCACCGGCCTTGTCACTCTTTACAACAACCACCTGCGCATTATTGCAATACGGATCGGTCACTTCCATGGCCTGAGCGACTTCATCTGTCAGGGTCATTCCGTTCCATACACAGTCGATGCTTCCGTTGTCGAGCTCCAGGATTTTATTATCCCAGTCTATCTCGACGAATTCGACCTTCACTCCGAGATCTGCAGCAACAAGCTTTGCAAGATCGGCATCAAATCCGATCCATTCCCCGCCTGCATCCTTGTAATCCATGGGCGCGAAATCCGTGATGCCCACGATGAGCTTCCCCTTCTTTTTGATCTTTTCGGTATCGGTCCCTGCGGAAGGACCGGTGCCGCAGGCTGTCAGTGATACCACCATGGCAGCGCACAGCAGAAGGGCTGTCAGTTTCTTTTTCATAATAAAATCCTCCTCTTAACAACTGCTTATGCAGTAAACAGATCCCTGTACCATTTGAGGGAACTGATGTAAGCGCCGTAAACGGAATCCATGTCAATGTCCTGAAGTACCATGAGCCTTGAAACCTCCTGCCATGAAGCATTCTCGTACTCCTTCATGAAGGTGAGGATGGGAGCGAGCTCGCCCTTGCCGGAAATCAGCGCATCCTGGATCATCTTTGAGACCTTGACCATCTCGAGCGCCTTTTCCATAGGCTGGTCGAGTATGAGATCGAGTACCGAGAAAAGTCCCATGAGGAACAGCTCCGAAGCAAGTCCCTTCTTGTCGTATATCGTAGCCAGCTCTTCGGCAAACTTCGCCCTGATGAGTGACATCCTTGTGATCTCGCTGGGCCTGTCGGCGCACAGCTCCTTTGTAACGGCGGTATTGATCCATTTTTTCAGTTCTCTCTGTCCGAGCATGGCTGCGGCATGATTGACTGAATTTATACCGGAATTGACCGTCATCCTGTTGACCATCTTCAAAAGCGAGATGACCAGGGCGGTATCTCTCTGGATCACATCCGACGCCTTTGTCAGGTCATAGTCGGGTTCGTTTACTATGTTCAAAAGCTCTATATAGTTGACCTTCAAGGGAGCGACTTCCCTTTCGGCCTTGACGATGGGCATTCTGAAGAAGGCTCCTTCATAGAGATCATAGCCGCCGTCAGACTTCAGCTTCTCGTAATCATCCTGTGAATCCACATTTACGGCACAGAGCCTGATATTGGGGTAGACCTTGCTGAAGTATTCCTTTGCAACGCTTATCTTTATCTTGCGGTGGTCAAGGAGTATGTAATCCATCATGAGAAGTATGGGCTTGTAGGTCTCGAACTGTTCTATCTGAAGCTTCCTGATGGCAAATTTATAGTTGGATTTTTTCAGCTCCGCTATCCTTGAAACATAATTCTCCGTAGGCGTTACGGAACTGTCGATGAGAAGCACCAGTTTATCGTGCGGAGCCTTGCACTGTGATTTGATATCGGCAAAGATGTTGATGTCGTTCAGCTCGATAAATACTTCCCTGTCATCAGCCAGGTTTGAAAGACCGATGCTGTCAACTATATCCAGGCCCACGACGCTGCCGGCTCCGTCAAACCTGTTTCCGCCTGCGAAAACGGGCTGCAGCAGCAGATTCTGCCTCTGGGCAAAGATCGAATAGGCCCTGACGGCCATTTCACTGTCAAACAAGGGTATCAGTGTAGCTAACATGTCTGTCTCCTTTCGGATAAGGATTTGATCCTTTTTTCTCATCATTATAATATCACAGGAAACTTTTAAAAGAAATACACGAAAACACTTAATTTTGTGGTACAATAATGAACAGGTGTGAATACGGCCATACCCGCACAGTGTGGAAAAAGAGACTAAGGACACGGATCTGATGACAGATATCGGCAGGATCCCTGAAAGCTGGCTTTTTGTGCCATGCAGGGAACGGTTCCTTTCGGCGCCGGAAAAACTTGAATGTGCAGACAATGTGATCTTCGATCTGGAGGATTCACTGAAGCCCTCTGAAAAGGATGAGGGCCTGAAGGCTCTGTGCTCGATGCGGCAGACAAGATCTTATGAGGGGCAGGGAGTCTATGTCAGGATCAACAAGGATGCTCCCGAAAAAGAGCTGACAGCCTTAAAGGACCTGGATATAGACGGATTCATGTTCCCGAAATTCGAAGACACGAAAGATCTGGACAGATACGGCAGTCTCATCGGTTCAAAGAAGGTTGTGCCGCTCATCGAGACCTGCAAAGGGATCGTGGAGCTTGAACATTTTTCATCGGATAAAAGGATATATGCGCTTGCCCTGGGCGGCGAGGACTATTGCAGCAGCATGGGCACTGCGACAAACGATGATGCGCTTTTCCTTGCCCGTTCACGGATCGCGCTGTACGCAAAGGCGGCGGGGAAAAAAGCCATAGATACAATCAGCACCGAGTTCAGGGACCGCGCTGCCTTTGAGCGAAGCCTGCAAAAAAGCGCGGACCTCGGTTTCGACGGGAAGCTCATGATACATCCTTTTCAGGCAGGGATCGCGCTCGACCTTCAAAGGAAGATTCCGAAGGAGGCGCTGCAGGATATAATAAAAGAGTTTGAGAGCAGCAAAGAGGGCGCCGTCATCATAAACGGAAGCCTTTACGAGAAACCACATATAGAAAGATTGAAAAAGATCATAAAAGGAGAATGATTATGTTCGGATTCGGATCCATGATCGAAAACCTGAAAAAAAATCCAAAGAGCATAGTGCTGACTGACGGAACCAACCCGAGGATACTCGAGGCCGCATCCCGTCTTCTTGCCAGCAATTTCGTCAAGCCCGTGCTTCTCGGAAAGAGTGGGGAGATAGAAAAAGCTGCGGAGGAAGCAGGCTACAACATCAGGGGAGCGGAAATGATAGATCCTGCTTCATATGAAAGATTTGACGAGATGGCCGAGTCCTATTACGAGATGCGCAGGGAAAAGGGCATGACGAGAGAAGAGGCGGAAAAGATAATGCTTGAAGAGCACTATTTCGGCACAATGCTCGTCAAGAAAAAGATCGTTGACTGCCTGTTGGTCAGTTCGACATATTCCACGGCCGAGATAGTCAGGCCGGCTCTTCAGATAATAAAAACGAAGCATCCCGGAAAGATTGCATCATCCTGCATGATACTTGTCAGGCCTTCGGCAACAGGCGAAAATGAGGTGCTTGCCATGGCTGACTGCGCGCTCAATATCAAACCGACCGAGGAGGAACTTGTGACCATCTGCGAAGATACCGTGGAATGCGCAAGAGTCTTTGGCGTTGATCCCAAGGTCGCGTTCCTTAGCTATTCCACCCTGGGCTCCGGCAAGGGCGAGGATGTTGACAGGATGAGAAAGGCTGCCGAACTTGCCAAAAAGGCAATGCCCGATGTTCCGATCGAAGGAGAACTGCAGTTTGATACAGCGGTGTCACCGAGGGTGGCCAGGACCAAATGTCCCGAATCGAAGGTGGCAGGCTATGCCAACACTTTCATATTCCCCGATCTGTATTCCGGGAACATAGGAAGCAAGATAGCGCAGAGAATGGGAAACTTCGAAAGCTTCGGCCCGATCCTTTTAGGCCTGAATGCGCCGATCAACTATCTGCCCAGAGGCTGCAATGCGCTTGAGGTTTATTCCATGTGCATAGTGACAGCGGCGCTGGCCATCTGAAAGGAGAGGGCATGGACGAACGCTATGATGACTATTCCTTCATTCTTGATGTGGACGGGACCCTGTGCCCGATAAAGAAAAAGGATGAAAGGTATGAGGATCTGGTGCCCTATGAAAATATCGTGAAAAAACTCCGTTATTACAGGGAACGGGGAGCAAAGATAGTCCTGTTCACTTCAAGGAATATGAATTCCTATAACGGGAACATAGGCCTCATAAACAAGAATACGGCGCGTATCCTGCAGGAGTGGCTTGATAAATGGGATATCCCCTATGACGAGATCATCTACGGGAAGCCGTGGCCCGGCAGGAAGGGCTTTTACATCGATGACAGGACAGTCAGGCCGGATGAGTTTCTGGACAAAGATGTGGGGGAACTTGAAAAGATCTGTGAAAGATCGAGGGAAAGATCGGTATAATCTTGAAAAAAAGCGGTTTTTAAGGTATGATCATATAGTTGTGTATCTAATATAAGAAAGGATGGAAAAGGTATGTATACACTTGTACTTGTCAGGCACGGAGAGAGTGCATGGAATCTCGAAAACAGGTTCACAGGCTGGACGGATGTGGATCTTTCACCCAAGGGCGTGGAAGAGGCAAAGGCAGCGGGACAGCTGATGAAAAAGGAAGGATATGATTTTGATATCTGCTATACATCATATCTTCGCCGCGCGATCCATACACTCGGACTTGCATTGAATGAGATGGACAGGGAATGGCTCCCGGTCATCAAAAGCTGGAAGCTGAACGAGCGTCATTACGGAGCGCTTCAGGGACTCAACAAATCCGAGACCGCAACAAAATACGGTGAGGATCAGGTAAAGATCTGGAGGAGATCCTTTGATATCCAGCCTCCGGCGCTTGAAGAGAGCGATGACAGAAATCCGGCAAGACAGGAACAGTACAGATACGAGCCGAAGGATGAGATGCCGCTGACAGAGAGCCTGAAGGATACCATAGCAAGGGCTGTCCCTTATTATCAGCAGGAGATCCTTCCGAAGCTCAAAGAGGGCAAGAGAGTCATCATCGCCGCACACGGAAATTCACTGAGAGCTCTGGTAAAATACTTTGACAATGCATCGGATGAAGAAATCGTCGGAGTGAACATCCCTACAGGTATCCCGCTGGTCTACAAATTTGATGATAATGACAAGGTTCTGGAAAAGTTCTATCTCGGGGATCAGGAAGCCATCAAGGCGAAGATGGATGCCGTTGCAAAGCAGGGTTCTGCCAAGTAGTTGATCGATACTGCGGACCTGAATTCTTTCAGGTCCGCTTTAAGGTTTTAAAAAGGACTGCTGATGTTTATCGAATGGTTTGATGTCTGTGCCTTTTTCATTCTGTTTGAAGTGCTCTATACATGCATAGTCAGACGGAATCTGAGAGTCAGACAGAACTACATATTCCTTATAATGCTTGTGGTGCTGATGCTTACCACCATAGGCAGTCTTTTTTGTACTCTCGGACAGAACGCCGTATATCTTGGAAATGTATCCTCGCCTTTCTATGACATAATCTCGATGAAGGTGTCGGTATATCTTTATATGTCCATGCATATAGTCACTCCCATGCTCTTTGTGATCTATATGTATTCGGTTCTGGGCATTGAGTATACAAAGCTCTGGGAATTTCTCGTCCTGTTCCTTCCCGTTGTCGTTGCGCTCCTGTTTCTTGCGGCGACACCGGCAACCGGGGCGATCTTTTATTTTGATGAGTACAATGTCTATACCCGTGGACCGGCAATGCCCGTGTTCTATGCTGTTGCCGCGTATTATGTGGGCTATATCATTTATCTCATCCTTTATTTCAGAAAGAGCATCAGGCGCGAGGTAGGTATTTCGGTATGCTCATTTCTGTTCTTTTCCGGAGCGGGCGTCCTGGTGCAGTTCGTGAACGCGCACTTCAAGGTTGAGGATTTTTTCAATGCGCTTGTGATGATCATAGTCTATATCACCATAGAAAGACCGGGAGATTTCCTTGACTCGCAGACCGATCTGCAGAATCAGGCGGCATTCTATATGAATACGGAGACCCGGCTCAAGCGCCGTTCCCAGATGGACATGATCCTTATATCGATCGATAACCTCGCGTTTCTCGACAAGCAGATAGGGATCGCAAAGAGCGATATGCTCCTTATTGAGGCGGCGAAATTCCTGGCGTCTTTTTCAAAGTCCGTTACCGTATACAGGCTGAAAAGAGGAGTGTTCATACTCATCATGAAAAGCAAGGCCGAGACTACGGTGGAAAACATCATGTTTGAGATCAGGGACAGGTTCAAGGACGCTTTTACGACCGAAGGCTACAACATTCTTCTGTATGAATGCTGCACGCAGATCATCTGTCCGAAGGATGCTGATAATAATACCGACCTGAATCATCTGATAACCCTTGCTTCATCTCCCGAGGCACACAGGAACAGGCACAGATATGATGTGACAGAGATCAATCTTGCCGAGGACAACAGGAAGAGGACCATAGACAGGATACTGCGATCATCGGTATCAGATATGAGCAATATCGTGATAAAGTACCAGCCCGTTTATGATGTGAAGACAAAGAAATTTGACGGCGTCCAGCTGAAGACCATGTTCCGGTCAAAGGAACTCGGAGCGCTTTCCAGACGGGAGTATTTTGCTGCAGCCGAAGGCAATGGAACAGCCGCAGTCATAGAGCCGTATATCTATGAGAGACTGTGTTCTTTTATCGAATACAGCGGGATCAGCCACTACGGCATCCGGGATTTTGCCATAGAGCTTCCCATAGGATCGCTGATGATGAAAGGGGCGGCCGATACCATAATCCTGGCCGCAGACGAGCATGGCGTCCCGCATCACCTGATCACCTTCGAACTTATGGAGGATGCCCTCATGAACTATCAGGGCATAGTCAGGTATAACGTGGAAAAGCTGCGGGAGAGAGGCTTCATGTTCTCGCTGATCAATTACGGCAGGGGCTATACCGATGCCGGCACCATACTGAAGATGCCGCTAAGCTCCGTCACGCTTGACAGCGCACTGATCGCAAAGGGACTCGAGAACAGGATGGCTGACACACTGCTTCAGAGCTCCGTTGCCATGCTCAAGAAATTCAATATCCGGATCAAGGCTGACGGGATAGAAAACGAAGAACAGATGAAGTATGCATCAAGGCTCGGCTGTGATATGCTCCAGGGCTATCACCTTGCCACTGTTTTTTCGGGTGATGAGCTTTTGGAATATGCAAAGGAGGGACGGAATGCGGTATAACTACTGGATGGATGTATGTGCATTCGTCCTGCTCGTTATCCTCATAATCTTATATCTGACACGGCATTCTGTGAAACTTCTGCAGAACAGCTTTTTTTATTCCATGGTGATGAGCGCGCTCTTTGCGACTGATTTCAACATACTCTCGGTCGCCGTGAGCGAAGGCGCCCCGTCGCTGCTGATGGTTGTCAAGAGCATAGTGCTGTCGCTTGATCTCCTGACAGCTGTGCTTTTCGCATTTTATATCACATCCTATGCGGGCTATCAGGTCAGGAGCAGGAAGGTGATGAAGGTGCTCTTTCCGCCTGCCATAATATGTGCCCTGGGCATCATCATCAATCCGTTCACCGGGATACTGTATACTGTGGACGGAGGTTACGGGATCACATGGCAGCCGCTGTCCGTGCTCTACTTCCTGAGCCTTATGTATTATCTGTTCTATACCATTGTTCTTCTTTTGAGAGTCAGGGATACGATGAGCAGGGAAAAGCTTTTCCTCATTGTTCCTTTCGCGTTCCTGATAAGCTTTGCTTCATATTTCGAATATACCAATACGGAATTTTTAGGGAAGCATTTTGCGGAAGCGCTTCTCGGGGTCGTCCTGTATTTCGGACTGAGGAACCCTGACGAGCTCTATGATGAGGTGACCGGCATGTTAAATGATGCCGCCCTGACCTCATTTCTTGAAAAAAGGCTGGTCAGCGACAGGAGGATCTTCATCGTCGCGATAAAGATCCATGATGTGGAACTCTTAAGAAAGACCATAGGAGCAGAGGCCGGACAGGGCATGAGAGACCGCATAGCGGAGCTGTTATATGCATATTCAAAGGATACCATGGCTTTTGCGATATCAAGCGGTCTGTACTGCATAGTGACCGACAGGCCGGACAGGACATATGCCGCGAATATCCAGAATGATCTGAGCGAGAAGCTTTCCAGGACTTTCTATTTTGACAAGGCAAGGGTTGATATCTCATCATCCCTGTGCCTGATTGAGATGCCGCAGGATGCAAAGGATACCACGGCCCTCATGGATGTCATCCGGCTTTTTGCTGAAGTCGGCGAAAAGAGAAACATGAGTGTTGTCAGCACGGCCGATCTGGATCTTCGCCACATTGCTTATATGCGTACCATAGACGAGAAGGTCAGGAACGCGATCAGCGACGGAAAGCTGGAGGTATATTACCAGCCGATCTTTTCATGCAAAAAAATGAGATTCGTTGCGGCAGAGGCGCTTCTGCGAATGCATGACGACGAGCATGGGTTTGTTTCTCCGGAGATCTTTGTTCCCGTGGCCGAAAACAACGGTTCCATAGTAAAGATAGACAATTTTGTCATAGAACAGGTCTGCAGCATGATATCAAGGAATGACATAAAGAGCCTTGGCGTTGATTATATCGAAGTCAACCTTTCACCGGGCGACTGCATCCAGGATGATCTGGTAGGAAAGATCAGCGGGCTCCTTGAGCACTATCATATCGAGCCGTCAAGCATCAATCTTGAGATCACGGAGACTGCGCCGGATGAATTTACCGGCATAGTCGACAGGAATGTGAAGGCCTTAAATGATCTTGGCATCAATTTCTCTCTGGATGATTTCGGCACGGGATACTCTTCGTTAAGCCGTATCCTGACCCTGCCGCTAAAGATCATAAAGCTTGACAAGACACTGGTGCAGCCGGCATTCAGGGCGGAAGCGGGTTCGGGCGATGATGAACGGACAAAGAACATCAAAAACTCAAATCCGAGGCTGATGCTTGAAAGCTATGTCGAGATGATAAAGAACATCGGGGATGATATCGTTGCGGAGGGAGTTGAGACGAAGGAACAGGCAGAGGAGATCATCAGGATGGGCTGCGACTACATACAGGGGTTTTATTTTGCACGGCCCATGCCGGAGGCAGATTTCATCAGGGTTTTGAAGGAAGGAAAGATAAAGCAGATAGCGGAACTGCAGGTTTGATAAATGAAAAAGGATATTCTTGGAAATAAGATCTATCTCTACCTCACGGAGTTTTTTGCGGGAATGTCGGTGATGGCGGTAGAGCTTGGAGCAAGCAGGCTGCTGGCTCCTTATTTTTCGTCTTCGCAGATAGTATGGACCATCATAATCGGAACCATAATGATCGCGATGGCTCTGGGCAATGTCTATGGCGGAAAGAGCGCTGACAAAAATCCCGATCCCGACAGGCTCTACAAAAGGATCCTCATTGCATCGGTCTGGATTGCAGCCATTCCCCTTGCGGGCAGATATATCATCATAGGCATTTCGGCCCTGCTCATACTTACGATAAATGTTAATTTCCTCGTGATAGCAGCCTTTGTTTCCTGCATGATCATCTTTGTGTTTCCGCTATTCCTTCTTGGTACGGTCACTCCTTCGCTTGCAAGATATACCGTAAAGAGCGTTGATGATTCCGGAAAGACAGTCGGGGCCCTGGGAGCATTCAATACGATAGGCAGCATAATAGGAACCTTTCTCCCCACCTTTGTGACGATCCCCGCAGTGGGAACATCGGTGACCTTTCTTTTGTTTTCGGCAGTGCTTCTGATACTCGGGCTTATATATTTCATATCAAACAGAAGAGGAAAAAAGGCATGCATCATAGCTGTCATACTCTATGTGATCTGCATGGTCTTCGGACACGGCGACAGTTTTGCTTTCTGGGAGAATGATCTGCTGTTTGAGGGGGAGTCGGTATACAATTACCTTCAGGTAAAGGAAAATGAAAAAGAGATCCTCCTTTCAACCAATGTGCTCTTTGGAGTGCAGTCAGTCAAAAGAAAAGATGATGAGCTCTCGGGCATGTATTACGATTACGCCATGGCCGCTCCCGTGATGGCAGGGATCAGGGAAAAGAAAGATCCCCGGATGCTGATCCTCGGCATGGGCACGGGAACTTATGCTTATCAGTGTGACAGATATTTTGACAACATGAAGATCGAAGGTGTGGAGATCGACGGAAAGATCACGGATCTTTCAAAACAATATTTTGGAGCGCTTGATAATGTGCCGGTCTATACCTATGACGGAAGGGCTTATCTTGACTGCGTGAAAGAGAAATATGATGTCATCATGGTGGATGCCTACCAGGATATCTCGATTCCTTTTCAGATGTCATCCGTTGAATTTTTTTCTTCCGTATATGATCACCTGAATGAGGACGGTGTCATGGTCGTCAACATGAACATGAGATCCGACGGGGAGGATAATATAAACGGGTATCTTTCGGACACCATCGCAAGCGTCTTTCCTTCGGTGTGTACCATGGATGTACCGGGCTTCACCAACCGCGAGCTTTTTGCGATGAAGAATGGTGAATGCAAAAAAGCGCTTGCAGACAATTCTTCCGGCATATCCGATCCGGGATTTGAAACCCTTATGAAGCAGACTGCATCCCTCCTGACAGATCACAAAAAGGGAACACATATATTTACGGACGACAGGGCGCCGGTAGAGCTTTTGGGCATGAAAGAGATCGACGGCCTTATCAGTCACGAAGTCTCTTATTATAAAAACCTCTACAGAGAACAGGGCCTGTCAGCCGTTTTAAGTGACCTGGGAGTATGATTTGTCATAAGTACATTTATATAAGGAGAAGATATGAAATACAGGGAAACGGTAAAAGCTGACAATGAAGGGATCGCTCGCATAAGCAGCCTGGTCCGTGAATATCTCTTAAAACACAGAACCGAACCGAAGGAAGCGGACAAAATGGCCATTGCCGCGGAAGAGGCAGCAGGGGGAATGGCAGAACAAGCGGGGGAAGATGCATCGATTGAAGTTGTTATCAGGCCCTTTCCGGATCATGTAAGCGTGATCCTGACATCAAAAGGCAGGGAGTATGATCCTCTAGAGGGCAGCGGGATGGGGGATCTTCTTGATGATGAAATGGATTACCCGATGCAGCAGGCCATCAGGGGGATCCTGATAAAGTCTTTTGCCGACAGGATGAAGTACCGTCACAAAAACGGAGTCAACCGGATCAGCTTTGTTATCTTTCGTTCCCCGAGGGCGCATCTTTACCGTACTCTCGGCGCGATGGCAGCGGCTGCCATCATCGGGCTCATCCTTTCACGGTTTGCTCCCGGAAGCTTCAATGATGCATTAAGATCATATATCCTTGTGCCCGTTTATACCATTTACCTGAATGCGCTGAAAATGGTCGTCGCGCCGGTGGTGTTTCTTTCGATCGTTTCCTGTATAGTGCAGTTTTCCGATCTGTCGGAGCTTGGCAGGATCGGGGGACGTACGATGTCTGTCTTTGTCTTTACGACGCTCATCGCATCTTTGGCGGGCATTGGGCTGTTCTATCTGTTCAGGCCCGGTATCCCTCTGACTTCGGGAGCGGATCTGCAGGCTGCAAAGGATATAACTTCACAGACCATGAACATCTCCCTGAAGGACATGATCGTCGGGATAGTGCCGTCTGATTTCTTAGAGCCTTTTGTTTCATCAAACATGCTCCAGCTCATCTTCCTGGCCGTATTCTGCGGCGTGATCGCAGGCCGTATCGGCAGATACTCAAAAACAGTCACAGACATATTTGAGGCCTTTAATGAGCTTTTTCTGAGGATGACAACGGCGATCATATATTTCATGCCGGCTGCGGTATTCTGCTCGATCTGTTCCATGATGCTGACGACGGGAGTCTCGGTGATCGTTTCGGTGCTGGGGATTTTTGCTACATTTCTTTTAGGCCTCTTGTTCATGATCTTTGTATACTGCCTGATACTCGCATTGTACGGAAGGGTCAATCCCATTGTGTTCATCAGAAAATATGTGCCGACCATGACGCAGGTCTTTTCTGTGGCATCAAGCAATGCGTCTATCCCTTTGAATATGAAAGCGTGTGAGAATCTCGGAGTTCCGAAAAAGATATACTGCCTGACGATACCTCTCGGAGCAACCCTCAATATGGACGGCGGATGTATATACATGGGAGTTTTTTCAATGGCGCTGGCAAAGTCGTACGGCGTGACGGTCCCGGCCGCAACGATAGCCGCAATGATAGTCACTATTATCGTCATGTCCATGGGAGCGCCGGGGGTTGCAGGCTCGGGGCTGATATGCCTAAGCGTCCTTCTTACCCAGATGGGAGTCCCTGCGGAAGCGGTTGCGCTGGTCATGGGAATAGATGCCCTGGTCGGCATGTTCCGCTGCATGAGCAACTGCACGGGCGATGTCATGACAAGCATCATCGTGGCAAAAAAAGAAAAAGTCCTGGACATGGAAAAGTACAGATAATCTGTCCCTGAATTGCTTTTCTTCGTATAATGATATAGTAAATGATCCTTAAAGATCATCATTTCATAAAGGAGGTATCTGTTATGAACGAAAATGGAAAGATCAATGATGAAGAACTGGAGCAGGCTGCAGGCGGGATGATATTCAATGCAGCGAACACGCCGGAAGATGATTTTGATCCGCGTTTCCCGTGGGAGGTCATCGATAATAATAACGGGAAGGTGCTCGGAAAGTTTGCGACCTATGATCAGGCTTGTCAGTATGCAAAATCATTCGGTGATGACAGCTACAACACGATGCAGGTTTACTGGGACACGGTCAGCAGGCTTCGCGCCAACCCGAATGTTTTCCCTAATCCTCAATAATGATGAAGCCGGGGGCAAAAGACCTTTTGACCCCGAAATCATAATGATTCAGAAAGGTATTAATCATGGATGTACAGCTTCTCTTGGATCTGGCGCTGCTTATCTTTGCCGCAAAGGCGCTGGGACTGCTTTGCAAAAGGATAGGAGCGCCTCAGGTTGTGGGCGAGATACTGGCGGGACTTCTTGTCGGGCCGTCGGTATTAAAGATCGTCGGTGTAAATGATGCGATAGAGATATTTGCCGAGATAGGCGTGATAATGCTCATGTTCTCGGCAGGGCTTGGAACCGATATAAAGAAACTGAAAAGCTCGGGCGGCAGATCTTTTCTTGTGGCGCTGATAGGAGTGATAGTTCCGCTCATCGGCGGATTTGCGCTCTACGGAGCTTTTTACGGATTTGCCATGCCGCCTTCAAAGGAATTCTACACGGCTCTTTTCATGGGGACCATCCTGACCGCGACGAGTGTTTCAATTACCGTTGCGGCGCTGCAGGAAATGGGAAAGATAAACAGCGATGTCGGAACTACCATCATCGGTGCGGCGGTGATAGATGATGTTATCGGCATCATCGTTCTGACCTGTGTTGTAGGCGGTTCCGGCGGAGACGGAAATGTCGGTCTTGTTCTTTTGAAGATAGTGCTGTTCTTTGCAGCAACTCTTGTGATCGGTTTTGTCGTCCATAAATGCATGGAGTGGCTTGACAACAGATATCCGCATACCCAGAGGATCCCGATCTACAGCCTGGCATTCTGCTTTGCGATGGCATATATCGCGCAGAAGTTTTTCGGGATCGCGGATATTACCGGGGCATACTGCGCGGGGATAGTCCTTTGTACGATCAAGGATACGGAATATGTCGAAAAAAAGATCGACATCAGCAGCTACATGCTTTTCGGCCCGATATTCTTTGCATCCATCGGACTCAAGACAGATCTGTCAGGACTGACATTATCGATCCTCGGATTCAGCGTATGCTTCATCATCGTTGCCCTGCTCTGCAAGGTCATAGGCTGCGGCCTTGCCGCAAAGATCTGCGGATATGACTGGATGGACAGTCTTCGGACCGGGGCCGGTATGATGACAAGGGGAGAGGTGGCTCTGATAGTCGCGCAGAAAGGGCTGGCAGCGGGAGTGCTGGATTCGGTTTATTTTCCGGCAGTCATATTGCTGATCATAGTGTCATCCATTGTGACGCCGATCGTACTGAAGTCTCTTTTTGCGGAAAAAGGCGCAAAGAAAGCGGCTTAGCAGGCAGAAAAAAATAATAAAAAAAATTAAAAAAAATCCGAAACCTCCGTTTGTGTTTTGCGTCTATATAGTCAGAGGACAAAAAACACCAAACGGAGGTATTTATTATGAAAAAGAAAATCGTTGTATCTTTACTTGTCGGAGCCATCGTTACAGCATCTCTTGCTGGATGCTCATCAGCGGCCACATCTTCACATACGGAAAGGGCAGAGCCCGAGGCTGTCTGCATCGATCCTTCCTATCCGGAAGAACTCCCGGAATATGAAAGCGCGGCAGATGATGAAGGCTCTTATTATGCTGAAAGCTGTGAAGAAGAATCATGCGCTGCGGGCAGCGCGGTAAATGAAAGCATCTGCTTTGACAATTCCTTTGCGGCATCGGAAAGCGCTTCATATAAAGCTGATGCGCAGGAAAGATTATGCGGCCCGGTCACTGATATGTTCTGCCCCGGATATATCTGTCCGAAGCCTGATCCAAACCGCGGGGAAAACTACAGGAGCGTGGCTGAAAACCCCTTCACCGATGTTGCTTCATCCCCGCTTTCAACCTTTGGCGCAGACATAGACACCGCAAGCTATTCAAATCTCAGGCGGATGATCACTGACGGTTACACGCTTTCGCAGATACCGGCAGGATCGGTCAGGACAGAGGAACTTGTAAACTACTTTGATTATGATTACAAAAGCCCGAAAAACGGCGATGCATTTGCGGTGAATGCTTCCATCATAGACTGTCCGTGGAACAGGGAGACGAAGCTTGTAACCCTGGGGATAAAAGCAAAGGAGATCGGAGAGGTCGAAGATATCCCTTCAAACATTGTTTTTCTCGTTGATGTTTCCGGCTCGATGAACGATTATGACAAGCTTCCGCTTCTTCAGATGGGCTTTGACATGCTGATAGATGATCTGGATGAGGACGACAGGGTTTCTATAGTGACCTATGCTTCCGATTCGGATATAGTGATCGCCGGAGTTCCCGGAAATGAGCATACGGCGCTGAAAAAAGCCGTCAACTCTCTTAAAGCCTCAGGCTCCACAAACGGCGGAGAGGGTATCAGGACCGCATATAAACTTGCAGAAAAGTACTTCATCAAAGGCGGGAATAACCGTGTCATCATGGCCACGGACGGGGATCTGAATGTCGGCATCACATCAGAGGATGAGCTTGAGGAACTGATCAGTGATAAAAAAGAAGGCGGTGTCTTTCTTTCGGTTTTAGGCTTTGGCACCGGAAACTACAATGAGGCAACGCTTGAGACGCTTGCAGATAAGGGCAACGGAAACTATTCCTACATCGACTGCCTTGCGCAGGCAAAAAAGGTTCTCGTGGATGAATTCAATTCCACCCTTTTCACGGTGGCAAAGGATGTGAAATTCCAGACAGAATTCAACCCGGGATATGTCAAAGAATATCGTCTTGTCGGCTACGAGAACAGGCAGATGGCATCCCGCGATTTTAATGATGATTCAAAAGACGGCGGAGAGATAGGAAGCGGACATGCCATGACCGTGATGTATGAGATAAAGATGAATGACAGTGATGAAAAGGATGACGGTATCTCTCTTCGCTACCAGGATAACAGGCTTTCGGATGACGGGCTCAGATCGGGCGAATGGATGACCGTATCCGTACGCTACAAGGAACCTGAGGCCGATGAGTCAAAACTCATATATTTCCCTGTCAGCAGCGGATGCTATACGAAAAACCCGAATCGTGATACACTTTTTGCAGCGTATGTTGCAGAGTGCGGCATGATAATAAATGACAGTGAGTATACCGGAAACCTTGACATGCGCGATGTTTCAAAACAGGTTTCAAGGCTGGATCTGAATGATGAATACAAGGAGGAGTTCCTTGACCTTATCAGACAGCTCTGATCAGTAATGTGCGGCTTAACTTAACGGCATAAATCAGGATGAATAAAGTGATGCAGGATTTTGAGATCGTCGACCTGTACTGGAGCAGGGACGAAAACGCCATAACCGAGACAAACATCAAATACGGAAGTTATTGCAGGAAGATCGCAATGAACATAACGGCAGATGACGGGGATACCGAGGAATGTATCAACGATACCTATCTGTCGGCCTGGAACAGCATGCCCGAAGAACGCCCCCGGATGCTGGCGCCCTTCCTTGCAGCGATCGTAAGGAATCATGCGCTTACCATTTTCAGAAAAACACATTCAAAAAAGCGCGGGGCGGGACAGACCGCTCTCGCGCTTGATGAACTGTCAGAGGTGGCCGGACCCTCAACGACTGAGGATGCAGTGGATATGTCGCTTCTGTCGGGACATATCAATTCTTTCCTGAAGACTCTGGGTTCAAGAGAGCGCATTGCCTTTGTCAGGCGTTACTTTTATGTCGAACCGCTTTCGGATATAGCCGCAGCGCTTTCGATGTCCGAATCCGCCATGAAATCATCGCTTTTCAGGACACGCACGAAACTGAAGGACTATCTTGCAAAGGAGGGTTATGAGCTTTGAACGGCAATGACCTGATGAATGCCTTAAACGGGCTTGATCCGAAATACATAGATGAAGCTGCTTTTGAACTTCATGAAAAAGAAGCATCTGAAAAAAGAGCAAAGACCATACGGTTCAGAAGGACTCTTTTTGTCGTCATCCCCGCAGCTGCTGCCATACTGATCACAATGACGACCCTGCTTTCTTCGGGAGTGCGCAGGGCAAAGAATGAGAGCGCATCTTTCACTCCTGCAGCAGATGCTGCCGCAACAGGTGCTGCTGCGCCGGTTTATGAAGAGGAGGCAGCGTCGGAAGAAGCTTCCGATGAAGCTCCTGTTTTTGAGGAAGAAGCTGCTGATGCTGCAACAGAGCATTCATATGATGCCGCAGGGGCAGACGAAGCTGTTCAGTTCCCGGTTGCCGGTGAACTGGCAGAAAACTTCATGCCGGAAGCGCAGGCTGATGAGGAAAAGACGCCGGCTGCTCCGGAGGCTGCTCTAAACTCAGAGAAGAAAAGAGAATCAGAAGACAGAAGGCTCAGGATCGAAAGCGTATCCTGTGAAAATGGGACGCTGACAGTAAAGATAAAAGGAACCTGGCCGGAGAATGTTTCCGATACCGTATACATCATAACCGGAATAAACGATGACGGTTCGGAAAAGATCTGCGGCAAAGGAACCGTGGAAAAACTGCCCAAAGGACAGGAACCCCTGAATATAGATATCTCCGGACACGGTCTTGAAAAAGGCGCCTATACGCTGTTCATACTTGGGGAAAAGACAGAGTTTGAGATCTGATCACAGAGATTTTATTCGACTGTGACTCCGGCCCACCGTCCCCTGCGGTAGGATCCGTAAAAGGCTGCCGCGCGGAATACCCAGTCTATGTACATCCCGATCCACACACCGAGCACTCCCAGGCTGAAGACCTTTGCGAGAATGATTGCGCTTCCTATCCGGAATACCCACATTGAAAAGGTGCTGACGACCATGGAATACTTTACCTTTCCGGCAGCGCGCAGTATGTTCGGCGTGCAGAAGCTTTCCGCCCAGAAAAACATCGAGCATATGGCGCAGGTTGTAAGAAGCCTGGCAGTTTCAAAATAGGTCGCATCAGACAGCTGATAGAGAAGCAGTATCGGTCTGAGCAGGATCAGATGGAGGGACTGGGCTGCAAACTCCGATATAAGCCCAATCCTGTGAAGGAGCCTGCCGTACCGAAGCGTTTCCTTCCTGTCGCCGTATCCGACAGCCTGGCCTATGACCACGAGCATGGTCTGGCAGACCGCAGACCCCGGCACATTGAAAAATGCGGATACATTTCCGCCAATGGCGTTTGCTGTGATCGCAACCGTTCCGAATCCGGATATCATGCTGGCAAGCATCAGCTTTCCGATCTGGAACATGCCGTTTTCGATACCGCTCGGGATCCCGATGGACAGTATCCTTTTTATCATCTTTGGATCGGGGATGAAAAAAGTCTTTGGCGTAAGTGCCAGAACGGGATTTTTTTTCTGCAGGAACCATATCACGGCAAAGGCCGCTATGAAGCGTGAAGCGGTGGTCGCTATCGCAGCTCCCGCAACACCCATGTTAAATCCGTAGATGAGCAGGGCATTGCCGCCGAGATTGAATATATTCATCACAAGGCTGGCAAGGAGACTTATCCTGCTGTTTCCCTGGCTCCGAAATACTGCGGCTCCGGCATTGTATGCGCCTAAAGCCGGATAGGACAGCGCCGAAATGAAAAAGTAGGTAACGGCGCTTTCCATTACATCTGCTTCGATCTTTCCGAAGATGATCACGATGAGAAATCTGTATGAAAAGAGGATGATGAGCATCAGGCCCAGAGATGATGTCACGAGAACAAGCATCAGCTGGCCTGAAGCAAGCTTTGCATGCCCTTTGTGATCCTGGCCTATATAGCGGCTTATGATGACTGCCCCTCCGGTGGCAAGGGCGGAGAGTATCTGTATGAAAAGCACGGATATGGAATCGACCAGGGATATCCCGGATACCGCTGCTTCTCCGCAGGATGCGACCATAACGGAATCAAACAGTCCCAGGCTTATCGCAAGAAACTGTTCTCCCAGTATCGGGAGCATCAGTCTGATCATTTTGTTACGGTCAAAAAGGACCGTTCTGTTTTCAGACATTTTTTCAGTCTACCTCAATCCGGTTTTTTTCGGGCCCGTTCGGCCTCGGCAAGCTTCATTTCAGCCTTTCTTGAGTACATGAGCTCATCGGCCCTGGTAAAGACCTCTCCGAAAGTCCGGTCTTCATCCTTTGCAAAATCGCTTATGCCCACAGCAAGAGAAGAGCCGATCCGGTCAAAAAGATCATCAGACTCGCGGTTTAGCAGTTCCACAAGCGCAGAGCGGTTTTCGTGATCACTGCCTTCGAGCACGACCACAAATTCATCGCCGCCGATCCTGTAAACAGGGCTGTGTGAAAAAACTTTGCAGATCATCCTGCAGTTCAGGAAGATGCATTCGTCTCCCTTTTTGTGTCCTTCATTATCGTTGATTTTTTTCAGATTATTCACATCACATACCGCCACTGAAAAGGCCTCGACCGCACCGTTCTTTATACGGGCGTTCATTTCGCTCTCCTTCAGGGAATAAGCCTGACGGTTCTTTACTCCGGTCAGTTCATCAGTAGTGGCTTTCTTTTCCGCCATTCCGATCAGCTTCGAGCTTTCTTCTTCTCTCTTTTTCATGATCTGATAGTTGCTGATGATGATAGCGGCTGACAGCAAGAAGATTCCGAAAGAGGCGATCGTGAACAGGGCGTTTGCATTATCTATCTTTTCTGCCTGGAGCTGAAGATAATCCGCCTCAGGATCCTTTTCATCAAAGTTCCCGGCAATTTCCGAATAATGACGGCGGATCTCTTCCATGGTCTCATCGGTTACTCTCTGAGTCTCTTTTGTGACCCACATCATCGAGGAAAAGAGGACGAAAAGCAGGAGAATGACCCATACGATCACGGAATGTCCGTATTTTCCGTCCTTGTCCCGTATAACCAGATTTCTGAAATAGACGAGACCGATGACGGCCCAGATGGCAAATAGAATATATGATGCGGATTCCATGACATCAAACGACAGAAGGTGGGGGATCAGGATCATGATCACGAAAACGAACATCAAAATGACGCCTGTAAACCCTGCAGCTTTCTGGGGTTTAAGTCCGTCCTTCTTTGCGTCACGGTATACCGAATATGAAACAAGGGCATATATGAGGGTTGCGCCCAGAGTTGTGACATCCACTATCCATCCTATTGCGGTCCGGCCAAGGAAGGGAATGAAAACCGACACGGCGGCAACGGCAAATACTGCTTTTGAAGGATTGCCGTTTTGATCGACTCTGCCAAGGAATCCCGGCGCGCTCTCGTCTCTGCCCGCAGCATACAGGAGTCTTGAAAGAGCCAGGGTATTTCCGATCAGGCTGGTAAGTATGGCTCCCAAAAGCGCAGCCATCAGTATTATGACCCCGGCATTTCCCAGATAATGATATGCTGCATAAAAAGCCGGGACTGCCTTCAGACCGGTCAGACTGCCCATATCATTTATATAATCGATCCAACTGGTATATTCTTCGGGATAGGCCGAGACCGAAAGAAGCGTCACGCAGATATAAACAGCAGTTGTCATTACCACGGATGCAACCAGTATTTTTTTTATCTTTTTTGTTTCAAATGAGTATTCGCCGGAAAAATGCGCTATGTTTTCAAAACCGATGAATGCCCAGGGCGATATGACCGCGATCTTTGCGATCTGCGATATGGCTGCGGAATCAGACTGGAAAAACGGCCTGAAGTCAAAACCGCTGTTTGGATGATATATGAGCGCCAGGACAGCACAGAGCGCAAAACCGGCGACAAACAGGAAGGCCGCGGCGATCATGACCGCATTGACGGCTCGTTTGCAGAAGGCGCAGAACAGCCCCGTAACGGCGACAGCGGCTATTGCCAGGAGCGCTTCGCCAAGGTATACCTCATAACCGAATATCCCGTAATGAAGACCGAAGCGGAAAACATCTCCGGCAAAGAATCTTGCAAACAGGGGGACTGATGTGATATTTGCCCACAGGATCGATATATAGGTGATGAGCAGGAACCAGCCGGCAAGAAAACCGTGATCGGATCCGCACACATTGCTCACATATCTGTATATCCCGCCGGCGTCCTGACATCTGTTTATCATAAACTGCAGATTGTATGCTATGACAAGGATGACGACCATCCCGGCTATAAGCCCAAGGATGGTCCCTGCCACTCCGGCCTTTGCAAGATATGTATTGCAGGTAACGATAAGAGATCCCCAGCCTATGCTCGT
Organism: Lachnospiraceae bacterium; assembly: GCA_017614155.1. Classification (GTDB taxonomy): domain Bacteria; phylum Bacillota; class Clostridia; order Lachnospirales; family Lachnospiraceae; genus NK4A144. The sequence continues at coordinate 112,798 of JAGACK010000040.1, forward strand.
GCCGATGGAGAATGCCCACATGGAGAGCGGTCCGAATCTTTTGTTCAGTTGTCCGTTTTTGTGCTCAGTGTTCATATTCCGATTTTATAACAAACCTTTGCCGGGGTCAAAAGAATCGGATACAAAAAACAGATCAAAAAATTTGCGGATGAACGGATGAAGTGATATTATATGTCCTGAAGGAACAATCAGTGGATCACCTTTTGCTCCTGAAAAAATCAAAAAAGGTGAGGACAAAAAAATGATAGACCAGCAATATGATTTGAAAGGAAGTCTGAGAATGAGCGAGGATAGCAGAAAAAGAAGAGACCGTTACGCGGACGAATTTGCACTGACAAAGTATACTCTCCCTGTCGTATGGCAGATGGCAGAGGTCATCCCCGGAGGATTTTTCATCTACCGTGAGGATGAAAAAAGAGAACTAATCTATTCAAACAAAAAAGTTCATGAGATATTCGGCTGCAAAAATCTGGCTGAGTTCAAGGAGTATACCGGCTATAATTTCCAGGGCATGGTATATCCGGAGGACTTTGAAAAGATCCAGTCGGCTATCGACAGCCAGATAGATTCCGAAGAAGGTGACGGCATGGATCATGTTGTATACCGTATAAAGAGAAAAGACGGCGAGATCAGATGGGTCGATGATTACGGACACTTCAGCCACTCTCCCGAGTATGGCGATGTTTACTATGTTTTCATAAACGACATTACCGAGGCAAAAGCAAGCGAGGATGCGGAGAAGACCCTTGAGGCGATCCCTGAAAAAATCGGAAAGATCCTTGAAAAGGCTGCCGAGGGAGATTATGAGGCTGTCAGCGAAGGACTTGAGGGATTAAAGGAATCTTTATCATAAGTATAATAAAAACATGCAGCCCCGGGGAAGGTGAAGTCTCCGGGGCTGATTTTTTTCTTTCATAACAACAAGATATAGTGTATAATCTATAAGGTTATGCACATGATATGGTTTTGGTGATGTGGTCAAAGGGACTATTGTACAATGTACGGTTACGGTAACGAGCAATACCGCCTTTCGGATTCATATAGAAGAAAACGCCCGAAAAAGCTCATATGGATACTTGCAGGCGCAGCGGTCCTTCTGATCGTGGCAGGGCTGATTTTCACCCTGGTGCATGTGATCAGGGAAAGAAAGGCTGCAGACGACGAAGAAACAAAGGAAATTGCGGTTTCGGAGGCTGCGGCAGCGGCCGGCCCGGTGATGGTACCGGTGGACACACCTGTATGGCAGGGCGAAGAGGAGAGCAGCATAGAGGAGTATGAGCCGCTTAAAGTTGAGCCGGATGATCGTACAGTCGGGGTCAGTGACGAGGTTGTCAGCGAATACGCAGTCCTGATCTCTCTTTCGGAAAACCGTGTTGTGGCTGCAAGGAACTGCCGTCAGAAAATGTATCCAGCATCGATGACAAAGGTGCTGACCGTACTGGTCGCAGCCGAGAATTTAAGGGATATGAGCGCTCTTGATGATATATTTGAGATGACGCAGGCTATAGAAGGCTTCAGCTATGAGAACGGATGCAGCAATGTAGGCTTCATGCCGGGTGAAAAGATACCGGTAAAGGATCTTTTTTACGGTACGATCCTTCCGTCGGGAGCCGATGCGGCAATGGGGCTTGCGGAATATATTGCAGGTTCTCAGGAGGCCTTTGTCGACATGATGAACGAAAAGGCGGCAGAGCTTGGGATATCGGAGACATCACATTTTACAAACTGTGTGGGCCTCTATGATGACGAGCATTACACAACGGCCATGGATATGGCGGTCATAATGGATGCGGCCATGAAAAACGATGTCAGCCGCGAGGCCCTGACGCGCCATATCTATACTACGACCGCAACCGCAGAGCATCCTGACGGGATAACGGTTTCCAACTGGTTTTTAAGAAGGATAGAGGACAAGCAGGAAACAGGCCAGGTCCTGGGGGCAAAGACGGGTTTTGTCAATCAGTCAAAAAACTGTGCCGTAAGCTATGGCGTGTCGGATGAGGGAAAACCTTTCATCTGTGTTACGGGCTCTTCTTCAAGCTCCTGGCGCTGTATCTATGACCATGTTGACATATACACAAATCTTGCGTTCTGATTGGAAAATGGACAGGACACCTGATAATAAAGAACGAAAAATGAAAGCAGCACATTTTTGTACAACCGATTTCGGAGGAGCTTTCAGGGCAGCATCACGGATCAACAGTGCCATGCGGCTTTGCAATGCCGATTCATCGCTTTTTGTGAGGACTAAGACCCGCTCTGATACGGACTGTACCGGGATCATCGATACTCCCGTAAAGAGTTTTGTATCAAAGTCGAAAAACCTTGCAAACCTCATGCTGTCCAAAGGTGAAGTGATCACCGACCGGTTCGGCACAGACATTACAAAAACGCAGGCGGCAAAAAACGCCGATGTGATCATCCTTCACTGGGTAAATTCCTTTGTATCTGCAGGCACGATAAAGAAACTTGCGGAAAGCGGAAAGCCTGTGATATGGGTCATGCACGACATGTGGCCGTATACCGGCGGATGTCATCACGGCTATGGCTGTGAAAGGTATGAAGAAGGCTGCGGGAAATGTCCATTCCTTAAAAGCACAGATGAAAATGACCGTTCGAGAAAGAACTTCCTTCAAAAACAGGAGGCGCTTAAAGGATCCGGCTTTGCCATTGTTTCGCCGAGTATCTGGAATAAGGAATGCTCTGAAAAAAGCGGCATCATGGCGGGACTTCAAAAGCATGTGATCAGAAATCCCATAGATACAAAGATATACAATCCGCAGGGAGATCCGTACCTGATACGAAAGAAACTCGGGCTGCCGATGCACAAAAAGCTGATACTCTTCGGAGCCATGGTCCAGTCCGTGCACAAATGGGAAGGCATGCAAATGGTGGCAGAGGCAGTGGCTCTGCTTCCCGCTGATATTAAAAAGGACTGTGAGCTTTTATTGTTCGGAAACGCCCCGGGCATGGATCTTTCAGTATTTGATATACCTGCCAGATCGCTCGGACACATAGACGGAGAAAAAGAGATAGCAGATATATACCGGGCAGCGGATGTATTCATATCACCCTCGGTCGCGGACAATTATCCGAACACCCTGCTTGAGTCCATCTGCTGCGGTACGCCCTGTGTATGCTTTGACATAGGCGGGATGGGGGATCTGGTAAAGACCGGAGTTACCGGATATCTTGCGGCGCCGAAGGATACAGGGGATCTTTCAAAGGGCCTTTTCGCTGTTTTTGACAGTGACCTGAAAGAAAAACTTAAAAGTCCCGAGCATAATAAGAACCTTTCTGACAATTCCTATGATATAATAGGCAGGCAGTATGTAAAGCTTTGCGAAGAGTTGATGGATAATGGCTGATATTTCTGCTGATATAAAAACAGGCGAATTCAAGAATGTTTACCTGATCTACGGGGAAGAGAGATATCTTCGTGAAAACTATGCGGGCAAACTATTAAAGGCGCTGGTCGCTCCGGGCGACAACCTGAATTTTTCAAAATTCGAGGGAGATACATCAGATATAAACGAGATACTGTCTCTGGCGCAGACCCTGCCCTTCATGGCGGACAGGCGCGTTGTCTTCGTAAAGGATTCGGGATTGTTCCATAAAGCCTGTGATGAGCTTTTTGATTATCTTGAGGCGCCTGCTGAAGATACCGTGCTCATCTTTGATGAAGAAAATGTTGACAAAAGAAGCAGGAACTACAAGGCTGTATCAAAGCTGAAAGGCGATGTGAACGCGGCCCCGATGACCGGAGATGCTCTCAAACGCTGGGTCGCTGCCTGTTTTTCAAAAAAATACGGCAAAAAGATAAGGGAATCCACGGTTGAGCTTTTGATGTCAAGAGCCGGGACTGACATGTCCGTGCTTTCTTCCGAGATCGCAAAGCTTTCAGGCTATGTCGGACAAAGAGAGATCATCGAGGATGCGGATGTAGTGACAATGACAAACAGGAACCCTTCCGGCAGCGTATTTGAGATGATAGAGGCTATGACATTAAAGAAGCAGAAGGAGGCCGTTTCGATCTATTACGAGATGCTTGAGGCGAAGGAAAGCCCCTATGGCATCCTGTCACTTATAGAAAGGCAGTTTAGGATCATCTACATCGTAAAGGAACTGACGGAAAAAAAGGCATCAAAGCAGGAGATCGCGTCCGCGGCAGGCATAAAGGATTACTTTGTCCCGAAATATCAGAGACAGGCAGCAAAGTATTCCAGGACGAAGATCAGACAGGTGCTTGATGAATGCGCGGGGGCGGATGCCGACAGCAAATCCGGCAGGATAGCCGACACTCTTGCGGTCGAGCTTTTGATAATCAGGTTTTCTTCTTGATCCGGTTTTAAGATTTTAGGATCGCAATTTTTTTGAAAGGAAATATCAGAATATGAGAGATGTTCCAAAAAAACATGAGATCTACAGACACTTCAAAGGCGGACTCTATGAGATAGTGACCATAGCCCGCCACACGGAAACCATGGAAGAACTGGTCATTTACAGGAGCATGGAGGACAAGACAAAAGTCTATGCCAGGCCGCTGACCATGTTCATGGAGGGGATAGACAGGCAGAAATACCCGAATACAAAAGCGGAGTACCGTTTTGAAAAAGTTGACATAAAGAAACCGGATGAATATGCAAAGACACTGGATTCTGTCAATGCCAATGCGGTATCTGATTTCAAGAGACTGGTTGACATAAAGATTAAAGAAAAACAGCAGGAGGAAAAGGTTGCCGGCTCGGATGAGATTCCCGAGGGAATATCCCTGGATCTCATCAGATTCCTTGATACGGATGATTTTGAGGAAAAGCTTGACATCCTCGAGGATGTGAAGGACAGGATAGATGACGGAGTGGTAAGCGCCATGGCGGTTTCCCTCGACCTGGCCATTGAGGAGGGTTCAAAGGAAAGCATGATCCACGATATCAGGAATTATCTGATGCTGCAGATGAGATTTGACGGAAAACACTTAAGAGAAAGGCATTAAGTCAATATTTTTTTATATAGGTTTACCATAAAGCATGGATTTAAAAAGGGCGCGAAACTATAATAGAAAATGCGCCCTTTTTTTGTTTGCCACAGATACTGGGTCCTTTTGGTGAGTCCTGTCCGGGACAGACTTAGAGTGCGCAAAAGGGAAATCTACATTTAAGGAAGGAGCATGGTACAGATGAAAAGAACGAGATTGTTGCTGGTTCTGCTTATGGTTCTCGCTTCAGTCCTCGTGTTCTCGGGGTGTACTGCGGTGATCACCGATGATGACGGTGAAACATACGAGATCCCCATGGACGAAGCCGAGGATTATGCCAGAGAGTTTATCTCCGAGGAGATGGAGCTTTATATCTCCGACCAGATAAATCAGGGATATTCACTGGCGGATACTCTGGGCATTAAGCAGGAGGATATCGAACAGATCATCCGGGAAGAGGTCAGGAATGCCATCAAAGAGGAGATCAAAAACGGCGACCTGGTAGATCAGGTCTTTGCGGAGGCAGGTGTCTCAAAGGAAGATGTTCAGACTGCTGTAAATGCAGTGTCAGCTTTCAGCCCGAAGACTTCAGAAAAGAAGGCTGAAGAAAAGAAGGAAGTAAAGAAGGAAGAGCCGAAGGCTGAGGTAAAGAAGGAAGAAAAGAAGGAAGAGCCGAAGGCTGAAGAAAAGAAAGAAGAAAAGAAAGAAGAGCCGAAGGCTGAGGTAAAGAAAGACGAAAAGAAGGACGAGCCGAAGGCTGAAGAAAAGAAGGACGAAAAGAAGGACGAGCCGAAGGCTGAGTCAACTTCGAAACTGGATGACGGAAAGCCCTGGGTCGATTATGAGGTGCAGGACAATGATGCATCAAAGGCAAAGGCAGATCCAAAGGATGATTTTCATCTTTTTGTAAATCAGGACTGGCTTTCAAAAACAAAGATCAAGGAGGGAAAGCATTCCGCAGATCCTTTTTCACAGAGCGCTGAAGAAACGCTTGAAAAGGCAAAGAAACTTTTTGATGACAAGAGCTTAAAAAGCCATGATGCCGAGCTTATCCAGGATTATCATAAAGCTGTACTGGACTGGGATGCCAGAAACAAGGAAGGTGTAAAACCCCTGGAAAAAACGATAGTCGATCTTCAGAAGGCTGAAAAGGTTGAGGATCTGAACAAAATTTTCCTTGAAGATGAAAACCGGGTTTTTCTTTGCAATCCCATAGAGATTGGCAATACCGGTTCGTATAATGACAGTTCTTCGTATGTGCTCATTATGCAGGGACCCTCACTTTTCCTTTCAGATGCCGGGGAATACGAAAACCGGACAGAATATGGGGACAGACGATATGAAGCGACAAAAAAAGCCGTGACAGAGATGCTTGTCAGATTCGGGTACAAGAAGGATGAGGCGGAAAAAGTATATGAAAGCGCTCTTGCCTTTGAAAAAAAGATTGCAAAGGGCAGGTATACCTCGACAGACAGGATGCAGAGCGATTATATGCAGAAGACAAACAACGAATTTGATACGGCCGGGATAAAAAAGATGATAAAGAATTATCCGCTGTTCGAGATGATGGATTCCTATGGATTTGCCGGAGCGGATAAGTTCCGTGTGCCTGAACCCGATAATCTGAAGACCATAGACTCCCTTTACACAGATCAGAATGTACCGGATATCAGGGCCTATGTTATTGCGCATCTGGTTTATGATGGTACCGAGCTTCTTGACAGGGAGGCTTACGAACTGCATGTAGAAACGGATAATATCATTTCAGGCGCACAGGGCAGTGTTTCGGATGAGGAATACGCATTCGATAAGGTCAGAAAGACACTTACCACACCGATGGACAAGGTCTTTATTGAAAAATATGATGCCTCAAAGATGAAAAAGGATATCACCGGTCTTTGCAAGGAGATCATTTCCAATTACAGGGAAATGATCAAAGAGGAGGACTGGCTTTCTGAGGAGACAAAAAAAGCAGCCATTAAAAAACTTGATGCCATACAGATCAATGCGGTCTATCCTGATAAATGGGAGGATTACAGCGGCCTTTCGCTCGACGGCCTTTCTTATTTTGAGTGCTCGAGGGAGGCTGCAGCCTATACATATATGCTGAATGCGAAAAAAACCGGAAAAAAGGTTGACAAGGATATCTGGATTATGGACATTCTGGAAGCAAATGCATTTTACTATCCCCGGGATAATTCCATAAACATCGTCCGCGGGATCCTGGGAGAAGATTTTTACCGCGAAGATATGAGCCGTGAGGAATTGCTGGGCGGCATGGGAGTGGTCATAGGCCATGAGATATCTCATGCCTTTGATACGAATGGCGCACAGTATGATGAAAAAGGCAACCTGAACAACTGGTGGACCGATGACGATCTGAAAGCTTTTCAGGACAGAGCCTCAAAGCTGGCTTCCTACTATGATAATATCACGGTGTTCGGCGGAAACAAGGAAAGGGGCGAAAACATTAAGACAGAGGCAATAGCGGACATGGCTGGCATGAAGTGCGTACTGGACATAGCAGGTTCGGAAAAAAATACCAATTACAAAGAGCTTTTTGAGTCGCTTGCAGCTTTATGGAGAAGGAAGGTTCCGTATGAATATGCTTATTATATGCTCACTCAGGATGTACATCCGGCCAGCTATCTAAGGACCAATGTCACAGTACAGCAGTTTGACGAATTCCTGAATGAGTATGGTATCAAAAAAGGCGACAACATGTATCTCGCCCCCGAAGACAGGGTACTTGTTTGGTAAAACACCCCTTTTGACCCCAACATCATAAATTATATAATTTAAGAGACTAACTATTAAAAGTCAATAGCAAAACATCGATTTTTGAATAAAGCATTATGAGATGTTTTAGATAGCCTGGAGGCAGGCTTAAGCCTCAATCAGTACCTTGAAAAATGCATGACAAATAGAGCATCTGTATAGGTGC
>JAGACK010000041.1 GCA_017614155.1 Lachnospiraceae bacterium
AGACATTTGCAATAGAAACCGGAACGAAAGTTTCTGCTTCAAAGAAATAAGATTTGAGTTGGGTGCATTGGCGATTATAAACCGACTGAGATTGGCGATTTTATCCCGACCCGGAATGGCGAAAGTCTCCCGACTCTAACATCGATTATAAAATGAAAGAATAAAAGAGGCAGGGACCTCTTATTAAACTACCGGTTAATTGAAACCGGAATATACCTGCGATATCATTATGTTAGAAACGAAAGGTGCCCGGAAAAAGGGTTCAATATATGGAGGAAAAAAACATGTTTAATGTTGAAAATATATTTTACGGTTCCGTTGTCGTTATTATGTTTCTGGCTTGCCTGCGTTATTGGAAGCAGATCCTGGGACTTGCAGGGATTTGTCTTTTATTATTCTGCTTTATCGAGGTTCCGCTCGCATGTGCAGCCGGGGTGGATATTGTAGCAATATTCCGGGAGGTCTTTGCCAGATAGGCAGGGACCTCTTTTTTAACTACCGGTTAATTGAAACCGGAATATAGCTGCACTATCATTTAAGTGTAGACAAAAACGAAAAAGCTGACATATAAGAGATGATACAAAAATCCTGATAAAAGGAGGATGGGATGTACAGATTATCATTTGAGGAAGAAAAGATAAAGGATGATTTCCGGCAGATCGATGAGTTCGTCGATCTGTATATGAAAGAGGCCGCAGAGGATAACAGGGAAGTGACGGTCGGGCTTTACCGGGGTACGATAAAACTGATGTATACCTATCTGATGATGTGCTCTCATGAGAATGAAAGGCATATATACAATCTGGCGCGCACCCTGTCAGTAATTGTCCGGTCGGGATTGGGAGGCCGCTGTCCGGCGGGATATCTGATAAACAAAGGAAATTTCGAAAACCACGACATCGATGCGTATCTGACGGAACATCAGATAGAATCGGGATCGGTGCGGGAGATCCTGAAGGCAAGAAACAAAGTGGAGAACGGATGGTCACAGGAAGAATACCGGGAGTTTGAAAAGTGTCTGGAAAGACCGGTAAAGGAACAGGGAGATGGTTTTGAAAAAAACTTTTTCCGGGGAGGACTGACTGCTGAATCCAATCACAGCAGAAAAGATAACGATCCTGTGAAAGCCGGTGACGGGAGTACAGGCAGGAAAAGCAAGAGCAATAAACCGGATCCGTTATTTATCGATGAATGCAGGGACTTTTTGAAGAAGCATACTCCGAGGTCGATCAAACAGGAACTGGATAAATATATCATCGGACAGGATGATGCAAAAAAACTGATAAGCCTTGCCGTATACAATCATTATCAGCGTATCTGTCATCCGGAGCAGAAGCTGAAAAAATGCAACATACTGATGGCCGGTCCCAGCGGATGCGGAAAGACGGAGATAGTCAGGCGTCTGAAGGAAATGCTGAATGTGCCGGTGGTGCTGGCGGATTTTTCATGTATAGTATCCACTCCCTACAAGGGAAGGAACAAGGAGGAAGAACTGATACGCCTTTACAGGGAAGCAGACGGTCATGTCGGAAATGCTTCCTGCGGGATCATGTTCCTGGATGAGTTTGACAAGATCTGTTCCCCAAACGGAAGCAGAGGACGGGATTATTCTGATGAACTGATGGGACAGCTTCTGGGGATGTTTGAAGGGACGCTGATCGACACTTCAGCAATGTCAAGTTTTTCCGACCCGGGTGAGAGATTTGTGATAGATACAAGTAATATCCTGTTTGTCTGCATGGGCGCCTTTGAAGGCCTTTCGGATATAGTGAGAAAGGATCTGCGTGAAAGATCAATGGAAAATGAGGACAGCCTGTTCGGACTTCCGGGGGGCAGCATTCCAAAAGACATGAAGATACAATCCTGTGATGTCAGGCTGGAACATCTGATTGAATACGGGATCAAGCCTGAACTGGCAGGCAGGCTCTGCAATCTGGCGCTGCTTGATCCGGCGGATGCACAGATGATGAAAAAGATCCTGACGGATGCAATGGACAGTCCTCTGCAGAGGCTGAAAAATGAACTGGAACTTGATGATGTAAAGCTGAAAGTGACGGACGGGGCTTTGGATATGATAGTCGACAGGGCGTTAAAAAAAGATATCGGCGCCCGTGCCCTGAATACCGTTCTGCGGGAGATATTTGACGATGTGCTGTTCAGGGCGCCTTCACTTTCGGGCAGCACTGTGATCCTTACCGAAAAAGGGATCATATTTGAGAAAAAATATAACAGGAAAATGGAAGATGCCATAGGGCTTTGATTAAAGGGAGGAACTGAATAATGTCTAAATCTTCAGGAAAATGTAACCAGATGGATCTGGATTTTATTACAAAGCGTCGTTTGATGAAGGCCATCAAGGAGATCAATGACAACCCGGAATATTATTTTGGAGATATCAAAGATCACATTGCAAAGTATAATGCAGAAGAAGGAGCAGAAGAAGATGCAGCTCGTTTTGCCGAAGACGAGATCCCGGATGATAATCTGATCAATATCTTCAGGTTCAGATCCGAAGAGTATATGAGACGCCTGGCAGGGACAGATATAAAGGAAAGCGATGAATATCTTATTAATAAAATAAGAGAACTGCGTTCCGATAACAGCCCGGATAAAGAAAACCTCAGATTCTATGATCTGTTGAGAACCATCGAAAAGGACCTTGATGATGATCCGGAAAAAATGATACCCATTGCAAAACAGCTTCTTCCCTGGATAAGCGAGGAAGTAAACACTTTCATGGAAGATAATGAAGACCCGGAGAGAAAGAAACCGGTATACAGGGACTGTGTGGCCTGCCTGGGCATCATAGACTCGATGCTTGAAAGTATTTCGGATAAAGAACACTTCCGGATCTGTGAACCGGCAGAGATGAAAGCGTATCTGGATGAATATGTGATAGGACAGGACAGCGCAAAAAGGATCCTCGCAACTGCGGTGTACGGGCATTGTAAAAGGGTGAAGAACCGCAGGAAGAGATTTCTGCCGGACAGCGTGCTGATGATCGGACCCTCCGGGTGCGGCAAAACAGAACTGGTACGCAGACTTGCCGGGCTCACGGACTGTCCCTTTGTCGCAGCCGATGTATCATCTCTCAGTGTCGGACAGGTTGGAAGGGGCAGAAAAAAAGAGAGCCTTCTCGCTGACCTCTACCGGGAGGCCGGATGCGACCTGGAAAAGGCACAGGGAGGGATCATTTTCATGGATGAATTTGACAAGCTCCTGGTTCCCTCCTTCGATAATAAAGGCATTGATACCCACGCAGAGGTACAGGGACAGCTGCTTACAATGATCGAGGGCGGACAGTTCGAGGTCGAAGTGGACAGTGATACCAGAAAGATGTTTGATACCTCAAGGATACTTTTCATTCTGGCTGGGGCGTTTCAGGGACTGGAAGAATTCATCAGGGATTCAAAAAAGAAAAAGAACATTGCCTCGGCGATCGGTTTTTCTGCAAGCCTCACAAAAGAAATGGATGTATCGGTCTCGGCTGAAAATGTGACGAACGAGGTGCTGATAGATTTCGGCATGAAAAGGGAACTGGCCGGCAGGATAGGGAGCGTGGCTGTGCTTGATCCTCTTGGCAGAGAAGAACTGAAAAGGATACTGACCGAGCCGAAGGACTGCATACTTGAAAGATATGCCCGTGAGCTGAGACTGTACAACGGCGGAAGCCTTGTGCTGAAAGATGATACCATAGATGAGATCATTGACCGTACCATGGAATACGGTGTCGGAGCAAGGGGACTGGATATCGTGCTTCGAAAGATCCTGACAGAAGTGCTGTTTGAGGCTCCGGATATGAAATATGTCTCCAGGGTCATTATGAAAAAAACAGAAAACGGGATCGAACCCGTCTACATACATAAGGTCCCGGAGTCTTTCTTAAAAGAACTCGGGGGTTAGCTTCCTCAAAAAGCCCTTTAAAAAAGAAAAAGACCGGCTTTCGCCGGTCTCCTGCTCCCGAGTGTATTCGAAAGCCAGGAGACCCTCGATGTCCGTATGGAACATCTTTGAGAGCATTATCATGTTTTCGATTGACGGCAACGACTGGCCGTACTGCCATTTATAGACAGCCTGGGGAGATGTGAGCTCAAGCTCCTCCTGGACGTCGCGCACCGAGAGGCCTGCTTCTTTACGAAGCTGCGCTATCTTCCTGCCTGTTGCCTGCATGTCAATTACCGGAAATTTACTCATAGAATTCTCCTTTCTGCGCACAGCAAAAAACACCAGTAAACATGAAAGATACCATATTCAGTTTTCAAGATCCAACAAATTGGTTCGGATCGGTCCGCGAAAGCTGCGGACATGGCACGAGATGTCATCCGTCACCGCTGACGTATGATGAAACATGCTCGCCAAGACATTTTTAAAAGGTGTTTTAAGAATTCATATGAACATTATAACACCCTTTACCAAAAAGTAAAGAGTGTTGAGGGTAGATTTTATTAAACTGCTGGTTTAATTATTTCAGACAGATGATCACTGCTTCTTCTGTTCCATGATCAGGTCTTTTAAGGTCCTGGCCTTGTCCTTGATCCTGTTGTTCGCAGTCTTTGAAACAATGAGCTCGGACAGGAGCCTGGTGGCGACATCGTTCTGTCCGCATTTGACGGCTACAGCGGCGATGATATAGTCGACCGTATATTCATCCATCCCGCACATGGGAAAGTCTTCCGAGGATCTGGCTTTTTTGAAGCCTTCGAGACTGTTGTTCAGAAGTTCATTCTCATTTGCCACGCACTCCTTGAAGTCGGCCTCATATGAAGGAGAGTTTTTGTCAAGGCTTTCTCTTTTGCCCCTGACGATCCAAGCAGTCTGCAGGCACAGATAGGCGATCTCCGAGCTTTTTGCGCCCTTTACGATGGCAGTGCCCAGAGCTCTCTGATAGCGTCTGATGGCGGTATCATAGTCATAGGTAGTCTTGTCCTCGTCATGGTCATCGTTCCTGTAATTCGCTCCGATCTTTTCACGGATCATCTGTTTCTGTTTTGTTGATACATCCTTGAAAGACTGGACTCTTGCAGCGTAGCCGCACTCATGGCACATTATCACATTGTATTTCAGGGAATCAAGCTGCTCATATTTGGGGCGCAGGTCTATATCCTGTCCGAGAAGCCTGACACGATTTGCCTTGACGGAAAGGTACTGGAATTCCTTGCCGCATACGGGACAGGTCGCAGTTCTTTTCAGGAGTTCCTCTGCTTCGAGAGCTACGGGATCCTTTTCTTCGGCTGCAGCTGCCGCCTCTGCCGTTTTTTTCTTGTCTTCAGCAAACAGGCTTCCGTCCTTGACATCTATGCCCATGCTTCCAAGTCCTGATAATATACCCACTTTTCTACCTCCGAAAAAAAATGATACCTTTCCGATTATAAATCATTCCTTGTTTTTGTGCAAGAATGAGTAATCACCGCATAGCCGAGGAAGATCAGGGACTGGGCAAGGACGATGATGATGTCGCGCATGGTCAGGGGAAGGGCATAGATGACGCCGCCGTCGAGGTCCGGGGTGTTGAAGCCGGTGATCACATCATGGGCGATGTGCATGATGACGATCAGGAGCGCAGAGCCCGTGTGAAGATACAGCAGGCAGAAAAATGAGCCGATGGATGAAGCGAAGATGATCTGCAGCAGGGTATATGACAGGGAGGCTCCCGAAAGCAGGTTTACCAGATGGAAAAGCCCGAAGGCCAGGGATGTCACTGTGATGAGCAGGCTCTCCCCCTTTTTTGAAACGAGGCGTTTTCTGAAGATCCTGACAGGTACGATGCGAAAGACCGTCTCTTCTATAATGCCTATCATCAGGTATGTGAAAAGAAGGACCGGAGAAGGATCGCCTGACAGGAGGTCTCCGCTTGCGGCGGCGCTTATTATGTTGAAAAGCTCCACGAGGGCAAAAATGCCTATACCGTAAAGCATGGTCTTTTTTTCAGTGTTCATACATTTCCGATATATACATGCTCAAGATATCTTTCTGCCGCGCTCTTCATCTTTTGCAGGAGCGGGACTGCGGTAGCGCTTTCGCGGTACCTGTATCGGGGAAAATATCTGTTGATGTGAAGCGGGATGCCCGGATCGATCGCGGCTATCCACTTTGCTTCCTCTTCCATTTCAGTTACTGAGTCGTTTATTCCCGGCACTATGAGGGATGTGATCTCAATATGGGAGGATACGTGCGCATGCATAATAAAAGCCTTCACGGTCTCAAGTTTTCCGCCTAGCCTGTCATATGCCTTCTGCGTAAAGCCCTTGAGGTCAATGTTGAAGGCATCGATATAGGGCAGTACGGCATCGAGCGTCTGTATTTCAAAATGCCCGTTTGTGACAGCCACGGCGCACAGCCCCTTTTCTTTTAATAAAACCGCGCAGTCCCTTACATATTCATAGCCTGTAAGCGGTTCGTTGTAGGTAAAAGCCACGCCGATATTGCCTTCTTCATCGCGCAGGTTTTCTGCGATACCTGCCAGCTCTTCAGGAAGAATCCGGTCGGTAGGGATCACTCCTTCACCGGCCTGAGATATGTCGTGGTTCTGGCAGAAAGGACATTTGAGGTTGCAGCCGAAGCTTCCGACAGAAAGGATCTTTGTGCCCGGATGAAAATGAAAGAGGGGCTTTTTTTCTATCGGGTCAAGGGCCAGGGATGTTGCAAGCGCGTAGTTTACGCATTCTATGGCTGCGCCTGTGTTCTTTCTGGCAAGGCAGGCTCCTGTGTCCCCCGGCTTCAGAGCGCAGTGGTTTGGGCAAGCGGAACAGATGAGGGTTTCACACATGCCTGATCACCTCAAAGCGCTGCATCGTATAGGGCTCCCTGTCGCCTATGCCGGCTTTCCTCTTTGCGATGAGGACCTGTTCTATGACTGTATCAACGCCTTCAAGATCCGGAAGCAGCAGGCCTCTTTTGTATCCGCTGGTCACGATGACGCCGTATTTTTTCACATCCAGCTCGTCCATGGAGGAGATGTCCTCAGGCTCTGTCAGGATGTCGACATTTATCTCCAGGTCGTCAAGCTCGTCGGGGGTGACCGGAGCAAACCTTGGATCCTCGGACACGGCCGAAACTGCATTCCTGACGATCTCTTCGGCAAGAGTATCCCTGACGGGGAGTATGGTGCCGATACATCCGCGCAGCATCCCGTTTTCATGGACGGATACGAAGGAGCCGGCTCTCTGCCCTTTGATGATATCCGGGATATCATAGTCTTTCAGAACTCTTTTATTATTTACATACTCGTGTATGGAAGCTGTTGCCAGCTTTACCAGGGGATCATCCGAAGACATCTTTTCAGCCTCCTTTTCGGGAATGAAGATACCTGTGCCGTAGCCTACGCCAAAGGTGGCTTCGTGGGACATGATATCGGGTTTGAGCTTCATGCCGTCAAATGCGCCTGCCATGATGGTAAAGGAGCGATGTCCGCATTCCTCGGCCTTTTCAAGGAAGATCTCATCAAACTGTGTCAGTTCCTTCAGGTTTCCGCTCTTCATGACAGACATGAGCTTTTCGTCATATTCGGGTCCTTCTTTTTTGAAGCCGTAGGGGCCGTCTTCCTTCTGGCAGTGGGACAGATCGCCGCTTGCCAGGAAGACGAAACGCCGTCCGAGGGAATCGGCAGCGGCTTTTATTATCCTGCCGAACTGATAGTGGGCTTCAAGAGACAGTCCCGAAAGGCCGATGCGCACAAGCTTATAGCCGGTATAATACTGGTTGACATAATATAAAGGAACCATGGCGCCGTGATCGAGCTTTGCGTCCCGTTCGCCGGATGTTCCTGCGGGAAAAGACAGCTTTTCCGCGCGTTTTTCAATCGCCCGCGCAAGCTCGTCATCGTAGGATACGGACATGGAAACCTGCGGCGCTCGGAAGGCGGAGAAACTGCCTTTGGCATTCCTTCCCGGAGATATGTGGAAATAGTCGTGATACATCACGGAGTGCGGGGAGGTGAGTATGATGGTATCCGGCTTCAGGTCGGCTATCGTCTGTGCGGCCTTTATAAATCCGTCTATAGTTGGCTGTATCATTTTTTCGTCGCCTCCGCCTACTTCCGGAACTGCAAGCGGCGGGTGCGGGAGCATGAAACCTGCAAGGAGCGGCATGGCAAACCTCCTGATCCTGCCTGACAGCCTCTTTTGGGGAGAGCATGATCAGGCAAAAACATTGTTGAATTGGAACTATTCTTATGATAACATAGTTTCTGCCAATGCAGAAACGGAATTGGCAAAAATACACAGGAGGTATCTATCCATGACAAAGTATTCGATAGGCGATATCGTAGGGTATGAAAAAGAAACACAGGAGTGGCAGATAATCAAGATTGAGCTTATTGAGGGCAAGCATGATGAAGAGTATATCGAGTATACGATCAAAAAGGTCAAGGGCCAGGATCTTGGAAGGAAGGTTATTACCTCAGAGGAAAACCTCCTGTAATAATTGATCATCTTTAGACCGGCAGGAGTTCATCCTGCCGGTTTTTTATGTCAGAACTTCAGGGTCCCTGTTTCTGTTATTCTTTCTTTTCAGGTCGTTCTATGGTAAAATATGATGTTATGAAAAAACTCAGGATTGTGGCCGTGGCGGTTGTCCTGCTGTGCGCATTCTCCTGTGTTTCCTGCGGAAAGAACGGGAAAGACAAAGAGGAGAAGGAGATAGTCCTCACGACCGGATTTGAGGAAAACGAAATATTCTTCATTGGCACCGAAAGATGCACTGTCCCGGAGCTGAATGTTTATGTGCGCACATCCCAGAGCCAGTATGAGGGCGCTTTCGGAGAAGAGATCTGGGACCGCAACATAGGCACCGAGACGCTGGAGCAGTACCTGAAGAGGATGGCGCTCTACAGGCTTGCAAGGATCAAGGCCATGAAGCTGCTGGCGCAGCAGGAGGGGATAACTCTTGACGGATCCGAAAGCAGCAGATGCAAAAAGGCAGCAGAGGATTATTATGCATCCCTTTCCGAAAAGGACAAGGAACTCATGGGAGCGGATGAGGATCTCATCTGCAGCATGTACAGTGAATTTGCTCTTGCGGACAAGGTTTACAAAAGCATCACTGAGGATGTGAATCCTGAGATAAGCGATGACGAGGCAAGGACCATAACGGTCAAGCAGATACTGATCAAGACCTTTTACAGGGATGTGTCCGGGAACCGTATTGATTATAATGAAAAGCAGAAACGCGAGGCTTACGACAGGGCATCCACCATGCTGAAACGCCTTCAGAACGGGGAAGATTTTGATACCCTTGCCGAGCGTTACAATGAGGATTCACAGGAGGTTTATTCCTTTGACAAGGACAGCGCGCTGCCGAAGGAATTCGTGGACACGGCTTTTAACATGGAAACGGACGAGGTATCGGATATCATAGAAACTCCCTTCGGTTATCATGTGCTCAAGTGCGTGAGCACCTTTGACAGGGAAGAAACCGATGAGAACAAGCAGAAGATCCTGGAAAAAAAGAAGGAAGAGGTTTTTTGCGGGATCTATGACGAGTTCGTGCAGTCACAGTATTCGGGACTGAATG
Source organism: Lachnospiraceae bacterium (assembly GCA_017614155.1). GTDB lineage: Bacteria > Bacillota > Clostridia > Lachnospirales > Lachnospiraceae > NK4A144. Next base: position 9,511 of record JAGACK010000041.1, read on the forward strand.
ACGAGCTGTATAATGCGACCACCTACGACAGATCGGCGCTTGAAACGGATGAGAGCTTTTTTGATGTTTACAACAGGGTCTGCGGGGACAGCAAAGGATAACGATAATGGATTACAGTCACAGAGGCATACAGAAGAAGAGAGCGGAGATCAATGCAAAGATGCCGAAGTTTGCCAACATGTTCGGGGCATTCTTTTATCAGGCTACGCTCATCATTATAGTGGCAGCGGGCCTTGCGGGATGCTTTGCAGCTGTCGGCATCTTCCGCGGGGTTCTGGCTTCGTCTCCGGACATCTCGACCATAGATGTACGCCCGACAGGCTATTCTTCGACTGTCTATGACAGTCAGGGAAATCAGATCACAAAGCTTGTCGCGACAAATTCAAACAGGATCTACCAGACCATCGACAAGATCCCGATAGATGTGCAGCATGCTTTTGTCGCGATAGAGGACGAGAGGTTCTACGAACATAACGGGATAGACATCAAGGGCATATTCCGCGCGGCTTATATCGGTCTGACACAAAAGGATTTTTCACAGGGCGCAAGTACCATCACTCAGCAGCTAATAAAAAACAATGTCTTTACGACCTGGACATCGGAATCCTCTTTTACGGATAAACTGAAGAGAAAGATACAGGAGCAGTTCCTGGCCACCCGTCTTGAAAAGAGACCGGATATGACGAAGGACGCTATCCTGGAGCTTTACCTCAACACGATCAATCTCGGGCAGAACACCCTGGGTGTCCAGGCGGCATCCCTAAGGTATTTTAATAAACCCGTTTCGGAACTTGATCTTTCCGAAGGGTCGGTCATAGCTGCCATCACGAGCAATCCTTCAAGGTATAATCCCATTTCGCATCCTGACAATAACGCAGTAAGAAGAAAACTGGTCCTGGACCGTATGCTCGAGCAGGGCTACATCACTGAAAGCGCATATCAGCAGGCCATAAACGATGATGTGTATTCGAGGATACAGACCGTCAACATGGCAGTTGAAAAGAATTCCATCAATTCGTATTTCGTTGACGCCATGATAAAGCAGGTCATGAGCGACATGAAAAACAAGCTGGGATACTCGGATAATCAGGCTTACAACATGCTCTATTCGGGAGGACTTCAGATCTTTGCGACTCAGGACCCGCGCATCCAGAAGATCTGCGACGATGTGTGTTCGGACCCGGAGACCTATCCCGAAAAGACGGAATATCTCCTTGATTATCAGATAACCGCCACCGACCGTGACGGCAATGTGCAGAATTTTTCATCGCAGATGATGGCACTCCACTTCAAGGAAGAAGGCAGGAACGGATACGACAGGCTTTATCAGTCAGAGGAAGATGCCAGGGCAGATGCCGATGCGTACAAGGCATATGTCGAAAGCCAGGGCTATACCATAGTAAACGACCACATTTCGATCACGGCCCAGCCCCAGATATCACTGACGGTTGCCGATCAGGCGACAGGCTATATCAAGGGCATAGTGGGAGGAAGGGGTGCAAAGACTGCCAGCCTGACATTGAACCGCGCGACAGATACGATGAGGCAGCCGGGATCCACCTTCAAGGTAGTATCCACCTATGCTCCCGCGTTTGATACAGGACAGAAGACCCTGGCCTCGGTTTCGATGGATGAGCCTTTCAACTATGTGAACGGACGTCCTGTCTCCAACTGGTACAGCGGCTACAAGGGAGTCTGCACCATGAGATACGGTATCGAGCAGTCCCTGAACATCATCACGGTAAAGACGCTTACCGATATCACGCCGCAGCTTGGTTATGAATATCTTTTGAAATTCGGTTTTACGACCCTGGTTGACAATGAGGTGCTCCCTGACGGCAGCGTGGCGACCGACATCACCCAGGCGCTGGCGCTCGGAGGCATCACTCACGGCGTGAAGAACCATGAGCTCAACGCCGCCTATGCGACCATAGCCAATAAGGGCGTATACATAGAGCCGACCTTCTATACGAAGATCCTCGATCATGACGGAAATGTCCTGATTGACAACACGAGGATCCAGGGCAGGCGTGTCCTGAGGGAGTCTACGGCGTACTGCCTGACTTCCGCGATGGAGGATGTTGTCACCAAGGGAACCGGCGGAGCGGTGAGGTTTGAGGGCCAGAAGCTTGCCGGAAAGACCGGTACGACTTCAGATAATAAGGACGTGTGGTTTGCGGGCTTCTCGCCGTATTATACATGCACCACCTGGGCCGGATATGACAATAATGAGCAGCTTTCGGACAGCGCGCAGAGAGGGCTTGCAAAGACTGTCTGGAAGGCTGTGATGTCAAGGATACATGAGGGATTTCCCGAAAAGGATTTTGAAAAGCCTGAAAGCGTTGTGACGGCTCTTGCGTGCAACCAGTCGGGCAACCTGGCAGCTGACTTCTGTCAGGCCATGGGTACTGCCTATGTTGAATATTTTGACAAGGACTTCGTGCCCAAGGAACCGTGTACAGGCCATCTGACGGGAGATTATTATATGTGCGCCCTCACCGGACAGGCTGCATCCGAGACCTGCCCTGTCAGGGTGCCGGGTGTTCCCATAGTGGGCGGATGGTGTCCTCATTCAGTCAATGCAGACGGGACAGTCAGGACCGATCCGACGCCTGCGGAGCTTGCCCAGGCGATTATGGCAGCAACCGGACAGACTGCGGGTGAACAGACTGATCCGCTTCAGGCTGCGCAGGATGCAGTTGCGGGTCTGACGCAGCAGACGCCTGAGAATCCGCAGCCTGTGCCTGACTTGAGCCAGATGATACCGGTGCAGCCGAATCAGGGGAATTAACAGGTTTTTTCGGGCATCAGCATATATATTTTGCTCACGGCTCGGACAGTTCTAAGCTCATCCTTCGTCTTATAGACAAAATTTCGCTCTGCGCCGTTCCGCGCCTGAAAAGCGTCGCGGCCTTCGCACCCGCGAAATTTATAAGACTCGGATTCGCTAAGAACTGCCGGCTGGGTGTTCGCAAAACATATATGCTGATGCCCGGTCAAGATGTTTATCAGTCTACAGAAAACACGAGGAGAATTTCATGAATTACAGCGGAGTGAGTGTATCTGTCATCATAGCGATCTATAACGCAGAGAAATACCTGAAGAGGGCACTTGATTCCCTCATGCAGCAGACTCATAAAAGGTTTGAGATCATCTTTGTGGAGGACGGATCCACAGATGATTCAAAGGCGATCCTTGCCAGGTACTCTGCGATAGACGATCGTATCAGGGTGCTGCATCAGCCGGTGGAATCCCACAATGCATCCAGGGCATTCAACATGGGCATCGATCATGCCAGAGGGGAATACCTGCTTTTATTAAACGACTATGACATATTTGAGCCGGATCTGGTTGAAAAGACCATAAACAGGGCCAGGGAAACCGGAAGCGACATCGTACTCTTTGATGCATATCTGTATGATGAAGAAACGGATTCGGACAGGTATGCGGATATCTATCTGAACAGGGTAGCTCTCGGGGGAGTAGGAGATTTCAGGCCGAAGGAGAGGGCTGAGGATCTTTACAGCCTTTCAGCAGGATGCACCTGGAACATGCTGATATCGAGGCATCTTCTTGATTATTATAATATCAGACTCCGTGATCTGGACGGGGCCTTTGATCTGGAGTTTTCATATATGGCGCTTTCATGCGCAAGCCGGGTGAGCGTTCTCTATGAAAGGCTCGTACACAACAGACGGTATGCGGAAAACAATCACAGGACAAGGATAAATGAATGGCCGGAAACCGGCTATATGGCTTATTTCAACCTGAAGGAGGAGCTAAAGAAAAGATCGCTTTATGAGACCTACAGGGTTGCTTTTGTCAACAAGGTCATGACGGAGATCGAGGATTACCTGAAGCGTATGACGGATTCCGAAAGCTTCCTTAAACTTTACGGAGCTCTGCAGAGAGAGTATCTGTACAAGCTCGGGACCTTTGAGATAAGGGATGAGGAGTTTGCCACAAGGCATGCGCTGCTAATCCGCAATGCGATAAAGAATATGGCGCCCATGGAATACCTGCTCAACGCAAAGGATGATGTTATCGAAAGAGAGAGGGATTATTTCAGACTTCCTTTTGAAAGGGACAGAAACGAAGGCGTCAGTGTGGCGATCTTTGGCGCTGATGATCTTGCGACACGCACTTATTATAATGCCCTGAAGGAGGATGATGTGGAGGTCGTCTGCTGGACGGATTTTGATACGAAGGGTTTCAATCCGGTCATCAGGAGCGTGGAGGAGATGAAAGAGAGGGATCCTGACTATATCATCGTGGTCAATCCCGGGGTTTCCTATCTGAAACGCGTGAAGCAGTTTTTGAGATCGAAGGGTGTCGATACAGGCAAGGTTGTGTCGCTGAGGTAGACTCGAAAGTGTTGTTCTGTGATTATAGGGCGTCACATATATGTTTTGTTCACGGCTCGGACAGTTCTAAGCTCATCCTTCGTCTTATAAACAAAATTTCGCTCTGCGCCGTTCCGCGCCTGAGAAGCGGCGCGGCCTTCGCACCCGCGAAATTTATAAGCCTCGGATTCGCTAAGAACTGCCGGCTGGGTGTTCACAAAACATATATGCCAAGACCCGGTGTGCAGATACACGCAGTTTGTTTATGCAGAGGATTGATCATGAAAAACATGGAGATCGAGCGCAAGTGGATGATACGGGAGATGCCCGGGGAACTGTCGAAGTATGAGAGCATCGAGATGGAGCAGGCTTATCTGAATGTTTCACCGACCGTGAGGATACGGAGGGAAAATGAAGAATATTATCTGACATATAAGGGTATTGGTGAAGGGATAGCGCATACGGAATACAATCTTCCCATCACGAAGGAAGCCTTTGATCATATGCTCCCGAAGGCTGATGGGATCGTGATCAGAAAGACAAGGTATGTGATCCCGTTAAAGGACGGCCTGAAGGCTGAGCTTGATGTTTTCAAAGAGCCATATGAGTGGCTCAGGATCGTTGAAGTGGAGTTCGGATCGCTTGAGCAGGCCGGACAGTTTATCGCACCGGACTGGTTTGGAGAGGATGTGAGCGATGACCCGCGCTTCAAGAATGCCAGGATGGCGATCGAGGGAACGCTGAGGAAGCAGCAATGATAGATAGCTGAAAAATGGGTATCAAAAAAGCTCCTTGGCCCTCCGTTTACTCACAGTGGGTCGGAACTTTCTTGTAGTTATATCATAACCTTTTTTTATGATTTGTCAAATATAAGATGTCTATTTTTTGAGAACTATCATTTGTTTTGATTTTGTAACTATTATCATATTTCTTATATGATTGCTGGATTCAAAGGCGTTTTTCAAATCTCTTATGCATTTTTCCTCCGCTATACCAATACGGCTTAGGTCGAAAATGATATTGTTTGACTGAGTGGATGCCTTATGTATGTTGCGTCGTATGGTACGATCGCTTTTTCCTTCAGGTGATTTTATTTCCCATTCAAGACCATCCATCTTTATATCCGGTATAAAAGCACCGGGTATGTTGCTTGGCTTCAAGAAAATAACATCTTTATCCATGCTAGCAAAGAGTTCCGCAATAGCCATCTCGTGTGAATAAGGATCTTTATTCAGAGCGGATGTATCTATTTTTCCAGCCATTTAATCCTCCGGTTCCTGACATTTAGGTGATATCATTTGCGTATTCGGCGGGTAATTATCTATAAAGTGTATTGCATAAAGTTTCCGTTATGCTCAAAACCATATGCCGTGTAAAGCTTTACTCCCATATCCGAAGCAGTGATCTGAACCGCTCCGCATCCATAGCAAGCCACGAAACAAATGTACCATCAGCCATGTGCCTGAGGTAGAAATCTTTCAATTCTGTTTCAGTAAGTTTCTTATAAATGATCTTCATAGGCATTCCTCTTAAAGCGATTTATAAAAAGATAAACTATTTTTCATCAAAATCTTACAACAGATTCCTGCAAAATCCAAACCGTAGTTTCTTGAAATGATTCGAGAAAAAAGGAAGGACCCGGTGCTGACCGGATCCTTCAGGGGAGATGTTTATGAAAAGAATTACTGTTTTGATTCCAAGGTTGTGTGATATCATCTGCCTATGCGGGATACAGATTGGATTCATACTGGTTGTATGTCTGATTTACATCCGGGAAATGAACCTCGTCAATCGTGAAATTACCACAGACTCCGACATGTTTGGTTACTGTACCGACACCGTTTTCGGGATTCCAGTAATCCGTGACTTTGTCACCCGGTTCGTATAGATATTCACCATATGTAAGTTTTCCAATCGCGTCTTCGATCATTCCGCCAGCATTTACCTTATTCAGTTCGTTTTCCGTGATCTTTGTCATTTTATTTTCCTCCTTATACGGACTGCCGGTCCGTTTCCTTTGATGATTATGTTTTATCATGCCGGCCGTCACAGAAGCGTCACACGGAAAAAGATGCAGCAAAGATCAGAACTCTTTCGTGGGTTTTCCGTGGCCGTAATAATATGTTCTTTTGCCATAAGAACGTATCTTTTCAGCTGTCTTTTTCAGTGATTCAAGGTCAGTATAAAGATGTCCCACGCCGGGTTTTATCCAGTTATCAAGAGCATCCCCGACAAGGATCGCAGCATCAGATACCAAAAGCCCGATAGAACCCCTCGAATGACCGGGAAGTTCAACTACTTTTATATCCGGGAAACCATAATCTGCCAGCGTATCGCCTTCTTTTACAAAAAACCTGTTTTCCGGTCGTGTTACCTTAGTCTCGGTGAGGACCTTCAAAGACATCTTAAGTACGACAAAGCCCACTATTCCATACCATTTAAGAGGCTGAGATCTATAGTCATCAAATATATTGTCGTCTTTCTCATTATATGCAACAGGGATATTGAAATGCTTTGACAGCTCTTCAGCATTCTCGGCGTGATCGAAATGCGGGTGCGATAAGACGATCAGCTTCATATTATATTTGCTGCATTCATCTTTTACCTGCTGAAGATTACTGCCGCTCGCAGTATCAAATAGAATGGCATCCTCACCATTCGAGACTATATAACAGTTATCAGTTCCGCCTTTGATATGTGTGATCGTGTATTTCATAAGCTGACATTCTCCATAACGCATTTTTTTCAAATGGAATCATGATCAAAATCTTACAACAGATTTCTGCAAAAACCAACATTGATTTTGCGGCGTTTTCGTTGACTTGTCGGATGAGAGGGGATTGTAATAATAGGATGAAGCGGGTCTAAGAATAAATAGTAAAATTTTAATTAAAATATTGCACACAGACTCTTGCGAGGGTATACTACAAGTGAAAGTGAGGTGTTGATATGGCAGTAATAAGTCCTGTATCTGATTTGAGAAATTATAATACTGTGTTAGACAAGGTTGAGTATGGATCGCCGGTTTATTTGACTGTTAACGGACGCGGGAAGTACACCATTCGTGATATTGAGGAAGATGAAGAGATCGAGAAAACAAAGGCCATGCTTCGTCTTATGTGCGAATTAAATAGGGGACGCCGTTCCGGAGAGGAAGAAGGATATGTTTCTGCATCGGATGTGAGGGAACGATTCCGCAATAAACAGCAATGATTGTGTATGAGATAGAGTATTCGCCTGAAGCAATTAGGGATTTAGATGATGTTTTCGAGGATGTTTTGACATCCTCGAAAGATATTGAAATCACACATAAATATATTGAGGAGTTGCAAGATAAGGTTGATTCAATGGTTAAGCGACCCAAAACAGGAACACCACTATATTATGAAGATCTGTTTACCGGTTATTATTCGGTAAGGTTTAAGGAATACATGGCCTTCTACAGACTGGACGAAACCAAGATACTTGTGGACAGGATTCTTTTTAGAAAACGTGATTATATGAGAGTTCTTTTTGGTATAGAAAAAGGTTGATAAAAGGAGCATATTATAAATAAAAAACCCGTGGAGGGCACATTAATGACAGGTATCTGAAAAAGCATGAATCTGATCCCTTCTTTTGCCAGTTTTATCACATTATCACTCTTACCCTCGCCATCCCGGATCTCGGGAACCCTGACAAAGAGCAGTAATCCTGCCTCCTTCTTCATTAATATCAATTAACTATATTATGAATTGCAGAATTGCGACTGTAAAGCATAAAAAAGAAGTTTAAATATCATTCCGTTCGTCACGGAAGAGTTTATATTGTGTTTTCAAAAGATGTAAAAAACAGTATAAGATACATTTTACTGGAATATTTATACCATCTGTGATATATTTAGTAAGTTGTGTTATACGATGAAATAAGTGTGTTGAAAGGAAATAATGAAAGATGAGTCTGAAGGTCGAAAAATTAGAGCACAATATGGCAAAGCTTACGATAGAGTCTCCTGCGGAGGATCTTGAGAAGGCTATACAGGGCGTGTATCTGAAACAGAAGGGAAAGATCAATATCCCCGGTTTCAGGAAGGGCAAGGCGCCCAGGCAGCTGATAGAAAAGATGTACGGACCGGAAGTGTTCTATGAGGATGCGGCAAACGACCTTATTAACAAGGCATACGCGGACGCCCTGAAGGAGACTGAGGAGAAGATAGTATCAAGGCCCCAGATCGAGGTTGTCCAGATAGAGAAGGGCAAGCCCTTCATCTTTACGGCAGAGGTTGCATTGAAGCCGGAGATCCAGGTCGGCAAATACAAGGGTGTGAAGGTCGAAAAGATCAATACCGAGGTAAAGGATGCCGAGATAGAGGACAAGCTCAAAGAGGAGCAGAGCAGGAACGCCAGAAAGGTGGATGTCACCGACCGTGCGGTAAAGGATAAGGATGTCGTAAACATCGATTATTCCGGAAGCGTGGACGGAGAGGTTTTTGCGGGTGGCACTGCCGAGGGACAGGAACTTGAGATTGGCTCGCATTCCTTTATAGATACTTTTGAGGATCAGATCATAGGAAAGAACATCGGGGATGAGTTTGATGTAAATGTCACCTTCCCGGAGGATTATCATGAAAAGAGCCTCGCAGGAAAGCCGGCTGTGTTCAGGGTAAAGCTGAACGGCATCACGGAGAATGTGCTCCCTGAGATAGATGATGACTTCGCTGATGAAGTATCCGAGTTTTCAACTCTGAAAGAGTATAAGGAAGACATCAAAAACAAGCTGAAGAAGAGCAAGGAGGACGAGGCAAAGAAGATCAAGACGGATCAGGCACTGAAAGCCATTGTCGAGGACTCCGAGATGGATATACCCCAGGCGATGATCGATACCGAGGCAGAGCAGCTTATCCAGAATTTTGCGAACCGTTTCAGGTATCAGGGATTTTCGCTTGAGCAGTACATGCAGTTTACCGGGATGACGGTTGACAAGCTCAAGGAGGACATGACCGCTCAGGCAAAGCTCAATATCGAGACAAGGCTTGTTCTTGAGGCTGTCGCAAAGGCTGAAAAGATGGAGGCTTCCGAAGAGGAACTTGAAAAGGAACTCGGAGACATAGCGGATCAGTACAAGGTTGAAAAGGACAAGGTCCGTGGGATACTGGGAGAGGAAGAAGTTGAGAACATAAAGCTCAACATCGCGATGCAGAAGGCGGCTGATTTCATTGTTGACAATTCAAAGGAAGATGCAAAGAAAAAGGCCGAGATCCCCGAGGATGGAGAGGTGATCGAAAAGAAGAGCGCTCCCAAAAAGAGATCGGCAAAAAAGAAAGATGAGGACGCAAAGGAGGATTAAATCATGTTAGTGCCTACCGTCATAGAGACAACGAACAGAGGCGAGAGAGCTTATGATATTTATTCAAGACTTCTGAAGGAAAGGATCGTTTTCCTCGGAGATGAAGTTAATTCCACTACAGCCGGACTTGTGGTGGCGCAGATGCTTTTCCTTGAGGCAGAGGATCCGGAAAAGGATATACATTTTTATATCGACAGCCCCGGAGGATCAGTGTCCGACGGACTTGCGATATATGATACGATGCAGTATGTCAAATGCGATGTTTCAACTATCTGTATAGGAATGGCAGCTTCCATGGGCGCATTTCTCCTTGCGGGCGGCGCAAAGGGAAAGAGGCTCATCCTTCCCAATGCCGAGGTCATGATCCATCAGCCTCTCGGCGGAGCACAGGGACAGGCTACCGAGATCCAGATAGCTGCAGAGCATATACTGCGTACAAAAAAGAGACTCAATGAGATGCTTGCCGCAAATACCGGCCAGCCTCTTGAAAGAGTTTCGGCAGATACCGAGCGCGACAACTGGATGAGCGCCGAAGAAGCAAAGGAATATGGGCTTGTGGACAGGGTTGTTGTCAACAGGCTTGAAAGTGAAAAGGACAAGGATAAGGATAAAAAATAATGGCCGGAAAGAATTATGATGACAGGATCAGATGCTCATTCTGCGGCAAGACCCAGGATCAGGTGCAAAAGCTGATAGCCGGTCCCAATGGGACATATATCTGCGACGAGTGCATCGCCATCTGCGCCGACATCATCGATGAAGAAAACGAAGATGCAAGATACGGAGAGGATCTGGAGATCAATCTCCTGAAGCCGGAGGAGATAAACGATTTCCTGAATGAATATGTCATAGGCCAGGAAGATGCAAAGAAGGTTCTGTCAGTCGCGGTCTACAATCATTACAAAAGGATACTGGCGCCGCCGGATCCCGAAGTTGAGCTTCAAAAGAGCAACATTCTGATGCTTGGGCCCACCGGAAGCGGAAAGACGCTTCTGGCCCAGACGCTTGCAAAGATAATAAATGTGCCGTTCGCCATCGCGGATGCCACATCGCTGACCGAAGCGGGTTATGTCGGAGAAGATGTGGAGAACATACTCCTGAAGCTGATTCAGGCTTCCGACTATGATGTGGACAGGGCTCAGGTCGGCATAGTCTATATCGACGAGATAGACAAGATCTCCAGAAAGGGAGAGAATGTATCCATTACGAGGGATGTATCCGGAGAAGGCGTCCAGCAGGCACTGCTCAAGATCATCGAGGGTACAGTGGCTTCTGTTCCGCCTCAGGGAGGCAGGAAGCATCCTCATCAGGAGATGATCCAGATAGATACTACAAATATCCTCTTCATTGTCGGAGGAGCGTTCGAGGGACTTGAAAAGATAGTCGAGACAAGGCTTGACCAGAAGTCGATAGGCTTCAATGTCGATATAGGCGACAAGAGGGATGAGGACAAGAACAGGGCCTTCCACAGTGTCCAGCCCGAAGATCTGGTCAAATTCGGCATTATTCCCGAGCTGGTGGGAAGACTTCCCGTATGCGTAGCCCTCAACAATCTGGATCGCGACGCTCTCATCAGGGTCCTCACAGAGCCGAAGAGCGCGATCATAAAGCAGTATGTCAGACTCATGGAGCTTGATGATGTGAAGCTCACCTTTGAAAAGGATGCTGTTGCGGCGATCGCGGACAAGGCCATAGAAAGAAAGACCGGAGCGAGAGGCCTGCGGTCGATACTCGAAGAGATCCTGACCGATGTGATGTTCAGGGTACCGTCCGATGAGACCATCAGAGAGGTCATCATCACGAAAAGTACGGTGGAAAAAAAGGGCGAGCCTCTGGTTGTCCATGATGAACAGCACGGTTACAAAAAGAGGGCTTATGATAATAAAAACAGCGGAGCTTGAAACTGTAGCGGGTGTAACAACAAAGGGTCTGCCTCAGACGGGCAGGCCCGAATTTGCATTTGCGGGAAGGAGCAATGTGGGGAAATCCTCGCTGATAAACTCCATCGCAAAAAGAAAGGCGCTGGCAAGGACTTCGGGCACACCGGGCAAGACCCAGACCATGAATTTTTATAATATCAATAACGAGCTGACGCTGGTTGATCTTCCCGGCTACGGATACGCGAAGGTGGATCAGGACTTCAAAAAGAAGTGGGGAAGGATGATCGAAAGATACCTGACGGGTTCAAAGACCCTGAAGGGCATCATACTGCTGGTCGATATCAGACACAAACCGACGGCTGATGACATTGACATGTATGAGTGGATCAGATCGATGGGCTTTACATGCGCGGTTGTCGCAACAAAGCTTGACAAGCTCAAAAGGTCCGAGGTGAAAAAAGCCCTTGCTCTTATTACAGAGACGCTCGGACTGAAGGAAGAGGACATGCTCATACCTTTTTCCGCATCGAACGGAGCGGGAAGAGACGAGGTATGCGAATTTATAGATAATACACTGATGGAGGAAGGATCATGACAAAGATAGATATCATTTCGGGATTCCTGGGAGCGGGCAAGACTACGCTCATCAAAAAACTGATAGGAGAATCTTTTGCAGGGCAGAAGGTTGTCCTGATCGAAAACGAGTTTGGCGAGATAGGCATAGATGGCGGATTCTTAAGGGATGCGGGCATTAATGTCACTGAGATGAATTCGGGCTGCATCTGCTGCTCGCTCGTCGGTGATTTCAGGGAAGCTCTCACAAAGGTCATAGAGGAATATGCTCCCGACCGGATAGTCATAGAGCCTTCGGGCGTCGGCAAGCTTTCCGATGTTGCAAAGGCGGTTGAGAGAGTGAACGAGCATGAGGACAAGGTGACGATCAATTCGCTTGTCGCGGTCGTTGACGGTACAAAGACAAAGATGTACATGAAGAATTTCGGAGAATTCTTTAATAATCAGGTCGAAAGCGCGGGGACTATCATCATCAGCCGTACGCAGAAGATGGATGAAGGAAAGCTTCTGGAGCTGAACGGGCTTTTGAGGGAGCATAATAAGGAAGCCGTGATCATAACAACTCCCTGGGATGAGCTTAAGGGGGATCAGATACTTGCAGCCATGGAGAAGGGTCACACGCTGGTGGATTCCCTTCTTGAAGAGATGAAGAATCTGCCTGATGATGAGCATGAACATCATCATCACCATCATCATGACCACGAAGATCACGATCATGAACACGAGGAACATGAGCATCACCATCACGACCATGATGAGGATC
>JAGACK010000042.1 GCA_017614155.1 Lachnospiraceae bacterium
TGCGGGCATCAAATGGTGTGTATGGGGCCATACTTTGATCATTCTGGTTATACCAAACTTCAAGACAGAGATTTAGGATAAACCACTATTTCACCCCGCGTTCGGCTACCCGCTTATATAGCAACGGTCACGTGCTTATATGGGTATAGGCTCTTATCCGTCCTGAGGCATATATACACCTATATGATTCCAGTATTCAATTAAATCTCCGAACCCATTATCCCTTGCATCTTTATCGCTATATACAAGTCCACAAGTCGAACAATAAACCCTAACTATCGGACCCGAATTCTGATATACAATTTTATCTTTACTTGCGTAACAGCAGGGACAAGATGCTTTTATTTCCTTAAATTCGCTCATATTCATATGTCCTCTCCATAAGACCCACAATTCCGAAAAAGGACTTTCTTTTTGTGGCCAAAGAACTGGAATTCTTACTTTTCGGAATAATAATCGCATTGCTTAGCTGATCGGCAATTACTATTCCATATCGGGCTTTGATCACAATCACATATACGATTCCATTATCTTCCAACCCATTTTTTCGACTCCGTTCTGATCTCACTTAAAACCATCTTGTAAAAGCTATAATAATCCTTAACATGATACATTCCATAATTAAACTTAAAAGTTTCAGCTAATGCCCTGACCGGATAATGCACAATATCATCCAGGTTCGGCTCGTAAAAGTATATCTTGCCCGCCTCTGGAAAATGCCTTTTTTTACAATTTATCAACCACCAAATATCCATTTCAGATGGGTTCAGTCCGAATCCGACAATATAAACATTCCCTATAAGAAAATAATCTATCCAACTCTGAGGGATAAAATCCACTTCTTTTTTCTTGCAGGCGGAGTATGTCCGGATCACCTCTGGAACACGTTTTTGTATCTCTGATAACAGTTTCCCATAATAGTAATGTCCCATCACCATAGAATTGGGATGAGCAGCTTCCCCATGAACATGCCAAATCCTGCAATTATTTATATAGTAATACTTATATATCCCAAACTGCTCTTGCGGTCTGGAACCAGTCTTTGAAGAAAATCTATACTTTGACGCTTTTCCCAGCGAAACAGAAAACTCCGGATTTAATGAGGTTTCAATTTCATACGAGTAATTGGTCGTGAGGATAGCATCAAAACCAACCTTTGTATAATCATGTAATAATTCTGAGTGTTCCGGAGATAATGCTCTTGGTAACATGCTCTCTGCTATCTGAGACATCCCCTCATTAACTGAATCGCTACTGATCAAAATTGTCTGTAGGGCATATGGCATCTTCTGTATTTCGGCAAAGACAGTCTCATCATAGTCAAATTCTCCAGTAGACAGCATTTCTATCACTCTGTCCCACGACGCTTCACCAAAAGCCTGATTTAATCCATTTCCCAAAAACAAAATATTGGGTACGGTACCATTTTGAATTGTCGGGAGATTGTTTTCAGCCATAAAGACATCCCTCCGGAAGCTGAAAAGGAATACAAAACTATAATTCTAGTCTTCGTCAACAAAGAAACAGCATCTATATTATATCACAGTCATAGCCGTTTTATCTTATTTCGCATTCTAAAACAATATTTCATTTTGCGAAATGACACAAAGAAAAATCCTGCTCTTCCGGGCAGGATTTCATGATTGTTTTGAGACGGTTCAAAAGGTATAAACGAGGTACAAAACGCCGACCAGTCTTAATCCACTTTGATCAGATCACTTTCTTTTATGAGACGATCTTCGAGGTCACAGTTTATCACGAAGGAAACCCATGCATGTTTCATGATCACAAACATAACTGTCCCCTCTCCCCAGTCTTTGTGGCCGGCCCATCTTACACAGTCACCTGCATGAATCTTGCCGCCGCCAAATCCATCAACTATCCTCTCTTCTGCTCCACCGAATACTGTGTCAAGTCTTTCTTCTGTAAGTTCTGTCATTTTAATCGCCTTCTTTCTTTTTCTATTCTCCGGACGATCGGGTCCGTTTCCTTTTGATGATCCTGTTTTATCATGCCGACCGTCACAGAAGCGTCATTCAATCAAGAAAAGAAGGCCTGAAAAATCACTTGCCGAATCTGATAACATTCCAGCTTAAAGCACGAATGAGCACTGAAGCCCTGCCATTATCGACAGTACCGCCGGGGCCCTGCTTTGGTGACACATTATCCGGATTATCTTCAGTATTGACCGCTTTCACATCATCATTGTGCATCATGATGTGCTCCTTTACAGACAGTTCACCAAACGATCGAAGGTCAATGTTCAGTTCGTAATCCTCCTCCATGTCCCTGTTTACGACAAATACGGTCACATTACCGTCATCATCCATCGTTGCAGCAGCATCGATATATGGAACATCATCGTAATCCCTGCAGGAATACTTTGGACTGTCTACCAAAGTGTTCAGCGAAGTACCACGCCCGTACAGCGAAGCATGGCAGTACGGATAAAAAATCGTCTGAGCCCATGCGCCGCCGCCGTTTCTCGTCATTATAGGAGCTATCACATTCACCAGCTGCGCAAGGCAGGCAACCTTAACACGGTCCGCATTTTTCATGAGTGTGATGAGCATCGAACCGGCAAGAAGCGCATCTTCAAAATTATAGATATCTTCAAGGAGCGGAAGAGCTCTGTTCCACTTATCCCTTTTCCATATCTCCTTGTCCTGTTCATTGGAATGGTACCACACATTCCATTCATCAAATGACAGATTAACCGTATGACTGCTGTGTTTATTGCCTTTAATGGCATCACAGATTGATACAACACTTTTGATAAAATCACTCATGTCCATGGTTCTGGCCAGGAAACCCGGAGTGTCACCCGTAGGGTTGCCGTAATAACGATGCAATGAGACATAATCAACATTCTCATAGCATTCATCAAGCATTTCCAGTTCCCAGCTTCCGAAAGTAGGTATTTCCGTAGAGGACGATCCGCATGCTACAACCTCTATGGAAGGATCGACCCATTTCATCATCTTGGCTGCCTCCCTGGCAACCCTACCATACTCTGCTGCTGTCTTCTGTCCCATCTGCCAGGGACCGTCCATCTCATTTCCGAGACACCAGAGTTTGATCCCAAAAGGATCTTTTCTTCCGTTCGCTATGCGCATGTCGGAGAATCTGCTGCCTCCGGGATGATTTGCGTATTCAACAATATCTCTTGCCTGCTCCGGCCCGCGGCTCCCGAGATTTACCGCATACATTATATCGCTGCCGGCCTTTTCGGCCCATGAAGTAAATTCATGAAGCCCAACCTCGTTTGTCTCCGTTGTAAACCAGGCAAGATCCAATCGTTTCGGACGGTCCTTTACAGGACCGACACTGTCCTCCCAGTTAAACCCGGATACGAAATTACCTCCGGGATACCGAACGATAGGAACATTCAGTTTCCTGACTAATTCTATGACATCCTTTCGAAATCCGAGTTCATCGGCGGTTTCATGCCCCGGCTCATATATTCCGCCATACACTGCGCGTCCGAGATGTTCGATAAAAGATCCGTAGATCCGTTTGTCTATCGGCCCTATTACATAATCCTTATCAAGGATGATACCAGCTTTTTTCATATCAAGCTCCATTCCGTAATCATATGTATCCGTTTCACTTCCGGTCCCGGACTGATGATAAGGGTTTCCCCGGGGCTCCTCAATTCATTTCATTTACGAATAATTCAATAATTCCTGAGAAAATCCCCGTTTACAGTCACTCTCGGGACCCTCTGGTTTATATCACAGGCAAGCTCATAATTAAATCGTCCTGAAAGATCTCCGAGCATTTCCATCGTTATCTCTTCGTCACCGTCTTTTCCTACAAGTGTAACCTCATCCCCGGGACATACATCAGGTATATCGGTAACATCGACCATGAACTGGTCCATGCATATACGACCCGTGATAGGAGCCTTCCTGCCCCTTATAAGTACATATCCTTTGTTTGAAAGGCTTCTCGGATAGCCGTCACCGTAGCCTGCAGGGATCGTAGCGATCTTCCTCTTTTCTTTTGCCACATAGGTCCCGCCATAACTGACGGCCGTGCCCTCATCTATCTCCTTTACATATACTACATGAGAACGAAGCGACATCACAGGTCTCAAAGGCACCGTATCCTTCGGGACCTCATCTGAAGGCCACAGTCCGTACAGCGTTATCCCCGCTCTGACCATGTCCATATTTGCATACTTATAAGAAATGATCCCCGCGCTGTTGGAACAGTGTTTTACGGGAATGACATATCCAAGTTCCCTGTCTATCCTTTCGCAGAAGCTCCTGAAGTGCCCTATCTGGCTGATCGTATTATCCCTTTCAGCTTCATCGGCCTTTGAAAAATGCGTAAAAATCCCTTCAACATTAAGTCCCGGAGTATGAAGAGCATCATTTACAAACTCCAGGCCGCTGTCATCCGGGAAAATCCCTATCCTTGACATCGCAGTGTCCACAGCTATATGGACCGCTATATCCTTTCCCGTATGCTCAGCTGCCTTTGAGAGCTCAGCAAGCGTATCCTTCCTGAATACGGCAGGCCTCAGCTCAAGTTCTGATATCTGCTGATAACAATAGGGAAAGGTATATCCCAGGATAAGGACCGGCTTTTTGATGCCGGCATCGCGAAGCTGCCTTGCCTCTTCAAAGGTAGCCACAGCAAATCCCCACAGATAATCAATGCCTTCTAAGTATTCCGCGATTGGAACCGCGCCATGCCCGTAACCGTCTGTTTTTATTACAGCAGTAATAAGTGTTCCCGGCGCCAGGTTGGCCTTCATACTCTCAATATTAAATCTGATAGCAGACAGGTCTATGTATGCCGCAACCCGCTGTGTACCGTCTCTCATCCGCCCCTACCTCAAAATACCGCTTTCGTCTATGGCTTTTATTGCTTCCCTGATCATGTCAGGTTCAAGCACCAGCGCCATCCTGATATAGCCTTCACCCAAAGGACCGAAGCTTGCCCCGGGTGTACATATAACCCCTGTCTTTTCCATCAGCTCCATGCAGAAGGAAAAACTGTCTGAAAAGCCTTTCGGTACCGGCGCCCATACAAACATGCTCCCGTGCGAATCAGGCACATCCCATCCGATATCCCTCAGTCCTCCGCAAAGGACATTTCTTCTTTCCTCATAATCAGCGCACTGCTTTCTGACCATATCAAACGGCCCGGTAAGAGCCGCAACAGCTGCTTTCTGTATGGGATAGAACATTCCGAAATCGATCTGTTCGCGGAGCTTTCTGAATGCCGCGATGACATCCTTTCTGCCTATACAGAAGCTGACTCTTGCGCCGGTCATGTTAAAGCTCTTTGACAGACTGAAAAACTCCACTCCTACTTCCATGGCGCCCGGATGCTTCAGGAAGCTTCCGCCTTCATTACCGTCAAAAATGATATCACTGTAGGCATTATCATGGATGATCAGGATGTCGTGCTTTTTCGCAAAACCGATCAGCTCTTCATAAACATTTCCGCTCGCAACGCTTCCCGTGGGATTTGACGGCAGCGACACTATCATATACACGGCTTTTTTCGCCACATCCTCAGGGATATCGGAAAGTCTCGGCAGATATCCCGTTTCTTTTGTCATCGGATAATAAAAAGGCTCAGCTCCGGCCATGTTTGCGCTGGCAATGAAAACCGGATAACAGGGACTCGGCAGCAGGACTGTATCTCCCTCATCACAAAGAACAAGCCCGATATGTCCGATTCCCTCCTGACTCCCGTTGCAGGATGCGACCATATCAGGCGTGATATCCACATCAAATCTCTTCTTATAATAAGAACACACCGCATCGAGCATCTCCGGTGTGTCCCTCAGGGAATATTTCCAGTTATCCTGGTCTTTTGCAGCTTCTGTCAGAGCCTTTTTTATATGCGGGGCAGTCTCAAAATCAGGTGTGCCGACACTGAGATTGTATGTCTTCCTGCCCTCCTTTTCCATCGCGATCTTCTTTTTGTTCAGTGAAGCAAATATCTCGTCAGGAAATCTGTCCATCCTTTTGCTGAATCTCATATATTATCTCCTCCTGCTTATTATCCCCGATGAAAACATCCTGCGCAGCTGCCTGCAGAAATACCCGGACAGCAGCAGAACATCAGGCAGCGACCACATCATCTTTTTTCTTTTTTCTCCTCAGCTTATCTACTATCATATAGAAGGTCGGCAGCAGGATCAGGGTAAGTATCGTAGATGCTATCAGGCCTCCGATGATAACAAAGCCCATTGCCTGCATGAGCTTTCCGTTTTCGGAAAGTCCCGAGGCCAGCGGTATCATGGAAAGGATGGTCGTGAGCGTAGTCATGAATATAGGTCTCATCCTGCTCTTTCCAGCATCGATAAGCGCTTCCTTTATTTCCATGCCGTTTTCCCGGTTCAGATTAGTGGTATCAATGAAGATAATACCGTTATTAACGACAAGTCCTCCAAGCATCAGCACGCCCATCAGCGATATGATTGACAGCTTGATATTTGCTATGAAGAGCAGCAGTATCGACCCTGTCAGAGCGAAGGGTATGCACATCATGATCAGCAGCGAATAGACTACCGACTCAAACTGTATGGCCATTACCATGAAGACAAGGAAAACAGCTATCAGTATTGCTCTTATCAGCGCTATAAACTCATCCCCCATCATCTCATCGGTAGTATTTGCCTGTCTTCCGACACCCTTCGGCAGATCCTCTGTCTCGAAAAGCTCATCTATCTGCTTTTTTACATTATCATATTCGGCTTTTGTTGTTATTACATTCATGGACCCATAATACTGACCGTTATATCGCTGGATAGCCCTGGGCGAAGATGAATACTGTACTTTTGCCATTTCCGAAAGCGGAACGCTGACACCCGAACGGTTCGTAAGCGTCATTGTTTCAATATCACTGATATTGGCAAACCTGTCTTTGGGAAATTCAACATTAACCTTGTATTTCTTTCCGTCAAGCTCAACATCCATGGGGCTCTGTCCATTCATATTCTGGTATACCGTCTGTGCTACCGATCCTGCGGTAAAGCCTCTTGCATTTGCCATGACGGGGTCGATGACAACCTGCGCAGTCGTTCCGGCCTTATCCAGGGTGCCTCCCGCGCTGATCACGCCGGGCATTTCCTTTATCTTTTCTTCCAGCTGGGTATAGCCCTTTTTCAGGTTATTGAAGTTTGTCCCTACTACTTCCACCTCTATCTTGCTTCCGGACGACATGCTGCCTCCGCCCATCATCGAAACCGCAGTGGCCGTCACCTCGCACTCATTTGAGAAATTCTGCAATTCGGTATTGATCTTATCCACTATCTCCTGTGTGGAAAGCTTGGAGCTCTTCGCTTTGTAAGCATATATACTTGCCGAAGACGAAGTCTGATTGATATTTGTGGTAAACCCGTCAAAGTACGGTGAATCCTGTATATACTGTTCCATCTTCTCGACGGTCTTATTCATGGCATCAATGGACAGGTTCGGCCTGAATTGCATGCTTATCGAAGCTTCTCCTTCATCGGTCTCACCCATAAGTTCCATTCCAAGCTGCGTTGCCAGCGCTATTGTCCCGGCAAATATGAGTACGGTGAACAGAACTGCGAGCTTCTTTTTGTTCAGTATCCTCGACATCATCTTTCCATAAGTATTCTCCAGCCTGTGCATGCCCTTATTAACAGGGTTTTTCTGATTTTCTTCAGGCTTATATACACTATAAAAGAAGGGAACTATTGTGATCGCCGAAAACAGTGATGCCGTGATCGCAAAAATGATCGTCAGAGAAAGCGGCTTAAAAAGCATGGCCGTAAGTCCCTCGATCACGGTCATCGGCAGATAAACTACTACGGTCGTAATAGTTGATCCTATTATAGACCCCATAACGACCTTTGCTCCTTCATAAGCGGCATCAGCATAGGACATCTGTTTCTCCCGCAATCGGAAACACATCTCTACGACCACTATGGAGTTGTCGACCATCATTCCTATGCCGATAACGAGGGAACTCAGCGTGATGATGTTGAGCGACAGTCCCGCATAGTACATCACGACAAATGTGACCGCAAGCGATATGGGCATGGAGCTTCCGACTATCAGCGACGCTTTGATGTCGCCGAAAAACAGGAAAAGGACGAACATGGAAAGGGCTATGCCTTCAAGCAGAGTCCATGCAACTGATGAAAGAGATGATTTGATCGTATCAGCGGCATCATTTACGATATCTATCTGCAGATTGGGATTGGCTTCCCGAATCTTCTTTAATTCCCTCTTTACCTGTTTTGACAGGGTAACTGAGGTTGATGACTGTTTTCTTTTCAGACCGATACTGACATTGTCCTTGCCGTTATACCGGCTCAGCGTGGTTTTTTCCGACATGGAATAGCCCACCTCGGCGATATCGCCCAGATGTATGACCTTTCCTTTTGAAGTAGTGATGGGACCCTCCTTCAGTTCCTCAATATTCTCATAATGGCTGTCTGCGCTGACATTGAGATGCATGTCCCCGTTATCGGCTGAGCCCACCGGCATGCTGAAATTTACAGCCGAAATGGCGGCTGCTATGGAAGGGATATCCAGGCCGTACTGGGCTGCATATTCGGGAACCACTCTGATCCTTATATACTTTTTATTTCCGCCCGAGACATTGATCTGAGCTACCGCGCCGACCTTCTGAAGCTCCGGTTCGATATTCTCATCGACTTCATTGAGGACATCAATGCCCTCGCTTTTTGCCGTGACCGAAATTGTAATATCGTCTCCGGCATTCATATCCAGTTCCCTGATCTCAGGATCCCTTGCATCCTCGGGAAACTGTCCCTTTACAGCATCGACCTTCTTTTTGACTTCATCATAGGTCTTGTCCATATTTGTGCCGAATTCAAACTGCAACAGGACATAGCAGTAATCTTCTGACGCCTCGGATATAGCTGTTTTGACACCGGGCAGCGTTGAAAGCTCTCCAACCAGTTTCTGCGCAACCAGCTTGTCAGATTCAGTCGGCTCCGCTCCGGGATAAATGACCTGGACCATCAGATAGGGCATCGACATATCCGGCATGAGCTGCATCGTTATCGATGACACGGCGACTATGACAAATACGACCAGCGCCATCAGGCTGACTATTACAGTTGTCGGTCTCTTTAGTATTCCTTTGGTAAGATAGTGCATTTTTTTACCTTCCTGCTTCCTCGATCTTTACGCCGTCTTTTAACTGGGCGGAGTAGGACAGTATGATCCTGTCATCCTTTGAAACACCGTCGATTATCTCGGTATCATCCTCATCCGACAGACCGGTAGTTACATTGCGTCTTTTTGCTATGCCGTTCACAGCCGTATAAACATATGCCTGCTCAGCATCATAATAAATACTGTTGATCGGAACGGTTATCGCATTTTTCGTCTCTCTTGTAGTGGTCCTGACATTCACTACGGAACCGGGTATGAGCTCTTCCGCATTTCCCACAGGCTCAGCCTCCACCTTGAAAAGACCGCTTGCCTCATCTATCGTTCCTTCCACATTTTTGATCGTGGCCCGGTATTCGGTACCGTTCTTTGTGATAAGAGCAGGATTGCCGGGAGTTATAAACTTTCTCGTCTCCTCCGCGACATAGAACACGATCTTCTCCTTCGTATCTGACTGTATGACATATGCAGCCTGCCCCTGTCCCGCCATGTTATGCTCTGACACATTGATCGCGGTGATCGTACCGCTGACAGGCGCAGTGACCTGTGTATAATCAAGAGCCAGCTTTGCGTTTTCCACACTGGCTTCAGCCTGGTCCACGCTCGCCTTCGAATTGGTAAGCGCCGCGTCCGCGCCGACCATCTGGGCATTTGCCCCGTAAAGAGTGGAATTTACGGTGTAGGTCTCATAATCCATCTTGTTCCTGACTGCCATGTTATAATTTTCCTGGGCCACATAGGACTGCGCCTCCGCGCTCTTTATATTGTTCTCGTTGGTCTTCTTTGCCAGCTCAGCCTGGTCCTTGGCGGCCTCTGCACTCTGGGCGGCAGCTTCTGCCTTTTGATATGCAGCCTGGGCGGCAGCTATCTCCTCTTCATCACCGCCGGCCTTTGCCTGTTCAAATGCTTTTTTTGCCAGTTCCCTTGCATCTATCGCATCCTGGACCGCATCCCTTGCCTGATCATACGCTTCCGCATAATAATCACTGGTCGCCTTGGCGTTGTCCTTTTGGACATTTGCCTGAACCGCGCTTGCATAGGCCGAATCCACGGCCACTCCCAGCTGCTGATCGTTTGTCGGGATCTTTCCGATGGTTTCCGTTGCCGAAGCGTAAGTGGATGCCTGCGCCGCGACCTGGGAATTCAATCCTGCCTTTGCGCTTTTAAGCGACGCTTCAGCCTGCTTGAGAGATATCTGTGCAGTAGTATCATCTATTTTAAATAGAAGCTCTCCTTCACTTACATGATCTCCAACCTCAAAATGCTTTTCGATCACTTCGCCTGCGACCTTGGGTATGATATTCACAACATCATTTGCTTCTATCGTCCCCGAGAAATTGTAGCTTAAGGAAATATCCTTCACCTCAGGGTTGCCGATCTCAACAGGAACAACGATCTCCTTTACTTCTTCAGCCTCTTTTTTTCCGCAGCCTGAAAGCATTGAAGCGATCATGGCAGCCGAAAGCACAGCAACGGCTATAGTTTTGAATGGTCTCACTTCTCTCCTCCGTTTTGGAACACATTAAACACACTAAATCACCATATATAATGCACTGAACAGATCTTCACACTATATATAGTGTACATACATGGATAACTATGCCATATTTATACAGGATAGTCAACAAAAACATCATACCTGGTCCGTATTCCGAACATCGGGTACTTTTATATGGATTTTTGATCTGATCATGTGCTATTATTGAATGTAAAAATTTTTTCGGGAGGCTATATGGGAGGATTCTTTGCAACAGCTAATAAAGACGACTGTGTATTCGATCTGTTTTTCGGAACGGATTATCATTCGCACCTCGGAACGAGGCGTGCCGGTATGGCAACTTTCGGAAAGGACGGATTCAACCGTGCCATACATAATATAGAAAATTCTCCCTTCAGAACGAAGTTTGAAAGTGACTTTCACGAAATGAAGGGAACCCTCGGGATCGGATGCATCTCTGATTATGAACCGCAGCCGCTGATCGTCAGATCGCACCACGGAACATATGCCATATCAACCGTAGGCAAGATCAACAATCCTGATGTGCTTACCGATGAGATAATAAAAAACGGCTCACATTTCCAGGAACTGAGTTCCGGATCGATAAACGCAACAGAGCTGGTCGCTGCGCTGATCAATCAGAAGGACAATTTTATAGAAGGAATTAAATACGCCCAAAGCAGGATTGAGGGCTCCATGTCCATCATGCTGCTGACCCCGAAGGGCATATACTGCGCAAGGGACAGGCTCGGAAGGACACCCATAGTGCTGGGCATGAAAAAGGACGGTTTCTGTGCTTCGTTTGAAAAATTCGCATATCTGAACCTCGGCTACAGCGACTACAAGGAACTGGGCCCCGGCGAAATCGTCATTATGACAAGCGAAGGGGTACAGACGCTGGTGGATCCCGGGAAAGAAATGAAGATCTGCACATTCCTGTGGGTTTATTATGGATACCCGTCTTCCGGTTACGAAGGCGTCTCCGTTGAGGAGATGAGATACAACTGCGGGGCCTCCATAGCAAAGCGTGACAAACTGACAAAAAATGAGGTCGATATAGTCGCCGGTGTGCCTGATTCGGGTACAGCCCATGCGGTAGGCTACGCAAACGAATCCGGGATCCCGTTTTCAAGGCCATTTATCAAATATACCCCGACATGGCCGAGATCCTTCATGCCTACCATACAGTCACAGCGTGATATGATCGCTCATATGAAGCTGATCCCCGTCCATGAGCTCATCGACGGCAAAAGGCTTCTGATGATAGACGATTCCATAGTCAGAGGCACCCAGCTGCGCGAGACTACTGAATTTCTGTACAACAGCGGAGCAAAGGAGGTCCATGTCCGTCCGGCCTGTCCTCCCATAATGTTTGGCTGCAAGTACCTGAATTTCTCACGTTCCTCCTCGGAGATGGAGCTCATCGCCAGGCGGATAATAAACCGGGAAGAGGGTGCAAATGTCGAGAGAACCATACTTGAAGACTATGCAAACCCTGATTCTGACAGATACAAACGAATGCTCGAGGGGATCAGGCAGCAGCTCGGATTTACCTCCCTCGGCTACAACCGTCTCGACGACATGCTCGAAGCAGTAGGCATTCCGAAGGAAAAACTGTGCACCTATTGCTGGGACGGAAAGGAGTAACAGATCTTGAGTAAATTTAGCGACCTGCAAAAACAGTGCATATGCGATGTCAGCGGACTGGACCCGTATCTTTCCCTTTCAGGTGAAGAAAAAGAGCGCATCGAAGAGATAATAAAAAGATATCCTCTCAAGGTGACACCCTACTATCTGGGACTGATCAACAGGGACGATCCCAATGATCCGATTAAAAAACTCTGTATCCCGGATTATTCGGAACACCTCGATGACGGTGAGGAGGATACCAGCGGCGAGGCTTCAAATACGGTAGTAAAGGGCATGCAGCACAAATACAGACAGACAGTGCTGATCCTGTCCACAAACAACTGCGCCAGTTTCTGCCGTCACTGCTTCAGAAAAAGAATGGTAGGCTTTTGCGGTGACGAAGTTGCCGACGACCTCAAAGCCATGGCTTCCTATGTATCGTCTCACAGAGAGATCAACAATGTTCTCGTATCAGGCGGTGATGCCTTTGCAAATGACAATTCTGTCATAAAGGATTATCTGGAGATGTTTTCGGCTCTTGAAAATATAGGCCTTATCCGGTTTGGAACCAGGATACCTGTAGTCATGCCGCAAAGGATCAGTGAGGACGATGAACTGCTTTCGATACTGAAAGAATATGGGAAGAAGGTACAGCTGGCAGTCGTGACACAGTTCAACCACCCCAGGGAGATCACATCAGACGCCAGAAGAGCTATCAGGATGCTACTTGAATGCGGGGTGTATGTCAGAAATCAGGCCGTACTGCTTAAAGGCGTGAACGATGACCCGGCCATACTTGCCGATCTCATGAACGGTGTCGTCTCAGCCGGCGCCATACCATATTATATATTTCAGTGCAGACCGGTCCTGGGAGTCAAAAATCACTTTCAGGTACCGTTGACCGTCTCTTCCCGCATAATAAAAGAAGCCCGCTGCATGATGAACGGACAGGCCAGAGGCTTCAGATATGTTCTTTCACACCCCACCGGAAAGATAGAGGTGATAGGCTGCGAAGGTGACGATATGCTGTTCAAGTATCATGAGGCCAAAAACGATGAAGATCAGGGAAGGATTATGCGCATCAGGATTGATGCCGGCAAATGCTGGCTTGACCCCTCCGACCTGAAAAGATAAAAGACCGCATGGTTCAGATAAAAACAGTCATTAAGGAGAAAACAGATGGAAATATTCGAAGAACTGCAAAAAAGAGGGCTTATTGCCCAGGTAACAGACGAAGCCGAGATAAAGGATCTGATCAATAAAGGAGGCGCAAAATTCTATATCGGTTTTGACCCTACCGCAGATTCACTTCATGTGGGACATTTCATGGCTCTTTGCCTGATGAAAAGATTACAGTTGTCAGGAAACAGGCCGGTAGTCCTCATAGGAGGTGGAACAGGTTATATAGGAGATCCGACCGGACGTACGGATATGCGTTCCATGATGACTCCCGAGACCATACGCCACAACTGTGAATGCTTCAAAAAGCAGATGGAGCGTTTCATCGAATTCGGTGAAGACAAAGCCATCATGGTCAACAATGCAGACTGGCTGCTGGATCTGAATTATATTGAACTCCTGCGGGAGGTAGGCCCTCATTTTTCCGTCAACAACATGCTCCGCGCCGAATGCTACAAACAGAGGATGGAAAAAGGCCTTTCATTCCTTGAGTTCAACTATATGATAATGCAGGCCTATGATTTCTATCATCTTCACACTCATTACGGAGTAAACATGCAGTTCGGCGGTGATGACCAGTGGAGCAACATGCTGGCAGGCACCGAGCTTATCAGGAGAAAGACCGGCGATGACTGCTATGCCATGACACAGACCCTGCTGCTCAACAGCGAAGGCAAAAAAATGGGAAAGACCGCAAAAGGCGCCCTGTGGCTCGACCCCGAAAAAACATCTCCCTACGAGTTCTATCAGTACTGGAGGAATGTGGATGATGCCGATGTGATGATGTGCTTCAAGCTTCTGACCTTCCTTTCACTGGATGAGATAGATGAGATAGCGCACTGGGATGATTCACGGATAAATGAGAAAAAAGAGCTCCTTGCTTTTGAGCTGACATCTCTTGTCCATGGAAAAGAAGAGGCTGCAAAAGCACAGGATACAGCCAGGGCTCTCTTTTCCGGCAAAGGCGATGAGGCAAACATGCCGACTGCAGCTCTTTCAGAAGAATCCTTCAGGGACGGAAAGGCCGATATCCTTACACTTGTAGTAGGTGCCGGTTTTGCGCCTACCAGAAGCGAGGCCAGAAGGCTCGTCCAGCAGGGAGGCATAACCGTGAACGATGAAAAGATCACGGACATAGCAAAGTCCTATACAAAAGACGACATTGGCGAAGGAATCGTCATTAAAAAAGGAAAAAAGGGATTCAAAAAGATAACTCTCTGAGGATAAGAAATGCAAAAAAAACTTCCATATATCATAATAGGCATCGTGGTGGCCTGTATCGGAGGATTCATCATATGGCAGATGCTCCATTCCGTATCCAGGGAGGATCTGTTTGAAGAATCCTGCAAAACAAACTGCAAGGGCTTTTCTTCCTATACTGCAGATTCCGACGGCTACAAGGTAACATCCTATACGAAGGGAAATCCTTCCACAGTCGTTGTCATCAACAGATACAGGGATTCCCTGAAAGCCGCAAAAGCCTTTGAGAACAGGACGGTTTCCACGATCGGAGATATACCCGATGACGGAAAGATCCAGTATCTTTCACACGGAACAAGCGTATATCTGGTCCACAACAGACATAACGACAAATACTACTGTATAGGACTCGTCGGAGAAAAGCTGATATTCGGCATCCGCTCGACCGACGGCAATTATTTCAGTACTCTGTATACCGCCATCCGGGATACCTATTTTTCCGAGTGCACAAAACGCGGCAAGGGACTCTGATCAGAAATGTCCGCCACCGCCGCCATGGCCACCACCACCGCCATGGCCGCCGCCTCCGCGGCCGCCGCTCGACGAACTGTGATGTACCACTCTGTGCCCGGTATGAATATGATTCTTTGAAAGGATAGATTTACCCTTGAGATAATTTTCCAGAACCACAGGTCTGTCTGCCAGTTTTCTTTTTTCATGAGCCACCAGGATCCCGACACAGATAAATGCGCCGCTTACCAGTATCAGTACAAATGTCCCGGGAGCCGGTATGAACTTGCCGACTTTCATCTTCCATGCCAGGTACTTCAGTCCCTCATGCAGTCCTTTATAATAGTACCCGTTTGATGCGTTGTCGGACCCTACTATCTTTACAACTCTGTCAAAGATCTTTCCCTTGTGCCCAATCACATCAGTGGCTCTCCCGTATGTATTTACATATACATACCGGATATCCATGTTCAGGTAGAGCAGGACGGAATCACCGTTTCTTTTGTCCCATCCGAATCCCATTTCATCCATAAAAGATGATGTCCAGGCCTCAACCTCAGGGTCGCTCCTGTTTATGTTTTCCGTCACAACTATGAAATCCGATCTGGACTTTGCCGAAAGGTTTTGGATCTCTTTTCTGAGCATGTCCTCTTCTTCACTGCTCAGAAGATCGGCCATGTCAAAGACCCTCTCATCCGTTTCGCACCCGGTATTCTGTGACTGGGAGGATGATGAGAACAGGATTATTATCACTATACAGGAAATAAGCAGCGCCGCTCCTCCAAATATAAAGCATATCCTCAGATACTTCTGATATTTCATACAGCACCTCCCAGGAGCATCAGGATAGTGGAAATAAGGGCCGCAGCTCCTGCAAAAGCAGTCACGGTAGCGGCAATGGCTGTCCACAGCCTTTTTTCCGATATAGGCGCCGTTCCGTAGATCTCCTTTGTCTGGCCATTTACATAGTAATCAAGGATATTCCCGTTTTTGAAAGTATAGGAATACCTGTATACGGGCAGGAGATAATAATCCGCCGAAACCGTCCTTATATCAAGGCTGGTATCATTCTTGACCGAGTTTCGGCTCAGGTTTACGGCATGGGGATACGCCATATTTAACTCACCGTACATATGCTCATAGGCAAAATCCGCTGCTTTATAGCAGGCCTCTTCTTTGTAATGATCACTTTCATGATTGTAAATCTCGCTTTCGGAGCCTGAAAGATATTCCGGCTTGAAATCAAGCTTTGCTTTGAAATCAAACGGCTCTAGTTCATCCATTACCATATCCGGCATTTTTTCAGAGGCATCCACCGGAACCTCTTCCATATCAAGATCCCACGACTCGGTCACGCTGTAGGTATCCGTCACCGTGGTATTTCCGGTAGTAACGCTCTCTTTTATGTTTCCGGCATACGCGGCCTTTATATTGAACGCGTAGACCCAGTAGGGTACATACTCTATTATCACTTCCTTCAGCCTGTTTTCGCTGAACACCTCCGGTATCAGACAGATATAATTACTGAATTTTTCCGTCAGGAGAGAAAAGACTTCTTTTTTTGTGATGGTTGTCGGGATTATCGCAGACGGCCTGTTATCCCCGCCCAGCCTGGTGTCGCTTACCACATAGGAATCGCAGTAATTGCATTTTCTAGCGCTTCCATACTGACCGAGGTTCAGCTGACCGCCGCATATCGGACAGATGTCGATGTCGTCCTTATTATCATACTCTATCTTTGGGTTTCCGACACTGTCACAGCTGGGACAGACCAGATCGTTCTTATTGAAATCATAGATCATGCAGGAACCGCAGGAACCGCATTTGAATACCATATTATCCTCTCCTTATTCAGCAGTTTAGAAAAGAAAGCGGATCATCCTCAGGCGCATTCAGAAAAAGCATGATCAGAAAAAGGGCCCGCATCGCAATTCGCTCTTCCCTGATTATCCGTGAAAGCTCCGCCCTGTCAGCTATTACAGTAGTAATATCTTCGGATGATTCCATATATTTTTTATCCGGTGTTCCTGTTGCATATCCGTACTCTGTGGATATCATCTCATCAGTGAGCCCTACTGTAGGATATGCGCTCTTTCTGGCCGCGGCATTTCCCGATCCCACAGGCTCAAAGACCATCCCGGTCTCTTCCATGAATTCCCTTACAGCCGCCTCTTTCGGATCTTCACCCGGCTCTATGAGACCTGCCGGAACATCATATATATAATCATTTATCGGATACCTGAATTCCTTTATCAGGACCACGCTGTCCTTTTTCTCCCCATAAACCGCAAAAAGAGAGATTCCGTCCGGATCGGTGCTGTGACTCCTGATCCTGATATCGTCATCCTCTCTTCTCGTTGCAAAATAATATTTGAACAGATCGCCGTTCGGTTTCACGGCATCCATATCATACATATTCAAAAACGGGTTGTCTGTGACCTTCTTAACATTCTCAAACCTTTTCAAAAGCATCCTCCCCGGTGTCGGTCAGAATACAACCCTGTTTCTGCCGCCTTCCTTACCCATATAGAGTTTGTCATCGGCGCTCTTTATCGTGCCCTCAACGCCGTGGCTCAGGCTGAATTCATCAAGTCCGAATGTCATGGTCACATTGAACACTACAGAATTGAATACCATCTCCGTCTTCTCGATACGGCTCCTGAGCTGATTCAGAACGACGCTTGCCTCATCTCCGTTCATGGACCTGAAAACAAACAGGAATTCCTCTCCGCCCCAGCGGGCTACAAATCCGTCGTTTTTCATGGCATCGGAAAACATCATGGCAAGCGATTTCAGCACATAGTCACCGGCATCATGTCCGTAGGTATCATTGACCTTTTTGAAGAAATCGATATCTCCGATGGCAATACTCATGGATTCTCCGTTTGCGGCATATTTATCAACTATCTCATTTATCTCCTCCGTAGCCGCCCTTCTGTTCAGCAGCTGGGTCAGGGGATCCATGCCGGCCATCTGCTTGAGTTTTTTATTGTACTGGTACAGCTTGTGCTCCGTGGACAGGAACTGCGCGCTGAAGGAAAATGCTATCAGGCACATGCAAAGCGTAAAGATCGCTATGTTTACAGCCCCGATGTAGGCATATGAATTTGTGTTCATCCTGATGATCATATCAGAGATATTGTCTGTGGCACAGAAAGCAAAGGTAACGACCACCACGATCACGCTGACAATACTCATGATGCTCTTGATCCTTCGGTTTTTCTGAGAATCATACCAGATCAGCAGCGTATAGAGCAGCACATAAATCTGGAATTCGCAGGCCCATCCGACATATCTGGCAAACAGGAATGACGACACGGCAACTATTATCCCGAAAAGCGAAAGCAGGAAAGTATTGTCATCCGTATAGAATGTCAGGGCTATGTGGGCAATGATGAAGGAAGCCGTCACTGCAAACATTATCCCGAAAGTAACTATCGACTGGACAAAACAGAATACTGCCAGGAAAGAATACCAGACGCCAAGGATCATGCTGATGATCCTCATCAGCGTTATCAGGTCATTTGCGACATCCTCCCCTGCGTTGTCAAATGAAACAAATTGTCGGATCCTTTTGATAATCTCCAACTTTTTATCCCCCTATTACCTGATGTCAGCGCCGGAAGCATTTCATGCTCACGGCTATAATGTCATTATACACTCTGCGGGACTTTTTTTACATACTCCCGGAAATAATAGATCAGATCAAAATAAGTATGCTCTTCATCATCTTCGGAATGGACCATCTCCCACTCATCTTTTCTGTCCAGATCCGGAAAAAATGCATCTGCTTCATACTCTCTGTCTATACTGGTGATATACGCCCTGTCGCACATATCTACCAGTTCAGTATATATTTTTTCTCCGCCGATTACAAATATTTCTTGCGAAGGATATTTTTCCAGTTCACTCATAAGTTCTTCCACACTGTGGCAGACCGTACACCCCTCAGCCTGAAAGTCCTTATTTCGTGACAGCACTATGTTCACCCTGTTTTTCAGCGGCCTTCCGCCCGGAAGGCTTTCCAGGGTCTTCCGGCCCATGACGACCACCTTTCCTTCCGTCATCGACCTGAAAAAGCGCTGATCCTCGGGAATATGCGCCAGAAGCTGGTTTTTAAAGCCTATTGCCCAGTTCCTGTCGACTGCGGCTATGAGATTCATGTCTCGATCCTCCTGTTCAGCGGTCCCATTTATCAGCAAGCGAATTGATCTGGTCCGCAAATTTTGCAATATCCTTGTTGGATGAATGCTCATTCTTTCTGATGACCGCGATAAGCCTCTGTCCTGCAGCCATAAGCCTGTCAAAGATACTGCTGACGACACGTGCCTTGGCAGTCTCGACGATCCTGCGGGGTTCAGCCTCATGTACAACCTGACCGGTCGCAAGGTCCACGACCGTTCCACTGTAGGGAGCATATGCCTCTAATCCGAGTTCTTCCTTCAGGGTTGCCGCAAACTTATCTGTCACTGTATCTTCCCCGTGAACCACAAAGACCCTTTCAGGCTTTGTGGAAAAACCTCTCATCCATTCAAGGAGCCCGGCCATGTCAGCATGTCCGCTCATACCGACAAGTCCCCTGATCTCCGCCCTAACCTCGATCTGTTCTCCAAACAGCTTTACGGAAGTCGCGCCTTCCATCAAAGCCCTGCCCAGTGTCCCTACAGCCTGGTATCCTACAAACAGAATTGTGGACTCCGGCCTCCAGAGATTGTGCTTCAGGTGATGCCTTATCCTTCCCGCCTCGCACATTCCCGATGCAGAAATTATCACCTTTGGCTCCTCATCTTCATTTATCTGCTTTGATTCCTCAACCGTGATCGCAAGGTTCAGGCCCGGGAAGGTGATCGGATTCACGCCTTTCTTTACAAGCGCAAGGGCATCCTCATCAAAGCACTGCTCACTGTTTTTCTGGAATACGCTGGTAGCATCGACAGCGAGAGGAGAATCCACATATACCTGAAAATCGGGAAAGTCCTTTACAAGTCCCTCCTCCTTTATCTGCCTCATGAAATAAAGCATTTCCTGAGTCCTGCCCACAGCAAAAGAGGGGATGACCACATTCCCGCCCCTCATAAAGGTCTCATTGAGGGTCTTTGACAGCTCCTGTACATAATCCACTGTCACGGCAGAGTGAAGCCTGTCTCCGTAGGTGGACTCTACCAGCACATAATCAGCCTCGCTTATGGCTGTCGGTTTTTTCAGGAGCGGCTGGTTTTTATTACCCACATCTCCGGAAAAGACGATCTTTTTCGAAATACTGCCCTCTGTAAGCCACACCTCGATCGCCGATGAGCCGAGCAGATGTCCCACATCGGTAAAACGGATCGAAATACCGTCGCAGACATCTATCTTCTCATTATATCTTACAGGGGTAAGGAGTCTGATCGCCCCCATGGCATCTTCCATGTTGTACAAAGGGACATACTTGTCAAGATCCGTCGACCTCTTGGCCTTTCTGTTTCTCCATTCAGCTTCAAACATCTGTATATGGGCAGAATCTCGGAGCATGATGCTGCAAAGTCCGCAGGTTGCCTCCGTTGCATATATCTGTCCCGTGAAGCCTTTCTGATAAAGGAGCGGCAGGAGACCTGAATGATCTATATGGGCGTGGGTCAGAAAAACATAATCTATCGCAGATGCCTCGACGGGAAGCTCTTCATTTTCAAAGAGATTTTTTCCCTGCTCCATCCCGTAATCCACGAGGATGTTCTTTCCGTTTGCATTGATGTAGTGGCAGCTTCCGGTAACCTCATGCGCCGCGCCGATAAATTCAAGCTTCAAATCGTGCCCTCCTCTATGCTCCTGAGTTTATGATAAGCATCCGTCTGTATCATCAGTTCACTGTGGGAGATCAGAAAAGCCCTCCCGGCATCCGTAAGCTCAGCCACGCTGCCGTACTCGGATGCATTGAACAGCAGTCCGCTGTATTTCTCGATCGGCATATCATTCCTGTCTATGACCAGATAATACTCCTTCTCGCTTCCTGATTTGTAAAAAGCGCTCGAAAAGTCCCCGCTGTGGTCGCTTACTGCACAGAAACGTATGGCATCATTGAGGGAGGTGAACCGGACTGCGCACATCCGGAAACGGTTCTCCGAAACACGGAGGCTTTCCTCATCTCTTTCGATCTCTTCCCTGATCTGCCTGATCTCTGCCATAACGGCCGGGGTCATATTCCCTTCCTGCCTGATCCTGTCCTCCATCACATCCACTATATCATTCCTGATCTTTTTGGGGAGATGTTTCGGATTGTCTTTGACCGCCTCTTGTATGTCTTTTTTCAGTTTCTCCACTCTTTCCCTGTCATTGCCGGCCAGATTGTCGAGTATCTCTTCCACGCTCGTCTCATGAAAGATTATGGATATGCTGTTGTCCTTCAGGACGCTGATCTGCGCAGAGGCCAGATGAAGTCCGTCTTTTCTTCCCATCCCGAGCTGTTTTGAGCCTATATCGAGTACCTGTCTGAAAAACTCCTTTGTTCTGTCCGTCCTTTCGATTATGTCATCAAGATTCAGCCCGAAGTCAACAAGCTCCGATTCGCTGATGATGCACCTTATATCTTTTTCTCCCAGTTTGGTAAATTTCATATTTTCGTATCTAACTATGTATCATCTGTGATATACTGTAAAATGCTCTGCACAAAACTGTGTTCAGTATAACATATTTTACCATGATTTGCTATGAAAGGTTTGCGGATTTAACTATCTGTTTACCGGCTTGCTGAAAGGAAAAAACATGACAAAAGAAGAATTTTTGAGCGAGCTTCGTTCCTCCCTGTCAGGGAGTGTTTCCGCCGAAGTCATAAACGAGAACATAAACTACTATGAGAACTTCATCAATACCCAGACCAGAAAAGGCATGGATTTGGATGAAGTGCTTGAAGAACTGGGAAGTCCGAGGCTGCTGGCCAAAACGATCATAGACACCGCGCCAGCCGGAGAACGCCGGACCGTGGATGGTTCTTCGGATGAGCCTTCCGGATCTGACCATTCGGACTTCATCATGCCGTGGTGGATGATAATCATAGCGGTTTTTGCGGTCATACTGGTCATTTTCCTTCTTTTTACCTTTGTCTCCGCTATCATCCCGGTCCTGATCGTCCTTGCCATCGTATTTTTAGTGATAAAAGTGCTGGGAAAAGGGCGCTGAACATCCGGGGATCTTTATCTTTTCAGCCTTTGGGGGAAATGTTTGAACAATCTATGAACTATCCCCAAACCCCTTGATTCATGCGCTTTTTGATGATACCATTTTTCTTGTAAACGAGTTAACCCTTCAATAATTCGTTTTACTATAACCCCTTATTAATTATTTATACTCCCCTCAAAGGCGGCGGTGAAAACCGTCGCCTTTACCTTTTTCATATATCTTCTCCGATATCCCTGGTCTCCAGCAGCTCTATATCCACATGAAGTTCCTCATCAACCCTGACTCTGTATATATGATCCAGATTATCTGCGACCGGTGACCGTTCCTCTATGGTCATCCCTGTTTCACCCGGCTTTAGACCTGTAAAACTATACTTCACTCTGTATCCGGCTCCATCCGTTTCTTCATGATCAGGATCATTATATTCTCTGCTTCGTTCACAGGCGACTATGCCCTCTTCTTCAATCACCACATTAAAATCCGGCCCGCCACCGTCAAATGATTCAAATGACAGCTCTGCCTTGTCATCCATCAGATCATTATCATCCTGTAAATTCGGTTCATTTTCAGATACCTGAAACATACCGTCACCATCCATCACCTGCGGTCTTAAAGCACATCCACCCACTACAGGCATCAATGCTGCAATCAAAACCAGCCTCAGCATTTTCATATCAATAAACCCTTCTGCTTTCCTTTCTTCGCGCTGTTATTGCTCTTGTTTATACTATCTGCAAGCGTAAAAAATAGCGCCTCGCCAGGAAAAGGTTAGCGCTATTTTTTAGCTCTTACTATAACCGGCGGCAAGGCCACATCTTGCTCTCGGCTCTCTTGTTAAATTCATTATAAACGGATCTAATTGAAACCTCAAGTAATACTTAAGATTTTAGGTATCAATGACACACAACACATTACAGTATATAGTACAGATTTGATAATATGATGATAATCGATCAAAAAAGTTGACGTTGACGTTGACGTAGCTTTTTGATATCCTTAATTGGCACAAATAAAGGAGGCCTATTATGGATTACCAATTGTTTTGTCAATGGCTAAAAGACAACAAGAAAATGGCGGAAAGATCAGCGAAAGATGTTGTGTCTCGGTGCAAAAGAGTGAAAAAAATCACAAAAGTCGATGATCTTTCAGACTGTACAGAGACTTTATTAATTGAATGCAAAGACTATGCGGGTTATTCATCGTTTATTAAGTCTCAGCTTAAAAGAGCATTAGTTCTTTATGATGAATTTTGTAAAGGCAGGATTCAGAATGGCAAACAATGAACAAATTACAGTTGGAAGCATGTTTGCCGGGATAGGTGGAATTTGTTTGGGATTCAAGTTAAATGGGTGCAAGCTTGTATGGGCAAATGAGAAGGACAAATATGCCTGCGAAACTTATAGATTGAACTTTGGCGATAATTATCTTGTTCAAGGCGATATTCTGGATATACCGGATAACAAGATTCCAAAATTTGATATTTTGACGGCTGGATTCCCATGTCAGGCATTTTCTTCCGTCGGTTTACAGCAAGGTTTTGATGATCCGAGAGGAAATCTGTTTTTTGAGGTAATGAGGGTAATAAAGACTTCAAAACCGAGAGTTGTGTTTCTGGAAAATGTTGCAAATTTAGTAAAACACGATGAAGGAAGAACTTTTGAAACTATTAAATCATTACTTGAAGAGCAAAACTACAATGTTGTTTATGAGATTATGAATGCAAAGGAATACGGAAACCTGCCACAGCAGAGGAATCGTATTTACATAGTTGCGTTCAAATATAAAAAAGATCTGGCAAAATTCAGCTTTCCTTCTCGGATTCCATTAACTAGAACCTCGTTTGATTTGTTTGATAAGGATAAAAAAGAAAGCAAATACTACATGGATGGACATCGAATGTGGGATAGAATGATGGAATATATGACGGAGCGGGATAGGGTATACAGGTTTACCGATTGGGGGTTATCAAGAAGTTTGCCTGGAATCTGCCCTACGCTTCTGGCTGCAATGGGAAGTCGATTTGAAAGGATTCCGTTTTTTTATGATGACTATTCTGTTAGATTGATGACTCCAAGGGAATGTGCTAGACTTCAAGGGTTTCCTGAAAAATATATTCTGCCGGAAACGAATGAAAAACAAGTATATAAACAGATTGGCAACTCTGTTGCTGTTCCAGTTGTTTATCGGATAGCAAAGAAAATAGTGGAGGCCCTACAGTAGTATAGAAAATGAATGCGAGGAAGAATTAAAAATGAGAAAGTATAATATTGTAGATCTATTTGCAGGAGTCGGTGGATTAAGTTACGGATTCTCGCAATTAGATGAGTTCAATATTGTAATGGCAAACGAAATCGAAAAGGATATATCAGTTGCATACTCTCTGAATCACCCGGAAGTAAAAATGATTAATTGCGACATAAATGATCTGACAGAAGAAATAATAAAAGAGGCTATCGGCGATAATGTAATTGATATTGTCGTAGGAGGTCCGCCATGTCAATCATATTCTACATTAGGCAAAAGACAACTTGATGATAGGGCAAATCTTTTTATGCAATATAAAAGGATCCTTTCAATTATAAAACCTAAGGCATTCATATTTGAAAATGTTACCGGAATACTTAGCATGGATGGAGGCAGATTATTCAAAAGCGTTCAATCAGAGTTTGCTGAATTGGGATACAATCTAAAATATAAGGTTTTAAATGCGTTGGACTATGGAGTGCCTCAAATAAGAGAAAGGGTAATACTGGTAGGTTTCCTCGGCGAAAATAACTACCAATACCCTCAGCCTACTCACGGAGAAGGGTTATTGCCATATGTAACACTAAGGGAAGCCATAGGTGATTTACCTGTGATAGCAAGCGGAGAAACGAACAATTCCTATATGGATGAGCCGACAAATGACTTTCTGCGATTTGTTCGTAAAGATGGGAAAACTACGGCAACAGAGCATAGCGCTCCAAAAAACGGCGCCCACCTGATTAAACTTATGCAGACCCTGAAGGATGGACAAAGCAAGAACGATTTGCCCGAGGACATAAGACCTAAAAGCGGGTATGGAAATACCTATGCAAAATTATGGTGGGATAAACCGTCAACAACAATAACAAGAAATTTTGCTTGTCCGTCATCATCAAGATGCATTCACCCACGAGATTCCAGAGCAATGTCTATAAGAGAAGGGGCCAGATTACAGGGATTCCCGGATGATTATTTATTTTATGGTTCAGACGGGATGAAAAGACTGGAAATCGGAAATGCCGTCCCTCCTTTGTTATCGGTTGCAATTGCAAAGCAGATGCTTATAGCGATGAATGAAGAATAAGAAAAAACAGTGGCTACTCCTCCTCCATTAATGCGCAGATCTTCTCATAAGAATGGTGGAATTGAAGCTGATGCTGATGCCATTGTACAAATCCGAACGGGAGCTGAATAGTTGTTCCACCATTGCTATCGCCATAATAGGTTTCTTGTGAACCTAAAAGTCGTGTAATACGCACTCAAAACAATTATGCAGGATTCATGCCAAGTTTAGTGAGATATAGGCGGTCACGCTCGGTCACCTCCGTGTTCCATCGTTTTGAGCGTAACTCAGAGGAAATCTTTACTTCCTCCA
>JAGACK010000005.1 GCA_017614155.1 Lachnospiraceae bacterium
ACAAAGAGGCTGTGGTTGGAGCCTTTCAATAACCGTCTAAGCGGTAGGAGACAAAAACCAATCCACAGCATCTTCAACAGCATACCCTATACCTATAGAAAAGGTAAAGAATGGGTATGACTATATAATACGAGGAGACAATATGTACAGTATTGATGAAGTGCGCGCTGTAGATCCTGAGATCGCAGATGCGATCGAAGACGAATTAAAGAGACAGGACAGCCATATTGAGCTGATAGCATCCGAGAACTGGACCAGCAAGGCAGTTATGGCTGCGATGGGAAGTCCGCTTACCAACAAATATGCGGAAGGCTATCCGGGACACAGATACTACGGCGGCTGCCAGTGTGTGGATGTAGTAGAGGATCTGGCCCGGGAGAGGGCAAAAAAGCTTTTTGGCTGCGAATATGCAAATGTTCAGCCTCATTCCGGGGCTCAGGCAAACATGGCAGTGTTCTTTGCCATGATGCAGCCCGGAGACACTTTCATGGGAATGAACCTTGATCAGGGAGGCCACCTCTCTCATGGTTCGCCGGTAAATTTCTCGGGATCATATTTTAAATGCGTTCCGTATGGCGTGAATGATGACGGCTTCATTGACTACGACGAGGTACTGCGTATAGCAAAAGAATGCAGGCCGAAGATGATAGTCGCAGGAGCATCGGCTTATGCAAGGACCATCGATTTTAAGAAGTTCAGGGAGATAGCCGATGAAGTCGGCGCGTATCTCATGGTGGACATGGCGCACATTGCCGGACTGGTTGCGGGAGGACAGCATCCGACGCCGATAGGTATTGCCGATGTCGTTACGACCACTACCCACAAGACCCTTCGCGGGCCCAGGGGAGGTCTCATCCTTTCAAGCCAGGAAGCGGCGGATAAGTTCAAGTTCAACAAGTGTGTATTCCCAGGCATCCAGGGCGGACCTTTAGAGCATGTCATAGCCGGCAAGGCAGTATGCTTCAAGGAAGCCCTTGATCCTTCGTTCAGGGAATATGCAAAGAATATAGTCGACAATGCCCAGGCGCTCTGCAAGGGCCTTCTTGACAGGGGCCTTTCCATAGTATCGGGCGGGACGGACAATCATCTGATGCTCCTAAATCTTGTGCCCCAGAACCTTACAGGCAAGGAGATCGAAGCGCTGCTTGATGAGGCGCATATCACGGCAAACAAGAATACTATACCGAATGATCCGCAGAAGCCTTTTGTTACGAGCGGTATCAGGCTCGGCACGCCTGCTGTTACAACGAGAGGCTTTAATACACAGGACTGCGACAAAGTCGCTGAGGCCATCTCACTTGTGGTCCTTTCTGGAAAGGACAAGGTGGAGGATGCAAAGTCCATTGTCAGGGGGCTTACCGAGAAGTACCCGCTGATCTGACGAAAGTCTGAATTGTTATCCACCCACCCGGAAAACAGTTTTCCGGGTGGGTTACTGTTTAGGAACCTGCATAGTTTTGAATTGTTTCATCTTTGATTGTTTGAAGGTTTTTGTTCACCTGAGTATATGATATGGTCTTCAGCAGTTTAGTTTTTATTTTTCGCTTTTTGCCCGTATTCTTCATAATCTACTTTCTGGCTCCCGCAAAATTCAGGAATTTTGTCCTTTTTGTCGGAAGCATAGTTTTCTATGCCTTCGGAGAACTGAAATATACGGTTCTCATCCTGCTTTCCGTGATAATAAACTACATGATCGCAAGACTCATGGACGCAAAGGGCGCAGGACCGGGAAGGAGAAAACTCCTGCTCGTGCTGGATGTCATCTACAATGTTGGTATTCTTGTCGTTTTCAAATATTCGGCATTTATCATAAATACGATAAACGGTGCCACGGGGCTTGAGCTTCCTGTGCCGGAACTCGTATTGCCGCTCGGTATCAGTTTTTATACCTTCCAGATCATGTCCTATGTGATAGATGTATATAAAAAGGATGCCGCAGCGGAAAGGTCTTTTATCGATATGGGTACATATCTGATGATGTTTCCCCAGCTTATCGCAGGTCCGATCGTGGTCTATTCCGATGTTGCCATGGCACTGAAGGCCAGGAAAGTCGATCTTTCCGGATTTGAGGAAGGACTGAAGATCTTCATCCTGGGACTTGGCAGCAAGGTGCTCCTTGCAAATCCGTTCGGCAGCATCTGGGACAGCACCGGCATGGGAGGCTACGATGTGATGTCCACGCCCCTGGCCTGGATCGGAGCGATCGCATATACATTCCAGATCTATTTTGATTTTAACGGATACTCCCTCATGGCCATCGGTCTTGGAAGGATGCTGGGATTTACTTTCCCAAAGAACTTCAATCACCCTTATACTGCAAGATCGGTGAGCGATTTCTGGAAACGCTGGCATATATCGCTTACATCATGGTTCCGTCAGTATCTGTACATTCCCATGGGGGGCAACAGGAAGGGAAGGTTCAGGACATATCTGAACCTGCTCATAGTCTGGTTCATTACCGGACTCTGGCACGGAGCCAGCTGGAATTTTGTGCTCTGGGGTCTGTATTATTTTGTGCTCATTTTATTGGAAAGGCTTTTCCTCGGGAAGGTCCTGAAGAACTCATATGTGATATCAAGGATCTATACCATGATCGCAGTGATCTGCGGCTGGGTGATATTTGCTGTAGAGGATATCTCACATGTGAAGATGTATCTTTCGAGGATGTTTACCCTTCATTACAGTGACGATTACAGGGAGAATCTGATAACCATAATCCTGCTTTTCATCGCAGGAACGGTTTTTTCGACACCGGTATTCTCTCCGTGGTTTCGAAGAAACAAAAACAAGGCATCAGGGATCATCGTGTTATTCATAATATTCTGGGCATCCGTAACGATGCTTGTTGACAGCGCATATAATCCGTTTTTGTATTTCAGGTTTTAAAAGAAATGAAAAAAAATCCATTGCTTCTGATTATCATAATTTCATCCCTGCTTCTGACCGTCCCGGGCGTTTTATTAAATCTCGGGCTTATTCAGACGACCGAAAGCTACAATTACAGCATTGAAAAGGTGGCATCCTCGAGCACCATCCATGAGATAAAGACCCTGGCTTCCGGGATGATAACAAGGCTGACAAGGAACAGGTCGAGCGCATTGGTGGAGGAGACTCTTGAGGGCATCCCTCAGGATCATCCGGATAATATTCCGGATCTTGCGGAATATGTAAAAACTCCTGAAGAGGACGGGACTGCGCCCGGCGGGAAAAAGCCCGAAAACGGATCTTCGGATGGCAGGGAAAACGACGCGGGAGATGGAGACACTGCATCCGTTTCCTCTGATGAGGCATCAGACAGCGTATATCCTCCCCCGGAGTGGTATGATCCGGATTTCATTCCGGGGAAATATGCCGCAAATCCACTGTGGGCTACAGTTGATGATGACTATTTCCTGGATGCCTGTTTCATCGGAGATTCAAGGACAAAGGGGTTCGGAATGTATTCCGGGCTTACTACGACTACCTATGCGAAGGTCGGCCTTCAGCTTTACAAGGTCTTTGATGACAGGGTTGTTGATACGGTTGACGGCAAGCTGACCGTGCCGGAGGCTCTGGCTGTCGGTCCGCAGTTTGGAAAGATCTATCTGATGTTCGGCCTCAACGAGATGGGGTGGGGCAATGATGATATGTTCATCGAAAAATACTACAACCTCATCGATACCATCAAGGCGCTTCAGCCGGGAGCCATCATCTATGTACAGGAGGTCATCCATGTTTCAAAGAAAAAGATGACCGAATCGCCGACATTCAGAAACGACAGGATAGACCAGAGAAATGAACTGCTCAGGCAGATGGCCGAAAATGAGAGCGTCTATTTTATCAGACTGAATGATGTGTTCACGGATGAAGAGGGCAATCTTCCCGATGGATATTCCTTTGACGGAGTTCATATGTCCGGAGCAACCATCCAGATATGGAAGGATTATCTGAAGACCCATGCCATCACTCCTGAAACGGCGATGAAACCTGCTCCTGAAGAGCCTGAAGAGCCCGAAGAGCAAGAGTCTGCGCCGGAAGAACCTGCACCGGAGCCTGAGCAGGAGCCTGCCAGGGATCCCGTCACAGGCCTGCCCATAGATCCGGCCACCGGTTTCCCGATAGATCCGGCATCAGGCCTGCCGATAGATCCGGCCACCGGCCAGCCCGCAGTCCCTGCAAACTGAAAATTCATATCAGCTAAAATCCCCCCCAATCCAACCTCGAGCGGGCATCGGAAACACTCATATGCCCCAATCCCGATGCCCGGATCAGAAAAAAAACCCCAATCCAACCTCGAGCGGGCATCGGAATTACTGATATACCCCAATCCCGATGCCCGAATCAGAAAAAATCCCCCAATCCAGCCTCGAGCGGGCATCGGAAACACTCATATACCCCAATCCCGATGCCCTGACCAGCAAACTACATCACATCATTAATCAAATCAGCAGAAAAAAGGAGAAACAAAATGCAAAAACAGAACAGAGCACAGTTTATTACACCGTCCAATCTGTACACAGAGGCAGAAAAAAGATACAGAGAATTGATAAGGGTAAAGGAAGATAGAGAGCACGCCCTGTCAAAGGCTCCGGCCGGGAAGATACACATTGTAACAGGAAATAATCGTACACAGTATTATCTGAGAGTCAGGCCGTCAGACAGGAGCGGCACCTATATGCCAAAAACCGATCCGGAAAAGATAAGGATATACACACAGAAAGCATATGACGAAAAGATCGTCAGACTGCTGGACAGGGAGATATCTGCCTTGGATGATTATCTGCATCATGCCGGACAAACAGAGGATCTGATCCGAAGGGTATATTCCGAACGTCCGCAGGAGGCAAGAGAATACATAGATCCTGTTGATATCCCGGATGAAGACTATGTCAGGATCTGGATGGAACAGGTATACGAGAGAAAGGAGATATCCGAGGATTTACCGGTCTATGAGACCGAACGAGGCGAAAGAGTGAGATCAAAATCTGAGCTGACAATAGCAAATGCGCTTGCAAAACACAGGATACCATACAAATATGAATGTCCGATGATACTAAAAAATGGACGGAAGATACATCCTGATTTTACTGTTCTCAATGTGAAAAAGAGAAAGCAGTTGTACTGGGAACACAGAGGCATGATGGACGATCCTTCATATGCAAAGCACTCTGTAGACAGGATAAAGCAGTATATGAAAAACGGGATCATGATCGGAAAGGATCTGATCATTACCGAAGAAAGCGCGGCAGCTCCGCTTGGCACTGACGAGATAGAAGCCGTAATAAAAAGTTTCTTCCTTTGACGGCATTAAATCCCGGCATCAAATCCAACTCTCAAATCCAACTCTCAAATCCAACTCTCAAATCCAACTCTCAAATCCAACATTGCAAAAGACCTTTTTA
The DNA here is from genome assembly GCA_017614155.1 of Lachnospiraceae bacterium. Taxonomy (GTDB): domain Bacteria; phylum Bacillota; class Clostridia; order Lachnospirales; family Lachnospiraceae; genus NK4A144. The sequence goes on from JAGACK010000005.1 coordinate 5,382, forward strand.
TCACAATACTGTATATGATAGAATAAATCCTGATGAGTTACCCGGACAACATATCAGCAGAAAGGATTTTTGAAAGGAGTTTTCATGGATAATTTTGAGTTTTATCTGCCCACCAAAGTGATCTTCGGAAAGGACACCGCTTCTGAAACAGGAAGACTTGCAAAGGAAGCCGGATGCAAAAAGGTCTTTATAGTGTACGGAAGCGACCGCGTAAAAAAGGACGGTCTTCTGAACACGGTAGAAAAGTCTCTTATAGAAAACGGGATATCTTATGAAGAATTCGGAGGAGTGAAACCGAACCCGCTGCTTTCACATGCCGAGCTTGGCGTGAAAAAAGCCCGTGATTTCGGTGCGGATCTGATCCTCGGAGTCGGCGGCGGAAGTGTCATCGACACCGCAAAGGGCATCGCTCACGGTCTTGCAAATCCGGATGTTTCACTCTGGGATTTTTGGACAAAAAAAGCCTCCGTCGAAAGATCGACTCCGGTCGGCGCGGTACTCACAATACCCGCTGCAGGTTCTGAAATGAGCGATTCCGCAGTCCTTACAAATGAGGAAACCGGGGAAAAATACGGGGTCAATTCGCCGTTTAACCGCTGTATATTTGCCGTAGAGGATCCGTCTCTTGCAAAGACTCTTCCGGAATGGCAGATAAAAAACGGCATCGTGGATATCATGATGCATACCATGGAAAGATATTTCATATCCGGCGTGACAGCCGATCTTACCGACCGCATAGCTGAGGGTGTAATAAAAACGACCCGTGACAGCGGACTGAAGGTATTGAACGATCCGGAAGACTATGATGCCATGGCGGATCTGTGGTGGTGTTCATCCCTGTCCCACAACAATCTGACCGAATGCGGCAGGGGAAAAGATTTTTCGGTACACAAGATAGGCATGGCTCTGTCGGCCTTTTATGATTATACCCATGGCGCGACCCTGAGCGCCGTCTGGGGATCCTGGGCAAGATATCTCTATAAAGACTGCCTGGACAGATTTGCAAAATATGCCCGTATGGTCTGGGATATCAAAGAAGATGATGATGAGAAGGCAGCCTTAAAAGGCATAGAAGCCACAGAGGATTTCTACCGTTCTATCGGGATGCCCGCATCCCTTCACGAGCTCGGTCTGACTGAGCCTGATGATGAAACGCTGAGAAAGCTTGCGATGCATGCGACCATTAATGATACGATGAAGCTTTCGAGGATCCGTCCTCTGACCGCATCGGATGTGGTCGAGATCTATAAAATGGCAAAATGATCCCGCATTATCTGAGTGCTTTCATGTTTATCCACGAAAGTGACAGCACGGCGGGAAGACAGATCATGATCGGGAAAAAGTATCTGGTATAGGTCCCGTTACATGGACCTGCCAGACAGATGAACATGATGACAAGAAGCGGCACGGTCAGCAGCAGTGAGCGGCGGTCTTTCTTATAAATATAGAAAAACAAGGCGAGGATCAGGAGCCATGTATATGATCCGATCGACAAAAACAAAGAGAGAACCGGCAGTGAAAATACGGACTCCCTTGCCTTTTCGTAGGCATAGCGGGCTTCTCTGAATACAAGCGGTCTGTACAGATTCATGCCGCTGACTCCGTGTTCGTCACAACGCGCATTAACATATACAAAGCCCCCGCCGAGACGACGCTCATATGAGTAATTTTTTGAAAGTGCCTTCCCCGGGAAATAATACTCATAATAGTTATTGATCATTGACTGGATATAAACGCCGGGATGCTTGAAAAACATGGATCGCCAGGCCTTCAGATATACAAAAAGATCTGAGGCCGGCGATTTTATCTTAAATGTTCCTTTTACTGCATCCGATCTGACCGGGTCGTATTCTTCACCAAGAACCGCAGCATCCCAGATGGTATCTATTGCCGCATATTCTTCCGGTGATACATCATTCGGATAGTCCCGCATATATCTTGCAGTCTGCTGTATGGCTATGGACAGCGGTTCATTATATGTAGTCGGAGAGATCATATTTACCGGATAGATGATCCGGGTCAGGCAAAGATGTATGGCAATTACTATGACGGCGCCCCTGATCCAGACCGGTCTGTTCTTTCTGTCCGCAAACACATAGATGATCATCTGAACAACGGTAAAATATGCCGACTCGTTTCTGAGAACAAGAAGTATGACAAGAGTTGCGATATAGAGCGGAACCGTGGCTTTTGTTCTCTGTCTGCCGGTCAGAAGCTTCCAGAAAAGTATGATATTGATCATATAGAACGGAACATAGAGCACATCTTTGGTTATGACAAAAAGGTAGCTCTGAAAACGCGGCGATAATACAAAGAAAAGCTGTGTCGACAAAAGAAGGATATCGGATGCGGATTCTTTTGCAAGTGTCTTTATCAGATAAGAAACTGCAAGAAACATCGATACAGTCTGAATGACAGAGACCAGAAACAGCCCAAAATCTGCCGAGTGAAAAAGGTTCATGCCGAAAAGCAGAAGCCCGTGTATGAGAAGCGTATATGCTACGGGATGGCGCTGATTAAGCATCACATAGGGTGACAGCAGATTTACGGATTCGTCGCTTCCTCCGGGGATATTGAAAGCCTGAAGTATCATGTCAGCGCTGTCGCCGGTAAATATCGCCGGGTACGAGAAAATGATATAGGGGAGGTTCACGATCAGAAGCGTCGCAAACGTTACAATATAAGGATGGGACCGGAGAGCGGAAAGATAACGGTTCAGAATCCCGCAGGAGATCCTGTGATCTTCGGTTTTGCCAAGCTGATGCTCGGCGATGAAAAACAGCGCATTGATCACATAATAAAAAAAGATCAGAAGTCCCGTAAATGCCATCGCTGATTTGACCACCTGAAGATGATGCCCGAAAACAAGATCCCATGAATCCGTTTCCTGAAAAGAATACCCGAAGAGTGTGCACAGTGTAAGTATCAGGGACGGTATGCCTGTACACATTTTTTTCCGGATATCTGAAAAGCCTTTCAGACATCTGCCATATACTGCCCTATAAAAGAAAAAGAACAGCACAAAAAGCACCGGCATCAGAAGACGATCATTTCTGAACAGGGCTGTCACCTGGGATAATGGCAATGTTTCGTCTGTGTAACCGGGTTTTACGGAAAATGCCAGGGCTGTCAGTAATGCCGGAACGATACATCCGTATTTTTGATCCGATGTCAGGAAATACACGGATAACAGAACATCCAGCGCCAAAAACCATATCAGAAGGGAAATAAAGTTTCTCCATTCATTCCACGATCCGTTTATCAGTGAAATACCGTAGATATGAATGTCACCCTGACCGTTAAAACAGATCCTCGTCTCAAGACCGGTCACATCATCATTTATTATATAATGATATGTTCCGGAGCGCCGTGTCTTGAGCAGTATCTCTTCATCCTGGGGCTCGATCTTTTCTGTCTGCTCATATGCGTACACATGAAATGACTGATCGGCATCGCACTGATAATCGATCTTTAATGTATAATCGCCTTTCGGAAGATCGATGAACGGTCCATAGATTATCTCTGTATCCTCGTCAACAGGAAACCCGCTGTCCCTGTAGAACTGTCCTGTCATATGCCAGCCGCCGTCAGAAAAGGAAATCAAGCGTGACTGCCAGAATTCAAGGGGAGGGGTAAGCAAAGAGGCGTTAACCCTTCTGATGCCGGCGATCAGGAGCAGGATGAAAAGGACAGACAGCTCTGATAAAAGTACAAGTCTGAAAAAACGGTTGTGCAGTAACGATCTGGCGTGGTCTTTATCCATATTATGCCCTTCATTTAAGAAATATGTATTGTGACGATAATTGTTTTCCTAATCATATAGCATTCTATCATATATCGCTTCGGTCATATACCCGATATTGCAATTTTACCCGTCGGGATGATACTATTATATGCGTGGAATAAAAATCTTCCGCATTATACGGATGTGATAATAAAGACTGTCAGGGAGAATCAGAAAAATATGATAAAGAGCATGACCGGCTTCGGCAGGTGCGAGGTCTCGGATAATAACAAAAAATATATCGTCGAGGTCAAAGCGGTTAACCACAGATATCTGGAACTGAACACCAAGCTTCAGAAGGGACTCGCCTGCTTTGATGTAGCAGTGAGAAATACCGCAAAGGAATACATGGAGCGCGGCAAGGTGGACATATTCGTTTCCGTGGAGGATGACGGAAAACTGTCCGAAAGAGTCAGATACAACAGTGATATCGCAGCCCAGTACATGGGATATTTAGAGGAGATGGCCAGTCAGTTCAATCTTGAAAATGATGTCAGGCTCTCAAATCTGTCAAGATACCCCGATGTATTTACGATGGAGGATGAGGTCCCGGATGAGGATGAACAGTGGAAGGCCATAGAAAAATGCGTAAGGGGCGCCTGTGAAAACTTTGTGGCGGCGAGGACAGAAGAAGGGACCAATCTGAAGAACAATCTGATCTCAAAGCTTGACAGCATGAAGGAGTATGTTGAAACGATAGAAAAACGGTCGCCGCAGATCGTGGAGGAATACAGAAAAAAGCTCACGGAAAGGATAGAGGAGTTTCTGTCATCAACAACGGCAGCGGTGGATGAATCCAGGATTGTCACGGAAGTTACGATATACGCCGACAAGGTATGCGTTGATGAGGAGATCGTCAGGCTCAAAAGTCATATAGAAAGCATGCGCCAGTGCCTGATGAAGGGCGGAAGCTGCGGCAGGAAGCTTGATTTTATCGCACAGGAGATGAACCGCGAGGCAAATACCACTCTTTCAAAGGCCAACGATCTTTTGCTTTCGGACACTGCCATAGAATTGAAAACGATCATCGAAAAGATCCGCGAGCAGGTACAGAACATTGAGTGATCTGATAAATGTCGGTTTCGGCAATATAGTAAATATGGACCGGGTGATAGCCATAGTAAGTTCGGATTCGGCACCCGCAAAACGAACCGTGAAAAACGCCAAGCTTTCGGGACTTGCGATAGATGCAACACATGGCAGGAAGGCAAAGGCAGTGATCGTTATGGAAAACAATCAGGTTGTATTATCTGCCCTTGCCCCTGAGACTCTTTTCCAGCGTGTGACACAGGAAACGGAGAAAAATGATGCAAAAGATCAATAATCGTGGTATACTTACAGTCGTTTCGGGCTTTGCGGGCTCAGGCAAGGGGACTCTGATGAAAAAGCTCCTTGAGAATTATGACGGCTATGCCCTTTCGGTCTCAGCGACATCGAGATCTCCGAGGCCGGGAGAAAAAGAGGGCGTCAGCTATTTTTTCAAAAGCCGCAGTGAGTTTGAAAAAATGATAGAGGACGACGGCTTTCTCGAGCATGCCGAATATGTCGGAAATTATTACGGCACACCGAAGGATTTCGTTTTTTCAAAGCTTGACGAGGGGTTTGATGTTATTCTCGAGATAGAGATCCAGGGTGCCATGCAGATAAAGGAAAGATTTCCGGACACGCTTCTTGTTTTTGTTATGCCGCCGGGCGCAGAGGAACTGAAAAGCCGTCTGGTCGGGCGGGGAACAGAGACGCCGGAGATTATCGAAAAAAGGATGAAACGGGCAGCCGCCGAATCCGAGGGCATCGAAAAATATGATTTTATCGTCGTCAATGATGATATCGATAAATGCACAAAGCAGCTTCATGAGATAATACAGGCTGCGCACTTTACTCCGTCACATCAGATGGAGTTTATACAGGAAATCAGGAAAGAATTAAAAAAACTGGAGGGATAAAAAATGCTGCACCCGTCTTATTCAGACCTTATGAAGGTAGTAAATGCCGACTGCGAAGAGGGAGAGACACCCATAGTAAACAGCAGGTACTCTATCGTGCTCGCGACATCAAAAAGAGCCAGACAGATCATTAGCGGTTCTGAACCCCTTGTATCCATGAGGGACAGGAAGCCGCTTTCGATAGCTGTCGAAGAACTTAACGATGGAGAACTGAAGATACTGACCAGCACGGATGATGAGGAAGAATGATTTTTTGCTGTGCTGCTGAAGAGACATAATGAAGTATGTGGGGGACGGGTTTTAATACCCGTCCGTGTGCTGTCTTAAAAAGGGCAGTTTTGCGCCGGTCAGTGACCGCATTTCCGATATGAAAACTACTACCCTGATGTTCATTTCTTTGGGCTGTGACAAGAACCTGGTGGATACCGAGCATATGCTTGGAATTCTCGGAAGAGAAGGATTTGAGTTCACTCAGGATGAAACGCAGGCCGATATCATAGTGATCAATTCCTGCTGTTTTATAGGCGATGCAAAAGAGGAAAGCATCAATACCATAATCGAAACAGGAAAGCTGAAGGAAACAGGGCGTCTTAAAGGCCTCATCGTATGCGGGTGCCTTGCCCAGAGATATGCCGGTGATATCAGAAGGGAACTTCCGGAGGTTGATGCCATAGTAGGCACCACGGAGTATACAAGGATCGCTGAGGCCGTAAAGGAAGTGCTGGAGGGAAACAGTCCGGAGCTTGTCGGAAATACGGATGCGGCGGAATACCCGAAAGGCGAAAGGATCCTTACCGGAGGAGGATATTCATCATATCTGAAGATCTCCGAAGGGTGTGATAAAAACTGTACCTACTGCATCATTCCGAAGGTGAGGGGCAGATACAGAAGCTTTCCTGAGGAGGTCCTGTTAAATGAAGCCCGGTCGCTTGCAGAAAAAGGGGTGAAGGAGCTTGTTCTGGTAGCTCAGGAAACAACGGTCTACGGCAGGGATATTTACGGAAAAAAACGGCTCCCGGATCTGCTAAAGAAGCTTTGCGGCATAGAAGGGCTTGAATGGATCAGGATCATGTATTCCTATCCCGAAGAGATAGACGATGCACTGATAGATGTGATGTCATCGGAAGAAAAGGTCTGCCATTATCTTGATATGCCCATACAGCATTGCAGCGACAGGATATTAAGGTTAATGGGCAGAAGGACTGACAGAAAAAGCCTTGAAAAAACGATAAAAAAGCTCAGGGAGAGAATCCCTGATATTGCTCTTCGGACCACGCTGATCTCAGGCTTTCCCGGAGAGACAAAAAAGGACCACGAGGAGCTTCTGTCATTTGTCGAAGAGATGAGATTTGACAGGCTCGGAGTCTTTGCCTACTCAAGGGAGGAAGACACGCCGGCAGCTTCGTTTGACGGCCAGGTCCCGGTCCGAACCGCAAAAAAGAGAAGAGATGAGATCATGTCCCTGCAGCAAAGGATAGCCTTTGAAAAAGAAGCGGGCATGGCAGGAAGAGAAATGACTGTCATGATAGAGGGCTCCCTGGCGGAAGATGATGTTTATGTGGGCAGGACCTACCGCGATGCGCCTGATGTGGACGGCTATGTATTTTTGAAAAACACCCCGCGGCGGTTTATGTCGGGAGATCTTGTAAAGGCTCGCATCACCGGAGCGAACGGATATGATCTGACAGGAGATATCATATGAACCTACCGAACAGACTGACAGTTTTGAGGGTCATTCTGATCCCGTTTTTTGTCGCCGTGCTCATCACGGATGTCTTCGGTGAGTATTCGAAATGGGTCGCGCTTTCGATCTTTGTTATCGCAAGCCTGACGGATCTGGCTGATGGAAAGATAGCGAGGAAATACAACCTTGTGACGAATTTCGGCAAATTCATGGATCCGCTTGCCGACAAGCTTCTCGTATGCTCGGCGCTGATCTGCCTGACCGGGCTACACAGGCTTCCTTCATGGATCGTATGCATAATAATAGCCCGCGAGTTTATTATCAGCGGCTTCAGGCTCATAGCTTCGGATAACGGAGTGGTCATCGCTGCCAGCATGTGGGGCAAGGTCAAGACAACGGTCCAGATGATCATGGTCATCCTGCTTATCGCCGATCTTCCGGGAAGGGCATGGGAGATCACGGAACAGATTTTTATCTGGGCTGCGCTGATACTAACCGTTATATCGCTTTTTGATTATATCCTGAAAAACAAAGAAGTGTTGAAGAATTGAGAAAAAGAGGTGCTTATGACTGTCGAACTGATCTGTGTGGGAACTGAATTGCTCATGGGAACCGTAGTGAATACAAATGCGGCTTTTATGGCAGAAAGGTGCGTCGCTTTAGGGCTTGACTGTTTTTATCAGAGCGTTGTCGGTGACAATGCTTCAAGGCTTGAGGAAAGCATAAAACAGGCAATGGGCCGTTCCGATATCGTGATCCTTTCCGGAGGCCTCGGGCCCACCGAGGATGATCTGACAAAGGAAACAGCAGCGAAGGTCATGGGAAAAGAGCTTGTCATGGATGATAAAGCATGGAAGCACATTACCTCGTATTTTGAAAAGAGGGGACTGGAGCTGACTGAAAACAACCGCAAGCAGGCGATGGTCCCTGAAGGCTCAAAGGTTCTGTATAATAAGAACGGGACTGCACCCGGAATCATCATGGAAGGGGACAAGTGCCGCATGATCCTGCTGCCGGGTCCTCCGATTGAACTGACATTTCTCTGGAATGAACAGGTGGAGGATTATCTGAAGAGCCTGAGCGGAGATGTTCTCATGAGCGAGATGGTAAAGATCTGCGGGGCGGGAGAGAGCAAGGTAGAAACCCTGTTAAAGGATCTCATCGATGCACAGGACAATCCAACCATAGCGACCTATGCAAAGACCGGCGAGGTGGATGTCAGGGTTACGGCAAAGGCAAAGGATGAGAAGGAATGCAAAAAACTCATGAAGCCGGTCGTAAAGGAGATCAAAAAAAGACTGGGATCAAAGATATTTACGACAGACGAGAGTGTTTCTCTTGAAATGGCCGTGATGCAGATCCTCAATGAAAACAAAATGACTCTGACTACCGCGGAGTCCATTACCGGAGGCATGATAGCTTCAAGGCTCATCAATGTCCCGGGAGCATCCGATGTCATAAAAGTCGGGTATATCACTTATTCAAACAAGGCTAAAAGGAAATATCTCGGAGTGAAAAGATCGACTTTGGACAAATACGGCGCGGTAAGCGAACAGTGCGCAAAGGAGATGGCAAAGGGCGGCGCGGCTGCCGCAAAGAGCGATGTGTGCGTGGCCATCACAGGCATAGCGGGACCGGCTTCAGATGCGTCAAACAAGGACATAGGACTGACCTACATCGGAGTATCCGTTGCGGGAAAGATAAAAGTAAAGGAATACAGGTTTGAAGGAAACAGGGAAAAGATCAGGACGGCAGCAACTACTGCGGCTCTCACTTTTCTCCGTCACTGCCTGCTCGAGAATCTCACGGAAAAAACTTTCGGAGAGTAAAGGCACGATAATAAAGAATGAAGCGTATCATAGATCTGAACAATAATGAAGACTATTTTGCCAGGAAGACCTTTGGGAGATTCCTGATACCTACGGTTATTTCCCTGACCGGAACGCTTGTTGCGGGGTTTGCGAACACCCTGATGGCCGGGCGTTTTCTTGGAAAGGAAGCGCTCTCGGTAATGGGGATCCTCCAGAGCTTTACCTTTCTGTACTCCATGCTCGGCTGCCTGATATCCATAGGAGCATCAACAAGGGCAGCGGTCGCGCTGGGAAAGGGTGATCATGATACGGCAGCAAAATATGAGTGGCTGTCACTTGTGCTTTCCGTGGTGATCCCTCTGGTCATTTCCCTTCCCTGTCTTGTCTTTTTCAGGGGACTGTTTTCAGCCCTGGGAGGCGATGAAGCGGCATATGCTATCGGCGCCGGCTATGGGAGGCTTGTCATAGGCTTTGGCTTTCTTGGCACACTCATCTATTTTCCTTTTAATTTCTTAAGGCTCATCGGTAAGGGGAAATATTCGACCATAGCTTTCACAGCCATGGGAATATCCGATATCATACTCGTCTATGCTTTTCTGAAAGCAGGCATGGGACTTTCCGGCATAGCCGCAGGTTTTATACTGTCAATGACGATCGCCTGCATCATAAGCATGTTCTTTCTTTTTACAAAGAATCACTTCTTCAAAATGAAGAGGCCTTTGGCAAAGGATCTTCTTTTGATGACAAAACACATACTGTCATACGGGAGCGCATCGGCGCTCAATAATCTGTGCAGGCTGATCAGGACCGCGGCAATGAACATACTTGTTTCAAAGTATCTGGGAAGGGACGGAATTGCATCCCTTGCCGTGGCATTTTCCATAATGAACCTTGCATCGGCAACAGTGACGGGCTTCGGGCAGGCTGTCTCTCCGATCATCGGAGTGCAGCGCGGGGAGCGCGACAGGAGGGCACAGAGGGAGACAATGAAAGTCAGTGTTTTCTATGCCTTTGTTTTCCATGTGCTCATAGCGGCTTTCATTTCGCTTTTTGCCACACCGATAGCCGGATTTTTCGGAGTGACGGGAGGCGCGCTTGCAGCTGACACGACCCTTCTAATCCGGCTTACCGCTGTTAGCCTTATACCTTCGGCTGTCATGAATGTGCTCATTTATTATTATACGGCCATAGGAGAGAATATCGGTTCCATGATCCTTACCGCCATGCATGTCCTTGTGTTCCCGGTAATTTTTACCGCTCTGCATCTTTCAAGCGACGCTTCAAACTGGTACGGGATGTCATTTACGCTGGCAGAGCTTTTGGACTTCGGAGTCATGGCGGTCTATAGTATATTCAGGATGAAGAAACGCAGCGATCTGACCGGGATACTCCTTGAAGAAAAGGTATATTCCGAGAAGTTCTTTGCAACAAGTTCTGACGGAACAGAGGAAGGCGCGGTGAAGACCTCGACCGAGGTGGTCGCATTCTGCGAAGAAAATGATGTGGATGCCGTACTGTGCATGAAGCTCCCGCTTGTCGTTGAGGAGCTGCTGGTCATCCTGGCAAGACACTGCGCCGCGGACACTTCGGACTTCAGGGTGGATGTCAGGATATCCCTCACTGCCGACGAGGTCATCATGAGAATGAGGTGCGGAGGAGTGGTATTCAATCCGGTAGAATGGTTCCGCGACAGGAAGGAAAAGCTCAGCCCGGATAAATTTATGGAGGATGAAAGCTTTGGCATGAATGTGGTTGACAAGCTGGCGCAGAAAGTCAAATATTCAAATGTGTTTGACATGAATAACCTGATCATTTCAATGGGAACGGCAGTTGCAAAATGAGTGGATCAAAAAACAGGGAAGTGACTCTGATAAACAGAAAAAAGAATGATGAAAAGACATTTACCCTCAGGCCCTTTGTTTACGGGGACGAGGCTTCCGTGATAGAATGTGTCCGGGAGGAATACGGTGACACATATTACCGGAGGGAGTATTACGATGAAAAGCTCCTGGCCGAGGAGGTGGAATCCGGCAGGCTTCTTTTATATCTGGCTTGCTGCGGAGAAGAAGTGTGCGGCTTCCAGTCGCTGATCCGTTTTCTGCCGAAGGAGACCAGGATAGAAGCGGCATCGCAGATTTTCAAAAAGAAATACAGGGGATATTCTCTTCCCTATGAGCTTGTAAAATATACTTATGAGATCGCAAAGGATCTGCATCCGAGCTGCATATACGCGTCAATGGTCGTGTTTCATAATATCACCCAGGGCATGTGCGAACGTGCGGGGATGACCCCGGTCGCGTTCAATCTCGGAAGCCACCTGACCTCAAAGATGCACAACAGCTACAGGCTTGGAGACAGCGAGAAATATGCCCAGGCCATAATGGTTCTTCCGGTTGACAAACAGGATGCCGGGAGGGTCTATATTCACCCTGATATAGCGCAGAAGGCATCAAAACTGTATTCCGATCTGAAAGTCAGTGTCGATATCGTGACCGGGCCGGAAGAAAATGAGCATAATAAGAACGGTCATCTGTCCGAAAGCAGATTCGAAGTATCGGTCAATGAAAGAGAGCAGAGCATCAGCGTATATGTCGGGGCGATCGGAGATGATCTTGCAAAAAAGGTAACGGAGATACGGGATCAGCATCCGGGGAAGTACTGGACGATACAGCTGATACTGCCTGTTGACAGACCGGAAGCAGTCGGCGCTTACGAGGCGCTTGTCAGGGAAGGTTTTTATTTTGTGGGGCTTCGTCCTCTGTGTTCGGATACGGAACAGATCTTTTTGCAGTACACGGGAGATGTGTTTTTTGATTTTGATGAGTTCAGCCTGATAAAGGGATTTGAGGAACTGCTTTGCATGATAAGGGATGGTAAGAAAGCATGAAGAAGATTTTTAATAAGAAGAGATCACTTGGAACAACTATTCTTATTTCGATGGTAGCGCTTGTCGTACTGACACTGATCATCGTTACCGTTGTGTCTGCATTCAAGTTAAGATCGATGCAGAGAGAACTGGTCGAATATAACGGCAGGCTCGGGGACAGGGCAGGCGAGATGTCTTCCGAATCCATGAAGGAAGAAGTGACTGAACATCTGATGAGCATAGCATCAGGACAGGCAGATATCGTTGATTCAAATTTCTCGCATTTCAGGTCGACCGTTGAACTCCTGGCAAGCGATGCCACATATCTGTATGAGCATCCCGGAGAATTCGGGAGGATCACGATAGAAGAGCCGAAGGCGGAAAATGACGGGAAGCTGGTTGTCCATATCACTCACAGCAAAGATACTGATATGGAGGATCCTGCCATCATAGATGAGGCCGGACTGCTTGGTAATGAGTCCAATACACTGATGTCTGCCCATGCCGGAAACCCGTCCATGGCAAAGTGCTATATCGCAACCGAGACGGGGCTTATGATAGAGGCTGACAGGGATTCTTCGGCAAAGATAACCGAGGACGGCACTGTCGCTTTTTATGAGGCGCACGAGCGTCCCTGGTATGTGGGCACAAAAGAAGCGAACGCCACTTTCTTTACAAATGTTACTCCCGAGGCCAGCGGCAAGAGGATCGGCATGATGTGCGGCAGTCCCGTGACCAGAAACGGAAAATTCATGGGCGTTGCCTGCGCGGGCATGTATCTTGATGATGTAGATAAAATGGTACAGACAGCGCGCCTTGGAAAAGACGGCATAGCCTGCATCGTAAATAATCAGGGACAGCTCCTGTTCTCCTCCGAAAACACCGGTGAGCTTTCGATCACAAAGGAGACTGCCGATCTCGACCTCCGGCAGTCGGATAATAAAGAACTTGCAGCTCTTGTCACCGATGCCATGGACGGACTTGAATCCTACAGAGTGGTAGAGGTGAACGGCAAAACATATTATGTGGCATTTTCGCCCATGGAAACAGTCGGATGGTCGTTCCTTATAATGCTCCCGGAGGACACGGTACAGCAGCCGACGCAGGCTCTGCTCGAGGAGATAGGCAGCATTACATTCGAGGCTGAAAACCAGACAAAAGCCGCGATGAATACACTTTTGCTGGGAATCCTTTTCACCGGATTCATGGCGATCCTTTTCGCATTCATCCTGGCATATTTTATCTCACGCTTTGCAGTAGCGCCCCTGCAGAAGCTTACAGCCAAGGTCGGTCAGATACAGGGTGATGATCTTGATTTTGAATGGGAGGAAGTGAACGAGGAAGAGATACAGACGCTGGCGCAGTCATTTGGAAATATGACGCAGCGTATGAAGGATTATATCGAAGAAGTAACAAGGATAACTGCCGAAAAGGAAAAGATCGGCGCGGAGCTTTCCGTTGCGACACAGATACAGGCGGACATGCTGCCGAGGATATTCCCTCCGTTTCCTGACAGGAAGGAATTTGATATATATGCAACGATGGATCCCGCAAAAGAGGTCGGCGGTGATTTTTATGACTTCTTCCTGATTGATGATGATCATCTCGGTCTTGTTGTAGCGGATGTTTCGGGAAAGGGTGTTCCTGCGGCGCTGTTCATGGTCATTGCAAAAACACTTATAAAGAACCGCGCGCTCATGAACGGTTCGCCGTCAGAGGTTCTCTCGTATGCAAATGAGCAGCTTTGCGAAGGAAATGAAGCTGAGCTTTTTGTCACTGTATGGTTTGCTATCATAGAGATCTCAACAGGAAAAGGCGTGGCGGCAAATGCGGGACATGAGCATCCTGCCATAAAAAGAGCCGGAGGGCAGTGGGAACTTTCGATCTACCGTCATTCACCTGCTGTCGCTACCATGGAAGGCATCAGATTCAGGGAACATGAATTTGAGCTTAATCCCGGCGATGAGCTTTATGTCTATACCGACGGAGTTCCTGAGGCTACAAATATACACGATGAACTGTTCGGTCCGGAGCGCATGCTCGAATCCCTGAACAGGGATCCGGATGCGGGTGTGGAAGATCTGCTGAAGAGTGTAAAGAAGGATGTTGACGACTTTACCGGGGAGGCGCCCCAGTTTGATGATATTACCATGCTCGGGCTCAAGTGGCATGGAACGGATCGGAAACTGTAAATAATGTCCAAACAGAAAACTGAAAAAATCAGATAAATCGGCACAAACACTATTGAATTTTTTATTCATATAATATAGAATCGTTTCATGTCAATACTGTAAATCTTTTTATTAATGAGGGAGATAAAAAATGAAATTTGAAGATGTTGTAAAGAAGGTAAAAGCAAATCTGAAAAAAGCAGATGCCGGAAAAGTAGGCGATCATGTTGCAGTACAGTTCGACATCACCGGCGAAGGCGAAGGAGCTTTTTATGTTGAAGTAAAAGACGGAGCCATCGAAGTTGAACCTTTTGAGTACATGGATCATGACATCAAGGTTACTGCATCAGCCGATGATATCCTGATGATCACTTCAGGAAAGATCAGCTACACCGAACTGCTTTCGGACGGAAGGGCATACGGAGACGGAATCAAGGCATCAAAGATGGATGCGCTTGAGTTCAAGGCAGCAGCCGCAAAGAAGCCGGCCGCAAAGAAGCCCGCAGCAAAAAAGGCAGCAGCAAAGAAACCGGCAGCAAAGAAAACCGCAGCAAAGAAGCCGGCAGCAAAGAAACCGGCCGCAAAGAAAACCGTGGCAAAGAAGACAACAGCAGCTGCAGCAAAAAAGACAACAGCAGCAAAGAAGCCTGCCGCAAAGAAAACGACAGCAGCAAAAAAGCCGGCCGCAAAGAAGTGATAACAGTACGGAACATTTAGAACTAACAAAACTGCCATGCCAGTCCGGTGTGGCAGTTTATTTTTTTCGCAGGGTTCCCTGCTCGATCTGACAGCAGGGAAGATTTCAGGGAGGTATGGGATATGTTTCCAAAAGGATTTATGTGGGGCGCAGCCTCAGCTTCATATCAGATAGAAGGAGCATACAGAGAGGACGGAAAAGGGGAGAGCATATGGGATCATTTTTCACATGAGAGCGGAAGGATCAAACATAATGAGAACGGCGATGTGGCTTGTGATCACTATCACCGTTTCAGGGAAGATATCGCGATGATGAAGGAACTCGGGCTGAAAAGCTATCGCTTTTCAATCAGCTGGCCGAGGGTGATCCCTGACGGTACCGGAAAGGTAAATGAAAAGGGACTGAAGTTTTATTCCGATCTTGTCGATGAGATCTGTGCTGCGGGCATGGAGCCCATGCTGACTCTGTTTCATTGGGATTATCCCTATGCTCTGTATGAAAAGGGCGGATGGAAAAATGATGAAAGCCCTGACTGGTTTGCAGCATATGTGAAGGTGATAGTCGATGCCCTTTCCGACAGGGTTGGATATTTCATGATCTTTAACGAGCCCCAGCTTTTCATCGGCGGAGGACATCACATAGCCCTGCATGCGCCTTTTGAAAAAAACGATCAGAAGGACATGATGAAGATCTGCAGGAATGTTTTTCTCGCACACGGCAAGGCACTGAGGATAATAAGAGAGTATGCAAAGCGTGATGTTGAGGCGGGCATGGCACCGACCGGTTCCGTCTTTGTGCCTGAAAATGATTCACCGGAAGCAGTAGAAAAAGCAAGGGAGAAAACATTTTCCATTGATGCAAAGAATTATTCTTTTTCGAATGCATGGTGGGCAGATCCGATCATGCTCGGAAGATTTCCCGAAGGTGCAGAAGAGATCTTCGGAAAAGATCTGCCGGTATTCTCCAATGAGGAATGGTCGCTTATTTCGGCGCCGCTTGATTTCTACGGTTTCAATGTCTATTCTGCGCGTTCGGCATACGGGCCTGATGATAATCTGACAGGGTATGATGAATACTCATATATGGGCAGCCCCAAAAATACTCTCGGATGGAACATTACCCCGAAGGTCCTTTATTATGCACCGAAGTTTTTCTATGAAAGATATCACAAGAGCATAATAGTCACCGAAAACGGAATGCCGAACCTTGACCTTGTTTCTCTTGACGGAAAAGTCCACGATCCGCAGAGGATCGATTTTGTAAACAGGTACCTTCTCCAGCTTGAGAAAGCAATCGACGAAGGTGTGGATGTGATCGGGTATCAGTACTGGTCGATAATGGACAATTTTGAATGGGCGGAAGGCTACGATCCGCGCTTCGGTCTCATCTATGTAGACTACAGAAACGAAAACCGCATCTTCAAGGACTCGGCGCTGTGGTACAAAAATGTGATAAAGACCAACGGCGCATCTCTTCATGACTGATCAGTAAGGAGACAGGGGGACGGTCCTTTTGTCTCCTTCTTTCTCTGCAGATACGGAGACAGGGGGACGGTCCTGTTATCAGATGCCTTTCATTGTCTTGCGATAGCTTCGCGGGGACTGTCCGAAGCTTCTTTTGAACATCTCCGACATATAGCTTGCACCGTTAAAGCCGGTCATATATGCGATCTCGGAAAGAGGTCTGTCTGTAGTACGAAGATACTCCGCCGCTTTTCTGGTACGGTAATCCAGGAGATACCCCACCGGGCTTTTGTCGACAAATCTGTTGAATATCCTGTTGCACAGAGATCTGCTCACATTTCCGCTTGAAGCGATATCGTCAAGCGTGATCGGATTCTTATACTCGTTTTGAATATAATACATCATCGTCTTGAATGCCTTCGTGTGCGCATCCGCTTCTGTTTCAGTTTCGATAAGACCGTAATTCCTGCTCTGCTCGAGGATGATTTCCCAGATGTCAAAAAATTTTTTCGTGACCTGGAACGGATCATGTCTGATATCCGGAAGAGACAGCATGAGACGGTGCATATCTTTTGATTTTTCATGTGGCCTGTGAAAACGGATATATGTAAGCTTCGGATTTGTGAGCACGGGAGCAAGCGCCTGCATCTCGACTGCCATGGATGCATTGAGGATACCGGGATCTGCAATGAAGATCACATAGGTCGCCTCGTCGGATGTTGCGATGCTGTAATGGATCTGATTTGAATTTACAAAGATGGTATCCCCGGGCTCAAGGTCTATGGTTTTGCCGTTAACCGAGTAAGCCATCTTTCCGGTCTTGACCGAGACCAGCTCAACATCCTGATGAAAATGCGGAACTTTTTCCCAGGTCACATTCGGCCTGACCCATCCTTCGAATATATAGGAAGGGAAATTCTCGTCATCATAATTGACCTGCTCCGATCCGTCTTCCTTTTTCACTATGAGACCCATCAATTCTCTTTTCATAACAATCTTCCTTCCAAAATTCCCTTATTATAACAATATTACCTGTGCGGGTAATATTGTTATTAAATATAGGCATTTTTTATGTATAATTGTTCTCTCGCATACAATATACTTATAAATATCAAAACAAGCAAGTGCTTTTGCGGAAAATGTGACAGCGTGACAAGGAGGATAATCATGACAGACAAAGCTATAGTAATGAAAAATGTAAGCAAGGAGTTCAAGGTGCTGAACCGCCATGAGGGCCTGAAGGGAAGCCTTCGCGATCTGTTTTCAAGGGATTACAAAAGCATCATGGCTGTCAACAATGTATCCCTCACCGTGGATAAGGGTGAGATCGTCGGATATCTCGGACCCAACGGAGCAGGCAAGTCAACGACCATCAAGATGATGACCGGAGTTTTAGAGCCGTCCTCAGGAGAAATCCTTGTAAACGGGCTGGTGCCCTACAGAGAGAGAACGAAAAATTCAGAGAGCATTGGTGTTGTTTTCGGGCAGAGAAGCCAGCTGTGGTGGGCGCTGCCGCTGATAGAATCCTTCAAGCTGCTCCGCGACATATATCTGATCCCTCAAAAGGATTATGATGACATGCTCGATCTCTACCGCTCTCTGGTCGATATCGAACCCATAATAAACAAACCTGTCCGCCAGATGTCTTTGGGACAGCGGACATTAAGCGATATACTCGCCGCCTTTTTGCACAACCCCGGTATAGTTTTTCTTGATGAACCTACCATCGGTCTTGATGTATCGATGAAGAGCAGGATCCGTGACCTGATTAAAGGACTTAACGAGGTGAAAGGAACGACCGTTATACTCACAACTCATGACATGGGGGATGTGGATGCGCTTTGCAGAAGGATAGTCATCATCGATGACGGGCAGAAGATCTATGATAATGACATCGATCATCTGAAGACCTACTTCGGTTCCTACAGGACTCTGAAGATGAGACTGTCCGATGATACCTGGATCGAAAAAGAGATCGATGAGAGCAGGACGGATGTGATGCAGGAAATACTGTCGGCACAGAAAGAAAAAGGCGTCAGGGACATCCGGCTTGAGGAGATCTCAACCGAAGAAGTCATCAGAAAAATCTATGAGGGGGAAAAATCGGCATGACAAATATCAGAAAACTGACCGCTCTGACAAGAGCCGGTATAATAGAAGCCCTGCAGTTCAGACTGGGGACAATTGTGACTCTGCTTGGAAACCTGATATACCTTGCGCTTGTTTACTATCTGTGGAAAGCAATCTATGCTTCCTCGGGAATGGATGTGGTAAACGGCATGACCTTTTATGACACCATGATCTACCTCGTGCTTGCAACCGCGATGTTCAATCTCCTTGAGGTTTTTGTGATCTGGGATATGAGCAGGTCTATCCAGTCCGGCGAGATCATCATGCATCTGTTAAAGCCCATGCGTTACAGACTGTACACCTTCTGGAGCTATTCGGGAAGTCATGTGATTTCGTTTTTCCTGACTTTCCTGCCGACCTTCGTGCTTGTTTTTATTATCACAAAGGGCGCTATCCCGTTAGGGATGAACCTTGTGTATTTTGTCCTATCGCTGATCCTTGCGCTTATGATCAATTATAATGTGGAGATGCTGGTAGCCCCGATCTGCCTGTATACGGAGTCGACCTGGGGTGTGAACATAGTAAAGGAGACGATAGTGCTGCTGCTGTCCGGCGCGACGATCCCGCTTTCGTTCTTCCCCGAAGGGATCAGGAAGGTGGTGGAATACCTGCCCTTCAGGGCGATCTATGACATACCGCTTTCGATACTTCTGGGAAAGGCCGGTAAGAGCAGCATCGGTTCTGTCGGGGGTTGTTTGTGCATACAGATCTTCTGGATCGTCCTGCTTTCGATATTCGGCAATCTGTTCTGGAACCGTGCCGTGAAAAAGATTACTGTCAACGGCGGCTGAGCAGGCAAGGCGCTAAAGCGCCTCACAACTTTTGGAGGTTTTATTATGAAGAGAGGATTTGGCTTTTACGCATCGATATACAGAAAGATTCTGATACAGGACCTGAAGAGCAAGATGAGCTACCGTGCGGATTTTATCATCTCAACCTTCGGCATGATCATGACGAATCTGTCAGGCTTTCTGACATTTATGATCCTGTTCCACAACTTTCCGAGCATCAACGGATGGGATTATGACCACATGCTTTTTCTTTATGGTTTTTCACTCATCGCGCTGACGCCCGTGCAATGCTTCTTTGACAACAACTGGAATTTAAGGTTCATGGTCAGATCGGGTGATTTCATAAAATACTGTTTCAGGCCTATCAATGTTTTCTTTTATTTCATATCGGAAGTGTTTGATGTGAAGGGCATAGGACAGTTCATATTCGGGCTGTCAACCTTTGTTTATGCCTGGTGCAGGATAGGGATACCCGTGACTTTTGTAACCATTGCAGAGGCCGTTCTGTTTCTCATTACCGCGTCTCTTTTCATGATCGCGATCATGAATGCATCGGCTGCCACCTGTTTCTGGATAATAAATTCCGGGTATGTGATGGTGATAATGTTCCGCTTCAAGGATTTTGCAAAATATCCCGCAAGCATTTTCAATGCGGTTTTTAAGTTCATCTTTACCTTCGTGATCCCGATAGCGTTTGTCGCTTATTATCCGAGTCTCATTTTTGTCACTCCGGATAATGTGCCTTTGCTGACATGGCTTTCACCTCTGATCGGTGCTGCATTTTTCTACCTGAGCTATAAGTTCTGGATGCTCGGCGTCAGAAGATACGACTTCACGGGCTCATGATGTGAACTGCAGGATGGAGACAAGGGGACGGATCTTTTGTCTCCTTCTGTCTTCAAGGTGTCAAAATGTTTTTGTTGACAGATTTTTAATGAAATGCTATTATCGTATTTGCGTTTGGAAACGCAGAAGGTTCGCGGAAGTGTCGGAACTGGCAGACGAGCAAGACTAAGGATCTTGTGCATACTACTTGCGTGTGGGTTCAAGTCCCATCTTCCGCACTAAAAAGAAACACCCCGGTAATGATACTGGGGTGTTTTTTGTGCCGGCTCACCCTATCTTCCGTCTCCCAACAGCATACAGACTGTGTTATAATGAATTCGTGGCATCAGTTTTTTGAAAGGACGGACACAGGCTTAAAATGTATCAGATAGTACTTGCGATTCAGATAACCAGCATAGCAGCGCTTTTTGTCGAGGCTGTCGTGGTATTCAGAAACTGGAGGAGTACCACGCATTCATGGCTGTTTTTAAGCTGCGCGGCAACCCTTGTAAACAACATAGGGTATTTTTTCGAGCTTATCAGCAGTACGGAAGCAGAATATGTGACAGCATTGAAGATATCCTATTTCGGAAGGATATGGCTGCCGTTTGCCCTGTTCATGTTTGTTCTGGTTTTTGTGAAGGCAAAGATACAGAATCTGACAAAGTATATCCTTTCGGTTATGAATATCATCACATATCTGATCGTCATTACCACAGACAGGACGGGATTATATTATAAGTACACTATGTTCTCGCATCAGGGAGACTTTCCGATCTTTTATCATATAGACGGAATCTGGCATTTCCTGTGGTCGGGAATGATTATTTTTTACGCCGTTTTCGGGATAATGCACCTTGTGCTGGCATACCGCAGGGAAAAGAGATCGACTTCAAAAAAACGCATTCTTTATGTGATCTGCGCGGTCCTGACCCAGAGTCTCTTTTTTGTGATCGAGTCTTTCAGGATCATCCCGTTTATCGAACAGGTCTATGATGTGACGATGCTGAGTTTTCCCATAGCGGCTGTTTTCATGCTTATCGCGATATTCCGTTATGACCTTCTTGATACTGAGGATCTTGCAAAGGAATATGTGGTAAATGAACTTTCGGAGTGCATCATAGCAACAGATGAGGATGATGTCGTCCGGTTTTATAATAAATCCGCTCTGACTATTTTCCCTGCGCTTACGGCAAATCCCGAAAGCGTGATCAGAAGGATCAGGAGAAGGATCAGGACCGGCAAGCCCTTAAAGGTCAAAGGCAGGGTCTATTCGCCCGAAGAAAAGACACTGATGCAGAACGGCAATCCGGCGGGAGCGATATTCGCGCTTGTGGATGATACTGATCATTACCGGTACATGACTGAGCTTGAAAAGCAAAAGAGCCTGGCAGATGCTGCAAACAAGGCAAAGTCTGCTTTTCTTGCAAATATGTCGCATGAGATCAGGACGCCCATAAACGCGGTGCTCGGAATGGATGAGATGATCCTTCGTGAAAGCAGGGAAAAGGATATCATTTCCTATGCTTCGGATATCAGGTCCGCCGGCCGTACGCTCCTTTCGCTGATAAATGATATCCTGGATTTTTCAAAGATCGAAGAAGGCAGGATGGAGATTATCCCAACGCAGTACGAACTGTCATCGCTTATCGGGGACCTCGTGAACATGATAAGGAGCCGTGCGGAAAAGAAGGGCCTTGTATTTGAGGTGGAGGTGGAGGAGTCCATTCCGCATGTATTATACGGAGATGAGATCAGGATCAAGCAGGTCGTGCTGAACCTTCTGACCAATGCAGTCAAGTATACTGAGGCGGGTACGGTGAAGCTGGAGGTCTTTCATGAAGAGCTTACGGAAGAAGAGATAAATCTGGGATTTACGATTTCCGATACCGGCATAGGCATGAAGGATGAGGATATGACGAAACTCTTTTCGCCTTTTTCCAGGATAGAGGAAAAGAGAAACCGTACGATCGAGGGAACGGGACTTGGCATGAGCATAGTGGAGAATCTGCTTGAGCTCATGGATTCAAAGCTTGATGTTTCAAGCGAATACGGGAAGGGATCGAAGTTCTCGTTTTCATTGAAGCAGAAGGTCATAAAGAACAGTCCCATCGGGGATTTTTCAGCCAGGTACGAAAGGGTAGTGCATTCGCCCGGTCAGTACAGGGAGCTTTTCCGCGCGCCGGATGCTCGTGTGCTTGTTGTGGATGATACCGAGGTGAACCTTACTGTCATCACAAATCTCCTGAAGGCAACAAGGATAAGGGTAGACACTGTGCTTTCCGGAAAGGATGCCATAGCCGCCTGTACGAAGAATGATTATGATGTTGTCTTTATCGATCATATGATGCCGGAGATGGACGGCATAGAGACGCTTCATGAACTGAAAAAAATGGACCAGGCAGGGAAGGCTGCTCCGGTATATGTTGCGCTTACTGCAAATGCCGTATCGGGCGCAAGGGAAAGGTATCTGAATGAAGGCTTTTCAGATTACATTTCAAAACCGGTGGACGGGATCAGGCTAGAGGAACTGTTAAAGAGCTATCTGCCGAAAGAAAAGATCAGAGAGTATGTTCCGGATGAACGAAACGGTGTTGTTTCTGATAATAAAAACATACGCCGCGATATCCTTGTCGTGGATGATGATGAGGTCATCTGCACTACCGTAAAGGCGATCCTCGGAAAAACTTTTGAGATTAAAAGCTGCATGGATGGCAATGAGGCTCTTATTATCGCAAAGAACGATCATCCTGATCTCATACTGCTTGATATCAACATGTCCGGAATGAACGGATTTGAAGTGTTTGAAAAACTGAAGGCTGATCCTTCGACAAAGGATATCCCCGTGATGTATATCACTGCTGATGAGGACAGGGAAAAGGAGGCGTCCGCGCTCAGAAACGGGGCGCAGGATCTCATCAGAAAGCCTTTTGTTCCCGAGGTGCTCCTGCAGCGGTGTAAACGGACCATTGCCCTTGACAGGTATCAGAAGAACCTGCAGGGAGAAGTGGTTAAACAGACCGACAGGGCGGAAAGGCTCAATCAGGAGATGATGTTTGCGCTTTCGCGGACCGTCGATGCGAAGGACCATTATACGAACGGTCACTCGGAGAGGGTGGCATCGTATTCTGCAGAGATCGCCAGGAGGCTTGGCAAGAGCTTTGAAGAGCAGAAAAAGATTTATGAGATGGGGCTTCTCCATGATATCGGAAAGATAGGAGTCCCGGAGGAGATCATAAACAAGACGGCAAAGCTTACCGATGAGGAATTTGAAAAGATCAAAGAGCATACCACCATCGGACATGAGATACTGAAAAACATCACTGACATGCCCGAGCTTTCAAACGGGGCGCGCTCGCATCATGAAAAGTACAACGGAAGCGGATATCCAGATCATCTTTCGGGTGATGCCATACCCGAGGAGGCGCGCATTATCTGTGTGGCTGACTGCTACGATGCGATGACGAGTACCAGGACCTATTCAAAGCCCAAGGCTCAGGATGCAGTCAGGGCTGAGATAGAAAGGTGCAAGGGCACGCAGTTCGATCCCGTTGTTGCCGATGTCATGATAGCGATGATCGATGATGACACGGACTATATCATGAATGAGCAGAATGACGGCAGGACCGTCTGGAAGGGAAGGGAACTGCTCCTGAATCCCCATGCGGCAGCATACGATATGCATGAAAAGGATGAGGCGGAGTCTTCGGATCAGTCCGAAGACGGGACGGCAGCCGAAGTGCCTGCGTGGCTTTGTGACATACCGCAGATCGATATAAAGGCCGGCGTGGCCAACTGCGGATCAGAGGACAGCTTCCTTTCGGTGGTAAAGGTATTTCATCAGACCGCGGCATCAAAGGCGGACGAGATAGAAAGGCTTCATGATGAAGGCGATATCGAAAACTATACCATCAGGGTCCATGCCCTGAAAAGCTCGGCGCGCATAATAGGAGCATCAAAGCTTTCGGAAATGGCAAGAAAGCTTGAAGAAGCCGGAAAGGAAAATGACAGGGGATACATAGATGCCAATACAGGAGAAATGCTGGCAGCCTACCGGGAGCTTGACGGCAGGCTTTCTGCAGGGGATGAAGAAAGGAAAGAAGGCCCTGTCCTTTCGGAAGATGCGCGCAGGGATGCCTTTAATACCATATCCGAGATTGCAGGCAGCATGGACTTTGGAATGATGGAGGACCTTTTGGCTGAACTTGACGGTTACGCGCTTTCAGAAGAGGACAGCGGGTTTCTTTCGGATATCAGGAACAGCCTTATGAAGCTGGACTGGGACAGGATCACGGATATATGCAAAAGCGCATTGAAGTGAGACCGAAAATGATGATATGATACTATAGTTGTGTAATGCAATAAAGGAGGATGAAAAATATCATGAAAAAAGTATTTGCATTATTGCTGACGGTGGTTTTGGCATCCGGTCTGTTATCCGGCTGCGGCAGTACCGGAGCTTCAGAGGACAAAAAGGGTGAGGGAGTCATGACCTATGCCGAGTATGCGGCGGCTGACTTAAACAGCGAGGTCACGGTTGAGACCTATATCCAGGGAGCTAATTCCTGGTGGGACGGAAAGATTACTCTGTACACTCAGGACAAGGACGGAGCATATTTCATTTATGAGATGCCCTGCAGCGAGGAGGATGCCGCAAAGCTCGTTCCCGGAACCAAACTGAAGATCAAGGGATATAAATCCGAATGGTCCGGAGAGGTGGAGATTACTGATGCGACCTATGAGATCGAGGATGGATCCTATATAGCGCCGGTAAAGGATGTTACGGATCTTTTGGGAAAAGATGAACTTGAAAACAGCATCAATCAGTTCGTGTCCTTTAAAGGACTTACCGTTGAAGCATCAAAGGATGCAAACGGAGAAGAGGCGCCTTTCCTTTACAACTGGGACGGCTCCGGAGAAGAAGGCAATGATGTGTATTTCAATGTGTCAAAGGACGGCAATACCTATACCTTCCTTGTCAGATCATATCTGACCGGTCCCGATACGGATGTTTACAAGACGGCAAAGACGCTTCAGGTCGGGGATACGATAGACTGCGAGGGATTCCTTTACTGGTATGAGGGGGCAAACCCGCACATAACATCGATCACGATCAAATGATCAATTACGGCTGCTGGATCTTTTTATCCTTATCACAAACAGTATGATGAGGAGCGTCCAGATCGCGGCCAGAGAAGACAGGAGAATAACGGAGGCTTTGGGCAGAGGACCCGGGGCCTCCTTTTTCATCGCCTTTGGAGAAACAGAGTCAAGCTTATAAAGGCTCCTGACATTTTCAAAGGTTTTTTCTATAAAGGCATCGTCCACCTTTGTATTTCGGAGGGTGGCTTTTGTGACATCTTCGATAAGTGCCCCGGCTGCTGTACGAAGTGAGGCGGAACCGTTAAATACCGGAGTGACAAAGGTGTTTTCCGTGTTATCAAGGAGAAGCTTTGTGGCATCAAGCTTTACGCTGTAGTGCATCGAATCCGTGCCGGGATGGGAAAGGTAGTCGGTGTATTCTTTGGAAGAACGAGCGCTTTCCGTTACGGGAACATAGCCTTCTGTGGATGAGTATGCGATCTGCACATCATCAGTCAGCAGATACTGCGCAAAAAGCCATGAGGCAAGGACTTCGCCGGAATCCTCCTTGTTGAATATACAGATGGAGGGGCCCTGGGAGATCATCTTTGGATTGGATATATCATACTGGGGAATGGGACGGACTACAGTCTCAAAGGATACCCTGTTTTCTTCCGCTATGTCGGAAAGCGGAGCCTCGCTTCCCATCCATGTGGCGCCTGCGGTAGAGTCAGCCGCAAACAGGCACTGTCCCGCATCCAGGAAATTTGCGGGATAACCTGAGATCTTAAAGGTGGAGAAAGCTCCTGTTTTTGCGTGTCCGGCTACAGAAAGCAGTATATCCTTCGTTGTATCGTTAAAGATGTAGATATTTCCGTCATCATCCGAATAAGGGGCATCCAGCTGCTTCAGTATGGATATCAGCATGTTATCCGTGGATTTATAGATGAACGGTATGAGTACTTTCTGGGAATTGACGGCGTATGTTCCGTCATCTTTTTTTTCAAGCGCTTTTTCGGATACTTCCCATACATAATCCCAGGTAAGTACATCCGGGATTTCATAGCCCAGGGCATGTACCATGTCGGCGTTGATGTAAAGTACTTCGGTAGAACGCATGAACGGAAGGGCATAGAAACTTCCGTCCAGACGGCATTCATCCAGGAATTCCGGTATGATCTCCGAACGGGAGGGAGATTTAAACTGCAGCGAATTTCCGCCCAGACCGTAATCGGGATTGTCGATCAGTTCGTCGAGCGGTACCACGATGTTTATTCCTGTGTTGTAGGTGGCTATGTGGTCGGGATATGTGATGCATACATTGGGAGTTGTCCCTGTCGAGATATTTGTTATCACATCATTATAGATTCGTCCGTAATCGGTATACAGACGCAGGTTTACTTTAATGTTCGGGTAGAACTTTTCAAAATCGCGGATCGCATTTTTGTATACCTCCGTCTGGGTCTTGTTGGTGTCATTCTTTGCCCAGAAGGTTATCTCGTAATTTTTCGAATTGTCAAATCCCTCAGGAATCGTAAACTCCGGGAGACCTTTCTGTCCATGGCAGCCTGAAAGAAAAACAGATATGAGTAAAAACAGAAGCAGCAGTAAGAATTTTTCATGCAGATGTTTCATCCCTTTGTACCTCCGGAAGCTACTCCTTCCATTATCTTTCTTCGGAAGATGAGGAAAAGCACGATCAGCGGAAGTGAGATAATAACAACGGCAGCCATCATGGCAGGGATGTTCTCACGCCCGAAGCCGTTTTCACGGATCTCCTGTATCCCGTTTGATACCAGGAAATATGCCGGGTCATCAGTGATCAGACGCGGCCATACGAAAGAATTCCAGCACTCGATCACTTTGAGAATGGTGATGGTTATCATGGTAGGTCTGCAGATCGGTATCAGTACTTTCAGGAGATATTTCATGTCCGATGTGCCGTCAGCTTTCGATGCAAGATAGAGATCATCCGGAACGCTCTCAAAGTTTTCCTTCAGAAGATAGATATAGAATACCGAAGTGACGGAAGGAAGTATCAGTCCGGCAAAAGTGTTTCGAAGCTGCAGGGTGGTTATGGTGGCATAATTAGTGATGATGACCAGTTCCGCGGGGATCATCATCAGGCTCAGAAACAGGGTGAACGCGATATTTTTCCCCGGAAAAGACAGTCTTGCAAATGCAAAGGCGGCAAGGGTTATGACCACGAGCATCAAAGCCGTTGTGATCACGGTAAAAATAAGAGTGTTGAAAAGATACTTTCCCAAAGGAACTTCGGTAAATGCATCAACATAGTTCTGAAAAGTGGGATCCGATGCATAGAACTTTGGTATGTATTCTGTATTATACGATGCATAGCTTTTCAATGAAGTCAGGATCATCCAGTAAAACGGAAAGAGCACCAGAAGTGCCTGGAGCACAAGGATAATATATACAGGTATTTTTGAAAGTATGTTTCTTGTCTTTATATCCATGATCTTCTATCTTCCTTTGTTAATGGATGAACGGTCCTTTACGCCGAGGTTGATTACAGTGATCGTCAGTATTATCACAAAAAGGATGATGGCAGTTGCCGAAGCAAAAGACGGATAGCCGCCTGAGTTTCCGTAGAGCATGTCATAGATGTAGCCCACGATCGTATTCATGCCGGCGGAGTTCAGATCGGTCCCGAATATGGCAACCTCATCGGAATATGCTTTGAAGGCACCGATAAATCCCGTGATCACAAGATAAAATATCATCGGCGAGATCATTGGAAGGGTTATTCTGAAAAAGATCCTGTAAGAAGGTGTTCCGTCCACCATTGCCGCATTATAATAAACCCGCGGAACTGATGCGAGCGCAGAGGTCAGGATCAGTATCTTGAAAGGAAGAACGACCCAGATGGTGTAAAAGCACATGACAAAAAGCTTCGCGCTGTAAGGGCCTTCGATGAAATCTATGGTGCTTCCGCCAAACAGATGGATCAGGTTATTCACCAGCCCGTCGGAATAGGGAGTTTTCTTGAAAAGGATCATGAATATCAGGCCGACGGCAAGAGTGTTTGTCACATACGGAAGGAAAAAGAAAGTCTGGAACAGGTCGCGCAGCTTTTCTATGGAACTTAGGCACAGTGAGATGACAAGCGCGATTCCGGTCGAAAGTGGGACTGTGATCATCACTATCAGGAAGGTGTTCTTCAGTGCGGAAATGAAGTAGGGATCCCGGAGCACGTAGGAATAGTTGTATGTTCCGGTCCCGAAGTATGTGCCTGATGCAAAATTATAGCCTTCTTCGAAAGAGTACACGAAGACATCAAAAAGAGGGTAGATCATGAAAGCGCCGAGAAACAATATGGCAGGCAGGAGATAAAGCCATCCTTTGTACTTTTCCATTCTTTTCATGCTATACCTCAAAGCGTATCCTGGCACCTGTTTTGCTGTCAAAAACAAAAACCTTTCCGGGCTTAAGGAAAAAGGCAGTGCGGGTCGTATCAAAGTTCTTTACCGCGTCGGCGCTGACGATAGAACGCATCACGGGGCAGTCGTCAAAAAGTGAATCATGTTTTGATACTATGCTGACATCCCTGCCCATTACTTCCGTCCGGGCATCGATGCATTTTAACGGGCCGTTTTCGTCCGGGATAAATCCTTCGGGACGGACAGCGACAACAACGGGTCCTTCAGCCTGACAGCTTTTAAGTTCCATCACCCGGTCTTTTCCGATGAACAGGCCTCCGTCAGATATGCTTCCTTCAAATACATTTATGGGAGGGGTTCCCAGAAATCTTGCCACAAAAAGATTTTCAGGATCGTCATATACATCCTGCGGACTTCCGGACTGCATGAGGATTCCGTCCTTCATCAGAAGGATCAGATCGCAGATACTCATTGCTTCATCCTGATCGTGAGTTACAAATATGGTGGTGATCCCGGTTTCCTTTTGTATGCGGCGTATCTCTTCGCGTGTCTGAAGACGAAGCCTTGCATCCAGATTTGAAAGGGGTTCATCGAGCAGGAGGACCCTTGGCATCTTTACAAGCGCCCTTGCGATCGCAACTCGCTGCTGCTGTCCTCCTGAAAGCTCCGAAGGATGGCGGTCCATCAGATCGCCGATCTGGACCATTGCGGCGGCTTTGCTTACCCTTTCTGCCATCTCTTCTTTTGAAAGCTTTGCGTCCCCCTTAAGATTCTCAAGGGGAAAACGGATGTTTTTAAAAACCGTCAGATGCGGGTAAAGGGCATAGCTCTGAAACACCAGCCCGACACCGCGGTTCATGGCGGGAAGCTCAGTCACATCATCATCCCCGAAAAAGATCCGGCCTTCCGTGGGTTTTTCAAGTCCTGAGATTAGATTCAGCGTGGTTGATTTGCCGCAGCCGGAGGGTCCTAAAAGCCCGACGAGTTTACCGTCAGGTATATCAAAATCCAGATTGTTTACGGCGATGACATCCGTTCCGGCTTTTTTGTTTCTGTTCGGAAATCTTTTGGTCAGATTTTTCAGGATTATCTTCATTTTCATGAGCCCTTTCTATTTTATGATAATAACACAAAGAACCGGGCCGGAAAAGAAAAAGCACCCCGGGCCGTTTCGTTGAACTTTCATTGTGTATATGATAGTATTCTAATGCACGGATCGGAGCGGTCGGCATAACAGCTGTCCGGGAAAAGGACAGGGGAGAGGGAATGATGGACGATACAAAACAGGGACGCGCGGAAGTTGCGGTGATCAGCTCAAACGACAGCTTTCTTGCAAAAAGCCTTATTTCAAAGATTACATCAAATGACATCGATGCTTTTCTTTCGCGCGGAGATATAAAAGACATAGAGCGGGAGCGCGAAAAGATTGAACTGGTAGTTTTCTTCATGGGAGAAGATATCGAGAACATGACGGAAACGCTGGTCTATCTCAAAGATCTTGCAGGTGACCTTGACAGGAGGATCATTTTTATCGGAGAACAGTCCGAATACGATACGGCAAAAAAGACCGTGCCTGAGCATCTCATCCTTGAATGGTTCAAAAGACCTCTTGTCATGGATGACCTTTTGGGGTGCATCTTCAACTACCTGGAAAATAATACAGGCGAGCATGCCAAGAAGACCATACTCATCGTTGATGATGACATTACCTATATGCGCACCGTCTACGAATGGCTGAAGGACAGATACCATGTCGGCATGGCAGGGAGCGGAGTGCAGGCGATCAGCTATCTTGCAAAGAACAGGGCCGATCTGGTTCTCCTTGATTATGAGATGCCCGTCGCGAACGGTCCGCAGGTGCTGTCAATGCTCAAAAATGATGCGCAGACTGAGGAAATAC
The DNA here is from genome assembly GCA_017614155.1 of Lachnospiraceae bacterium. GTDB lineage: Bacteria > Bacillota > Clostridia > Lachnospirales > Lachnospiraceae > NK4A144. The sequence continues at coordinate 35,927 of JAGACK010000005.1, forward strand.
CGGTCATGTTCCTGACAGGACACGGGGACAGGGAAAGCGTGCTTTCGGTAGTCGGCCTTTCACCGGTTGACTATCTGTTGAAAACCATAGACAGGACAGCCCTTCTTCAGAAGCTTGACGATTTCTTCGCAAAAAGACGGGCATGACAAAGGCGCTAAAGCTCCTCACAAACGCCTCACAAATGCCGGAGTTTGGATATGGATATTGAAAAGATCAGGTTCATAAAAGATTTTGCCGACATGGCTTATGAGAGCTATCTCATGGGATGGCATGAAAGAAACGGCGGAAATATGTCCTACAGGCTGAAGGAGAGCGAAGAGTCGGCTTTTTCGCCTCTGTTTGACAGGGATGATCCGTGGCAGCAGCTGGATGTCAGTGTTCCCGGCCTGGCAGGAGACTGTTTTCTGGTGACGGGGAGCGGCAAGTATTTCAGAAATGTGATCAAAGATCCCGAGGATACTCTATGTATCATACGGATTTCCGAAGACGGACACTCGTACCGGATTCTCTGGGGACTGAAGAATGGCGGCAGTCCCACATCCGAGCTTGCTAGCCATCTGCTGAACCATGAAGTCAAAAAGCGTGTCACGGATGGCAGATACAGGATCATGTATCACGGTCATCCTGAGAATGTGATTGCTCTTTCTTTTGTTCTTCCCTGTGATGAAATCGGATTTACAAAAAGGCTCCATGAGATGATGCCGGAGTGCCGTCTGACCTTTCCCGAGGGCCTTGGTGTCGTACCGGAACTGGAAGCCGGAAGTATCGAACTCGGTCAGGCAACCTCCAAAAAAATGGAGGACTACAATGCTGTCATCTGGACTCATCACGGTCTCTTTGTCTCCGGAGAAACCTTCGATGAAACCTTCGGTCTGTTCCATACCGTTGAGAAGGCTTCCTCGATTCTCGTCAAAGTACTTTCCATGAAATAAACCGTCCCCTGTTTCCTCTTGATTTTATCATCGACAGATGATATCATACACTTCAGTCTGTTTCATGCGGACATTCAGAAAAGAACGCGGCATTCGCCGCAAGAAAATCCTTTATTACAAAAATAAACGGAAAGGAGGTAAAACAAACACATCATTTTGTGATTTGCTGTTGACAAACCACTACATTTACGCTACTATTGTCGTTGAATAGAACAATTGTTCGATTCGCAAAGAAAAGATTGGAGAAAAATAATGGATAATTCAGAAAAAGCAAAAGCACTCGATATCGCGATATCACAGATCGAAAAGGAATTCGGAAAAGGAGCGGTCATGAAGCTTGGCGAGAGCTCGACGGACCTGAGCATCGGCGCTATCCCGACAGGCTCCTTAAGCCTTGATGTGGCGCTTGGCATAGGAGGTATCCCGAGAGGCAGGATCGTCGAGATCTATGGATCCGAATCCTCGGGAAAGACAACACTGACGCTTCATATGATAGCGCAGGCACAGAAACTCGGAGGCATTGCAGGTTTCATTGATGCAGAGCACGCCCTCGATCCGGAATATGCAAAGAATATCGGGGTGGATGTAGACAACCTGTATATCTCGCAGCCGGATTCAGGCGAGCAGGCACTTGAAATAGCCGAGACGATGGTGAGATCCGGTGCTCTTGACATAGTCGTCATCGACTCGGTCGCAGCCCTTGTTCCGAAGGATGAGATTGACGGAAATATGGGCGATTCACATATGGGACTCCAGGCCAGGCTCATGTCGCAGGCGTTGAGAAAGCTGACCGGCATTATCAACAAGACCAACTGCACGGTTGTTTTTATCAATCAGCTGAGGGAAAAGATCGGAGTAATGTTTGGAAATCCGGAGACGACTACCGGCGGAAATGCCCTCAAATTCTACGCCTCCGTCAGGATGGATGTCAGAAGGATCGACAAGATCCAGCAGGCAGGCCAGGTTATAGGAAACAGGACAAGGGTAAAAGTTGTGAAAAACAAAGTGGCGCCGCCCTTCAAGCAGGCTGAGTTTGACATCATGTACGGAAAGGGCATTTCATCCTCAGGCGATCTGGTGGATCTGGCTGCAAATATCGATGTCATAAACAAGTCCGGAGCATGGTATGCCTATAATGGAGAAAAGATCGGACAGGGAAGGGAGAATGCAAAGCAGTATCTTGAGGAGAACCCCGCTGTTTTCGAAGAGATAGACAAAAAGGTAAGGGCTCATTACGGACTCATAGATGAAGAGGCGGAAGAACCGAAGGCAAAAAAGAAAGCATCAAAGCCGGCCGATGAATCCTGACAGGGAGTGAATCCGGATGGTTGTTTTCAGGCTTGAACCCTTCAAAAGATCAAAACTGAAGGTCTATTTTGACGAGGATGCTCCGGCTTTTGTCCTGTATAAAAAAGAGGCGGAAAAGTATGATATCAGGGAAGGGATGGAACTGCCGGAGGAAAAATTTAAAGAGATATTGAATGAGATCCTGATAAAGCGTGCCATTTCGCGCACGCTTTATCTTTTGGATGCATCGGCAAAGACCGAGCAGCAGATCAGAAAAAAATTAAAAGAAGGTTTTTATCCGGAAGAAGCAATCGAAGAGGCAGTGCGTTATGCAAAGTCAAAGCATTATATTGATGATGAATACTATGCCTCTGCCTTTGCCGGGCAGAAATCTGCTTCAAAGTCTAAAAGGATGATAAAAAACGAGCTCCTGCAAAGAGGCATAGACAGGGATACGGTTGACAGCGTTCTGGCAGACTCAGGCATCGATGAAAAGAAAACCATCGAAAAACTGATCCTGAGAAAACATCCTGCGGGGTCGTCGCTTGATATAAAGGAAGCCGCGAAGCTCATGCGAAGCCTGTGTTCAAAGGGGTTTTCCTATGACGATGTTAAAGCGGCAGTTGAGGAACTGCATATTGACATAACATATAAATCGGATTAAAATAGGTTGGTTAAAAATTTCATAGTAGGAGGTACTTCTGTACAATGAACGCAGCATTTATTGCGATCTTTGCAGTGGTACTGGTCGCAGCGGTAATAATCGCCTATCTGATCGGAGGCAGCAGACAGAAAAAGGATTTTGAATCCAAGGTCGGAAATGCTGAAGAGAAGGCAAGACAGATAATCGATGATGCACTCAAGGAAGCTGAAGAAAAGAAGCGTGAAGGACTTCTCGAGGTCAAAGAGGAATCTATCAGAAAGCAGAACGAGATAGAACGGGAGATCAGGGAAAGACGCGCGGAAGTTCAGAGACTTGAAAGAAGAGTGCAGCAGAAGGAAGAGTCTGTTGACAAAAAGGCTGATACGATAGAAAAACGCGAGGCCAGTTGTACGGCAAAGGAAGAAGAGCTGAAAAAACTGCAGGAAAAAGCTGCAAGGCTCAACGAAGAACGTGTACAGGAACTTGAAAGGATATCAGGACTTACCTCTGAACAGGCAAAAGAATATCTTTTAAAAATTGTTGAAGACGATGTGAAGCATGAGTCCGCGGTAATGATCAAGGAATACGAGACGCGGGCAAAAGAAGAAGCAGAAAAGAAAGCAAAGGAGTTTGTCGTAAATGCCATCCAGCGATGCGCTGCCGACCAGGTCAGCGAAGCGGCCATTTCAGTGGTTCAGCTTCCGAATGACGAGATGAAGGGCAGGATCATCGGACGTGAGGGCAGAAATATCAGGACGATAGAGACGCTTACCGGCGTTGACCTGATCATTGATGATACTCCCGAGGCAGTGATCCTTTCCGGATTTGACCCGATCAGGAGAGAAGTGGCAAGGATCGCTCTCGAAAAACTCATCGTTGACGGACGAATCCATCCGGCAAGGATTGAGGAAATGGTCGAGAAAGCCCAGAGAGAGATCGAGACAGAGATCCGGGAAGAAGGAGAGGCGGCAGCGCTCGAAGTCGGGGTGCATGGCATTCATCCGGAGCTTATCAGGCTTCTGGGCAAGATGAAGTTTCGGACCAGCTTTGGGCAGAATGCATTGAAGCATTCAATCGAGGTGGCTCAGCTTGCAGGACTTCTGGCTTCCGAGATCGGAGGCATAGATGTCAGGCTTGCGAAAAGAGCCGGCTTGCTTCATGACATCGGAAAAGCAGTTGACCACGAGATGGAGGGGACACATATCCAGCTTGGTGTCGATCTTTGCAGGAAGTACAAGGAAAATTCTGTCGTGCTGAATGCGGTTGAGTCGCACCACGGAGATGTTGAACCGTCAAGCCTCATCGCATGCCTCGTACAGGCTGCCGATACTATTTCGGCATCAAGACCGGGCGCGAGAAGGGAGTCTTTAGACACTTACACAAACAGACTTAAACAATTAGAAGATATTGCCGACTCCTTCAAGGGAGTTGAGAAATCATTTGCCATTCAGGCGGGCAGGGAAGTCAGGGTAATAGTAGTTCCCGAACAGGTTAGTGATGCGGACATGGTGCTGATGGCCAGAGATATCGCAAAGCGTATCGAAGGCGAGATGCAGTATCCCGGACAGGTAAAGGTTAGCATGATCAGGGAGTCCAGAGTCACGGATTATGCGAAATAATCAGATCTTAACACGGGCAGGATCAATGATCCGCCCGTGTTTTTCGTACATAATAAAAAATTTGTATTCTTTTTTGTGTTTTTATGGTATTATTATTTTGTGTTTTTGACGCCGATGTTTGAGGCTGAAAAGATAATCCATTGTATTGGAGGGAAAACATGGAAACTAATATCTTACTTGAGAACGGCACTAACGAACTTGAGGTTTTGGAATTCAAGCTTGATGACAACTGCTATGGGATCAATGTCGCAAAGATAAAGGAGATCATTTCCTATCAGCCGGTCACTCCGGTACCCAATGCACATCCCAGCATTGAGGGCATTTTCATGCCGAGAGATACGATGATCACGGCCATCAACCTGAAGAACTGTCTTCAGAGAGGAGTATCCGAGGACAAGGGCCTTTTCATCATCACAAATTTCAATAAACTGGATATAGCTTTCCATGTTGATTCTGTAGTCGGAATTCACAGGATATCATGGAGAGACATCATCAAGCCTAATGCTACCGTGAACAATGCCGATGCGGGCGTTTCGACCGGTATCATAAAGTTCGAAGACAGACTTATAGTCATACTTGATTTTGAAAAGATAGTTACCGACATCAGCCCGGAAACAGGCCTGCGCGTTGAGGAGATAAGCGAGCTCGGAGAAAGACAGAGAAACGAGGTTCCGATCCTTATGGCTGAGGATTCTGCCCTCCTGAACAAGCTCATATCCGATTCGCTCAAGGAGGCGGGCTATGTAAATCTCATTGACACCGTGAACGGACAGGAAGCATGGGATTATATCTCAAAGGCAGCAGAGGAGGGAAAGGCGAGAGACAAGGTAAGAGTAGTTATCACGGATATTGAGATGCCCATCATGGACGGACACAGACTGACGAAGCTGATCAAGTCTTCTGATGCGACCAGGGATATCCCTGTTGTCATCTTCTCATCCCTTGTAAATGAGGAAATGAGGAGAAAGGGAGAACAGCTTGGAGCCGATGCTCAGCTTTCAAAACCTGAGATAGGAAATCTTGTGAGGATAGTGGATGAGCTTGTGAGCAAACAGTGATACGGCATTATGCAGAGTCAGATGCTCATTGATATAATAAAAACCGGGAGCGGATTCTGATCCGTTCCCGGTTCTTTTTATGCTGGTTTTCAGATTCCGAAGCTTCCGTCGAAATCCTTGTTGATCACATAATAACAGATGGAATTTTCAGGCTGGGGGAAAAGCTGCACGCTCTTGATGTCCGATACCTTGTTCCCGGCGTTCTTCCATGCTTCCTGTGCGGACTTTATCATGGATTCCTCGCTTGCCTCGCGTCCGTTGAACTGTAATACAAGATTTGTTTTCATTTCGATCATAACCTCCTTATTATATTTAATCCGTTCTGGACTGGTTTTTGTCCTGTCGAAAAGGGAGTATATATCAGGTAAAGAAAAAAATCAAGTGAGGTACGCCTTGTGGACACTGAAGATGACACGGATTGCGATTTTTGCATAATAATGTTATGATATATGTTGCCGTTTTTATCGGCACAAGAATAAAAATGTGTTTTTGAGGTTACTTATGGACGGATTATCACCGGAACAACAGGCACTGTTTGCCAGCATTATGGGCAATTCATCCCAGGCACAGGCTTTCAATCCCACGATACCGACACCGGCTCCGGCGCCGGCTGCACCCACGGCTCCTGCAGCGCCGGCTGCACCTGCGGGAGGGGGAAATGAAAACAGGGTTCTTTCCCAGGCTGAGATAGATGCTCTCATTGCGTCAATGTCGGGCTGATCCTGAAGGGATCTGTTTTTTGCGCGCGATTTTTAAGAATGAATAGGGATCATTGGATCAAAGATGAGCACGGATGAAGATTATTTAGACCAGCTGCTGCATGCTGTTACGGAAAACTACAGAGAGGAACAGGGGATAACCGGGGAACCTGAACCGGAGGTGGGAGAAAAATTTGTTTCAAATCCTGAAGCAGTGCTTACTTCCGAACCTCTGGTTGAGCATATGCAGGAGAACGAGCCTGCAGCCGAACCGGAGACAGAAACGGTCTATGAACCTGTGACAGGGCAGGAGCCTGTATCAGAACAGACTCCTGATTTTGATACCCAGAATATCGAAGAGATGCCGATGGAAGGCATGGCCATGGAAGAGATGCCGATGGAAGGCATGGCCATGGAAGAGATGCCGATGGAAGGCATGGCCATGGAAGAGATGCCGATGGAAGGCATGGCCATGGAAGA
>JAGACK010000043.1 GCA_017614155.1 Lachnospiraceae bacterium
AGTGCCATCACCATCATCATCACGATGACGATGATGACGACGATCATGATCATGAACATCATCACGATCACGACCACGAACATCATCATGACCACGATCATGAGGATCATGATCACGAGCATCACCACCATCATCATGATGCCGATGAAGTGTTCCAGAGCTGGGGTGTTGAAACACCGCTGAAATATGGAAAAGCAGGGCTTGAGAAGATATTGAAGGAACTTGCAGATGAGAACGCTCTGAAGTATGGCATAGTCCTTCGCGCAAAGGGGATCGTGCCTGCAGATGACGGCAGCACATGGTATGAATTTGACCTGACTCCAGGAGAGTATGAGATCAGGGAGGGGTCTGCCGATTATACGGGAAGGCTCTGTGTGATCGGATCGGGACTTAACGAGCATAATATCAGCGGTTTGTTTGGAGTGTAAGATATGCTGAAAAAAAGGAAAGAGATACCCGTATATCTTTTTACCGGATTTCTGGAAAGCGGGAAGACAAGTTTCATAAAGGAGACCTTAAAGGATAACCAGTTTAAGGATGGTCTCAATACGGTCTATATCATCTGCGAAGAAGGGGAGGTCGAGCTTTCTGAAGCAGAGATAAAGGAGAACCGGTTTTTATTAAGAACTATCGAAGAAGAAGGGCAGGTCACTCCCGGGGAATTCATAAAGATTGATCAGGAGCTGAAACCGGACAGGGTACTCATCGAATATAACGGGACATGGGATGTCGACAGGGTGATCGAGGCGCTGCCGGAGCACTGGCTTATGGCAGAGGGAATCGCAACCGTTGATGCCTCTACCTACACGGATTATCTGAACAACATGAAGCAGATGATGACGAGGCAGTTCAAGTATGCGGATCTGGTCCTCTTTAACAGATGCAGGGATGATGATGATCTTCCGGTATTCAAAAGGACGGTGAAGGCAATAAACAGGCCTGCGCAGGTCATCTTTGAGATGCCGGACGGCACGATAAATGCAAACGTAAAGGAAAAGCTCCCCTATGATCTGTCAGCATCTTCCATTGAGGTGGCGGATGATGATTTCGGGATATGGTATCTTGATGCATTTGAGAATCTGGACAGCTATGTGGGAAAGACGGTCACCTTCAAAGGTCAGGTCCTGCACCCCAAAAAGGCGGATGCGGGGGTCTTTGTTCCGGGGAGGCTGTGCATGACATGCTGCGCAGCCGATATTCAGTTTGTGGGATTTCCCTGCAAATGGGAAGACGCAAAGAGCCTGAAGGAGAAAAGCTTTGTGACCGTGACGGCGACGATCAAAAGTCAGTTTGCAGCTGAACTTGGGCAGAACGCACCGGTCCTTATCGCAAAGAGTGTTGAAGCGGCGCAGGCGCCTGCCGATGAGGTTGTTTATTTTCAGTGATATAGGAGGGCTATGGTATGAGTGCATCTTCAAAACAGATCATTGTTGCAATGTTTGACAAGTCCAAGTTTGCCACGGATATCGTGGGATCAGGCCTGGCGCCTGTGTACTGTGCTCCTGACCAGACATCCATATACGGGGTGAAGGACAAGTCGGATAATATCCTGCTGTACCTTTGTGATGAGACGGAGGAGGATGTAAAGAAGCTTTCCAAGTATCTGACGATCCTCTGCATAGATGAAGAAAAGAACCTCTTTATATACGGAAAGAAGAATCTGGTGGATATAGTAAAGAGCACGGTACCATCACTCTTTGTGATCTCGACCAGATATCTTTTCACAGAAAGCTTCGGCAAGGTGATAGAAGATCTGCAGGACTTCATAAAGAAAGAAGAAAAGAGGAAAAAACCCGCTATCCTTTTCGTCGATACGGATGATGAATACATAAAAAAGATCAAGCCTCATCTGACCAGGAATTTTGATGTTTTTTCCTATATTTCAAGCAACGGCTATGACATTTCATCAAAGGTCAGGTTCTGCGATGTGGTCGTGCTTTCGACTTCGCTGGTGCTGCCGGTGGTTGCTTTCACGACGCTTTTTGTATCGCTTCTGAAAAAGAGGGCGAAGGATCCGAAATTTACCATGTATTTCATGGCTTCAAACAAGGATGAGCAGAGCGTGATGAATATCCTGGAGCAGAGTAAATTCATAGCCATCTCAAAGGACAGGGATGTGGCAAAGACAGCGGAGTTTCTTATCAAGAGGGCCGGAAAATGACCAGGGTACTGACCTTACGATCCAGGTTTCTGGGTATCCCGGTCTGGAATATCCGGGATGAGGAAAATGAGAACAGGGAAAGGCTTTCAATATTAAAGGATGGCAAGACCATCTATGAGTTTCTTCTTCCCATCTCAAAGGACAGCATGGCCGTAACCCGGGAGCCGGATTTCTATGATTATCTGCAGATCATCGGAATGACGAGAAACCTTTTCTATCCGGATTATATGACGAAGGCGGATGACAACCTGAAGTCCGGGGATGAGATCATGATAACAGGAGATCTTCCGGACCGTTTTTTCGAGCTTGTGACCGAGGTGGATATACTCCCTTATTATGAGGAATGCCTTCTTCACTATCATGCTCCGTACGGCTTTGCTTCCGATCCCAACGGACTCATATATGATAATGGTGTCTGGCATGTATATCATCAGCACAATCCCCTCGGCTGCGGCTGGGCAAATATGAGCTGGGGACATGCGGTCACAAAGGATTTCATACATTACAGCTTTGAAGGAGATGTGCTGTTTCCCGATGAGCTTGGCGTCATGTATTCGGGCTCGGCGATCAAAAATGACAAAGGATTCTTCGGACTGGCCCGTGACGCGATCCTGTATTTTTATACCTGCGCGGGAAATGCGCCTTACAAGGGAAAGAAGGAACCGCCGTTCAATTACAGGAGAGGGAAGAGCGTGCAGAGGATGGCCTATTCCCTTGACGGAGGAAAGACGCTTCTCAAGTATCCGGGCTTTGAGCTTGATCTGAAAGGGAGTGAGAACAGGGATCCGAAGGTCTTCTTTTTCAGGGAGAACGGCGTCTTCATCATGATCGTGTATCTGGAAAAGAATTCTTTTGCGATACTCAGATCGGAAAACCTGCGTGACTGGGAGAAAACGCAGGAGCTGGATCTGGTGCCCATGTGGGAGTGCCCGGATCTGGTTGAGATCTCTGACACAAGCGGCAACAGGAGATGGGCCCTGCTTTCTGCGGACGGTTATTATTATATGGGAAAGTTTGACGGGTTTAAGTTCCGTTTTGAGGGCGTCATGAGAGGACTGTATGATGACAGGACTCCCTATGCCGGTCAGACTTTTTCAAATGTGAAGGGCAGGACTGTTGCGATGTCATGGCTGCGGGTGCCGAATTCGGGTGAAAGATTTACGGGTTATCTTTCCCTTCCCAGGGAGCTTTCGCTTGACAGGGATGAGAACGGATATTATATACGGCAGTCGTTTGCGCGTGAGCTTGATAATTTCATCGAAGAGGATGATGACGGATGGCAGGTCATCCGCGACATCAATATAACCGAACGGATCGATCCCACAGGGAAGAGACTATCGGTGACTGTAAAATGAGTCAGGGGACGGATCCCGACTCACGATTTAGTACATAAAGACCGTGAGATATGTTTCCTAAGCAACCCGTTTAGGACTGACCAGACAAGATAAACGATTACGAAAACTTGGCCTGCAGGTCATAAGCATGTGCGAAATGCGAATGACTTGCAGGCCAAAGTTGCAGTTATCGGTTAGCTTGGCGTCGTGTCAGTCCCCCGGGTTGCGTGGAACATATCGAACAGTTTTTGTTGACATGGCAGGGGGTTTGTATTATATTAAGTGTACTAATAGCATTAGTACACTTGTAACATGTGGAGGAAATATGGATGGTAGAGATTGATTTCAGAGAAAAACGGCCGTTATATGAACAGATTTCCTCAAAGATAGAGGAGCAGATCATCAGGGGATTTATCGAGCCCGATGAGGCGCTCCCTTCGGTGAGGAATCTGGCGGTCGAGCTTTCGATCAACCCGAACACCGTGCAGAAGGCCTATGCGGACCTCGAGCAGAAGGGCCTGACCTATTCGGTGTCCGGAAGGGGAAGCTTTGTATCAAATGTGGAAAGCCTGCTCCCGGTTAAAAAGGAGGAGGTCCTGACAGAGCTTGACAGCGTGGTGACAAGGGCTCTGACACTGGGGATCGAAGGAAAGGTGATAGTGGACAGGGTTCAAAGGAGGATAGATAAATGATAGAGGCAAAGAATCTTTGCAAATCCTTCGGAAAGATAAAGGCGGTGGATAATGTATCGCTTTCCATCGAGGACGGAAGGGTTTTTGGCCTGATAGGGACCAACGGCGCGGGGAAGAGCACATTCCTGCGCATGGCAGCGGGTGTATTAAAGCCCGACAAAGGAAGCATAGAGATAAACGGAAGGGCGGTTTTTGAGGAGCCTGAGGTGAAGGAGGATTTCTTCTATATCAGCGATGAGATGTATTTTTTCCCGAACTCCACCCCGGATGCCATGTCTGCATTTTTTGAAAAGATGTATCCGAAATATGACAGGGCACGCTACAAAAAGCTCATGGATGACTTTTCGCTTTCAGGAAGGAGAAAGATCAACACCTTTTCAAAGGGAATGAAAAAGCAGCTTTCGATCATCCTCGGGCTTTCGGCCATGACGAAATATATGTACTGCGACGAGACCTTTGACGGACTCGATCCGGTCATGAGGCAGGGAGTAAAGAGCCTTTTCGCATCCGATATGTCAGACAGGGGCTTCACGCCGGTGATCGCATCCCATAACTTAAGAGAGCTTGAGGACATATGTGACACGGTAGGACTGCTTCACCAGGGCGGCATCCTGCTTTCGGAAGATCTTGACGAGGTCAAGGCGGATATCCACAAGCTGCACTGCGTGCTGCCGAAGGAAACGGATATGGATGCGCTGAAAAAAGAGCTGAACATACTTGTCGAGGAAAGGAAGGGGTCGCTGTGCACATTTACGATCCGCGGAAGCGAAGATGAAATAATGAAGACCATCCAGAATTATGAGCCGCTCTTTGCGGAGATGCTGCCGCTTTCTCTGGAAGAGATATTTATTAGTGAAACGGGGGTTACGGGATATGACATCAAAAAATTCATTTCATGACATTCTGAAAGAGGACAGAAAGAGACGGCTCTGGAGCCTCGCTCTTTCGATCATAGCAAATTTCTTTGCACTGCCGGTTTTTGCGGCTCTGTGCATAAGCATCTATGACCAGAGGATGATAGAGGAACTCACGAACATCGCGGATGCGAGGGAAGCATTCCTTTATACGGTCACGGGTGGCGGAAATATCCCGGTGCTTCTTGTTGCCGGCGCGCTTGCGCTCATAAACGGGCTGAACGGCATGGTTTATCTTCACAGCCGTGAGAAGACGGATCTTTACTACGGACTGCCGGTGAAGAGGGGCGTGATCTTCAACGCGGCATATCTGAACGGGATACTCAGCTTTGCGATACCCTATGTGATAATGATGGCTGTCGCTGCAGTATTCGGATATGCGAGGAGCTACTTCCTGCTTCCGTCGATACCTGTCATGCTCTTCGGTATGCTCTATGTGCTGGTCATGTATATCGCGATGTATACGCTGGTCGTGTTTGCGGCGGTGATATGCGGCAACACGGTGGTATCGATCTTCATGTCGGCGCTGATCATGTTCTACCTGCCGCTCTGGTATCTGGCGACGACCGGATACAGCATGACCTTCTTTACGAATTATTATAATAAGGACAACGGATTCTGGAGATTCCTTTCGCCGGCTATGGCTTATATATGGTTCTGCATGGAGAAGATGAGCAATCATATGGTGGCGCCGAACAAAAACTTCGTTCCGATGGCTGTGTCTGCGATGGTGGTAATGGCTGTATCTGCTGTGATCGTATACCTGCTGTCATTCCTGCTTATCAGGAAAAGGCCGGCTGAAGCAGCGACAAAGGCCATAGCTTTCAGGTGGATGAAGCCTGTCATCAAGATCCTGCTTATGATAATAGGAACAATGCTGTTTGCTCTTATTATGGCTCAGGTATCCTCCGGGAAAAGGTTCGGATGGATCATCTTTGGATATGTTGCCGGCATCGTACTGATACAGGCGGTCTGCGAGATAGTTTTTGAATTTGATTTCAAGGCGTGCGTAAAGCATCCGGTAAGCTTTATCATAGGAGCTGCATTAACGGCAGGGGTCATGTCGGTCTTCATGTTCGATCTGTGCGGATATGACTCGTACATACCGGCTGAAAACGAGGTAAAAAGCGCGGCTGTCTGCTGCTACAATATTGATACGGGGGTAGAGTATATAGACAGGGATAGCGGTTATTATCTGTCAACCGATGATTACAGGCTGGAGAATATGTATCTGACGGACAATATCGGGGATGTGATCACTCTTGCACGGGATGGCGTTGAATTCTCGAAAAGAGTTCATGGTGACCGGCTTGCCTATATCAACCGTGGAGGAAACGGTTCACCGGAGGCAGAAGAGTACGAGAACAAGATATACGCAAGCTTCGTCATTGCCTTCAGGCTGAAGAACGGATACACGGTCTACAGGAATTATTATATAGACCTGTCGCAGGACGAGCAGATGCAGGCTCTGGGAAAGATCATTGAGACAAAGGAATACAAAGAGGGAGTTTACGATGTGCTGAATATCGGGACAGAGGATATGACGCAGATGTTTATAACCTCGGGAATGGGTTACAGCGCACTGAAGCTGGATGAAGAAGAAAAGGAAAAATTCCTGGATTTTTACAGGATGGATCTGATGGATCAGGATTTTGATTCGATGAAGAATGAGATCCCCTGCTGCATGATCGTTGCCACAGACACAGAAAAAAGGCAGTGGATGTATGAGGGACATGAGTCGAAGTTTTATATCTGGCCGTCCTATAAAAGGTGCATGAAGCTGCTTGAAGAAAAGGATGCAAAGGTCGGAGTGGATACCTCGATGATCACGATGCTTTCGGTGAATAAATACACGGACGATGAATGGTTCGAGGCGGATTTTTCGGACCGTGACAGGATAGATGAGCTCATGTCGATCTGTGTCCCGGACAGCTTTTATTATTTCGACAACGCCCTGCATGTCGGCAGGGATGAGGAGATCGTGGGACTGAATGTGAATCTTTCCTGCGATGATAACGATATCGCTTCCTACATTGACACCTATGTATTTACGACTGACGACATCCCGGACTACGTGATGGCAAACATGAAGAAAATGCACTAGTCGGGGCCGGTCTGACCGGGGCAGGTGCATTACAATCCGGTACAGGCTGAATGCCGGATCGTAATGTTTGCATGAAGCCCGAAAGCGTAGTATGATACGCTCATGAAGACAGGGACTGCGTTAAAAATGATATTTGCCGGCACTGCGGTTTTGCTTTTATTATGCATATCCGCGGTGCCGGTGTGTGCTAAAGAGGGGTCAGAAAATTATCTTAGAAAGGACAAAGACGGTCATTTTCTTTTGTCATCGAGGAATGATTTTGAGGAATTCATCGGCGCCTGCAGGAGCGACGGTTCGCTTTCGGCAAGGCTTGAATGTGATATCGTCCTGAATGATGACGAGGCTTTTGACGGACAGCACAACCTGTCGACATTTGAATCTATATACGAGGGAGAACTTGAGGACATGAAGGGCTTTTCGGGGGATTTTGACGGAAACGGCCATACCCTGACAGGCTATGTGTCAAACGAGAATCTCCCCGTCTTTTATATCATAGAAAAGGGCGGTTCGGTGCATGACCTGACGATCGCTTCTTCTGTTTTTTCGCCTACATATAATAAAAGAAAGGATGAAAAGTCCCAGTACGGCGCATCGATAACCGAGGTGAATCACGGTACGATCAAAAATGTTACCGTGAAGGGATCGGTTGTCGGCAAGGGGCAGGCAGCGGGGATAGCCGGTGTCAATGAGACGACGGGGCTGATCGAGGATACGGTCTTTTCGGGCAGGATCACAGGCGGCTACGGGCTGAACATAAAACCCGATCCCGGGATACAGTATGCGTTTGATCTGGTAGTGATCGATAACGGCCGGATAGTAAACAGCAGCGCAAAGGGCGCGATAAAGAGCGTGGGCGGAAAGTCCACGCCCTACAGGCTTTCAAAGAAGGATGCTGCTTCGTCGGGAAAGGCCGGGAGCGGAGATGATAGTGCTTTATCGGGAAAGGCCGGAAGCGGAAATGATAGTGCTTTATCAGGAAAGGCCGGAAGTGCGGATGATACAGGAAAAACGGAGCAGGGTTCTTCTTCCGGAAAGGAAGGGACCGGCAGCGGTAAGGATGAAACGGTGTCAGGTGCGGATCCCGCTGAGGACAGGGATGATTTTACAGGACCTGAGAGGGATATCATAGTCAGGCTCGTAAAAGGAGATACTCTCTGGCATCTGTCGAGGGTTTATTACGGAAGAGGGATACTGTACAAGAATATGAAGCTTCGTGACAGGAAAGGTGTTTTCGGGGACCTTGAGGGACATGTGCTCACGCGCCTTCCCATCGGGACAGAAGTGCTGATCCCGAGGCTTTCGAAGGACAAACTTGGGGAATGAGGGGAGACAGGGGAGACAGGGGGACGGTCCTATTGTCTCCTTCCGATTGTTATACGATCGGTTATCTGAAACATATTTTGTTCACGGCTCGGACAGTTCTAAGCTCATCCGTCGTCTTATAAACAAAATTTCGTTCTGCGCCGTTCCGCGCCTGAAAAACGGCGCGGCCTTCGCACCCGCGAAATTTATAAGCCTCGGATTCGCTAAGAACTGCCGGCTGGGTGTTCACAAAACATGCTTCAGATAACCGATCATCGCAACATTTTAAGGAGACAAACGGACCGTCCCCCTGTCTCCGTCCCCCTGTCTCCAAAAGGAGACAAAAGGACCGTCCCCCTGTCTCCCCTGTCTCCACTGACTCATTTTTGGAGGAATGCTGATGTTATACGGTGCTCTTGAAGCAGGCGGAACAAAGATGGTCTGCGCTGTGGGTGATGAAAACGGGAGGATAGCGGAAAGGGAGTCGATCCCTACCGCTGATCCGGAAGAAACCCTGCGAAGGATCATCTCTTTTTTTGCAGACAAGGATATATGCGCACTCGGTGTGGCAAGCTTTGGTCCTATAGATCTTGACAAAAGCTCGCCGACCTACGGGTATATCACATCGACGCCGAAGCTTGCGTGGAAGGATTTTGATATAGTCGGAAAACTGAAAAACGCTCTGCATGTCCCTGTCGGTTTTGATACGGATGTGAACGGGTCGCTGCTCGGTGAGATGACATGGGGAAAGTACAGGGGGCTGAGCGATGCGGTTTACATAACCATAGGAACGGGGATAGGAGCAGGTATCATGTCCGGAGGAAACCTGATCCATGGCATGCTCCATCCTGAGGCCGGACATATCATTATGGCCCCGCACATCAGCGACAGATATGCGGGGAAGTGTCCCTATCATAAAAACTGCTTTGAGGGAATGGCATCGGGTCCTGCGATAGAGGAAAGATGGGGAAAGCGCGGGGAGGAGCTGACGGATGTGAAAGAAGTCTGGGAGCTTGAAGCATACTATATCGCGCAGGCTCTGACCGATCTTATCATGGTGCTCAGTCCCAAAAAGATCATCCTCTCGGGCGGGGTCATGAAACAGAGCCGGCTTTTTCCTCTCATCAGAAAGAAGGTTTCGGATAATATAAACGGGTATCTTCGCACAAAGGAACTTATCAACATGGAAAACTTCATTGTTCCCGCAAGCCTTGATGATGACCAGGGGATAATGGGATGCATAAGACTGGCAATGGACGCGAAGGAAAGGGAGAAGGCATCATAGTGATGTTTCATGCAGGAGGTCATGTGACAAAAAAGAATTATCATGACCGAAAGCGATTTCCCTGCTTGAAAGAAAGAAGATTTTCAGGTATAATTTAGGTTACATAATATTGATGCCGGATCACGGATCAAGGATCGTTCCCGATACGGCGGGTTTTTATTACGAAAGGATCTCTTATTATGAAGAAGATAAGTAAACTTATAGCTGCGCTTGCAGCGGGCATAATGATCTCGGCGCTTTCGTCTGTTGCCGTATTTGCGGGAAATGTAGTGGTTACCTATGTTCTTCCGGACAGGATAGTACCGATGGTCGTGCCGCAGGGGACCAACATGACCTATATGGGGCCTACCGACGTGAATTATAAGGGCTATGCTTTCTGCGGATGGAGCGTGCCGCTGGCAAATGTTCAGACGGATGTGATCGCGTATGCCGTTTACCTGCCGACAGGGACAGAAAGCCAGTCGGTGGATGTATGCAATGTTTATCACCATCTGCCCACAGGGGTCTTGAGCTATACCACGGCTACGCCGGTGACCATACCTGAAACTACGAGAAATCTGAAGACGCCGATGACTGTCATGCCTGTACCGGGAGTAACTCTTACGGCAGAGCAGACAATAAGGCTCAATCCCGTGGGTGATCCTTTCAGGACCTGTGTCGTGAAATGGTACAACGGCTCGACCGGGGAACTTTGGAAGGCGGATGTAGTTGCGTACGGAGGATCACTTCCCACACCTGCCACGCCCTGTATCGACGGGCTTGAATTTGTGGGCTGGGACGGAAGCTGGACAAACATAACATATGATCACGATATCATCGCCTGCTATTACAAGGCTAAACATATACACTACAAGTGCGGAAAATGCGGAGACCTGTTTGATGAGAAATGGATACGCTCCACGGATTCCTACAGCGCTTCCACCGAGAGCATCTCTCTTTCCTCCCATAATCACAGCCCCAATTATCATTGGGAGTTCAAGGAGGAGGCTGACGGTGTGAATGTTACAGCCACAGTGATCTTTGAATAGAATAACGACCGTTTCGGGACAGCGGAAAGATCTGCTGTCCCTGCTTTTTATTTATCAATTAGCACTCACTTCTTGACAGTGCTAACAATATGTGATACAACGATTAATAAAGAGAAAGTGACAGGTTTAGTTAACATAAAGTAGAGTCGGAGAAACATATCCGACCCGCCTTGATAATAAATATACTTCGAAGGAGGTTTGATCATGAATATAGACAGATTTACACAGAATTCCATAAAGGCTGTGAATGAATGTGAAAAATATGCGCTGGAATACGGCAATCAGGAGATAGAGCAGGAGCATCTTTTGTACAGCCTTCTCATGATAGAGGATTCCCTTATTGCAAAACTTGTCGAAAAGATGGGGATAGATAAGGCTTCTTTTGTCGATAGGGCGGTGCAGGGAATAGAAAAAAGGACCAAGGTTCAGGGCTCGGGACAGCTATATGTGGGCAAGGATCTCAACAAGGTCCTGATTGGTGCCGAGGATGAGGCAAAGGCTATGGGCGATGCCTATGTTTCCGTAGAGCATCTTTTCCTGGCCCTCATCAAAAGCCCGAACAAAGAGATAAAGGAGATCTTCAGGGAATACGGGATCACCCGTGACAGGTTCCTGGTGGCTCTTTCTTCGGTACGGGGCAATCAGAGCGTGACCTCGGACAATCCGGAGGCAACCTATGACACTCTTGAAAAATACGGGACGAATCTCGTGGAACGGGCAAGGGACCAGAAGCTGGATCCGGTCATAGGGCGGGACAGCGAGATCAGAAACGTGATCCGTATACTGTCCAGAAAAACAAAGAACAACCCGGTCCTCATAGGAGAACCCGGAGTAGGAAAGACTGCAGCAGTCGAGGGACTGGCACAGAGGATAGTTGCAGGAGATGTCCCGGAGGGCTTAAAGGACAAGGAGATATTTGCCCTGGACATGGGAGCGCTCGTGGCGGGCGCAAAATACAGGGGTGAGTTTGAGGAGAGGCTGAAGGCCGTCCTCGAGGAGATCAGAAAATCCGAAGGACGCATCCTGCTTTTCATCGATGAGCTGCATACCATAGTCGGGGCGGGAAAGACCGAAGGCTCGATGGATGCCGGAAATATGCTCAAACCCATGCTGGCCAGGGGCGAGCTTCACTGCATAGGCGCGACGACCCTTGACGAATACAGGAAATATATCGAGAAGGATCCTGCTCTTGAAAGACGTTTCCAGCCTGTGATGGTCGACGAGCCGACGGTGGAGGATACGATATCGATCCTCCGCGGCCTGAAGGAAAGATACGAGGTCTTTCATGGCGTAAAGATCAACGATTCCGCGCTTGTCAGCGCCGCAACGCTCTCGCACAGATATATCTCAGACAGGTTCCTGCCGGACAAGGCGATAGATCTGGTGGATGAGGCCTGCGCGCTGATCAAGACGGAGCTTGATTCCATGCCTGCCGAGCTTGACGAGATGAACCGCAGGCTCATGCAGCTGCAGATAGAAGAGGCTGCATTGAAAAAGGAGACTGACAGCGCATCAAAGGCACGGCTTGACGAACTCCAAAAGGATATCTCTGAGCTTAATGAAAGATTTGCGAATGAAAAAGCCAGATGGGACAATGAAAAGGAAAGCGTCGGAAAACTTTCGCAGATCAGGGAACAGATCGAGGAGACAAACAATGAGATCGCCATAGCGCAGAGGAACGGGGATCTTGAAAAGGCAGCCGAGCTTTCATACGGGAAGCTGCCGGGACTGAAAAAACAGCTCGAATACGAGGAGCAGCAGCTGAGTAATAAGGACCTGAGCCTGGTCCATGAAGCCGTGAGCGAAAATGAGATAGCCAGGATCGTTTCCAGATGGACCGGTATACCGATCACGAAGCTTACCGAGGGAGAAAGGGAAAAGACCCTGCATCTTCCGGATATACTTCATGAAAAGGTAATAGGACAGGATGATGCGGTAGAAAGAGTCAGCGATGCGATAATCAGGAGCAGAGCAGGCATCAAAGATCCGGAAAGACCGATAGGCTCGTTTTTATTCCTCGGACCTACAGGCGTGGGCAAGACGGAGCTGGCAAAGGCGCTCGCGTCAAGTCTTTTTGATGATGAATCAAACATGGTCAGGATAGATATGTCGGAGTATATGGAAAAGTTTTCAGTCTCGCGCCTGATCGGAGCTCCTCCCGGATATGTTGGCTATGACGAGGGAGGACAGCTGACGGAGGCAGTCAGGAGAAAACCATATTCCGTTGTGCTGTTTGATGAGGTGGAAAAAGCGCATCCGGATGTCTTCAATGTTCTGCTCCAGGTGCTCGATGACGGACGTATTACCGACAGCCAGGGAAGGACCGTGGATTTCAAGAATACGATCCTGATCATGACTTCAAATATCGGATCGCAGTATCTTCTTGACGGGATAGATGATGACGGAAGCATCAAAAAGGAGGCGGCGGACGCGGTCGAGGAGGAGCTTCGGGGGAGTTTTCGTCCGGAGTTCCTGAACAGGCTTGACGAGATCATTATGTTCAAGCCGCTGACAAAGAACGATCTCGGAGGCATCATCAACCTTCTCATAGCCGACACCAACGAAAGGCTTGCCGACAGACAGATAAGAATAGAGCTCACGGATAAGGCAAAGGAATTTGTGGCAGAAGGCGGATATGATCCGGTTTACGGAGCGAGGCCTCTAAAGCGCTTCATGCAGAAAAACATCGAGACGCAGGCAGCGAGGCTCATACTCGAAAAGGGCGCCGCGGAGGGCAGCGTGATAAAGATAGATGCCGGGGAAAACGGGCTTATAGCTGAGATCTGATACCGGGATATAATAAAGACATGGGGGCCGTCCCCATGTCTTTATTGGTTCTTTTTGTTTACGGAATCGAGGAATCTCATCTTTGAAGGATCTTCGGTTTCGGGTTTTGTGACCAGCGTGCCCTTCATCGGCGTCTTTTCGACACGAGGTTTTACCTGGGCTGCAACCTCAGCCTTGCATTTATCACAGAAACGACCCTTCAGGATCGGTTTTCCGCATACCATGCAGGTAAGGACATCTGCAACTGTCCCGTCGGCAAGGGAGAGCCTCTCCTCCCTGAGCCATTCCCTGACATCCTTTGGCGTCACGCCGCAGATCTCGGAGACCTCATCTATCGTGACTCCGGGGTGATCCCAAACGAAGCTTTTGACTCTTTTGAAATCCTCTTCGTCCTGATACGCGCACTGAGGGCACACGGAAGAAAAGCCGTAAAGGCTGTCAAATATTCTGTTGCACTTTCTGCAGACAATGGTACGCATTTCAACTCCTCCGTGTTTTTATTATAACATGTTTGCTCTTTTTAGAAAAACAAAAATGTGATAAAATAATCAGACATTTGAGCGGTTTTTGCAGGGAGTGTCAAAATATGACCTTTGGGGATAATTTCACACAGGGTACATATTATTTTTCTTTTGCGGCCATTTCTTTCATGGTCCTGTTTCTGGTCTTTTCATTTATCAACAGGATAAATTTCAGAAGGACCACCATGATGATGAGGATGACCGGCGCGCTGGCTCTAATCGGTTGCGTTTCCGAGCTGGTCTTCGTGATCGTTGCGGTAAATCCCGAAGCATCGGAGATGTCAAAGAGGCTGCTGTCCCTTGTCAACAATTCCACTATGCTTCTGTGTTCCTTTTATTTCAACAGATACACGATGACGGTCATCATGAAGGACGGACACAGGAAGTTCAGGAAGTACTTCGGGGTGTTCAATATCGTTTTTATTATACTGTTCCATCTGCTGCTCCTCGGCGACCTGAAATTCAAGTACGTTTATTCGTCGTTTGAAGGCGGAGTAGCAAAGGGCGGGAATCTGCTGATGTTTGTCGGCTACGGCTGTCCGGTGATGTACCTTCTTTTAGGGATCTTTTCCATATTCCGGTTCAGAAAGGAAGAGACAAGGAGGGAGTTTCTGGCCCTTTTGACAACACATGTCCTTGTTATACTTGGAGCGGCGATACAGGCTGTTACAAGTGATATGATACTGATGGTCTCATTCGGGATCACCATGGGGCTTTACGTGATCTATTCATTCCTCGAGGCTCCTGACTACTACAGGCTTCTGGAATCGAACCGCCTTCTTGCTGAAGCCGAAAAAACTGCAAAGGATGCAAGCAGGGCAAAGAGCGAATTTCTTTCATCCATGTCCCATGAGATCAGGACTCCCATGAACGCTGTCCTCGGAATGAATGAACTGACAAGCATGGCGCTTGCGGATCCGACGATCCCCGATGATCAGAAGATAGAAAAAGCGGCAGCCTATTCGGAAAGCATCAGGGAGTCGGGTGAGACGCTCATGTATTTGATAAACGACATCCTTGATATCTCGAAGATAGAATCGGGAAAGATGGAAATAATAGAAGCGCCCTATTTCATGAAAGACCTGCTCAATGAGGTATGCTCGGTCTTCCGGGTTCTGTCGGACAGGAAGGGCCTGGCTTTCATATCCGACATAGATGACTCGCTCCCGGGATATGTGAACGGCGACAGGGTAAGGTTCAGGCAGGTCATTGTCAATATACTGAACAACGCGGTAAAATATACCGAAGAGGGAAAGATAACGCTGAAGGTCACCGGTACCGTGGAAGGCGACACGGTGTATTACGATATGTCCGTGACGGATACCGGCATAGGTATCAGGGAAGAGAATATCGATCATATCTTTGATGCCTTTGACAGGGTGGATGATGAGAAGACACATTTCATCGAGGGCACGGGCCTGGGTCTTTCGATAGTAAAGAAGATTGTCGGCCTGATGGGCGGAAATGTCGGGGTGACCAGCGTATACGGAGAGGGCTCCGTCTTTTCATTCCGGATACCCCAGAAGATCCTGGGTGACCAGAAGATGTCCGACTTCATAGGAAAGACGGGAGCGGCCGGCGAGGTCAGAGAAAGAGGATTTGAGGGAACAAGGATCCTCGTGGTCGATGACAATATCACGAATATCGCCGTGGCCGGAAGCTTTCTTGAGAAGCTGAAGGTAACAACGGATTCGGCGACTTCAGGCGCTGAAGCGCTTTCAATGATAGCGGAAAACAGCTATGACCTGATATTCCTGGATCATATGATGCCGGTCATGAGCGGGGATATCGTGCTTGCCACCGTGAGAGGAGATCCTGAGAGGTATTCGCGTAATAAGGACACGCCGGTCATTGCGATGACCGCAAATGCCATCAGCGGTCAAAAAGAGATATATATCAACGAATACGGTTTTGACGGCTACCTGGCAAAGCCTTTCAGATTCAGCGATCTGAAGGCGACGATAGAGGAATACCTGAAGAAGGGAAGCCCGGTAAAAACGGATGATCACAGGGCGCCGCCGGGCATGGCAGCGGATGATACAAAGGGTTCGGAAACGGGAGGACTTCCGTCAGCGGAAGAATCACCGTCAGAAATAGAAAAAAATGAAGCGGATAGCGGAAAGGATGATAGTTTTATGGAAGAAAAAGCTCAGATTGACAAGGCGACAGGTTTGATGCTGTGTGAGAATCAGGATATATATGATGCCGTGATTCAGGCATATCTTTCAGAAGAGCAGATGAGCATTGATGCACTGAACGAGGCGTATGAAGCGGAAAACTGGGCGGAGTACAGGACGCAGGTCCACAAGCTGAAATCAGGATCAAAAACGGTCGGCGCAGTTGCGTTTTCGGATTTTTCCCTTCAGATGGAGACTTGCGCAAAGGATATCATAGCAGATAACGAGAAGGAAAAAGCGCTTGATTTTATTAAGACAAACTACGCTGAGTACCTGGAAGTGTACAAAAAAGTTTGTGAAAATCTTAACAATATTTAAGGTTTGTTAACAGATTGTTCTTAATTTTAAACAATCAGATTTGAGTAACAGGAAGGCTGAAACCTGCATGAATACTGGGGGTTCAGCCTGTGTTATTTTTTTAACAAAAATTTGACAGAAGGGATTTGTTGTGATAGTTTAATAATTAACAATCTAAAGATTATTTCCCATTACAAAAGGAGGAAAAAAACATGAGAGACGAATGGAGAGGGTTTAAGGAAGGTCATTGGGTAGATGACGTCAATGTACGTGATTTTATCCAGCTGAACTACACCCAGTATGACGGAGACGAGTCATTCCTTGCAGGACCCACGGATGCAACAAACAAGCTGTGGGGAAAGCTTCAGGAGCTGCAGAAGGCAGAGCGTGACAAGGGCGGAGTGCTTGACTGCGAGACTGAGATCGTTTCAAGTCTTACTTCATACGGACCCGGATACATCGATGAGAGCATGAAGGATCTTGAGAAGGTAGTTGGACTTCAGACAGACAAACCCCTGAAGAGAGCATTCATGCCTTACGGCGGAATCAAGATGGCTCAGGAAGCTGCAGGACAGTACGGCTACACGGTTAACGAAAAGTATACCCAGATTTTTAACGAGTATCACAAAACCCACAACCAGGCAGTGTTTGATGCTTATACAGATGAGATGAAGGCTGCCCGTCACACACATATAGTAACAGGTCTTCCGGATACCTACGGAAGAGGACGTATCGTAGGCGACTACAGAAGAGTAGCTCTTTACGGTATCGATTACCTCATCGCAAAGAAGAAGGAAGATTTCAAGAACTGCGGACACGGCGATATGACTGATGATGTCATCCGCCTCAGAGAAGAGATCACGATGCAGATCAGAGCCCTGAACGGCATGAAGGACATGGCAAAGATCTACGGCTTCGATATCTCACAGCCTGCAAAGAATGCAAAGGAAGCTGTACAGTGGCTGTACTTCGGATATCTCGCAGCCATCAAGACACAGAACGGCGCTGCAATGTCAGTCGGACGTATCTCAACCTTCCTTGACATCTATATGGAAAGAGACCTGAAGGAAGGCACTCTTACCGAGTCCGAGGCTCAGGAGCTCATCGACCACATGACAATGAAGTTCAGGATGGTCAAGTTCGCTCGTATCGAGTCCTACAACCAGCTTTTCTCAGGCGATCCCGTATGGGCAACCCTTGAGATGGGCGGAATCGGAATGGACGGACGCCACATGGTAACAAAGAACGATTATCGTTTCCTTCATACACTTGAGAACATGGGTCCTTCACCTGAGCCCAACCTTACAGTTCTCTATACCGAGAACCTTCCCGAGAACTTCAGGAAGTATGCGGCATATATCTCGATCACGACTTCTTCGATTCAGTATGAGAACGACGATGTCATGAAGCCTATCTGGGGCGATGATTACAGCATCTGCTGCTGCGTTTCCGCTACACAGACAGGAAAAGAGATCCAGTTCTTCGGAGCACGTGCAAACCTTGCAAAGGCTCTCCTCTATGCTATCAACGGCGGCAAGGACGAGAAGCACAAGGACAAGGCCGGAAAGCCCATGCAGGTTGGACCGGAGCTTGCTCCCATCACCTCGGAGTATCTTGATTATGATGAGGTTATGCACAAGTATGATATCATGCTTGACTGGCTGGCAGGACTGTATGTCAATATCCTGAACCTCATCCACTACATGCATGACAAGTATTATTATGAGGCAGCTGAGATGGCTCTCATCGATACAGACCTGAGGAGAACATTTGCGACAGGTATCGCAGGATTCTCACATGTTATCGATTCACTTTCAGCCATCAAGTATGCAAAGGTTAAGGTTCTCCGTGACGAGTTCGGTATCGCTACCGGATTTGAGACCACCGGAGAGTTCCCTAAATACGGAAATGATGATGACAGGGCTGACGAGATCGGTGTATGGCTGCTCAAGACCTTCATCACAAAGGTAAAGAAGTATCACACCTATCGTGATTCAGAGCCTACGACTTCCATCCTTACCATCACATCCAATGTGGTTTACGGCAAGGCTACAGGAGCTACTCCTGACGGAAGAGAAGCTTACAAGCCTTTCGCACCCGGAGCATCACCTTCCTACGGTGCAGAGCAGAGCGGACTTATCGCTTCACTCAACTCTGTTGCAAAGATACCTTATGAGTACTCTCTTGACGGTATCTCAAATACACAGACAATGAGCCCTGATGCGCTCGGACATGATGACAAGGAAAGAGTAAAGAATCTTGTAAGCGCTATGGACGGCTACTTCAAGAACGGTGCTCATCACCTCAACGTCAATGTATTCGGAACAGAGAAGCTGCTCGATGCACAGGCTCATCCTGAGAAGCCCGAGTATGCAAACTTCACCATCCGTGTTTCCGGATATGCTGTTAAGTTCATCAGCCTTACCAAGGAGCAGCAGGACGACGTTATCGCAAGGACCTGCCACAAGAAACTGTAATTTATATTGACTTGAATTGGGGAGCCCGGCGTTTAACCGGGCTCCTTGTTTTTCAAAATGTAATTCAAATACTAGGTGGAATAATTCACATATGTTTTGTGAACACCCAGCCGGCAGTTCTTAGCGAATCCGAGGCTTATAAATTTCGCGGGTGCGAAGGCAGCACCGCTTTTCAGGTGCGGAACGGCGCAGAGCGAAATTTTGTATATAAGACGAAGGATGAGCTTAGAACTGTCCGAGCCGTGAACAAAATATATGTGAATTATTCCTAAGGAAAGAGAGGTGAATTTTTATGAAGGGTGCTATTCATTCACTTGAGTCGTTCGGTTCCGTTGACGGACCGGGGATCAGATATCTGATTTTCCTGAAGGGATGCGACATGCGCTGTCAGTATTGTCACAATCCCGATACATGGGCAAAAGACACGGAACTTTTCATGGAGGCTGACGAGATCCTCGACAAGGCGGAAAGATGCAGATCATACTGGAAGGACGAGGGCGGCATCACGGTAAGCGGCGGCGAAGCCCTGCTTCAGATCGATTTTCTGACAGAACTTTTCAGGAAGGCTCATGAAAGAAATATCAATACCTGCCTGGATACTTCAGCGCAGCCCTATAGCGAAGAGGAGCCTTTCTTTTCAAAGTTTGAAGAACTCATGAAGTACACGGATCTGGTCATGCTTGATATCAAGCATATCGATCCGGAAGAACACAGGAAACTTACCGGGCATACCAACGAGAATATCCTGGCATGCGCAAGGTACCTCTCAGACCATGACATACCGGTATGGATCAGGCATGTGCTCGTGCCCGGGATTACGGATAATGATGAATACCTCAAAAAGACAGCCGATTTTATCAGGACGCTGAAAAATGTGAAGAAGATAGAGGTACTCCCGTATCATACGCTCGGCGAATACAAGTGGAAGGAGCTGGGACTTAAATACCAGCTTGAAGGTGTGGATCCGCCGACAGAGGAAAGAAAAAAGAATGCCGAGGATATATTGAACGGGAGAAAATGATCAAAAAAAGGGAGACAAAAGGACCGTCCCCCTGTCTCCCTTTTTTAAAACTCAGCTCTTGACAGGCAGATAAGGAATCAGCGCAGAAGCAAGCTGAGGAACCGGCATTGAATGCAGCCATATATGTCCGGGACCTGTGACAACAGTGTTGAACAGTCCCTCTCCGCCAAACAGGGCATTCTTGATGCCCGGAACGGTCTTGATGTCTATAGAACAGGAAGCATCCATAGCGGCAAGATAGCCGGTGTCGATCACCATGCTCTGTCCGGCAGCCAGGTCATATTCCTTGCAGTATCCGTCGAATTCAACAAATGCAATTCCCTGTCCGGAAAGCTTTTGCATTACAAAGCCCTCTCCTCCAAAGAATCCGCTCCCCAGTTTTTTCTGGAAGAAAACGGAAAGATCAACGCCTGATTCACACGCAAGAAATGCGTTTTTCTGGGCAACGATATCATGTCCTGGATTGATCTCAAACGCCCTTATTGATCCGGGAACATTTGAAGAAAAGGCGATCATTCCGGATCCGCCCTCAGCAGAATATTCATTGAGAAACAGACTTTCACCGGAAAACGCCCTGCCGAGCATCTTTCCTACTCCTCCGCCTTTCGTCTCCATCTTCATGTTTGGAGACATCCAGGCCATGGCCCCGCTCTCGCATTTGAGTTTCTCTCCGGCATCAACTTCACAGATAGCAACCGGTAACGGTTCTCCTTCAATAGAATAGCGCATAAAAAACCTCCTTTTATAATAAAATGATGGCAGAGTCAAAAGACCTTTTGACCCTGACCTCATTTTAGTATCGGAAAGGGCGTTTTTCAATATTTTCATAATATTTCAAAAGGGGTAATGGAGGGAGACAGAAGGACCGTCCCCCTGTCTCCCTGACTTACAGCTTCAGCTCGACTTTGATGCCATCATCCACGAGGTCCCGGAATCCTTCGCCGTCGCTTTCTTTGCCGACAAGGGTTCCGTAGTGGGTGGGGATGGCATATTCCGGACGGATCTCATTTATCAGTTTTGCTGCTTCTTTGAAGTTCATGGTATAAGTGCCGCCTATGGGGATCATGGCGATATCGCACCGGACCTTTTTTGCTTCTTTTGTGGCATCCGTATCCCCGGCAATGTAGATCCTCGTGCCGTCAATATCGAGGATGTATCCGACCCAGCCTGCTTTTTTCGGATGAAAGGGCTTTAACAGGTTGTAGGCAGGGACCGTTTCAAATGAAAAATCCTCTGTTTCGTATTTATTATCTGGCTTTACGGGAAGATTTCTCCCGGCATAAGTGTTTTTTCTGAGTTTGAGATCCATCGGCTCGGGTACGACAAACACTGTCTCGTACTGAAGCACTTTATTTATATCATCCAGGGAATAGTGGTCATAATGATCATGAGTCAGAAAAATGTAATCGGCATCACCCGGCTCTCCCTCTATCTGAAAAGGGTCGATGTATATGATCTTTCCCATATCGATACGGATGCTGTTCTGCGCATTGACTGTAATATTTGAAATATCCATGATCAAACTCCCTTCTTCATATGGTTTTAAGTACAGTTCTGATTATAAGGTATGATGATGTTTTTTTCAAAAAATGCAGAGCATCCGGAAAGTGTAAAATGATACCGGAAGGGAAATATGCTATAATCAGATGGTAAATTTCGGATAATAAAGTCATGCGGGCATACCGACGGATACGCATGATCACGGTCGGGAGAGTAGTTTGGAAAAAAGGAGGTTATGATGAAGGAATCATATTTTGACGGCGGATTATTTCAGCTGATAGGCTACAGGATACTCGGAGGTCTTGTGACCACGATCACTTTAGGGATCTGCCTGCCGTGGGCATATACCATGATATACAGCTGGGAAGCAAAACATACTGTCATAAACGGAGAGAGGCTGCATTTTGACGGGACCGCCCTGGAACTGTTCGGAAACTGGATCAAATGGTTTTTATTATCAGTTATAACGCTGGGTATATACAGTTTCTGGCTGGGGATCAAGCTGAAGCAGTGGAGGATCTCGCATACCCACACTGAATCCGGAGCAGCTTTGGATTCACATTTTGACGGAGGATTGCTGCAGTACATCGGGTATTCGATCCTGGGTTTTCTTATAACATTCATCACACTGGGTATCTGCCTGCCGTGGTCCTATACCATGCTGTATAACTGGGAAGAGAAGCATACCGTCATCAACGGACGCCGCCTTAGGTTTGACGGAACTGCCGTGGGTCTGTTCGGAAACTGGATCAAGTGGTTTTTATTATCAGTCATAACGCTGGGGATATACAGTTTCTGGCTGGGGATCAAGCTGAGAAAATGGCGGGTTGCCCACACATATTTTGAATAATAAAAACGGACAGGCATATCACCGGGTGCGTATGATCACATTTTCGTAAGAGGGGAGAAACATGAGTCTGATAACGGAAGAAATGGCTTTGGAATACCACAGATGCAGGATATATAAAGATTACATTGAACAGCTTCAGATAAGCGAAAAGAATGAAAAAGATGAGTTCATGAATTCTCTGAGATGCTCAACCGTATATGTGCCCACACCGGCTGAGGTTACGGAAAAATACAGGAAAGAAGCGATGGAGCAGGGGATTGACAGGGAGTGGATTGACAGGTTTATGCCGGAGATCAAAGGTCAGTAAGACTGTACGGAGGAAAAGATATATGAAAAGACTGGTTGTTTATTATTCACTGTCGGGAAATACGCAGGCTGCAGCAGAGAAGATAGCAAAGGAGCTTGGCGCGGATCTGATGAGGCTGGATACCGCAAAACCCATGCCGAAGAGTTTTGCTGCGCAGATCTTTGTCGGAGGCGGACAGGTTGCATTCAATCATATCCCAAAGCTAAAGCCGTTTGAGTTAGATCCCGGCGCATATGACGAGATAATCCTGGGCTCGCCCATCTGGAACGGCAAGGGGGTGCCTGCCGTGAACGCATTTCTGAAGGATGAAAAAGCTGCAGCAAAAGTTACTTCACTGTTTTTCCTGAGTGCGGGAGGCGAAGTATCAAAGGGACTGGAGGCGATAACAAAACACCTGCCAAACCTGAAGAATTCGGTTTCGCTTCTTGACAGAAAAAATGAGGATTCAAAGGATAACGACGCAAAGATCGCGCAGTTTATCGAAAAGATCAGATAAGACTTTTCAATACTCGGTTTTTATCTCATCAAGACCATAGGCTTTTTTGAAAGCGTCAATATCGGCATCTGATTTTATTAGCAGTACATCGGTAAAATGTCCGTCGGCTTTGTTTTTGAAGCCGGCGACTTTTTCGCCATTGCAGATCGACGCCCTGATAACTGGATACTGCGTGTCAGGATCGTATTCGGCTGTGAAGAGCGGTTTTTTTCGGAACATCATTTTGCAACACACATCAGCTATATCTCATGCCTGTAGTGTCGTGGATACGCCTGCAACACGCTCGGCGTAATCAAAGTAATTATCCTGATCGATCATGTATCGGATAATGTCAGATGACAATGCATCGGGATTGTTTTCGATAAAAGAGATCATGGTATTCAGGTTTGCTTCGCTTCTCTTTGCATAGTTTGATACACCGATAACGAAATCAAAATATGTATCGCTGACATTGTTCAAAAGAGAGATCAGTCTGTCCATATAGCTCCTCCTCATAATACTACCCTGTCTTTTGCAATTATGTAATAATCGTTGAAACCGCTATTTTCAAAGGTGTATACATACAATTTGCCATCTGTTCCGTGTGAGATATGCTGACAGGTAAGTTTTCCCCTGTATTTAAAGTAATTTGTATTGATCTCGCTTACTATTTTAGCATACTCCGTGGGATCTAGGTATATCATTTTTCTACCTCTTGGGTGTCAGATTTAGAAAAACAGACATAATCCCGGTCAAAACCGAGGTCCGTATAATAAAAGAAATTTGGGGTCGTCGCCCGGAAGAACTCCGGACGAATGCCTGGATAAACCAGAACGAATATATTTCATGCCTTTGAGGCGAGGATATGCCGGCAACATTCTCAGCAATATAAATGGCGCAGCCCCCGCGCTCTGTTGGCCGCCGGTCTACGCCTTGTGGCTTAATGATACGATTGTTATAAGGTAAAGTCAAGGAGACAGGAGACCGGTCCTGTTGTCTCACTTCATTTAGATATTAAATTTCGCCATCAGCCCTTCCTGTAACACCTGAGAGCAGTTGATTCCAAGCCTGTCAGCCATTTGCGCCATCCATGCAGGAAGGGAGACGTTTTTTCTGACAGATCGGTTGTCGGTTTTTGCCCTATAGGAAACGGTGTCAATGTATATCAGAGAGTAGGAAAGCTTTTCGTTTGTGATCAGCTTGTATTGCGGTGTGGCATCCGGAATATCAAGACCTTCATCTTCAGCGACAACAAGCCATCCGCTTGCTGCATCGGATATCTGATTTATCGCATCTTCGTAGTTTTTTCCGGTTGTGATGCAACCCTTCAGATCCGGGATGCGAGCATATACTTTTCCGCCCTTTTCTCTGAAGGTGGCTGTATACATGTATTTCATGGCAGAGCCTCCTCTTCTATAATACACAAAATTGTGTATCATATCAACATGGTTTTTTTAGTCAACAAAATAATCCGGTTACAAACCGGTGAACATATAATAAAAACAATTTGGGATCATCGCCCGGAAGAACTCCGAACGAATGCCTGAATTAAACAGAACGAATATATCTAATAACTGCCGGTATGGCGGGAGGGGAAGAACTGTCTTGTGGGTTTATTTTATAATTATCCCCATCTCTTGCGCACCTCTCCAAAGAGCCTCATTAATCCTTGTCTGATAGCCCTTTCCCGTTGATCTGAAAGCATCAATAAGTACAGCATCAAGACGCAGCGATATAAGCTCCTTTACCGGGCGGAAGTATTTGGGATTTGCTGGACGGAATTCAGACAGTTCTTTCTCTGAGAGCCTGGGAGCATCATCCGTGAAATGTATTGATCTTTCAGAAGCGGCCTGTATTTCCTTAAGCTGTTTTTTGTCAGGCCGGTCCCCAGGGTTCAATATCATCGTTTTTGTTGCCATTATATATTCTCCTTTCCTGTGCCGTGGCGAGTCTGGCAGAGATTAAATGGATTTCATCTCCGAGTCTTTCCTCATAAGCAACAAACAGAATGTTTTTTACCCTTCCTATAGTCTGCCACCGGTTTTCAAGGGTATTGTTATTTGCAGATCGGTCCGGTCGTTCGATTCTATAAGGATCATTAAAAATATAAACTGCTGTACTGAGGTGTATACCGTGATCCTCATAATTCTTAATATCTTTTTCTTCTTCCCAGGAAAAAATCATTGTGTATTACCAATCTGTAGCTACAATTATTATATCATCACATGAATATAAGTCAACATTGTACGCATAACATTCCGGTCACAAACCGGTGTACGTATAATAAAAACATTTTGGGATTTTGCCCGAAAGAACTCCGAACACTTAATTGATCAAATCGAAGGTACTATAACAGATATTTGTCGGAATGACAAGAGGGGAAGATCAGTACTTCCCTTTTTCTTTTCGCTTAAACTTGGCAAAACTGATCACTTCATCCTGCTGTGCCGGACTGAGTTTTGAAAAATGAAACAGAAGACGGGATTCTTTTTCAGACAGCGGTTTTTCATTCCTGTCGCCATGATATGAAAGAAAATCAGCCTCCTCCATAACAACCTGTGTTGGCCCGGGAGCATCATAATAGATATTCTCATCAAGGTGAATACTCAGTTTCATCAGATCATCCACCGACATCCCGTAGAAGTTTGCAAGACGGTAAAGAACCATAGTACCGGGAGTGCGTTTCCCGTTTTCGTAATTGCTGTAGGTTGCCTGTTTGATATCTATCGCACCGGCAATGTCAGCCTGCTTGTATCCGTGTGCAAGCCTCATTTCCTTCAGCTTCTGTGCAAGTAAGATTTTGTCCTGTTCGCTCAATGCTTTACTCACTGTCAGATCTCCTATTATTGAAAAACACTGTTTTGTGACAATGTCTATTTCGGGAGTTTCCGGGGGCAATGGAGATGCTTCCTAAAGACTAAATGTACGGAATTAAAGACTTGTTAGCATAACAACGGACATATATAATATAACATATGACATATTATGATTATAAATATATACGGAGAAAAGCTGGATCTTAGATCTGGTCTGTTTGTTTAGCATCAACCAACTTGTAGAGACGATTGTATTGATAGGCATTTAGTCCGTGGGCATTAAAATGAGACAAGAAGGATTACATACATTTTATAAGCGGGAAAAGAACCCTGTTATGACAAGGGGGGATCTAATATGGATCACCTTGATGAAACTGGGTCATATTTATGGTTGTCATCAGATCCCGGAAAGAAGTTTTACTGTCAGCAATCGGCAATTCCCGGTCTGTGCAAGGTGTACAGGCATATTGGTTGGACAGATTGCAGGCTTAATCATGTTTGTTATGCGCATCAATCTGCCGTGGTATTTAGTCGTGTTGTTCTTTTGTATTATGTTGATAGACTGGTCGCTTCAGTTTTTTAAGGTTCTGATGTCAACGAATATAAGACGATTTATAAGTGGAACACTGTGTGGCATCGGTCTGATCAGCACATATGTATGGGTAGTTAAGTCGGTAATAACATTAATTGGGAAAATACTATGAGCATAATTGAAACTATCTGTCCCAACTGTAATCAAGTTTTTAGATACCGCGACTTTGACGCGGTCATTTCCTGTACTCATTGCGGATATCAATATAACAATAGGAATTACAAAACAAAAAAGAATTATGAGGGGCTTGAACTTGCAAAGGCTCTTTCTAATCTGATTGAACCATTAAGGAAAAAACAGGAACTTGAGGAAAGAATTGAGAGATATGAAAAACAACTGGAGGTTGCAAAAAAGCACATAAAAACAGACAGGAGCTATGCAAAGCTTTCTTTGGATATTCAGGGATTGTTTATTGCAGGGTTCGTGATAATTATGCTGTTTTTTTATAATCCTATTGTTTTGTTTATTGAAGAACCAACACCTGAATCGTTATCTGAGATGATTGGTTTTATTATAGTATTGTTTTCACCTCTGGTTTTCTTTTTTTCATATAGACCGGCTCGAATTAAGCATGAGGAAATACTTGAATACTATCCGGAACTGTTAGAAAAAACCACAGAAGAATTGTCAGAGACAGAAAAAATATTATATTCCCTGGGGTATGAGAGCTTGCCGGAAGGATATAACGATGAAGACGCTATCATTTTTTTAATAGATGCATTATCTGATAGGAGAGCGAATACCCTATCGGATGCGCTTAAGCTCTGCAGTATCAGCAGGAATCTTAATCTGAATAAGAGTCTTTCTTCTGGACATAATAGTAAATCTCCAGGCTGCCCGAAATGTGGGAGTAGGAATATCTCTATCATAAGCGAACAAACAACATCCGGTTCAGATTATAATGTGGGATCCGGCATATGTGGAACAATATGCCTTGGTCCGATCGGTGTATTGTGCGGAATGTCCGGTGGTAAGAAGATCATAAATACACATTATTACATTTGCAACAATTGCAAGTACAAGTGGAGAGTATGATTAACAAGAGTATCTGAATATACATCACTGGAGGGAAATAAAAGATGAGTATAATCGAGACAGCATGTCCAAACTGTAATAGGATTTTTCAATATGACGATTGTAACGATATAATATCCTGCAGTCATTGTGGCTATCAGTTTTGGAATAGAACAACATCTTCTGAAAAGTGCTACGAAGGACTTGAACTTGCTGAGGCTCTTTCCAAGTTGATAGAGCCGGTAAAGAAAAAGAAACAGCTGGAAAAAGATAGGAAAAAACTGGAAACAGAATTAATCAAGGCCAAAAAGGAGATTAAAACAGATCGAACACTTGTCACGGTAGCGTTGGTTGTATTTGCAGTATTTTTGGTTCTTGCAATTATAGGTGCTGTTATCGTAGTAGTGTTCAAGCCCTTCACACTGAACTCAGACACCATATATACGATTATGGCACTGCTGATATTTACATTTACTCCCCTTGCCTTTTTCTTTTCCTTCAGACCTTCTCTTGTAAAGAATGAGAGGATATTAAGGAATAATCCTGTTTTTATCAAGACTACGGATGAGGATTTAAAAAATACAAATGACATATTATATTCATTGGGTTATGAAAGCATCCCTGAAGAGTATAAAAGCGAAGAAGCATTATTGTACTTCTGTGATGTGTTATCAAACCGACAGGCCAATACACTTTCAGAAGCCATAAAGCTTTATAATATCAGCAAAAATCTCAAAAAACCTGTTACCGGTAATATGAGAGAGCAGGTGTCTTATCCTTCAAGCCAGAGTTTGAACCCGGTCCAACATACCGGGAGCATACAAAAATCTCATAATTGCCCGAAATGTGGAAACAGCAGTATCTCTATCATATGTGAACAAACAACATCTGGTTCAGGTTATAATGTGGGATCCGGCATATGTGGAACGATATGCCTTGGTCCGATCGGTGTATTGTGCGGAATGTCCGGTGGGAAGAAGATCATAAATACACAGTACTATATCTGTAACAGCTGTAAATATAAGTGGAGAGTTTGAATACTGTAATAAAGGCATAATAATTGACATGATATACCACAGGAGGATGTAATTACGATGGCTCTAATCAGCTGCCCGTATTGTGGAAATGGTGTATGGGACAAGGCTCCCTCTTGCCCTAAATGCAATGCAGATTTATCAAAACTTATCACCTGTCCTAACTGCGGAGCAAAAACATTTCCCAAAACAAAAATCTGTCCGGAATGCGGGTTTAAAATAGTCGAACTGGGTTATAAGGAAGATAATACCGAGAACTTCTCTTTTGAATCAAAACCGGAATCAACTATTCCTAACTTTCAGGCTGTAAGGAGTCCTGATAGTAGTCCACATGCGCAAAAACAAACGAGTATACCAAATTTTCAAGCTGTAAGACCTAAGGGGGAGGCTTCGATCGATCCGGAGGTGTCAGGTTATGCTTTGTTATCAAAAAACGCAGAGCAGGAAGATAACACTTTTGACCTTAAAAAGGATAGGAATGCTGATTATCATGTTGAAAGGAATTTTGATAACGTTTCTTTTGATCTCACGGAAAACAACAACCAGCATATCCCAAACGACTCATGTATTGAAGCTGATTCAATCGAACCCACAAGGGACAAGGATTCGTCATATCAGGTAGAAAAGCAATTGGATAGGGGTTCTTATGAGAAGAAAGAGAACGAGATTCCTCGTGTGAAGGTCAAAAGAAATAATAGTGTTCTTACAGGTATCATCATCATTCTTATTTTTTTGATTGTAGGTGTTGTAAT
The DNA here is from genome assembly GCA_017614155.1 of Lachnospiraceae bacterium. Lineage (GTDB taxonomy): Bacteria > Bacillota > Clostridia > Lachnospirales > Lachnospiraceae > NK4A144. The sequence goes on from JAGACK010000043.1 coordinate 29,441, forward strand.
AGCATTTTATATAACAGAAAAATATTCTGCTGAAGATAACAGCCATAAAAATGCGTCTGCAACAAACAAAGCTAATTCCACAAAAAATGAGGCGGTCGATAATAATGTGAGCACAGTCCCGGCGAAGACAACAACCACAAATAATCATACTATAACAAATTATGATATGCCGGAATTGTTTCGTGATCCGTCAAGATTCATCGGTTATAGTATCACTACATATGGCTTTATTCTGAATGTGGATACCAATCTTGAAACTGGAAAATCTTATTTAATAGTTCAGAAAGATCCGTTTCATGAGGATTATTTTTCAGTAGAGTATGATCAATCCGGTGCTCAGCCGCTTGTGAATTACACTTTGTATGTCTTTGATGGAAAAATCGCTAATGCACAGTATCTAACAATCGACGGAAAAGAAATAATTGCTCCGCTTATTAAGCCTTCCAGAATAGAATGTCAAAATGCTATGGAGGGAAGAAGAGGGGGGACAGGAAAGTATTACGATGATACTCTGGGACTTTCATTTGCAGTAAATCAGCTTGATTTTGGAGAGTATAACATGTATGCCTTTGTAGAAATAGAAAATACATCAGATAAAACATATGTGCTGGCTGATTTTATGGAGGGATTGTCTATCGATACATATCATAACCTTTATTCACTTTCTCCATCATCAAGATTGCCACATAAGATAGAGCCCGATACAGATTATTGCGGATTATATGTGTTCAGTTCTATAAATGATTCTATTCAAGACAGGGATATTGAATTATCTATTGAAGGGATAAAAGATGAAGCAGGATTTGTCCATGCTTTTGTGATTACTACTGAGCCATAACAGAGAATAGGAAAGACTGGTATGAATTTGATAGAGATTGTTTGTCCGAATTGTAATCGGACATTGCAAGTCAATGATACTTTGAAAATAATATCCTGCAATTACTGCGGATTTCAGTTCCAAAATGAACAGGATCATAATAAAGACCATAACGAAAAGATTTATGAGGGGCTTGAATTGGCGGAAGCTCTTTCTAAACTAACAGATCCATTAATAAAGAGAAGCCAGCTTGAAAATGAAAACTATGAATTAAACCAACAACTGGAAAAATCTCAAACTGACATTGGAGCAGATCGTATACTATGCGCCATTCCTTTAAGTATTGCGGGATTTTTATTAATAGGGCTGCTTTTTCACATTGTTACTGAAGGGTTTTATTATGATGATCCGGAAAGCTGGGGAAGTGTATTAGCCATATTCTTAGCAAATGTACCCCTAGCTCTTTTGTTTTATAGATTTCGAATTACTTATTTGGAAGACAAAAGAAAAATAGAGCATAATCCGGCCCAGATTGAAAATAATAAAAATGAAATACTGAGAATAAATAGAATGCTTCATTCTTTGGGATATGAAAGTATACCAAATGGTTATAATGATGTGGATGCTATACAGTTTTTTTGTAATGCCTTGTTTTGTAAACAGGTAGATAACCTTCCGGAGGCTATAAAGCTTTATGATTTCAGCAGAAATATGAATAATAATATCATGTCAAATAATCCCGGATTCGAAAACACGAATCAAAAACAGGATTCTTCAGGTTGCCCTAAATGCGGTTGCACCAATGTATCTATTATAAACGAGTATACGACAGAGGGATCGGATTACAGCGTTGGTTCGGGTATTTGCGGAACTATATGTTTTGGACCGATAGGGGTGTTATGTGGATTGACAGGAGGCAGAAAACAGATTAATACTCATTACTATATCTGCAATGATTGCGGTTATAAATGGAGAGTATGATGGATTTCCGCCGTTGATTCATTCTTGTTTTTCTAATCTGAATATACCATAATAAAACCCAAACCGGCTTGAAAGGAGAAGGCTATGAAACAATTCAAATCTGTTATTATCAAAATGATGATCGTCATACTGGCGGTTGGGGGACTGGCAGCGGCAAAGGCTGATACCACGGTTACGGCTGCATCGCTGACTACAAAAGGAACTGTATGGGTCAACGGCAGCAATGTTAATGTCAGGGAAAAGCCGGATACGAAAAGCAAGAGCCTTGGCAAAGTGAATACCGGCACGGAACTTGGCCTCTATGAAAAACGAAGTGACGGCTGGAGCTGTGTTGATTATAAAGGCTCTACTGCATATATCAAGACTCAGTTTCTGAGTGATAAAAAGGTGGCTGCTGCGGCACCGGCTCAGCCCGCATGTACATATATTCTCAACAAAAACACAAAGAAATTTCACTATTCCGGGTGCAGCAGTGTCAGTGAAATGAGCGAGAAGAACAAAGTAGCATTTAACGGTACCAGGGATGAGGCGATAGCACAGGGATATGTTCCGTGCAAAAGGTGTAATCCGTAAAAGAAGACAATAGAACCGTCCCCATGTCTCCACAAACAGAAAAAGTACAGGAAAAAATGTTATGAAAAAATCTGATCTGATGACAGTTTATGACAGGCTTGCAGCCTGTGCCGATGAAAAATACAGAGAGTTTCAGAGTAAGCTCGTTCCAAATATTGCGAAGGAGATGATACTGGGTGTACGGACTCCCGACATGCGAAAGATCGCAAAGGAGATCAGGGGGACAAAGGAGGCGGAGGATTTCCTGGCTGTATTACCGCACAGGTACTACGAGGAAAACCTGGTGCATTTTTTCCTGATCGCGATGATAAAAGATTTTGTCGAATGCGTGAAGGCGGTGGAAATCTTCCTGCCTTTTGTGGACTGCTGGCCGGTCTGCGATCAGGCAAGCCCGAAGACTTTCACGAAAAATCACGATAAGCTTCTTCCTTATATAAAAAAATGGATCGGCTCAGAACATGTATATACCGTCAGATTTGGAATAAGGATGCTGATGAACGAATTCCTCGGCGAGGATTTTAAGCCGGAGTACCTTAAGTGGGTTTCAGACGTAAAGGGTGAAGACTATTATATTAAAATGATGGTCGCATGGTATTTTGCAACCGCGCTGGCCAAGAGATATGAGGAGAGCGTCGTGTATATCGAGGAGCGCAGGCTTGATCCATGGACGCACAAAAAAGCCATACAAAAGGCGGTCGAGAGCTTCCGTGTGTCTGAAGAGCACAAGGATTATCTGAAGACGCTTCGGTGAAAAGGAGACAGGGGGACGGTCCTATTGTCTCCTTCTTTTAATCACCTGAGCCAGTGATTCGTTTGGATCGGAAGGAGACAAAAGGACCGTCCCCCTGTCTCCCCCTGTCTCCTTTATCTCCACTTATCCATATCTTCTTTTTTAACAACGAGCATCAGCAGGTCTTCTTCTTTGAGTTTCCGGGCAGGATCGATGTGATCCCATTTTCCGTGCGCTTTTTTGATGGCGACCACATTTACATTGTGCATCTTTCGAAGATTCAGTTCCACGAGATCATGATCGAGCCAGGACTTCTCAGGCTGATACTCAACAAAACAGAGCTTGCCGTCTATCTCGAAGAAATCACGGATATGTTCGGATGCGAGGATCCTCGCGTTGCGGATCCCGACCTCTTTTTCGGGATTTATGATCTTGTCTGCGCCGATCCTGCCAAGGATCTTTTCCATCCTGGGAGACGACGCTTTCGCGATCACTGTTTTGACACCCTTTTCTTTGGCGATCGACACGGACAGAATGCTGGCAGCATTGTTGCCGCCCATGCAGACATAAACAACATCCATATTCTGAAGCCCCAAAGCTTCGATCTCATCTTCAACACTCAGATCCGCGCAGACAGCGGATGTTACTTTGCCGGAGATATCCCGGATCAGTTTTTCGTTTATATCCGCGACGAGCACATCCTCTCCCATATCGTAAAGAGTCTCCGCAAGGCTCTGTCCGTATTTTCCGAGTCCCAGTACAGCTATCGATTTTTTCTCTTTTTTCATTTTTTTACCCCTTTATCCAACATATTTATCCAACATAGAAATTGCCTTCTGAATATCTGATACTGTCCGATCTCCGGCTGTTTTTTGTAAACAGCGCTACCAGGGAGATCGGGCCGATCCTTCCAAGGTACATGGCAGTTATTATCGTAAGCCTCCCGGGGATGCTAAGAGATGAGGTGAGTCCTCTTGAAAGTCCCACGGTACCGCAGGCGCTGACCACTTCAAACAGAGCATCCTCCAGATGAACGGGATTCACAGCTGACAGAACCCCGGTCAGGAACAGAACCGCAAGTCCGCTTATAAACGCTATGGCTGAAGCCTTTCTCATGGAGCCTTCCGAGATGCTCCGGCCAAAGAACACCCTCTCATCCTGATTTCTCAGATATGATCTTACATTCAGTATCAAAAGAAAAAATGTTGTTGTCTTGATGCCCCCCGCTGTTCCGATCGGAGATCCGCCGATAAACATCAGGATATAGGCGGCTACGCAGGAGCCCAGCGTCAGGTTTTCCTGCGGGAAAGTCGAAAACCCGGCTGTTCGCAGAGTCACCGATTCAAAAAAACTGTTGGCGATCTTTTCTCCAAAGCCAAGACCTCCTATGGTACCGGGATTGTCATATTCCAATAATAAAAAAATCAGCGTACCGCCCAGGAGCAGCATCAGCGTAAAGCCCAGCGCCAGCTTTGAATGCTCCGAAAGCCTTTTTGCGACCGTTGCCGGAGAAAACCGTTTTTTCAGCCCTTCTTTTGCCCGTTCGGCAACATCAAACCAGACAACAAAACCGATACCGCCAAGTATTATCAGGATGCTTGTGACCGAAAGGACCAGGGGATCACCCTGATAGTTTTCAAGACTGTTGCTGCCGAGCACATCCATGCCCGCGTTGCAGAAAGCGGAAACGGAATTGAACACTGCGCTCCACAGCCCCTTTGCCATGCCATATCTGGGAATAAAAACAAAAGAATAAAGCACGGCTCCGACGGCTTCGACAGCAAATGTCCCTTTGATCACCTTTACCAGAAATCCGAGAAGCTTATTGCTTGTATTCAGGTTGAACGCATCCCGAAGCAGGATCCTGTCCGTGAGCGAAAACTTCCTGCGCGTCAGGAGCATTATGGTCGAAGCTATGGCGATCATGCCGAGCCCTCCGATCTGGATGAGGAGCGCTATCACCACCTGTCCGAACAAACTCCAGTATGAATATGTATCAACCACGACCAGCCCGGTAACGCATATGGAAGTAGTTGCGGTAAACAAAGCCGTCACCGGATCCGTGCTTCTTCCCGCAGATGATGAAACGGGAAGCATGAGCAGGAGCGTTCCTGCAAGGATGGCGATCAGAAAGCTGGCCGGTATGACCTGCACTGGCGACAGCCTTATGTCTTTTGTATTTTTTTCTTTAGATATCAGACTCATATTGTATTTTTTCCGAAAACGGATCTACATATCAATAACCGATTATAGCACATATCAGGGCGGCAGGAAGACAAAAGAACCGGTCTCCTTGTCTTTCCCTTTCGGATAATGACACTCACTATCAGATGTGCTATAGTTTTAAATGGCGGTTTGCACCAGGAAAGGAAGGTGGGAAAATATGAAGACGATCGAGGAACTTTACAATGAGATCAATGGATCTGACGAATTAAAGAAGGCTGTATCACAGCTCAGCGGTGAGACCGAATTGGCTGATTTCCTCAAACAGCATGGCTGTGAAGCAACAGTGAAAGAGGTTGCGGAATTCATGAAATCGAATTTCGAGGGAGAGGTCGGGGATGATGTTGCGGCCTCAGCTGCAGGGGGATGGCCGGACTGGGCTAATCCGTGTATGTGGTAAAAAATGAACATATCCTGCTGGTTTAGAGAGCGCTGAAACGGGATTGCAGAGGAGCAGACATTATGAACGGTATTTTCAGGCAAAAAAGTATCGACAGGGTTTCTTCTCCGGAAAAACTGGATGACTACATCAGGGTAACAACGCCGGGCGTGTGGATCACGCTTGCGGCGCTTGTTATCCTGCTTGCGGGCACTATTGTGTGGGGGATCTTCGGGGAACTTACGATACATAATTCTGACGGAACGACACAGACGGCCGCTCCGATCACATTTATAATTAATTAGTAATTGAAAGAATGGAAGGTTATTATTATGAAGACTGTCGAAGAACTTTACAACGAGATCAGCGCATCTGAGGAGCTGCAGAAGGCTGTTTCTAAGATCAGCGATCAGACTGCATTTATTGATTTTCTTAAGGAGCATGGCTGCGAAGCAACAGTTGAAGAGTTTGCGGATTTTGTAAGATCGCAGGGAGAGGGAGAGATCGGAGATGATGCTGCTGCGGAAACTGCAGGAGGTCTTCCTATTGGTATGAGGGGAGTGAAGATCTGGCCTATACCGGGTTCCGATCCAGGCCCGAGCCCAAGCCCAAGCCGGGAACCGATTGTGCGTTTCTGAGGAGAACAGGGCAGGGTGAAAAGGAACAGGGGTTTATTATGGCGGAGAACAAAGTAAAACAGCCCGTCACAAAGGGCGTGGTCAAGGTTCCCGTGGTGATGCAGATGGAGGCACTTGAGTGCGGAGCCGCATCACTGACCATGGTCCTTGCTTATTTCGGCAAATGGATACCACTCGAGCAGATCCGCGAGGATTGCGGAGTGTCCCGTGACGGTTCGAATGCAAAAAACATACTGGTAGCGGCAAGAAGCTACGGCCTCGGCGCAAAGGCATACCGCTATAATCCTGACAGACTTAGGGAAGTGGGCAGATTTCCGATGATCGTTCATTGGGAATTTAATCATTTTATAGTGCTGAAAGGGTTTAAGGGCGACAGGGTCTATGTCAATGACCCCGGCCGAGGAAGCGTCGTGATGACCTTTGAGCAGTTTGACGTGGGCTATACGGGCATCTGTCTGATGTTTGAGCCGACAGAGAGCTTTGAGCCTTCGGGCAGGCCAAAGAGTATGATCAAATTTGCAAAGAGCAGGCTTAAGGGCGCATCCGCAGCCGTGGCATTTGTTGCAGTTACCACTCTCATCGGATCAGTCTGCACGATCATACGGACGGGCTTTTCCCGTGTATTCCTGGACAGAATCCTGACAGGTTTTGATGCGGGATGGCTGATGCCCTTTGTCGTCGGCCTGTCGGCTCTTGCGATTGTGCAGGTCATGGCAGCGTGGATAAAGGCAATCTATTCCTTTAAGATCGACGGTAAGATGGCGATAGTCGGCAACATGAACTATATGTGGAAGGTACTGCGGCTTCCGATGAAGTTCTTCTCACAGCGCATGGCAGGAGATATACAGTTAAGACAGATGTCAAATGCCGGTATAGCGGGCACTCTGGTCAATACCCTGTCTCCTCTTGTACTGGAGACGCTGATGCTGGTCTTTTATCTGTTTGTTATGATCAGGTACTCACCGCTTTTAACGCTGGTGGGCGTGGTTTCAGTGCTCGGGCAGATATGGGTGTCACGCATCATATCGGATAAGAGGATCAACATCACCCGTGTCATGATGAGAGATTCAGGCAAGCTGGCCGCTGCGACCGTGTCCGGTATCGAGATGATCGAGACGATCAAGGCAAGCGGTGCGGAAAACGGATATTTCGAGAAGTGGTCAGGCTATCAGGCAAGCGTGAACACACAGAATGTAAGGTTTACGAGGATCAACAGCTATCTCGGGCTGCTCCCTCCGATCCTTACGGCGCTTGCAAATAACATTGTTCTGATCCTCGGCGTATATCTTTGCATAACAGGAAAGTTCACGGTCGGCATGGTTATGGCCTTCCAGGGCTTCCTTGCCTCCTTCATGCAGCCTGCCCAGAAACTGATCGATGCGGGTCAGTCGATACAGGAGCTTCGTACCGAGATGGAGCGTGTCGAGGATGTTATGAAATATCCGACGGATGTGGATTTCAATGATGAAGAAATTGATGAGGATGCGGATTATGACAAACTGTCAGGTACAGTGGAGCTGAAAAATGTGACTTTTGGCTATTCGAGGCTGGCACCGCCCCTTATAGAAAACTTCAGCATGAAGCTGGAGATTGGCAGCCGCGTGGCTTTTGTCGGGTCATCAGGCTGCGGAAAATCCACTCTTGCCAAGCTGATATCCGGACTGTATCAGCCCTGGGAGGGCGAGATCCTGTTTGACGGAAAGCATATCGACGAGATCAACAGAAGCGTGTTTACAGGCTCCGTTGCCGTTGTTGATCAGGATATAACACTTTTTGAGGATACGATAGAGAACAATATCAAGATGTGGGATACCACCATTGAGGATTATGAGATGATGATGGCAGCCCGGGATGCACAGATCCATGATGACATCATGATGCGAGAAGGGGGATACAGATACAGGCTTTCAGAAGGAGGACGCGACTTCTCCGGAGGACAGAGACAGCGTATCGAGATAGCCAGAGTTCTTGCACAGGATCCGACGATCATTGTCATGGATGAAGCGACAAGCGCCCTGGATGCAAAGACGGAATATGAGGTGGTCAATGCGGTAAAGGCACGCGAGATCACCTGCATAGTTATCGCCCACAGGCTTTCTACGATCCGTGACTGCGACGAGATAATAGTCTTTGATCACGGCAAGGTGGTGGAGCGCGGAACGCACGATGAACTGATGGAGCTGGGCGGAGCATATACGGAACTGGTGACAAGCGAATGAGCTGGTTTGATGAACAGATAAGAGATCGTATGAAAGCCGATAATGAGGCTTTTGAGGATTCCTTTGTGAGAGCTGCGGGCATCATCATGGGAAGCCGTCTTTCTGCTGCCATGAACGACCAGCGCCAGGCTGCGACCGATGCGATCGGCGAGATCCTGAAGGCTTACCATATACGCCCCACAGAGGTTCCGGACAGCATCACGGATATGAATGATACCCTGGAATACCTGATGCGCCCTCACGGGATAATGCGCCGGAATGTATCTCTTGAAAAGGGATGGTATAAGGATGCTTCCGGTCCGATGATCGGAACCTTAAAGGACGGGGGCGGTATCATTGCGCTGATACCTGCCGGCATGTCGGGATATCTGATCATCGATCCCAAGACCGGCAGCCGGATGAAAGCGGGAAAAAAGAATGAAGACCTGCTTGACAATGAGGCGATCGCCTTCTATAAGCCTTTTCCGTCAAAAAAGATCGGGATTGCGGGACTCCTGAGATATATTTTGCAGAACATCACCCCGGCGGATATCACAATGATCGTGGCAGCGACCCTTGCCGTGACACTGGTCGGTTTTCTTACACCGAAAATGAATGAGCTCCTTTTTTCCGATGTCATAGTATCCGGGAGTATGCGCTCACTCGGAGCCATAGGCGTTTTTATTATATGTATATCCATAAGTTCCCTGATGCTCACTACGGTAAAGGAAATGCTTGTATCGCGTCTTACATCGCGGGTCTCTCTTACAGTGCAGGCGGCATCCATGATGAGGATCCTTTCGCTTCCCGCTGATTTCTTCAAGGAATACGGGTCCGGTGAACTTGCCAACCGTGCCAGATACATCGACCTTCTTGTGGAGAGGCTTCTTCAGGTCATCTTCACTACGGGACTGACATCCCTGTTTTCACTTGCCTATATCTCACAGATCTTTGTTTACGCGCCGGCGCTTGTGACACCGGCCATGTTCGTTATCCTTACCACGCTGGCAATATCTGTCCTGTCAGCTGTCGTGCAGGTACGGGTATCAAGAGAGCAGATGAAACTTGCCTCCAGGGAAAGCGGCATGAGCTATGCGCTGATCTCGGGCATACAGAAGATCAAACTGTCCGGCGCCGAGAAAAGAGCCTTTGCACGATGGAGCAGGGCGTACAGTGACAGTGCAAGGCTTCTGTATGATCCTCCGACATTTTTGAAGGTCAACACGGTCCTTACTCTGGCTGTTACCCTTGCCGGCACGATAGTGATCTATTATACAGCTGCAAAAAGCGGCGTGTCGGTTTCCGAATACTATGCGTTCAATGCTGCTTACGGGATGATAAGCGGGGCGTTTACAATGCTTGCGGGGATAGCTCTTTCCGCTGCGCAGATCGGGCCGATACTTGAGATGGCATCTCCGATCCTTGCCACACAGCCCGAAGTTGCCGAAGAAAAACAGGTAGTGGAAAAGCTTATGGGCGGCATTGAACTGAATAATGTGACCTTTACCTATAATGAAAACATGCCCAATGTCCTTGAAAACCTGTCCTTAAAGATCAGTCCGGGTCAGTATGTGGCAATCGTAGGAAAGACGGGCTGCGGCAAGTCGACACTGATGCGCATCCTGCTTGGCTTTGAGAAACCGCAGCGAGGAGGCGTGTTTTATGACGGAAGGGACATCGAAAGGATGGATCTCAAGTCCCTTCGCAGAAACATCGGTTCCGTCATGCAGAACGGCAAGCTCTTTACCGGGGACATGTATTCAAACATAGTGATCAACAATCCAAGGCTTACGCTTGATGAAGCCTGGGAGGCTGCGGAAATGTCCGGGCTTGCGGATGATATAAGGAGCATGCCCATGGGTATGTTCACGCTGATATCTGAGGGAATGGGAGGAATATCCGGCGGGCAGAGACAGAGACTTCTGATCGCGAGAGCCATTGCACCGAAGCCAAGGATCCTCATGTTTGATGAGGCTACATCGGCGCTTGACAATATCACGCAGAAGACTGTTTCGGAGTCGCTGGAGAAGCTCAAATGTACCCGTATCGTGATCGCGCACCGTCTGTCCACGATCAGGCAGTGCGACAGGATCATAGTGCTGGATAAGGGACATATCATAGAAGACGGAAGCTATGACGAGCTGATCGCAAAGAACGGATTCTTTGCGGAACTTGTTGAAAGACAGCGTGTTGATGCATAGAGTTCACAAAATTAATACAAGGAGGCAGGGTGATGACTGTAACAACAGATATCGAGGGAACCAGACTGACCGTGGCAGCGGAGGGAAAGCTTGGGACAACCTCGGCGCCGGAACTTGAAAAAGCATTAAAGAACAATATTGACGGCATGACGGAGCTAGTATTTGATTTTGAAAAACTTGAATACATGGCATCTGCGGGACTCCGTGTGCTTTTATCCGCGCAAAAGGTCATGAAAAAGCAGGGCAGCATGAAGATAATCAATGTCACTCCTCCGGTCATGGAAGTGTTTACATTTACCGGCATGGCTGATGCGATGGATATAGAGGCTCTCTGATGGTATAAATATGGATACTGTAAAAGATATTCTTTTAATGATCGATGCCAATAAGGACAGTATTTTTTTGGTGTTCTGTATTATTTTCCATTATCTTTCCATAAAAAAATGCTTCTGGAAAGCGGGAAAAAACAGGGTCGGGCTTTTTTTCCTGGCTCTGCTGTGCTTCCCGTATACGGTCTATCTGATATCATTCTGTGCCGTATCGTTTCCATTAAAGATAATAAGGACATCCGGACTCATAGGCAGGACAGGGTTTATTATGATCTCAGCGCCGGTAAGTACTGTTCTGTATATTGTGCTTATCTTTCTGCTTTCGGATCTGGCCGGAAAGTGGCTTAAGGTACCTGACCGGAGACTTGTGACATTCGTTTCGCTGATGTACAGTGTTGTCATTTCCAGCTTTTTTAAAAACCCGCTTGATACAGGCGGTGATGACTGGGCTTTTGCGGTTACGGTAAACATCTGCGGATGGTTTCTGGCCTTATGTATTGCGGTTGTTCTTTTGTACTGCTTTGTCATAAAAGCGCTTTCCAGGATGACAGTCAGGGAACAGGCAGTTAATTCAAAACTTTTTACGGTTCCGCTGGGGATCTTTACATTTCTGTATAATCAGTTTTCACTGATAATCTTATATTATTCTGATGATAAGCCGTTCGGAAATGTCGAAGCCTTTTTTTTCATAATCTTTTCCGACATTATCCTGTTTTTCTTTATCTGGGCTTTCTATGTTATCATTAAGAACATCAATGCAACGAATGAAGCGCTGGAGGCAAAGGATCTGGCAGCGGAAATGGCAGCAGAGGAAGCAAGGATCGAGGCGGACCTTTCCATCGCAAAATCAATACAGTTATCCGCCCTTCCGAATATATTTCCTCCTTTTCCCGAAAGAAAAGACTTTGAGCTCTTTGCCAGCATGAACGCTGCAAGGGAAGTGGGCGGGGATTTTTACGATTTCTACATGCTGGACCGGGATAAGCTGGGCTTTCTGATCGCAGATGTGTCCGGAAAGGGCATTCCTGCCGCAATGTTTATGATGAAGGGAAAGACGATCATCAAAGGCCTGGCGGAGAACGGACAGTCCCCGGGAGAGGTTTTTACCACGGCAAATGAGAAACTTTGCGAGGGGAATGACGCGGAGCTTTTTGTAACGGCATGGATGGGATTTCTTGACCTGAAGACCGGCCTGGTACATGTGGCCAATGCGGGACATAATCCCCCTGTTCTTATCCGTGACGGCAGGGCTGAATATGTCGTGTTCAAACCCGGTCTCATGCTTGCCGGCATGGAGGGGATGATCTATAAGGATCAGACCATGCAGCTTCAGAAGGGTGATATCCTTTATCTTTACACTGACGGTGTGACGGAGGCGATGGATGAAGATGAGGATCAGTACGGGGAGGACAGACTCATAAAACTGCTTTCATTCGGGGAAAACTATCCGGCCCCGTCGGGTGACAACGGTGTCGCCGGAGCGGTATGCACTCTTGTAAAAGCGGATGTCGACAGTTTTGTAAAGGATGCAGAGCAGTCGGATGATATCACAATGCTCTGTGTGAGGTTTTTGGGAGATTCGCAGAGATAATTATCCATTTTTATTGGAATTGTCTAAAAACAAATGTACAATATAAAAAACCATGAAAAGGAGGATATGGTAATGGATGAGAAAATGAAGGACGCATTAAAGGGAGTACTTGAAGAACTGACGGATGAGCAAAAAGAAAAAGTGAAGGCCTGCAAGAATGCTGATGAAGTTATGAATCTTTTAGGCGAGTGGGGTGTTGAACTGCCGGATGAGCTGGTTGGCAATGTCGCAGGCGGAGAATGGTGGAACCCATGTAGTTGGTGGGATTGAGAGCGGAAAATGCTCATAGGATAGAGAAGGAGCTTTATGTATTATCGGGTAAATGAAAACTACGCCCTGCGGGCGTGGAAATATGTAAATAATGTAGTATATAACCGTTATTTACCGAATCCGATACGGGTGGATGATGACACCTTTGAATTGCTGAAATGCTGCGATGGTGATCATGACCTGCCTGAAAGCGAGGTACTTAAGAACCTGATGCGGCAGGGCATTATTTCGCCCTGCCGTCAGGGCGGGCAGCCGTCTGGATGGTCAAAGTATCGAAAGTATGATCACCGCTTCATGCCGGGGATCAATCTCATGGTCACGGGGAAGTGCAATTATAACTGCCGCCACTGCTTCAATTCTTCGGATAACGCCGACCGTATGCAGGAATGGGATTATGATGCTCTCCTTGATCTCCTCGATCAGGCATCGGACTGCGGCGTCCACACCATTACTCTGACAGGCGGCGAACCCATGCTGCACCCGAGATTTAACGATATTGTCCGTGCAATCTATGACCGGAACATGGTATTGGTGCGTTTATTGACCAATGGGCATTTTCTTAATGAGGATACGATTTCACTTTTTAAGGAGCTTAAAGCCTCGCCGCAGATCATAGTATCCTTCGACGGAGTAGGACACCATGACTGGATGAGGAGATATCCGGGGGCAGAGGAGGATGCTCTGCGCGTGTTTAAGCTGTGCGCTTCAAGCGGCTTTCAGACGAGGGCTCAGACGCAGGTACACCGCAGGAATATCGATTCTATGAAGGCTACCCTTAGCCTTTTGGAAAGCATCGGGGTGAGAATTACCCGTATTATTCCGACAGTTCCGTTTCCCAGGTGGGAGAAGAACGCACCGGGAGCCTCACTTTCCGTGGAAGAGTATTTTGACAGGATGCTCGATCTTGCCGAGTGGTATTTAAAGGACGGGCACACGATGAAGGCCGTTATGTGGCACTATCTTGCATTATATCCTTCGGAAGGCAGATACATTATGATCAATGACCGCATACCGGACGGAAAGTATCATCCGACTGCGCCTGTCTGTTATCACAACCGGACTAAGATGGAGATCACCTGTGAGGGAAAAGCGGTGCCGTGCATACAGATAAGTGATTATGCTGCAAGTCTCGGTCAGACCTATGACAGTCTCAAGGATCGCCGGCTTGCCGACATCCTTAACGATGGAGAATGGAAAAATGCCGTATGCATGAACCTTCATCATCTGCGGAAGGATAATAAGGAATGTGATGCCTGTGAGTGGTTTAATCATTGCTGCGGCGGTTGCCGGGCACTTGCTATTGTCCATGCCGGGAAGCAGAGCGGAAAATATGACTACACCGCCCCCGATCCGATCGCCTGCCATTTCTTCAAGGGCGGCTGGTATGACAAGGTGAAGGAGCGGCTGAGTGATTTTGTGATTCAGGGGGACAGTTCTCTGTAGCACTGGAATTGTCCATGAAACATATGTAAAATAAAAAACAAAAAAGGAGGAGACAATGGATGAGGAAATGAGAAATGAAATGAACATGGAAGCGGAAGGAGAAGTACCTGACAGTGAAGCAGAAACTGCTTCCGGAGGTATTTTCATAGACCTAGATAAACGTCCCAGGATAGCCTGTGAAAGATGCGGAGCTTTGACGAGAAAATCGGAGCTGAACCATGGTTTATGCCCGCACTGCTACGGCTACGCATAGGAGCTTAAAAATAAAGAGGAGAAAAATATGTTAAGTATTGATTATACGGAAAACGGCGCTGACGCAAAGCTTGCGCTTGAGGGCAGGCTTGATGCCAATACTTCAAAGGATCTGAAGACAAAGGTCGGCGAGATCCCGGAGAGCATCCTGAATATTGATATGGATATCTCCAAACTGGAGTATACATCTTCAGCAGGACTGAGGGTGGTGCTGCAGCTTCACAACCAGCTCAATCAGCGCGGAGGGAAGCTTGTGATCTCCCATCCGAATGAAGTCATATCTGAGGTGTTTGAGGATACCGGACTTTCGGACTGCCTGAATATCGTCAGATGAAATATCAGAGAAAAAAAATAAGAAAAATAGGCGACCTGATAAGGATATGCCTCTTGCAGGTCATCATCCTGGGATGTGTCATATCACATATCTGTGTGCTGGCAGTCCATATCAGCAATGAGAACCGGTATTCGTATGGCCTTATCGGTGAATTTGTGGATGATGTCGGGCGGGATGTCAACGAGAGCGTTGATGAATGGATGAAGGATGCGACTTCCAGATTTGCGGAATATCTTGAAAAACTGGAACATCTGAACAATGAATATGTTGAGGATATCGTGAGGGTCAATCCGGATTTATTGTCCGAGATGAACATCGTGGATTCAAACGGTATCATCAAGTATTCTTCCGTCCCCGAATATGTCGGCTTTGATATGGCTTCCGGAGAACAGTCCGCAGAATTCATGTGTCTTCTGAACGGAGAAGATTATTACCAGCAGGATATCAGGGGAAATTCCTATGATGAAAGCATCAGGATGCTGTATGCGGGCAAGGCTTTTTCTGACGGCAGCGGGTTCGTTGAAATAGGGATAACCGAGGAGAAGTTTTTTGAAGGCATGTCGGAGATCCTTTCTTCTGTCGTAAAAAACAGAAGGATAGGACTGACGGGCTGTCTGATGATAGTTGACGGAAATATGGATATCATCGGAAGCTCCGGAGAGATGTACAATGGCAGGAAATTTGATGCTCCGGGGATACTCCCGGATGACGATGGTGCGGATAAACAGTCAAAAACAAAGCTGTTCGGTCAGAAATGTTATATCGTTGCGACGAAGAGCAGTGAATTTTACATAGTGGGATGCTATCCGGTATCGGAAGCGCGCAGGAATTATCTCATAGACAGGCTGCTCATATTCCTGATGAATGCCGCGATCTTCAGCGCTGTTTTCCTGGTCCTAAGTTTCGTGCTGAAACGGCATGTGGTACATGGGATAGAAAACATCAACGCATCGCTGTCAAGGATCACGGAGGGCGATCTGGAGGAAAAGGCGGATGTCCGTACGTCACTGGAGTTTGGAGAACTGTCGGACGGGATCAATGATACGGTTGACAGGCTCAAGACCCTTATCGCCGAAGCGGAATCCAGGATCGACGAAGAACTTGAGACTGCAAAAAGCATCCAGCGGGATTCGCTGCCGAAGGTGGGGGACGCCTTCAGGAAACGGACGGATTTCGGTCTGTATGCATCCATGGATACCGCAAAGCTTGTCGGCGGAGATTTCTATGATTTTTATTTCCTGCCCGGGGATATCCTTGCCGTTACCATAGCGGATGTATCGGACAAGGGAATACCGGCTGCGATGTTCATGATGCGCGCAAAGTCGATCTTAAAGGGGCTAGCTGAGGAAGGACTTTCGATCGACAGACTGGTCACGGAGGCTAATAAAAGCCTGTGGGAGAACAATGAGGGTGATATGTTCGTGACCGTATGGATGGGCTTTATCGAGCTTGAGACGGGAAAGGTCAGATATGTTCACGCGGGACATACCTGTCCGGTCAGGTTTAATAAAGACGGCGCAGAGCTTGTCAAACAGAAGAGGGAGCTGCTCGTGGGAGGTATGCCGGATGCAGCCTATCACGAGCAGGAGATGACCCTGAAACCGGGAGATACGTTGCTGCTGTATACTGACGGGGTCACTGAAGCTGTTGACAGGAATAAAGAGGAATTCGGTTACGACCGTCTGCTTGAGCTGCTTTCCGGCATGCCCGACAGGGATGAGGATACGGATCCGAGCGGATACTGTCAGATGGTATGCGAAAGAGTGCATGAGGAAGTGATGAGTTTTGCCGAAGGTGAACCGCAGGCAGATGATATAACGATGCTTTGTGTAAGATACGAAGGAAAAAGAGGGAGGTAAAAAGTGGAACTGAAGCGTGAAGATATCATGAATTATGCCGGAAAGGCAAAGGAATTTGTGATGAACGAAGCCATACTGAAGATCCTAATCTTCAGGGGCAGAAAAGCGATGAAGGATCTGGATAATAACAGCAGAAGAGCCGTGGCGCTCTCCGAAGAGACCCTGCTGAAGCTTCTGGATGCCAATAAGGACACGGAGTACGGAAAAAAATACGGCTTTGCGGACATTCACAGTGTTGATGAATACAGGAAAAAGGTGCCGCTTTCCACTTATGATGATTATGAGCCGTATGTCAGACGCATGGTGGACAACAATGAACAGGGGCTGATAAGCTGCGAAGCACCTGAGCATTATGCCTTAAGCTCCGGCAGCATAGGGGTTCCCAAGCATATACCGGTAGTAAAAGCCGAGCTTGATAAATACGGAAAATACGGTACGGCCATGTGCTTTGGTGTAATGGACGAATACTACAGGAATACCACGGGAAGATCCTTTAAGTCCGGCTTCGGAGTGAACTGCGTCGAACTGAAATTTCAGGAAACAAAATACGGAGTGCCCAAGGGAGCTATATCCGGCAATACCATGAAACAGGTAAAGGATATGACAAAATACTTTATGGAGCCGCCGTGGGATGTGATAAATCCGCAGGCCAATATGGACCTGAAGTATCTCCGTGCCAGATATGCTCTTGAAAGGAAGGATATCGTCTTTATGGATGCCGCGTTCATGACGGCTTTGGTCGATCTCATCGATTACATGAGGGCTAACTGGGAGATGCTGGTAAAGGATATCTATCACGGCAGGATCAATAAGGAGGTGGATATCCCGCAGGAATGGCGCGAGAAATTTGAAGCCGGCATGAAGCCGAACCCGAAGAGAGCAAAAGAACTTGCGCGCGAGTTTAAGAAGGGCTCGGACCGGCTGATCCCCAGGATCTGGCCCGATATACAGTTCATCGGCAGCATAGGCACGGGAGGATTCTTTACCTACAGCAAAAAGATGAGAAGATATACCGGCAGGAATGTTCCTTTTAACAATCTTTCCTATGCAGCATCCGAGGGTCTGTTCGCCACTGCAAGGCATGCCGGGGATACATCCTATGTGCTGATACCTGACGGGGGATTCTACGAATTTATACCGGCAAAGAATGATGATGATTCACAGATCCTTACGATCGACCAGCTCGAAGAGGGCGAGGATTACGAGATCATAATCACAAACCTTTCCGGATTTTACCGCTACCGCATAAAGGATGTCATAAGGGTCACGGGATTCTATAACGAGTCGCCCATGGTCCAGTTCGTATACCGCAAGAGCCAGATGCTCTCCATCGCCGGTGAAAAGACCAACGAAGAGGCTGTGCGCTGGTCGATCGAACAGTTTATGAAAGATACCGGACTTGTGGTTAACGATTACAGTGTTTTCGCAAATACGGATACCCAGCCGGGACACTATACCTTCTACATGGAGCCTGACAGGGTCGTGCCGAAGGAGGATCTGAAAAAATACAGGGATGCCATCGAGGAAAGGATGATGCAGGCAAATCCGTCCTACGGCAACAAGATCAGGACGGGAGTGCTATCACCCATGGAACTGAAATTTGTTCAGCTTGAATCCTACCAGCTTTACCGTGACATGATGATCACAAAGGGTACTTCAGCAAATCAGCTGAAACCCGTGAGGGTCATCGACACGCCGGTCAAGCTCCGCTTCTTTAACAGGGTTGTAGAGGAGTACGAGGATTAATAAGGAGGATCACAATGGGAGATTTTAAAGACAAACTCATAGCGAGCGCCCCGGTAAACAATGCCCTTAAGCTTGCGCTGAAGGCACCGTTCCCTAAAAGGAAGCTTCATGAGCTGTTTGAGGAAGCAGGAAAGGAACAGCTGTCTGCTTTGATGCTGAAACTGAACTATTATGATTTCATCAGGGCAGAGAGGGCTCTTTATGAGCATCCCGGGATCACCCAGAAAAAGGTGCTCCAGGAGATGTTGAGGGCTTCAAGGGACACCGTTATAGGAAAAAAATATGATTTCAAAAACATCAGATCGGTGGATGAGTTCAGGGAAAAGGTTCCTCTCAGCACCTGGGAGGATTATGAGGAGTATTCGAACCGTCTGGCAAAGGGTGAAAGCGATATCCTCTTTCCCGGAAAGGCTACCTTCTTTTACAGGACTTCGGGAACTACGGCAAATTTTAAGTTCATACCGGAAAGCGAAAGAGAGGGACTGGCCAGAAAAGCCCTTACTCAGGCAAGGAATGCAGAGAGAGTGGTCGTATCCTCGCTGGGAGCGATACACAGGGTATTTGCTTTCTTTAACAGATCGGATATCGATATGACTGAAGGCGGGATCCCCCGCGGGACTGCATCCGGCAGGACACCACAGCTTCAGGATGCAAAGCTCTTAAAAAGGCTGGCTTATTCTCCGCAGATAGTAGAGGAATTTGAGGCTGAGGAGCTTCATTATATGATGATGCGCTGCACGCTGGTCTATGACGATGTGACTGCCATCCTCGGCAACAACGCAAAAATGATGACCGGACTTATTTATTTTGCAAAGGAACATGCGGAAGAGATCATTGAGGACATACGCAAAGGAACCAGCAAATATCCGATGTCGGATGTTCTTAAAGAACAGGAAAAGGATGCGCTTAAACCCAATCCCGAAAGGGCGGAGCAGCTGCAGAAGCTTTTAAGAGAGGATAAGTTCACGCCCAGGTATTACTGGCCGAATCTTCTGAGCATCGGATTCTGGCTGGGCGGAAGCGTGGGAGTCCATGTCGATGAGATCAGGAAACTGCTGCCGGAAAAGGCAAAATATGTGGATGTAGGATACGGATCGAGTGAGGCAAAGATCAATATACCCATGGCCGAGGATACCCCGGCCGGCCCTCTTTCGATATTCTCGAGCTTTTACGAGTTTATCCCGGAAGAAGGAGGAGATCCTCTCCTTGCACATGAGCTTGAGGACGGAAAGAATTATGAGATCGTCCTTACAACCTACGGAGGACTTTACCGTTACCGTCTCAGGGATATGATCCATGTAGAAGGCTTTACCGGAAAAACGCCGAATATCTATTTCCTTACAAAGACTTCCGATGTGGCAAATCTCGGACAGGAAAAGATACCGGGAGTACTGCTTATGGAAGCGATACAGAAGACTGTGGAACGATCGGGCTTCGGCTTCAGGACGGCGCAGGTATTTACCGACCCGGATACGATGTCATATGTCATATGCATAGAGACGGATAAAAAACCGGAAGACCTTCAGGCCTTCAATGAGACAATGGAAGAGAGTCTTCAGTCCGAGCTTGACCAGTACAGGAATTATCGCACCAGGGTTCTGAACAGGTGCGATCTGGCGATCATGAAGGATGGATGGCTGGAAAGTCTGATGAAAAAGCATGCGAAGGGCAACGCAACGGCGGCGCAGGTGAAGATACCGGTGGTGATCAGCAGCATGCCTGACGCAGAGTGGATACAGGAGTGCACCAGATGAGCAGGATAGTATTGCGTGCGGTAGGAGACAATCTGCTGCATAAACAGGTATACAGATCGGCAAAAAAGGAAGATGGTTCCTATTGCTTTGACGGATTGTTCGAGCATGTCCTGCCTCTTATCAGGGAAGCGGACATCTCAGTCATAAACCAGGAAACGATCTATGTAAATAACAGGGACAGGATCAGCGCATTTCCGTTTTTCGGAAGTCCGACGGAAGCAGGGGATGCCATAAAAAAAGCGGGCTTTTCGGCAGTGACCCACGCATCGAATCATGCGCTTGACAAGGGATTTTCTGCCATAAAGGATACCGTGGACTTTTGGGAAAAGAGCGATGACAGCATCGTTTTTGCCGGTGTGCATACGGATAAAAAGGACGCCGACAGGATCCGTGTGATCGACAGAAACGGGATCAGAGTCGCCATCTTAAATTACACCGGTCCATTGAATTACCATATCATACCTCCGCTGCATCCTTATTGCGTGGATGTGATGAAGCCCTGGTCCAAAGGAAGGATAACGCGGCAGATAAGACAGGCAGGGGAAATGGCTGATGTGGTCGCTGTATTTCCGCACTGGGGCTGCGAATACCTGTATGAGCCGATCCCGGCCCAGAAGGAATGGGCGCGTTTTTTTGCGGATGCGGGCGCGGATATCATCATAGGTACACACCCGCATGTACTGCAGTACAGGGAGACTATCGTGTCGGCTGACGGAAGGGAAGTGCCCTGTCTGTATTCGCTGGGTAATTTTGTCTCGTGCCAGATTAATCAGGGAACCATGCTGGGCGGGATGGCGGATGTGTCTGTTGTGAAGGAAAACGGAAAGATCACAGTGGAAAAGGCGGATATCATTCCCCTTGTTACCCATACAGATGAGAATTATTCGTTTTTCACGACCTATCCCTTAAGCGAGTACAACGATGAACTTGCTTCCAAAAACAAGATCTTTGCCATGATGAAAAAAAACAACGGATGGGATGTGAACATGGAATATCTGACAAAGCTCTTTGAAGACATCATGGAAAAGAGGGCGATGGAGACCAGTATCTACAAATCACCAAAGGATATCAGAAAACATAACAGACGCGCCGTGATAAATGCGATAACCGGCAGGAACAGCAAAGGATAAAGGAAATGGTCAAGTTTTATTGGAGATACCTGAAAGAGAAGAAAAGCATTCTCTTTCTGAATATTTTTTTCGTGGCGCTGCAGATAGTGATACAGACTGTGTTTTTGATGAGGGAGATGAAGAACATCATCGAAAACGGCGTCGGAAGACAGGACATGGCATATATATACCAGTCGGGTTTACGTATGCTGATTTACACTCTCCTGGTCGGTCTATGCACAGTGGCCGCATCATACTTCAGTGCGAAGATAGTGGCCTATGTTACATGCCGTGTAAGGGAAGACTGCTATGACAAGGTGCTGAGGCTTTCGCCCCAGGAGATGTCAAAGTTCGGAGAGTCTACCCTGCAGATGAGGACGATCACCGATGCCACTCAGATACAGATCCTGCTCATCAATATGATGAGGACCAGCCTCATGGTGCCCATCATCATCATCTGCATGCTGATCCTGATCTTTGCGATGAACAGGGTCATCTTTCTCATCCTTCTTGCATTTTTTGCGCTGACGGTCTTTGTCCTTGTTTATCTGGGGATCCGTTCAAAGCCTCTTTTTGAGCTGCTCCAGGTAAAGACTGACAGGTTCAATATGCTGATGCGTGAAAAGATCACGGGCGTCAGGCCGATCCGTGCTTTTGTCAACGAAGATCTCGAGGCGGAAAGGACGGGAGAGGCAAATGAGGAGATATTTGATACTGCGATAAAGGCAAACGACAGGATCAATTTTCTGTCACCGCTTTCACTGATCCTCATGAACTGGGCGGTCGTGATCATCTATCTGGCAGCTTCTTCACAGCTTCGGGCAGGGATGGCGAAGATAAGCGATCTGCTGCTCGTGTTCCAGTATCTGGGCTATTTTATTACAAGTCTCGGAGTGGTGCCGGTGCTGGTCAATCTGATCCCGAAGGTATCTGTCGGATGCCGGCGAATAGACGAGCTGCTAAGCGCCGATGCTGCGGCTGAGAATGTGAAGCCCGATGTTGTAAAGGGATTTCATACCGATGCCGGGGAGATAGTGTTTGAAAATGTCATCTTCGGATATGCCGGCGCGGTTGAAGTCATCGCAAATGTATCCTTTACGGCAAAGGCCGGAAAAACGACTGCCTTTATCGGGACTACCGGAAGCGGCAAGACGACGATCATGAACCTCATCATGGGCTTGTACACTCCGACCTTTGGAGATATCAGGGTGGACGGAGTATCTTTAAGGGATATGGATCTGAAGGACTACAGGAAGAATCTGTCCTATGCGACCCAGAAGGCGTCCGTTTTCCAGGATACGGCAAGGAATAATATAACCATGTACGACCGGGGCATGAGCGAAGAAAGGATAATGGAAGCCTGCAGGGCGGCCTGCTTTGACGAGGTGCTCGAAAAGATGCCTGACGGAATAGATACGGTAATGGCCCAGGGCGGCACGAACATCTCCGGCGGTCAGAGGCAGAGGCTTTCGCTTGCAAGGACGGTTGCAAGGGATGCCGGCATCTATATCTTTGACGACACCTTCTCGGCGCTGGATGCGGCTACCGAAAAGAAGGCAAGGGAGAGCATCAACAGGATGCTTGAAGGTAAAACCGTTCTGATGGTGGCGCAGAAGGTCTCAACTATCATGGATGCCGATCAGATCATTGTGCTTGACAGGGGAAAGATAGCCGGCATGGGAAGACATGAGGAACTCCTGAAATCCTGCAGCGAATACAGGGAGATATACGAAACCCAGAATTATGCTGCATCACACGATGCATAAAGTATTTTATTAAGATATAAGAGGGTTGAGATGGCAAAAAACACGAAGAAAAAAGGCGTGATCCGCCGTATAGCATCTGATGTGACAGGACGCGACAGGGCAGTGTTTGCCGGCCTGATAGTGATCATAGGCATCGCAAAGCTGTGTCTGTCCATAGCGCCGCGTCTTTCCGGACGCATAACCGATGCGCTCGCAGCTTCGGCCGAAACCGGAGATTTCGATACGGGCTACATAGCTTCAAGGTGTGTGCTCCTCGCGTTTTTGTTCCTGATCGGATACGGTGTGGACGGTGTCGTAAACCGCAGTATGGTCAGGATATCCCAGAAACTTGCAAAGAAACTCAGAAACCGGGCACAGCAGAAGCTGAACCATGTTACCATGGGTTTCCTTGACACGCATCCGGTCGGAGATACGCTTTCAAGGGTCACCAACGACATGGTATCCATGTCAAATTCGCTTGAATCCACGGCCTCGAACCTGATAGGACAGCTCATACTGGTAGTCGGTCTTATTATAATGATGCTGGTGACCAACTATAAGCTGGCGCTCATCTACCTGATCGTGCTTCCTCTGGGTTTTTCGCTTACGGCGCTTGTGGTAAAGACTACAAATAAGCTTTTCAGGCAGCAGAATCAGACCATGGGCGACCTGAACGCGCTGGTCAGCGATTCCTATTCCAACCATATGCTCATCAAGGCTTACGGGTGTGAGGAGGAAAAGACCGGCGATTTTAAGTCAAAGAACAAACGCTTTTATGATACCTATGTGAAGAGCCGTTTCCTGTCGGGGTTTGTGATCCCGCTTTCGGTCATGGTCAATAATGTGGCCTATGTGTGCCTGTGCATCATCGGAGGCATCATGCTGCTTAATAAAAAGCTGACGCTTGGCGAATTCCAGGCCTTCATCTTCTTTGGCAACATGATCGGTTCGCCGCTCTCTTCGCTGTCTTCATCGATGAACAACATACAGACAGGGCTTACGGCGGCTGAGAGGGTTTATGAGCTGATTGATGAGGAAGAAGAACCTGCCGAGAACCCTTCGCAGAAGATTGTGCCGGAAAATGTAAAGGGAGAGGTCACTTTCTCTCATGTGAAATTCGGCTATCTTGCAGACAAGCAGCTCATGAACGATGTTTCCTTTACGGCTTCGCCGGGACAGACAATGGCGATCGTAGGCCCGTCGGGCGCCGGAAAGACCACGCTGATAAACCTGCTGATGCGTTTCTATGAGATATGGGACGGAAAGATACTCGTTGACGGCATCCCGGCCGATGAAGTCCTCAAATCCGAGCTTCGGAGCACCTTCGGCATGGTGCTTCAGGATACCTGGATATTTGACGGGACAGTAGCGGACAATATCGGCTACGGCAAAAAGGGCGCCACCAGGGAGGAGATAATAAAAGCGGCCAGGATGGTGCAGTGCGATTCTTTCATAGAAAAGCTCCCGGACGGATATGATACCAGGATAAGTGAAGAAAACTCCGCGCTGTCTGCGGGTGAAAAGCAGCTTATAGCCATAGCAAGGGCAGTGATCTCGGATCCGAAGATACTGATCCTTGATGAAGCTACTTCGCAGGTTGATACAAAGACCGAAGCACTGATCACGCAGGCCATGGAAAGGATGATGGAGGGCCGCACGAGCTTTATCATAGCCCACAGGCTCTATACCATCAGAAACGCCGACAAGATAATCTTCATGGTGGACGGGGACATAAAGGAAGTCGGAAGCCACGAGGAACTTCTGGCAAAACGCGGCCTCTATGCGGCAATGTACAACAGCGGAACATCGATGGGGTGATGTTTAGCCCTTTTCCGATTGGCATCGTATAATAAGATATCAGGGTCATGATACTATATCGGGATGAACAGGAAGGAGAACAGTTATGGATGATACGAAAAAAATGAATGAACCGGAGATTAATGAGGAAAACATGGAGCTTACAGAAGAAAATCTGAATGAGGCTGCCGGCGGAATTAATAAGAGTTCTTTCTGCCCCAGATGCGAAAGATTGCTTGCTTATTGCACATGTTACCGTTCTCGGCCGCTGTAAGACCATAAAGACGATAAGGAGAAAATACGAATATGAATGCTGAAAAAAATGTGAATGAACCGGAGATTAATGAGGAAAACATGGAGCTTACAGAAGAAAATCTGAATGAGGCAGCCGGCGGGTTTAATCCGGATTTTGTTTTTCACGGCAGCTCAGGCTCCGGCCCCAGTGGCAGCTCCACCTGCCCCAAATGCGGGAAAATGTATGCTTTTTGCAAATGTCCGAAGCCTTATGCGTAGGAGCCAGTATTTATCAGCATCAGATTTGCTGAAACATGACATATAAGCACAATAAGGAGAAAACACGTTTATGTATGATGAAGAAAAAATGAATGATACCGGGATCGACGAAGAGAACATGGAACTGACCGAGGAAAATCTGGAACTTAACGAAGAAAACCTGCATGAGGCTTCCGGAGGATTCTCTTCGGGAAGCCCCGTGTACAGGAAATTCTGCCCGCGCTGCGGAAGACTGCTTGCCACATGTACCTGTCCCAGCAGGGATCTGGCATAGGGCCGGTCAGTATCCGATATAATCGCTTATGACTGAAAGAATGCCATCCAGGATCGAAAGATCGGCTGCAAGATCGCCGGTCTCGAGAGAGTGGTTGGCATTTTCTATTATATGCAGAGGGATGTTCCGTTTGGCGCAGACATCATTCAGGACATTCGTATCCGCCCAGGGGTCGCTCGTTCCGTGGAAGGCAATGCCTGTTCCGGGCTTTGCAAGTGACAGAGACTTGTCTAAAGGAGTATACCAGATGTGCCGTACGTCTATGTTGTGCTTTGAAGCATAGACTGCGGCTACTGCCGTCCCGAGGCTTTTTGAGATGAAGATCACATCGGCATATCCGGAGAAGTCGATCTGTGACAGGGCCTGTCCTGCCTGATCCAGGGAAAGCTCAAAGCAGCGCATGATCTTTTTTTCGTCGTTGAACACGCCGTCCGGGAGATCCTTAAACTCCAGCTTCTTTACCTCATAGCCCTTGTGGCGTGCAACATAGGCGCTGTAGTACAGCAGCGGCCTGTCATTCGTATATCCGATCCCGGGAAACAAAACAGCGAGCTTGTCCAAAATCCTTCTCCTTTTATGTGTATTATCACGACTCAGTCAGCTTTTTGCGACGTTCTTTTTCACGCCGTCCTGATACTTAGAAAGTGCTTAAAAAACAGGGACACGCGTACACGGATGTACGCGTGAGGTCGAGATAAGCACGGATGCGATTGGAGACCGGTCCCGTGACTTATCAGTAAATCTGCGCACTTTCTTAGTATCATAGGCGGGAAAAATCAACGAGCAAAAACTGACTGAGTCTATATAAATCATATATGAAAGTATACAATAATAACAATTGATATGCAATCGAAGTGAGCATACGGATTTATACAATATATTCAAAAGAATAACATCCGTTTCACGCTTGACATAACATAGGAAAAAGTGGCATAATTCATAGGTGTTTTTATGTTTGCTTATACAGAGAGGACACAGATGAATCAGGCTGTCAGTTTAAAGGGAGTCAAATCCGGGATCATCCTCAAGCTTTCCGATGAGGGAGATTTCGAAAAACTCCTGCCGGATATTGAAAAAAAGTTCAAAGAGAGCGCTTCATTTTTCGGGAACAAGCACATGATCCTTTCCATCGAGGGAAGGGATGTCGACGATTATGAGGCCGGACAGATACTTGAGCTTCTGGTAAATAATACAAGACTCAAGGTCGATACCATCATGGTCCAGGACAGGGTGCTCGAGGATAAATTCCAGGAAATATTGGGGGATGATCCCAGGCACGAGATAGAGATCGCAAGGCTTCGAAAGGACAATGCGGTTCTTTTGAAGGCGATAGGCCAGCTCACGGCCGCGCTTGATCCCATGAACATCCAGGTTCACAAAGGGACGCTTAGGGGCGGCAATGATATAGAGGCGCTGGGCAGCGTGATGATCCTTGGTGATGTCAAGCCGGGAGCCACTGTCACTGCAGGCGGATCCATTTTCGTGATGGGATCGCTTCAGGGGACTGCGGATGCCGGAGCTTACGGAGATGCGGAGGCTTTTATTATGGCCTTTAACATGGATCCCATGCAGGTCAGGATCAGCGATGCCATCGCAATCTCGCAGGAAAAGACCGGAAAAAAGCGAAGAGGCTTCATGAGGCCGAAGGATGAGGTGATACCCGAGGTCGCATCCATCGTTGACGGACATATAGTCATACAGGATTTTGACAGCACATTCATCAAGGCATCGACATTTTTCAGCAAGGCAAAAAAAGTGACAGGCCCCCTGATGGAAGAGGATACGGCCGGAATACTCGCAGCCATGGAACAGAGCGCAGCGATGGATACGATTCTTTCCGATGAGGATCCGGAGCCTGAGATAGATTTCACGGGCCAGGGCGATTACGATACCGAGGATATCCCGGTACAGGCTGAGGCAGCAGAACAAAAGAGTTCACAGCAGGATGGCGTGCAGCAGGAAGAGGCAGATAAGGCGCCGGCGGAAAAACCCGTAAAAGAGGAACCGGCAAAGAAGGCTCCGGAAAAAGAAGTCGCAAAGGAAAAGACGGCAGAGAAAGCAGCAAAGGAGACACCTGCAAAGGAAGCTGAGGGAAAGGTACCGGCAAAGAAAGCGCCGGTGCAGGAAGAGTCCGAGGCTGAAAGAAAGAAAAGGGTAAAGGCTGAAAAGAAGGCCAGGAGCAGGAAGAAACCCGGACTTACCAGATGACCGGTATCAGCGTCATAAAGTCATAACGCGTTCAGTCCTGCTTTGGGAAATAATATAGAACGATCATGCGGAACCTAAAAGAGCATACGCCGCATGATGTGTAACGGAGGTTAAATTAATGGGAGAAGTAATAGTCATCACATCCGGAAAGGGCGGAGTGGGAAAGACCACGACTACCGCCAATATCGGGACCGGTCTTGCAAAGCTCGGCAAGAAGGTCGTTTTAGTGGATACGGATATAGGTCTCAGGAATCTGGATGTAGTCCTTGGACTTGAGAACAGGATAGTCTACAACCTGGTTGATGTTGTAGAGGAAAACTGCAAGCCCAAGCAGGCGCTGATAAAGAGCAAGAAGACAGAGGGACTTTACCTGCTTCCGGCAGCACAGACAAGGGACAAGACCAGCGTGACTCCGGATCAGATGAAGGAGCTGGCTAAAGAACTCAAAAAAGATTTTGATTATGTCTTCATGGATTGCCCGGCAGGCATAGAGCAGGGCTTCAAGAATGCCATAGCAGGCGCCGACAGGGCTCTCATAGTGACAACTCCTGAAGTTTCGGCCGTAAGGGATGCCGACAGGATCATAGGACTGCTTGAGGCAAACGAGATGTCTGATACGAAGCTCATCGTGAACCGCTTAAGGCAGGATATGGTCAAGCAGGGAAACATGATGTCGGCTGATGATGTAGTCGAGGTCCTCGAGATCGGACTCATCGGCATAGTTCCCGATGATGAGAACATAGTCATAGCGACCAATAACGGCGAGCCGCTGGCGGGTGATGACTCGCTTGCAGGTCAGGCTTACATGAACATTTGTCACAGGATAATGGGTGAGGATGTAAGCTTCCTTGATCTCAACAAGAAGGGCTTTTTCGCAAGGCTCTTTGGTAAATAGGAGGTGGGAAGATGAAGTTTTCGGATCTGTTTAAGAAAAAGGGCTCATCGGATGTGGCAAAGGACAGGCTCAAGCTGGTACTTGTATCCGACAGGTCATCATGCTCGCCTGAGATCATGGAAAAGATCAAGAATGATATCATAGAGGTCCTCTCAAAGTATGTTGAGATCGACAAGGAAGGCCTGGATATCAGGATCACGCAGGTGGAAAATGAAGAAGGAGCGGACAAATCCTCGCCTGCGCTGTGCGCGAACATACCCATCAAGAACATGAAGGGACAGAGCAAAGTAAAGTAAATTTAAATGGAACAGGGAGACAGGGGAGACAGGGGGACGGTCCTTTTGTCTCCTTTTTCACTGTTTGATCGGTTATCTGAAACATTTTAAGGAGACAAAAGGACCGTCCCCCTGTCTCCCTGTCTCCCATTTTCTTTTTTTATTATGGATCTTTTTGAATACATGAAGGAAAACAAACTGAAGACGGAGGCTCCGCTGGCCGCAAGGCTGAGACCCGAGACGCTGGATGAGATCGTGGGGCAGGAGCATATCGTGGGAAAGGACACGCTTTTGTACCGCGCCATCAGGGCGGACAAGCTGTCCTCGATCATTCTCTACGGCCCGCCCGGTACCGGCAAGACCACTATCGCAAAGGTCATCGCAAAGACCACGAAAGCGGATTTTGTCCAGCTGAACGCCACCATTGCGGGAAAGAAGGACATGGAGGAGGTGGTAAAGAAGGCCGGAGAAAATCTCGGTATGTATGGGAAAAAGACCATCCTCTTTATCGATGAGATACACCGATTCAACAAAGGACAGCAGGATTATCTGCTTCCTTTTGTGGAGGACGGCACGGTGATCCTCATAGGAGCGACTACCGAAAATCCTTATTTTGAGGTGAACGGGGCTCTGATCTCGAGGTCCCGCATCTTCGAGCTGCGCCCTCTGACACCCGCTGATATCAAGAAGCTCATAATAAGAGCGGTCACCGACAGGGAAAAAGGCCTGGGCGCCTACGATGCGGTGATAGATGATGAAGCGGCCGATTTCCTTGCCGATATCTGTGACGGCGATGCGAGAGCGGCCCTGAATGCCGTGGAGCTTGGCGTGATGACGACCGAACGCGGCGAAGACGGAAAGATAAGGATCACGACAGAGGTCGCACAGCAGTGCATTCAGAAAAGAGTCGTAAAATATGACAAAGACGGGGATAATCACTACGATACTATCTCCGCTTTTATTAAATCGATGAGAGGCTCGGATCCTGACGCGGCTGTGTTCTATCTTGCGAAGATGCTGAACGCGGGCGAGGATATCAAGTTCATAGCGCGAAGGATGGTGATCTGCGCATCCGAGGATGTCGGCAATGCCGATCCCCAGGCACTTCAGGTGGCGGTTTCGGCCTTTCTTGCGGTTGAGCGCATAGGCATGCCCGAGTCCCAGATCATACTGTCACAGGCAGCGGCCTATATAGCTACGGCGCCCAAGAGCAATTCGGCAGTCGAGGCCATATTTGAGGCGAACCGCGCGGTACAGGAGACGCCGAACATTACCATCCCCACGCATCTTCAGGATGCGCATTACAAAAGCGCGGCAAAGCTCGGCCACGGAGCCGGCTACAAGTATTCGCACGACTATAAGAATAATTATGTCAACCAACAGTATCTTCCCTATGAGCTTTCGGGAAGGGAGTTTTATCATATCTCCGACAACGGCTATGAAAAGAAGATAAAGGAACATATGAAGAGGATCAAAGCGGAGGCAGAGGAGTGAGGAAAGCGCTTCCTTCGGCCTTTCTTGAAAGACAGGGCGTTTTGTGTTACTCTTTTCATGGTAGGTTTTTATTTATCTTTGCCGGAACCCGGCAGGTGTGATGACATGAAGAAGAATCTTTTTCTCAAGAGTATATTGTTAGCGGTAGCGGTCTTTGCCGTGGCCGCTGTTTTTATTATACAAAAGAGCGACACTGCTTTTGCGGCGGAAAACACCACGGCCATCAGACCGTACACGCCGTATGTGAGTACTTATTCCCATTGGAAATACATAAAAAAACAGGGCGATTCGGCGGTTGAGGCAAGAGACGCGACTACGGGCAAGGCAGGAGTGCCCTACAGGGTAGGGAAGTTTACAAAGCCGGAGCTCAACACCATGAACGCCCAGTATGTGCTGGAGCTGCTTACGGGTGATTTCGGAGTGTATGACAACAGGGGGAATTACCTTGGGACATCAAAGGCGGTCTTCAACGGGGTCTGGGGTGATCTGAATCCCGCAAAGGCGCTGCAGATCGAAGGCGGTGATAACAGCGGCGGCTACAAAATGGGCACGCCGGATGTCAGTAAATTTGATCCGAATGTCAAAAAGGAGACAACGGAAAAACTCTATATCCCGCCGGAGGCTGTTTATTGCAGGCTTCAGAATATCAAGACAACAGGAAAGAAATATACGCTGCTGTCAGAACTGACGATCCCGATGTGGAACGAGGTGGCGCAGTATTCGGAGGTTTTTGACAAGGACTTCAAGCCGGTCAAGTTTACGCGAAAGAACGGAAAGACATATTGATCCGGATATGCCGGGTCGGATAATAAAAAAGGAGGATGATTTAAAGTGTCGGATCTGAAAGAAAAATACATGGTGACAGGGGATGTCCGTCCCGACGATATGCCGAGGATCGAAACAAAAGAGCAGGCAGAGGCCTTTATCGAGGCGCAGGTAGAGCTTGCCAAAAAGCAGATAGGGGACGGAAATGTGCTCCTGGCGCTTTCGGGCGGAGTCGATTCGTCGGTCGTGGCTGCCCTTCTGATAAAGGCAGTGGGATCGCAGCTTACCTGTATCCATGTAAATCACGGACTGATGAGAAAGGGAGAGAGCGAGCAGGTCATCGAGGTGTTCAGGGAGCAGCTGAAGGCGAACCTGATCTATGTGGATGCCGTTGACAGATTTCTCGACAAGCTTGAAGGCGTTTCGGATCCCGAGACAAAGAGAAAGATAATAGGAGCAGAGTTCATTGAGGTATTTGACGAGGAAGCAGCGCGTCTTGCGGACATGAGGTTTCTGGGTCAGGGAACAATCTACCCGGATATCCTTGAGAGCAAGGACGGGATAAAGGCTCACCACAATGTCGGAGGCCTTCCCGAAAGGATGAATATGGAGCTGGTTGAGCCGGTGAAGCTCCTTTTCAAGGATGAGGTCAGGGTAGTCGGTACAGCGCTCGGACTTCCCGATTCGATGGTGAACCGTCAGCCGTTCCCGGGACCGGGACTCGGTGTCAGATGTCTCGGCGCCATCACAAGGGACAGGCTCGAGGCGCTCCGTGAGTCAGATGCGATCCTGCGCGAGGAGTTTGAAAAGGCCGGGCTTTCAAAGAAGGTATGGCAGTATTTCACGATAGTGCCGGATCTGAAGGTCACGGGAGTGAAGGATGGAAAGAGGGCATACGAGTGGACCTGCATAATAAGAGCGGTCAACACAAAGGATGCCATGACTGCCACGATCGAAAGGCTTGACTGGGAGTTCCTTGAAAGGATCTCCGCAAGGATCACAAAAGAAGTGAACGGCATCACCAGGGTTCTCTATGATGTCACATCAAAGCCCATGGGAACGATCGAGATGGAATAATGTACATATTCTTGGAAATGCTGTATTTATGCGGAACTGAGAACAGTACAATTCTTCCGTGACAATAAAATGACAATATAGACCTGAAAAAAGTCATTTTGGAAGAATAATTCAGAGGTTATATACGGTGAATAAATTGAGCCGTAGTGAATGTATTTATTACATTTGCTACGGCTCTTTTGTCGTTTCCTTATTTGCTTTTGGGCTTACATTTACGTTTCGTCTTCGGAGATGTTTCCGAATGGGCATCTGCCACAGGAGTTTTGCCGGGCTTTGGAGTTTTCTTTGTAAGATTACAAAAAACAAAGAGTTAGAAAAACATAAGAAACATGAGATGGAACTATAGAATGATGCACTATAAAACCATCTTGACTCACGACTGTCTCACGACTAAAATTAAGTCGTGAGTTCCTCGTGAGTTATATTTATGAAAGAGGTGAAA
>JAGACK010000044.1 GCA_017614155.1 Lachnospiraceae bacterium
CCTTATAAAAGGCTTGCGTAGCAAGGCTTCCTTTTTGACAGCCGGAGAAGAATGAATTAAAATGAGGTATCCAATTTAGGCAAAATCATAATTCTTGGAGCATCTCTACTCTTTTCCAACTGACAACAAGTTTACTCTATCGCCGGAAATATAAACTTGCCAAGGTTGATTGTTTGTGATAAGATGTTCATTCGTGATATATCCGCCTTGCTCGCGACAAAGAGATCGCGGGCCAAAAAGACCATAAGGAGGTAAAGAGATGAACAAGTACGAGTTGGCCGTTGCCGTAAACGGAAAGCTTGAAGAAGGCGACAAAAACGCTGTGGTCGACAAAGTCAAGGCACTCATCGAGCGTTTTGGCGGCAGCATCACCTCGGTAGACGACTGGGGAAAAAAGAGATATGCCTATGAGGTTGAAAAGACCAAAGAAGGATGGTATCTCTTCATTAAATTCCAGGCAGAACCCGAGGCTCCTGCAGAGATCGAACAGCGTATCCGTATCATGGACAACATCCACAGATATCTCATCGTATCGGATGAAAAAGAACTCGTCGTAAAACATGACGAAAAGAAATTCGATGCTGATGGCGAAAATGCGGAAAATGTCGATGCTTCAAAAGCAGAAGATCCGGCGCCGGCTGAAACAGAAACAGCTTCACCCTCAGAAGAAGGAGAAGCATAAACCGGTTTTATTAAAGAAAGTAGGGCAAATATATGAACAAAGTTGTATTAATGGGGCGCCTTACAAAAGATCCTTCAGTCAGGTATTCACAGGGAGAGACACCCCTTGCTGTAGCCAGGTTCACACTGGCAGTTGACAGGAGATTCCGCAGGCAGTCGGAAGGCGGCGATGATCAGACTGCAGACTTCATCAGCTGTGTAGCATTCGGCAAGCAGGGTGAATTCGTTGAGAAATATGCCCACAAGGGCACCAAATTTGTGTTATCGGGCCGCATCCAGACCGGTCGGTACACAAACAAGGAAGGCCAGACGGTATACACTACCGATGTTGTAGTCGACGAGATTGAGTTTGCTGAGAGCAAATCCTCACAGAGCGCCTCCGAATCAGGCGGCGGTTCCGAAGGAAACAGCTCTCGCTCCGGAGCTGACGATGGCTTCATGAATGTTCCCGACGAGATCGACGAGGATCTGCCATTCAACTAAAAAAGGAGAAAAGATCATGCCATATATGAACAGAACGGGCGGCGACCGTCCGGATTTTTCAAACCGCAGGAGAGGCGGCATGCACAGAAGGAAGAAGGTTTGTGTTTTTTGCGGCAAGGAAGGAGACATCGATTACAAGGATGTCCTGAAGCTCAAAAGATACATCTCTGAGAGAGGAAAGATCCTTCCGAGAAGGATAACCGGAACCTGTGCAAAGCACCAGAGAGAGCTGACAACAGCTATCAAAAGAGCCAGGCATCTTGCGCTTCTGCCTTATGTTGTAGAATAAAATACGAACTTATTTTTTGGGCTGTCCTGTCAAATCGGGGCAGCCCGAATAACACTAAAACCAAACATGCACAGTCTCATAATAAATGCCGATGACTTCGGGATAAGCCCGGATGTGAACCGGGCCGTCTGCGAATGTTTTTCAAATTATATGATCACCTCGACCACCCTGATGGTCAACATGCCGTTCTGTGATGAGGCAGTCTGCCTCGCAAAGGAAAGAGGCTTCGATGAAAGAGTAGGGATACACCTGAACCTGACTTCAGGACAGCCTTTGACTGATGACATACGGCATTTTGAGGTATTTTGTGACAAAGACGGGATGTTTAACGCGGCCTTTCAGAAGAATACGGCCACCAGGCTCCGTCTGACTAAAGAAGAAAGCAATGTAATGGGAAAAGAGATAGAGGCCCAGCTGATAAAATATGTGCGCTATGGCCTCCCCGATCATCACCTCGATTCCCATCACCATGTACATACAAATGCTTCAGTATACAAAGTACTGTCGCCTCTGATAAAAAAATACG
Source organism: Lachnospiraceae bacterium (assembly GCA_017614155.1). Classification (GTDB taxonomy): domain Bacteria; phylum Bacillota; class Clostridia; order Lachnospirales; family Lachnospiraceae; genus NK4A144. The sequence continues at coordinate 1,980 of JAGACK010000044.1, forward strand.
GCATCAGATCGGTCAGGCTGTCACGCAATATGTATGACAGGATGTCCTTTCTGAAAGCCCTTTACAAAAAAAGATACAACAGATCTCTTTCACGCTCGGGCGTATTTACAACAGATTATTTCGGGTCTTTCAAAGATTATTCAATGTGTCATGATAATCTCCCGGAAAACTGCCTGGCTGAGATAATGGTCCACCCCATGTATGACGGTTACGGAAAACTTGTGGATACAAAGACCGATATGTACTACGAAAAAGACTATTTCAACAGCCTGAATGTGGCGTATGAGTTCTATTGAGGTTATCCGTATATGAATGAAGATTCCCGAATAGATTACAGAAGACAGCTTCGGCTCTACATCTTCTGGCCCCTGATCCTCTCGATCCTCGTGATCGTTCTTTGCTGCATCCTCTTTTTCATAAACAGGAAGGCCGCCCTGATTGCATCAGTTTTTGCGGCAGTGCAGATCATCATAGCGCTGATGGTCAGATTCGCGAACAAAAAAGCCATTACAACAGACATGGTAAATTTCGCCGTGGAATATGGTCAGGTACAGAAAGAGCTGCTGAAAGGCCTCCCTCTCCCTTATGCCATCCTCGACGACGATGCGCGTTTCATATGGGCTAATAAAGAATTCAAGGCAGTGCTCGGAAAGTCGGATCTTTTCGGAAAATCCATAGCCAGTTACATTCCTCCCATCACAAAGGATTCCTTTCCCGAGGCGGACGATGCCTGCGATGTGGATTTTTCCATGGATGACAGATACTATCACACCTGCCTGCAGAGGATACCTCTCGATAACATGGTCCGGGAAAGCCAGATCATAAACAGCGATAATTTCTCCGGACAGCTGATCACCGTCCTGCTTTTTGACGAGACCGATATGAACCGGATCATCAGACAGAACGAAGAAGAAAAGCCGGTAAGCGGTTATATCTACATGGACAACTACTATGAGGTCATGGAAAATGTGGAGGATGTCAGGAGATCTCTCCTGTCCGCCCTCATAGACAGAAAGATCAAAAAGTATTTCTCATCCTATGATGCCGTCGTAAAGAGCTTTGAAAAGGACAAGTTTTTCATCTCCATGACGAAGAGATCCTTTGATAAGCTGTGTGAAAACAGATTTGATATCCTGGAGGATGTCAAGACGGTAAAGGTCGGAAATGAGATGTCTGTCACACTGTCCATGGGCTTTGGCATAGGCGCATCCTGTCTTCCCGAAAGCGAGCAGCTGGCAAGGAGAGCTATCGATCTGGCTCTGGGACGCGGCGGAGATCAGGTCGTCATCAAAGATCCCCATGAGACAACCTATTTTGGAGGCAAGAGCCTGCAGCTTGAAAAGTCTACCCGCGTAAAAGCAAGAGTAAAAGCCCATGCTCTCAGGGAGATCATAGAATCCCATGAAAGAATCTTTGTCATGGGCCATGAGAACACGGACATCGACTCCTTTGGCGCGGCGATCGGAGTATACAGGGCAGTCAGGCAGTTTGACAAAAAGTGCCACATAGTCATAAACAATGTGACGCCTTCAATCAGGCCTTTTGTGGACGCTTTGATAAATGATGAGGACTATGAGCCGGATTTCTTTGTTTCAAGCTCCGATGCCATACAGCTGTCGGACCAGTCTTCGGTACTGGTTGTCGTGGACACTAACAAGCCTTCCATTACCGAATGTCCGGAACTCCTTTCAAAATGCGGAACCATAGTCGTGCTCGACCACCACAGACAGGGCAACGAAACAATAGAAAACGCCACCCTGTCCTATATAGAGCCTTATGCGTCCAGCGCCTGCGAGATGATAGCGGAGATCCTTCAGTACATCCTCGACGGGAAGAGGATCAAAAACATCGAAGCAGATACCATATATGCCGGTATCATGATAGATACGAACAACTTCATGTCAAAGACCGGAGTGAGAACCTTTGAGGCCGCAGCCTTCCTGCGAAGGAACGGAGCCGATATCACCAGGGTCAGAAAGCTTTTCAGGAACGAACTGAAAGACTACAAGGCAAGAGCCGAGGTGGTCAAGAATGCGCACCTCTTCCGGGGGAAATATGCCATCGCGATCTGCCCCGCGCAGGGACTTGACTCTCCCACCGTTGTGGGAGCACAGGCAGCAAATGAACTGCTGAATATCAATCATGTAACTGCTTCCTTTGTCCTGACACAGTATCAGGGCAGGATCTACATCTCAGCCAGATCCATAGATGAAGTAAATGTCCAGATGATAATGGAACGGCTCGGCGGCGGCGGACATATGAACATAGCCGGGACCCAGCTTTCGGATATATCAATTGAAGACGCCGCAAAGCTCCTTGAGGACACTATTGAAAAAATGGAACAGGAGGATTCGATCTGATGAAAGTAATACTGCTTGCCGATGTTAAATCACTCGGAAAAAAAGACGATATTGTGGAGGTAAAGGAAGGCTATGCCAGGAACTTCCTTTTCACAAAAAAGCTCGGGGTTCCCGCAGACAGCAAAAACCTGAATGATGTAAAAGTCAGAAAGGCAGTCGAGGCCAAACAGGCAGAAGCTCGTCTTGCCGAAGCAAAAGAGATGAAAGAAAAGATCGAGGCCGTCACCGTAAAATGCTCCATCAGGGCAGGCAAAGACGGAAAAGCATTCGGCTCCGTATCAACCAAGGAAATAGCCGATGAGGCCAAAAAACAGCACGATCTCTCACTTGACAAAAAAAAGCTCATACTTTCCGATCCGATAAAAAGCCTCGGCAGCTACACTGTCCCGGTAAAGCTCCATCCCGAAGTTACTGCTGATCTGAAAGTAGAAGTTGTTGGAGAATAAGATGGATACTTCTTTAGAAAAAGCGGGATCTTCACTGCGCGTACCTCCGCATTCCGCAGAATCGGAGCGTTCCGTTATAGGCGCCATGTTCCTTTCAAAGGATGCTATAATGACAGCCTCGGAAATGCTGACATCAAGCGATTTCTATGATTCACGCTACGGTCTCATCTTTGAGGCCATAAATGAACTCTTTAACGAGCAGAAACCCGTGGATGATGTGACTATCCTGAGCGTTCTCAGAAAAAAGAATGCCCCGGATGAGGTATGCAACCTGACCTTCCTCGGAGATATCATAGATTCGGTACCAACCTCCGCAAATGTGCGTTACTATGCCAACACGGTCCGCGAGAGAGCCCTGCGCCGCAAGGTCATAAAGGTCTGCGCGGATATAGAAAACGACTGCTACAGCGGCACGGGAGATACCGATGATCTGATAAACGAAACAGAAAAAAAGATCTTTGACCTGGTACAGAACAGAGGACACGGAACCTTTGTCCCGATACAGAATGTCGTTATAGAAGTACTGCGGCATATACAGGAGGTTTCCAAATCTGACAGCCATATCACGGGTATTCCCAGCGGCTTTGATGAGCTTGACAGGATGACCGCCGGCTTCCAGCCCTCGGATCTTGTTCTCATCGCAGCCAGGCCGTCCATGGGAAAAACTGCCTTCGTTCTGAACATAGCCCAGTTTGCCTGCTTCAGAAAAAACAGGAATGTCCTTATCTTTTCGCTTGAGATGTCAAAGGAGCAGCTGGTAAACCGTCTTCTGGCCATGGATTCCCATGTGGATTCTTCAAAGATCAGGGACGGGAATCTTTCTGATGATGACTGGAAGATCCTCATAGAGAGCGGCGGGACAGTGGGAAAGTCAAACCTTGTCATAGATGACACCCCGGGCATAACTGTCTCGGAGCTTCGGTCAAAATGCCGCAGATTCAAGATAGAACACGGACTCGACATGATCATCATCGATTACCTGCAGCTGATGAGCGGCAGCAGGGGAGCAAAGAGCGATCAGTCAAGACAGCAGGAGATCTCGGATATCTCCAGAGCGCTGAAGGCCCTTGCCAGGGAACTGAAAGTCCCGGTACTGGCTCTTTCACAGCTTTCAAGAGCCCCCGAGCAGAGGCAGGATCACAGACCCCAGCTTTCCGACCTTCGTGAATCCGGAGCCATCGAACAGGACGCCGATCTTGTCATGTTCATCTACAGGGATGATTACTACAATGAGGACAGCGACCGCAAGGGTATCGCCGATATCATCATAGCCAAGCACAGAAACGGAGAGATCGGCAAGGTTTCCCTCGTATGGCTTGCTGCGCTGACTAAATTTGAGAATATGATCCCTGACCAAACAGAAGGAACATAAAGAAGAATATACTGTAGGGCGGGACGGTAAAGAAGTTTTCGAAAAAAGATGCCGTAAGCATCGCAAACAGGGCCGCAAAGGCAAAACCCTTTATCTTCCTGTCCCCTTTTGCCATATGTGCGCCGTTCATGGCTGCACAGATCAGAATCAGGACCAGGAAAAACACGATTGTACCGTGAACCGTCAGTATGTCGAGCATTCCGTTGTGTACCTCAAATATATCAAAGCTTTTCAGCCTGTAGGATGAGCCTATGCCCGTAATGGGGTGATTCAGATATGCTCCCCACAGTTCTTTCCATATCAGATGCCTGCCGGAAAACAGGTCTTTGTACAAAAATCTGCCCTGTATCCCTTTTTCCCCCAGTATGACATATACCATGGTGAACAGAACGCTTCCTGCCGTGGTAAGAACCAGCAGGATCGTGAAAAACAGCCTGTCCGATACAAGAATACGCCTGATGGTTATGCAGAAGCCAAAGACCAGTATGCCCGCCATGGCACAGCGGCTGTGATAGAGCGTCGCATATATAAAAGAGGTCACATACATCAGTATCTGCGCCAGTGTCAGGTACTCATAGTTCTTTTCCTTTTTCAGAAATTCCAGATAAGTCACTCCCATCATCATAAACAGCATGAAGGTAAGCCCGGCCATATTGAAGTTGTAATCCCATCTGACATATCCGTACCACAGGATTGTAAGGATGCTCCCCGCTGCCGCTGTATATTTTTTTGTTTTCTCGTGAAGACGCAGATAGAATGATGCCACACAGATGAGACACAGGTCGGCCGGTATGAAAAACGCCCCTTTGTTTGAGCCTATGACGATGAGATTTATACCCGCTGCCAGCATGGCCGCCCCGGCAAGGATGACCTTCACATCCCTGTTTTGCAGCATTTCTTTCATGTGAGGCACCAGAAGAGCTGCCAGTATAATAAAAACGGCTAAAGACGCATATCTTCCCAGCACATCATAGACCTTCTGGTTTATGAAGGATGAAAGCAGCAGATAACCGAAAAGTCCAGCCAGTATGATATCTTCCCTGTTTCTTATCTTTTCCAAAGTTCTTTTACCTTTTTCTGTATTATTTCCTTTATCTGTCTGAAGTATATCAGAAGTATCACAATTGTTATGATCGTATTATACACATAATAATATGGTGATCTGCTCATGCACAGGATTCCCTCTGCCAGGATCAGCAGATATACGCAGCAGTCTCTTATTATACTGATCTGAAGCCTGACATGCTTTCCTGTCCTGACAAAGGCAATGATAAACATGCAGAAATATGATGCAAGGGTCGCGGCGGCCGCTCCGATGAGGCCGAAACCCATGATAAGGACATAGTTCAGTATCATATTCAGCGCTGCTCCCGCTGCCGTGGCAAAGCCCATGCTCTTCGGATCCCTGTAGGCCAGGCAGATGGATCCCAGAAAGCCGGTCAGCGCGCCAAAGATCACCGATATCAAAAGGAACGGCACATAATAAACTGCCGATGCAAAGCCCTTTCTGAACATAAATGCTCCAAGGGGCGTCAGAACCGCCAGGATCACGGCACAGCCGGATGTCATCACGGCATTATAGAGAGTATAGAGCTTTGAAAAGAATTCCCTGCTGTCCTTTTCCCGGTAGCTTTTTGTAGCCGACATCTGAAAGCTCTGGGCAAAGATCCTCTGAAACACCATAAGGATCGCCGGTATCTTGTATGCTGCCCCGTAAATGCCGTTTGACGATGCGCCAAGCATCAGAAGGATGTAAAAACGGTCCAGCGCGTTGTTGACCCAGCTGGAAGTGGAATAAAGCAGCATCCCCCTGCCGTATGAAAACATCTCTTTTGAAAGCTCTGTATCCTCTTCATCTTTGAGGTATCCGACTCCTCCGACAAGAAAGAACATCAGTACCGCGCTCAAAAGAAAGGCTGCCATCTGGGAAAACAGATAACCGTAAAGCCCCATGTGAAACACAAGGAGAACTATCATGTTTGATGCGATGATGATCGCTGTACAGGATACGGATCCCGTTATCATGACCTTAACATTCTCGCATCCCTGACAGAAAAGCAGCATGAATTCATAAAGCGCGTCACAAAGATAGATCATGGCAAAAAGAGCTGCATAAACCCTGAGAGTTCTGTCAACAGGCAGAAAAAGGGCTGCGGCACCCAGAAGAAATACCACGGCCGCTGAGATAAGGACTCGCCTTAAGCCGGTTTTGAGTATCCCTCCCCTTTTGTCCGCATTTTCAATCCCGAACCTGAGCGCCGCCTCGCCCGCATTAAAAGATAAAAGCGGCACCGACAGAAGGAGCGCAGACTGGAAAACATCAGCTGTTCCGTACTGCGCTGTGGTCAGAACATTTGTATAGAAGGGTACGAGAAGGAATACCAGCAGCTTTGATACGAAGTTGCTGACCGTGAAAAGCGCCATATTGGACAAAAGATAGCCCGTCTTAGTTTTCCTGTTCTGCTCTGTCACGAAATACCTCCAGGAAAAGCAGGAGAAGCACCGGGCTGTAGTCAGCCCACATCAGGTCCATATCTATAAAGGATTCAAAAAAGATCGCAAATATCGCCGCTGCCGCAATCAGGGACTTTCTGTCCCGTTTTATGTTCTTCCCTGCAGATGCCAGCGTATTTATTATAAGAAACGCAGATATCGCAAATACCAGAATCCCGTGGACTGCCAGTATATCGTACATAGCATTGTGGATGTTGTATTCAAAAAAGGACTTCAGCTCATATCCCGAGCCTATGCCGGTAAAGATATGTCCCTTGAGCATATCCCATATCTCTGCCCATATGTCCTCTCTTCCCGAAAAAATGCTTTTGTAAAAAAACGGCATCTGCGCATTAAATCCCGTACGGGCAAGCATCACATATGCCCATACGAAAAGGAGAGATCCAAAGACCGCAAAACAGGAAAGAAAGACATATTTCTTTCTGTGCCGTGCAGGGTCAAAAAACAGAAAGAGGAAATAAAAGAACACGAAAAACACCAGAGCCATGAAGGCGCCCCTTGCCAGGTGCCAGAGTATCAGGGTAAAGGTGCGCAGGAAGGCCGCAACGATGAGGTATCCGAACAGTATGTTCTTTCGGGTAAGCCCCGACAGGAACATGAGCGCGGCAAAAAGGGTAAATACCGTATAGGTGGCGCCGGTGTTTGAATTGTAGGAAAATGCCCTGTCATAAATAAACCATGAAGCATACATCAGAAGAAAGAACACCTCGAGCATTTTCATCTGAAATTCCGAAAGTGATATCCTGCCTCCTATGTAGATAACCAGGAGAAAATCGGCCAGGATCAGGATGCATCCGAGGTTTGACCCGATGATCAAAAGATTTGCGAAGGCGATAACAAGTGCAAGACCCGTAAGAATCAGGGATATATCCTTTTTTCTGAGCCTGTCCAGAATATTTCCCTTTATCAGGAGAAGCAGAAACAGAGCAATGAAGATGATCAGGGAATTGTACTTTTCCGTGATATGGTAAAAATACGGGAAACTCCAGGTTCCCGCATAGAATATCATCATGAGGACAAGCGGTATGAAGGCCAGCCTGTCCTGCAGGATCAGAGTTCTTTCATTATTTTCATGAGCTGCTTTACCCTGCTTTGCCATGAGGTTGACTCCTTATCAAGCTCGCACAGGAGCCTGACATGGTTTTCCTCTGTCAGAAGATCCTGTATCTTTCGCGCGATCTCGTCAATATCTTCCGTATCATTTATTATATCACCGTCCTCATAACTTTTGATGACGGACAGTGCCCCGCATTTTCCGGATATGAGTATCTCGGTCTGCGAAAGCAAGGCCTCAAGCGGTGCCAGGCCAAAGGTCTCAAATCTGGAATTCTGTATGAAAAGCCTGTTTTTTTTGTAGAGCTCCATCAGCCTGTCATGCGATACCAGCCCTTCGTTCTTCACAAACGGAAACGAATCTATCTTTTCCGTATCTGCGCCATAATCACCGCACACTGTCAGTGTTAAGCCGGGATATCCTTCTTTGGTGAGCTTTTCGACTGCCCTGCAGATATTGACTATCCCCTTCCTCGGCATGCCTCCGCCCACGGTTATGATCCCGCAGGGGTCACGATCGGTGGCTGATATCTCCTCCTGCATCAGATCCCAGTCCACCCCGTTTGTCAGATGGCCTGTCTTTGCCGCATATTGCGGGTAATTCTCCTTCAGCCATTCCTCAAACTGCCTTGATACCGCAAGGATCCGGTCCGTTTTTTCCAGCATCTTTCTTTCAAGCAGGGCCATCTTTTTGTCGGGCACCCTGTTCATCTCATTTTCGTACTCGACACAGCCGTGCATGAGATAGGCAGACTTCTTTTTGAAGATCCTGCACAGATCCATCCCGTAGATGTTCTGCTTTGAAAAGCCGGAAAACAGCACCGCGTCGCTCTTTAAAAGCTTCACCGGCAGTTCAAAGGCCCTTTTCCATTTTGAGACAGACTTCAGATGAAGGGTGTTTTTCGGGGCATGTTTTATCAGGGCATCCGTGACTATCGCGGGCCCTGTTCCGGAAAAATCATCTCCTGCTATGAAAAGAACAAACTCATCCGTTTTTGTGCTCATCCCTGTATTCCCTGCGGCCTCTCATCATGCTCTCCCATGCATCCTTCATGGATATCTCATCTTTGTACAGTTTTCTTTTTCTGATCAGGAACTGAAGGGACAGCAGCGTCGAAAGCCTTTGGTCCATGGCCTCGTAACCCGCTCCCCTGTTGAAAAAGAACTCCCTGTTGTATCCCGTGAACCACTCTGACTTCTGGGGCAGAAGATGCGCTATCCTTTCCGGCACATATACCGTCTTTATCCCCAGTTCCATTGCCCTGAAAAGAAAGATATTTTCCTCGCCCATGCTGTATCTGGCTCCGGATCCGAATTCCGTGTCAAAACGCAGGCCTCCTATGATGCTGCGCCTGACGGCTATCTCCGGTGAGAATATCTTCATGGAATGGAGCCTGTCGAGCGGGCCCTCTTTTTTAAGCACGGGACTGTGTCTTTCGGGTCTTTCTATAAAAAATACCAGTATTCCCGCTTCGGGATTTCTGTCAAATGCCGCATTTATGCGTTCAAACGCATCGTCCTCATATCTGACATCATTGTCACAAAGTATCACCCTGTCAGTCCGGGCATTATCCAAAGCTTCATTGCGGCTTACCGAGAGTCCCCTTTTTCTCGACTCCCTGACATAGACATTTCCGTATCTTCCGCTGTGCTCGTATTCATTGTCATACCCGCACTGGTTTATGATCAGCACATCGGTGCGTATGTTCAGCATATCCACATAATGGAGAGAATCCTGCTTGTCCATAACCGAGAGCAGGACCTGCAGATTGTTTCGCATATATCACAGCCTCCTGGCTACGGCATGGACTGCATAAAATGAAAAGCAGTACGCGCTCTTAAAAAAACCCAGCCCTTCCACATTCCTGTACAGATTCCATATCCTCTTCACGGCAGTCTTTTTGTTTGAAGAAAGGGTGCCTGCGCTCCTCCTATACAGGGTCAGCGGCCTGTTGAGGCCGTAAGCTCTGTACCCCGATCTGAGGATCTTCCACCAGGTCGCGGTATCCTCGCTTTCAACATCCGGCATCATTATCATGTCCTTTGATATCTTTTCGGTGTCAAACATGACCGTGCTGGTAAAAATCGTTGTGTTCTTCAGGGCTTTTTTGTAGGTCATCTCCTTTGGGACACGGACTATCCTGTCTATGCTGAAGCCTTCCTCATCTGCAAATTCATAGCCCGTAAAAGAAAAAGCGCAGTCTTTTTCCTCCATGAACTTCAGCTGCAGGGAGAGCTTTTCAGGCTCCCACATATCATCCGCATCAAGGAATGTTATATATCTGCCTTTTGCAAGACTGATCCCTTTGTTTCTGGCCTTTGCGGGGCCTATGTGCCCGTCTGAGGAAAAAAAACTGAAATTCTCCCTTTCGCAGAATTCCCCGATAATTTCCAGGCTATTGTCCGTTGAAGCATCATTTACGAAAATGACCTCATATCCGGCGTCACTGTCCTGTGAAAGAATGGATGAAACCGCAGCCCGAATGAAGGGCGCCGCATTATACACCGGGATTATTATCGATACCAGAGGCTTGCACATCTTCTTTTGCTCCTTCCGTGCTCTCTTTCATAAACAGTATCTTGACAGTCAGTATTATGAGCCTGATATCAAGCCAGAGTGAATACTGCTCCATATAGTACAGGTCAAATTTCAGCTTGTCATAGGGCTTTGTATTGTACTTTCCGTACAGCTGGGCATACCCGGTAATGCCTGCCCTGATCTTCATCCTGTAGGAAAATTCCGGCATGTCTTCTATGTATTTTCTGATGAATTCGGGTCTTTCCGGTCTGGGACCGACAAATGACATGTCACCCTTCAGAACATTGAAAAGCTGAGGCAGCTCATCGATACGCAGCTTTCTGATGACCGCGCCCACGGGAGTGATCCTCGGATCCTTCTCCTTTGCAAGCACCGCCACTCCGTTCTTTTCCGCATCAACTATCATGCTCCTGAATTTGAGCATCGTAAATTCCCTGGCATTCTTGGTACATCTGATCTGTCTGTAAAAAACGGGGCCGCGGTCGGATATCTTTATGCAGCAGGCTGTGATGAGCATCAGCGGCGACATCAGTATTATCAGTACAAGAGAAAGAATGATGTCAAAAAGTCTTTTTATCACCCTTTCCTCGTATTCAAACGGATTTGCTTCTGTCAGAAGAAGAGGCGTGTCAAAGAGATTTACAGGCTCCGCGCCGTTCAATATGATATCTGAGATGTTCGGCGCCGAATAGATCCTCTTGGAATTCTCATAACAGTACTTGAAGATACTGTTCCTTTTGGATGCGGATATGTCCCACAGCATTACCGTATTATGGGCATCTATCTTTTTCTTTACTTCCTTCATGTCCTCATCCGCAAAGACAGTGTCAGTGATGTTCAGCCTGTCAGTCCTGCTGGAGAGCCTTTCCGTAAGTTCCTTTGCGGAGCCTCTCTGATAGACGAGGAGGACATCCATGGGCTTGAAGAGCTTCCTGTAGCCCTTTCCGAGCAGTGCGATCCAGCATATGGAAAAGACGATCTCCAAAAGGGTGATCTTTGCAAGAGGAAGAACATCCGGAAACTTCAGGGACTGCAGCACCAGCAGCACATAATATGCCGCGTTTGAAAAAAGCAGGGTAAAAAAATGGGAAAAAATCACCTCAGCATCTTTTCTTAAGCCCACGAGAAGGCCTCCGAAGATCCTTCCGGAAAAGATGATCAGTGCCGCAAAGATGAGGGCCATGAGCACATGACCCCTGAAATACAGCTGGGTACGAAACTGGGAATTGTAATATCTGTTCAGGACATACAGGGCCAGCGCGGTCTCGCACGTGATAAGAATCCCTGCCGTCAGAAGTATGTAGAGTCTTTTCAGCGCATCCTTTGTTCTCATCAACATTTTCCTTTTAGCAGGAGCAGGAACGCTCCGGGAAGACCCAAGAGTCTCATAAACGGAGGCAGGGGATACAGCACCCTGTACTGCTTCAATGCTTTTTTCTCAAACCGGATATAATGCGAGGCATACTTGATGCGCAGAACGGACATGCCGGTATTCTGCACTCTCTGTCCGTAATACAAAAGCCAGGCTGTCGGGTTGTCCCGTCTTAACCGTTCCACATCATCGGTATATCCATGCCGCACTATCTCGCATATGGTAAGGATCTTTGGGAGGATCCTGTATTTCCTGCCCCTGTCGATCCTGTCGTAAACATAGTCCTCCGGAACATATTTCTCTCCGGGTATCTCGGGAAAAAGATTCTTTTTCAAAAGATCTGTCCTGATGCACAGGGTCGTCTCTCCGCCAAAGCCTCTTTCATACAGGCTCTTTAATGTTGTATCCTCGTTATCCGGAAAACGCTGCCCATAGAGAGTATGTCCCTCATCGGACCCCTTGTGCGCTATTATGCCCGCAAAATCATCGTTATCTTCTATCTTTTCCCATGCTCCCAATATATCATTTACGGCATTTTTTGTAAAATGATCGTCCGAATCAAGGCAGACAAAAAGCGGTGTTTCACAAAGCAGGACGCCCTTATTATGGGCTCTCATCTTTCCGCCGTTTTCCTGATAGTGATACCTGATGTCAAGCTTTCCCTCTTTTTTGATCTCCCTGATATATTCATCCGTCCCGTCATCGGAGCCGTCATCGACTATGAGCCAGACAAAGTCCGGACAGGTCTGATCGCAAAGGCTTTTGTACACTCTTGCCAGGAGTTTTTTTCTGTTGTAGGTTGGCGTGAATACCGTCAGTTTCTTCATCTGGCAAACCCCTGCATTTCCCAGACAGGCCTGTAGTCTGCAAGTTCAAACTCCTTCGGCTCTTTCATCTCATAATGATAAACCGCATGATTTGCTGTGCTTCCGGCCTTTTTCAGGCCTGCCTCCTCACAGAACTCCGCTATGTCCGATTCTTTCGTCACTATCACATATTCCGTCCCGGTATTTTCGAGCGCTTCCAGAAAAGCGCCGGCATCTATGCGAAGGCTGCATCCGACTACTGCCAGGAGCCGGCTTTCATAGTTTTCGTCCGAATGTATCATATCGCTGTCCACGCCTTTTGTGACCGCGTCTATATACTGTTCCCTGTCACAGGCAAGTATTATCGATGCGTCATACTGTCTTATCTGCATGCTGTAATCATATTCCGCCATGGCCTTCGGGTATGCGGCCTTTGTATCGGCATGTATGATATCGCAGACCTGCAAAAGCTCACCCGGCATCTGGTAGATATTTTCTATTCGTCCGTACCCGTCCTCATAAATGAAATTGCCGGCTGCCGCAAAGATACAGATAAGGATCAGGGATGCCACAACACCCCGGACGATGCTCTTTGAAAGATCAAAAACGATGTTTACCGCTGCAAAAGATATCGCCGTTATGACGGGAAGCAGCCAGAAAAACCTGTAATACTCCTTGTTCACATCAAAGAACCGGTCCAGCAGCACAGGGAATACGGGATTGAAGACAGTAAGCAAAGCCAGTACCGCCTGGGGCAGAAATATCATCCTTTCCCGTTTTTTTCCCTTTACGGCGACAAGGACCAGGGCTGCCAGATAAAGAAGCAGATACAGAGTCCCCTGTCCGTAATATCCCGCACATTTAAAGATATATGAAAATCCTGCATCGGTTACATTTAATGTCTGCATGTCTCACCCCGGATAAGTATGTAGTACAAACATGCCCTTCACATAGGCAACATAGACCAGCACCAGTATGATCCCGGGCATCATGCACGCAAAGGACTTCAGCGCTATCGTCAGATCCTTTTTTATGACGCTTAAAGGAAGGATGGTCAGCGCAATCATCGCAGGCAGCAGCATGTTTGAAGAACTTGAAAGCACCGGCGCTCCCAGCGCGACAAGAAAGAGGAGGAGCCAGTTCTCATTGTTTTTTGTATCCTCGAGAATGCTGATATAGATATAAAAGACCCCTGGGATCACGACATTTGCCAGCAGGCATTTGCCTTCATATGACCTTGTGGTAAGAAATACCGAAGGGGTAAAGATCGTAGTGAAAAAGAAATTCATGATCCCGGCAAAAACGATGAACAGTGTCGTTTTTCTGATATTTCCCAAAAACAGCTTTTTTCCGGTCATATAAAGGACGAGATTTGTCATCAGGATCGACACCCCTGTCATGGTCGTCTTGCACCAGATCAGGGGATGAACACCCGTTATATCGCAGAGAACGGCATCATTCTGCGGAAACACCGCAAAAAAGTACCTCATTTCAAAATGATCCTGCCAGTTGCCGGTATAAGGATCATAGATATTTATTGTGTCGGTCTGGACGGAGGTCGTGACATTTGCCACATAGTATGCTGCATCCAGCGTGAACTGATAATTGTTTATTATAATAAAAGCCTCCAGCGCCGTGACTGCAAGGATGATAACAAGCCATATCCCGTCGTTTTTCATCCTGTCCCTTATCAGGACTCTGACATCTGTTTTCCTTTTCATCAGGGAAATGATAAACAAAAGGATCGAAAAAGCGCATATCGTGATCATGATCGTGACCCAGACCGAGGTCAGGAGAGAAAGCGGCCTGAAAAAGAGCATGACAGGTATGCAGGCAAAGGCAAAGAGAAGATAATAAAGAAAAAAGCCCGTAAAAACGGCTTTTGTCACCGAAAACGGTCTCTTTCCCATAATATTTGCCGGAATGGATCCGAAAAGGAAATACAGTATCAAATTGAATAACATGAGCAATACTGCCATTCCCGCACGGATCATTTTTTTCCTGCCTCTTCCTTCAGCTCATCTATCTCTTTCTGCTGTTCCTGTATGGTACTCTGCTGCTCGGTCGTAAATCTGTACATGTTGTTGACCTTGCTGTTCAGGGTCAGGACGGCGGCCAGCAGCATGAGGATCGCTATCAGCGAAGCAATGAACCCGGCCTTTATGAGGCCCCATTTTTTCTTATTATCCAAAACATCCTCCCCGTCTTCTGATCTTTCCTGATCCGGCACCCTTACCGCTCTTTCAAAAATAGGCGCCAGCTTTCTGCACAGAAGCTCTGCAAAAGGAGCCGCTCCAAAGATGATCAGTCCCGCATAAAAGGCATACCCTTCCGTCGTCTTCAGCCTGAATAGTGCCGGAAGCACGATAAAAGCCGGCAAAAGACAGGCCTGTATTATCCTGACCGCCTTTTTGTCAAAAAGATACAGACTCAGACAGGCGATGAGCACAAAGGTCATTTCTTGAGATTCTCCTCATCCTGGGCTTTGTACCAGTCATATTCAAGCTTGATGCCTTCCCTTAATGATACTTTTTCTTTCCAGCCTATGTTGTGAAGCTTTTCAACATTGAGGAGCTTCCTTGGTGTTCCGTCGGGCATATCCGTGTTCCAGCGGATCTCTCCCTCAAATCCCACTATCTCCTTTACTATCTGCGCCAGATCCTTTATGGCTATCTCTTTTCCGGTGCCGATATTTACATGCTCTTCTCCGCTGTAGTTTTCAAGAAGATAGACACAGGCGTCCGCCATGTCATCAACATAGAGGAATTCCCTTAACGGGCTTCCCGTGCCCCAGAGCTCGACATACGGCGCTCCGCTCATCTTTGCGTCATCAAATTTTCTGATGAGCGCCGGGAGAACATGGCTTGTTTCCAGATCGAAATTGTCATTCGGACCATAGAGATTGGTGGGCATACAGCTGATGAAATCATCTCCGTACTGCTTTTTGAAAAATCTGCACATCATCAGTCCGCTGATCTTTGCGATGGCATAGGCCTCATTTGTGCTCTCAAGAGGCCCTGTCAGAAGGTCGCCCTCCGATATCGGCTGCGGAGCCATCTTCGGATATATGCATGAACTTCCCAGAAAAAGCAGTTTTGTTACTTTTATGTCGTGAGCCGCTTTTATCACATTGCACTGGATCGCAGAGTTGATGTAAATGAAATCGGCAGGATATGTCTGGTTCGCGTTTATCCCTCCGACATGAGCGGCGGCCAGGACGACATATTCAGGCTTCTCCTTTTCAAAAAAATCGAAGACCGCTGCCTGATCTGTCAGGTCAAGCTCTTTATGGGTCCTGACTATGATGTTTTTGTAGCCTTTTGCCTCAAGGCTTCTTACGATGGCGCTTCCCACAAGTCCCCTGTGGCCTGCTACATATATCTTTGAATCTGTATTCATATTATTTTTCCTTATTTTTCTTGATGAATTCTTCCGGTGTCATCCCCGCGATTTCCTGCATATCCGACTCCACCATCATCTTTACAAGTCCCGGGAAATCAACCTTTCTCTTCCATCCGAGTTCTTTTTCCGCTTTTGAAGGATCTCCCCAGAGAAGCTCTACCTCTGCCGGCCTGAAATACTTCGGATTGACCTCTACCCTGACTATCCCTGTCTTTGCGTCATATCCCTTTTCATTGACGCCCGTTCCTCTCCACTTGATATCGACTCCGATATTCTTGAACGCAAGCTCGACAAATTCCCTGACTGAATGTGTCTCATTGCTTGCCAGTACATAGTCACCGGGCTTTTCCTGCTGAAGCATCAGCCACATTCCTTCAACATAGTCTCCCGAGAAACCCCAGTCTCTTTTTGCATTGAGATTTCCGAGGGAAAAATTCTCATATTTCCCGGCTGCGATGCCTGCGACTGCCCGGGTGATCTTTCTTGTTACAAAGGTCTCGCCTCGCCTGGGGGATTCGTGATTGAAAAGGATCCCGTTGCAGGCGTAAAGACCGTAAGCCTCTCTGTAATTAACCGTGATCCAGTAGGAATAAAGCTTTGCAGCTCCATACGGACTCTTCGGATAGAAGGGTGTTTTTTCCGACTGTGGCGCCGTATCGGGAAGCCCTCCAAAGAGCTCTGAGGTAGATGCCTGATAGAATCTGCATTTTACTCCTGATTTCTTGATGGCATCGAGTATCCTCATCGTTCCGATACCGGTAGTCTCCGCTGTGTATTCAGGCACCTCAAAGGATACCCCGACATGAGACTGCGCCGCCAGATTGTAGATCTCGGTAGGCTGGATCTGCTCTATGAGACGGTTAAGGTTGCTTGAATCCGTCATATCCCCGTGGTGCAGGAAAAAAGTACGGTCCTTTATCTCCTTGTTGTAATACAGGTGATCTATCCTGACGGTATTGATGCTTGACTGGCGCCTGATGATCCCATGGACCTCATAGCCCTTTTCAAGCAGGAATTCTGCCAGATACGAGCCGTCCTGACCCGTTATGCCAGTTATCAGCGCAACATTTCTCATTAGTCATTCTCCTTTTCTTTTTCTTCTTTTTCCGGTTCCATCCTGTCTATGATGAAGGGAGGCCTGCTCCTCGAGGCATCAAGGGTCCTCCATACATACTCTCCTATCACACCCACCATCAGCATAACGGCACCTGAGGTAAAAAGATTCAGGCACATTATAGATGCCCATCCGGCGATGGGAGTTCCCACAACTATCTTTTCAATGATGATCTCTATGATCCAGACAAGGGACAGCACGGCAAATATGAAACCAAGCGCTGTCATGAAGCGTATCGGAAAATAGGAAAAGCTCATCATGGAATCAAGCGCAAGCTTTACTTTTTTTGAAAAGGTCCACCTTGAAACGCCCTCTTTTCTCTCATCCCTGTGAAAATAAATCCGGTCTGTCTGAAATCCGGACCACAGCACCTGGAGAGTCAGGGAGGAATTCTTCTCGCCGAGAAGCTTTAATACCTCTATCACCTTTCTGTCTATGAGATAACAGTCGCAGCCTCCGACAGGCATGTTCTTTTCGACAAATTTGTTTATTATCCTGTAATAAAGGGACGCCGCAGCCTTTTTCATGAACGGATCCTCTCTTCCGTTCCTGACAGCAAGCACAACATCATTTCCCTTTTTCCAGCTTTCATACATCTGCGGTATGATAGCCGAATCCTCCTGAAGATCAGCCTGCTTTGTGACTGCGCAGTCTCCGGTGCAGACCGACAGCCCCGCAAGGAGCGCCGCATGCTCTCCGAAATTTCTTGACAGCCTCACGCATCTGATATGCTCAGGATCGTCTTCCCGGATCTTTTTCATGACTTCCCATGAATTATCTTCAGACCCGTCATCCACAAATATCAGCTCATGATCGCTTATCTCGTTAAATACCTTTTTTTTCAGATCCTCATACAGCGCTTCCAGCGTATCGGAATTGAAATACACCGGAACCACTACGGAAAGACGGCTCATTTCCTGACCTCTTTTGTAAATTCATCGTAATTTCTGATGTACTCGCTGCCATCATAGTTTGCATCTGAAAGGCACAGCAGGACGGAATCCGATGAAAAATCATACATATCCTTCCAAACCATGGGCGCTATATAAAGCCCCATCCTGGGCTTGTCAAGCTCCACTACTTTTGTCGTAAACCCGTCATCAAGCCTGACTTTGCTGGTACCGGCCACATTTATGAGGACGAACTGGCTGTTGCGGTTGGCATGTCTCCCTCTGATGATCTCGGGATCGGAACCGTACATATAAAAGACCCTTTTTATCTCAAACGGTATATCCTTCTCACCCTCGGCTACAACGAGATTTCCTCTCTCGTCACCGTATTCCTTGAATTCAAGGATCCTGTATTTTTCTTCTAAACCCATTATAGTCTCCTGCGTGAATATGTGGCTGGGCGCGAGCCCTCAACAGTATGGCTTATTGCCAGTTATTAATTGTATCTATAACAGTTTTTACCTCGTCCTTGGTCATGCCGTTATAGATCGGAAGCGAAAGGACCTCGTCCGACATTGCCTCACTGATCGGGAAATCACTCTTCTTTTTTCCAAGGTAAGCATATGCCTTCTGCAGATGAGGCGGAACAGGATAATGTATGATGGTGCCTATCCCCTTTTCCTTCAGATATTCCATCAGCTCGTCTCTTCCGGTACACCTGATGACAAACTGATGCCATGTATGATTGCACTTTTCCCTGATACGCGGCAGGATGATGAGGGGATTGTCTATGCCTTCTAGATAAGCTTTTGCTATATCATCTCTTTCTTTGTTCAGTTCCTCAAGATGTGTCAGCTTTACCCTCAAAAGCCCTGCCTGAAGTTCGTCAAGCCTTGAGTTAACGCCAACTTCTTCATTATAATACCTTTTGGCGCTCCCGTAATTTCTGAGCATCTTTATCTTTTGCAGATATTCTTCACTATCGGTAACGACAGCCCCGCCATCCCCGAAGCACCCCAGGTTCTTTGAGGGATAAAAAGAAAAACATCCTATGTCCGAAAAAGAACCGGTCATCTTTCCGTCAAACCTTGCGCCATGGGACTGCGCACAGTCCTCTACAAGCTTCAGTCCGTGCTTTTTGCAGACAGCGTTTATCTTTTCCATGTCACAGGCAAGGCCATAAAGATGAACGGCCAGAACAGCTTTTGTCCTGTCCGTGATGGCTTTCTCGATCTTTTCGGGGTCTATCCCGAAGTACTCATCGGGCTCCACAAAAACGGGTGTCGCCTGATTCATCGTAATGCCCATTACACTTGCTATATAGGTATTCGCCTGAACTATGACCTCGTCGCCTTTTCCTATGCCAAGGGCACGGAATGCAAGGTACAGGGCATCCAGCCCGTTTGCTACACCGGCACAGTATCTTCTTCCGACAAAAGAGGCAAATTCATTCTCAAAAGCCTCTACCTCGCGTCCGAGCACATACCAGCCGGAGCGGAGTACCGATAACGCCTTCTCCTCGTATTCCGCAGCATATTTTTCATATCCCCTGTCCAGGCGTCCGGGATTTATCATATCTTCAGATCCTCTCTGATATAGGTTTCAAGCGCTTCCTGCCACACGGCAAATGTAAAAGGAGTGGTGAGACGCAGCATATAATTATCAAGAATCGAAAATGCCGGCCTTTTTGCCGAAGACGGGTTCATTTTCTCATATTCCTGCGAGGTCACATGCCTGACCTTTGTATTCTTTCCCGAAAGCTCAAAGATCTTTTCGGCAAAGTCAGCCCAGTTTGTATCTCCCTCGCATGTCCCGTGGAAAAGACCGTAATTCTCGGTCGGAAGCAGAGTCCTGATGCATTTTGCCAGCTCGGCAGCGCTTGTAGGCGTACCCAGCTGATCATCTACCACGCTGACCTCGTCATGGCTTTCGGAAAGCTTCAGCATGGTCTTCACGAAATTGTGACCGTCACCATACAGCCATGCCGTCCTTATTATAAAAAAGGAATCTGTCATCTGCTTTACAAATTCCTCACCGGCAAGCTTTGTCCTGCCGTATACGCTCTTTGGCCCCACGGCATCAAATTCAACATAAGGAGTTTTCGCATCTCCCGGGAAAACATAGTCTGTCGAGATATGGATAAACTTTGCGCCGGAGTCTTTTGAGGCTATCGCAAGATTTCTGGGCCCTATGGCATTTATCCTGTAAGAGAGGTCGACATCGCTTTCCTGCCTGTCTACGGCCGTATAAGCCGCGCAGTTGATCACGGCATAAGGAGAGATCTCCTTTACAAAGGATGTGACCTTGTCAACATCGGTTATATCAAGCTTTATGTCCGCGTTTATGTCTGTATTTATCAGCTCATATCCGCCGTCTTCTGAAAAGAGCTTATTTACTGCCCTTCCAAGCTGTCCGTTGCAGCCCGTGACGATGATCTTTTTCGTATTCATGCCTGTTGCTTCCCCTTTACATACAGAAAAAAGTATATCATTTTACGCAGTCTCTTGCAACTGAACCCATGAAGACTTATATTTAAATAAAAACTGATTATATCAGTATAAAATGTGTCGAGAGCTGACAGCTGTTTTCCGAACACCAAGCCCGTCGAGCTTAGCAAACCGGAGGCTTGTAAACCGTCGAGCACGAAGGCTGCGAGCGCAGCGAGCAGAACGGCGGCGGAGACGGTTTTGTTACAAGACGAACGGTGAGCTTAGCGAGATCGGAGCCGTGAGGAAAACAGTTTGTCAGTCGAGACACATTTCAAAAAATCAACATATATATGAGGAGTTTGGATCATGTACAGCGTGGATTTTGATAATATAAACAGTCTTCATATACATTTCATCGGTATCGGCGGGATCAGCATGAGCGGCCTGGCAAAGCTGCTTCTCTTTAAGGGTGCAAAGGTATCCGGTTCCGACAGGGCCGTATCGGACCTGACAGAAGAACTTGAAAAAGAGGGGGCTCTGATCTGTTATGACCAGAGCAGGGGTTTTATCCCCGACGGAACTGATGCGGTTGTTGCGACCGCTGCCATAGCAGATGACAACCCCGAGATCCTGACCGCAAAAAGCCGGGACATACCTATAATGACCAGAGCAGAGCTTTTGGGCCAGATCATGAAACTCTATGAGCTCCCGATCTCCATAGCGGGAACTCACGGCAAGACCACCACTACTTCCATGCTGACCCAGATACTGCTTGATTCCGACTGCGACCCGACCTCATCCATAGGCGGGATCCTGCCCTCCATAGGCGGGAACTTCAGGATCGGTTCGGACAGATACTTTGTCATGGAGGCCTGCGAATACACTAATTCATTTTTGAGCTTTTTCCCGAAGATCGCAGTGATTCTCAATATTGATGCCGATCATCTGGATTTTTTCAAAGATCTGTCACAGATCAGGGCTTCCTTCAGGGCCTTTGCCCGTCTTCTTCCCGATGACGGAGTGCTCATCATCAACGGCCACACGGAAAATCCTGATGAGATAACAGACGGCCTGAAGTGCAGGGTGATGACCTTTGGCATCGGAGAAGGCTTTGATGTATCCGCATCGGATATAACCTTTGATGAGACAGGCCATCCGTCCTTTGTGGCAGACATTGGCGGATCAAAGGAAAGATTCACGCTTTCCGTGCCCGGAGAGCACAATGTCCTGAATGCCTGTGCCGCCATAGCCGCAGCTTTTATCCTCGGCATTCCTTTTGACAGCATGAGAACTGCCCTGAAGAGCTTTTCCGGAACCGACAGACGCTTTGAGTTCAAGGGAAGAAAAAACGGTTTTTCCATTATAGACGATTATGCCCACCATCCCACGGAGATAAAGGCCACCCTGACAGCCGCAAAAAAATACCCGCACAAAAAGATCCGTGTCGTCTTTCAGCCTCACACTTACTCAAGGACAAAAGCTCTTCTGGATGATTTTGCCGATGCCTTAAGCCTTGCGGACGAAGTCATCCTGGCCGATATCTACGCCGCCAGGGAGACCGACAATCTGGGCATCAGTTCGCTTTCTCTCAAGGAAAAGCTTGATAAAATGGGGGTTTCCTGCTGTTATTATCCTTCTTTTGAGGAGATAGAAAAATATATTCTGGAAAATTGTATCAACGGGGATCTGTTGATAACTATGGGCGCCGGAAATGTAGTAAAGATCGGGGAAGACCTGCTGAAAGACTGATTTTCCACAATTTCAACAAAATTCTTCCAACCAATCCGGGAAGCAACTGTCTGTTATTTATTTAGTGCAAATCCGCCGCTCAAAAAGTTTTAACATTTTCCACTTTGTCCACATCAAGCCGCTTGCTGACAGAGGGTCATTTTGCCCTGTTTCATTTTAAAATTCGTTGTGCTATACTCCATTTCGCTTTGATCTTAAACTGATTTTGAAAACTGTTGTGCGGGAGAAAAAATGGATTCGATAAAGCTTCGCGGAAGCCGTTTCAGCGGCAATACAATATTATCCAACTGTTTCATAGACAATTTTCTCACAGGGGCCAATGAGGCCCAGTTAAAGATCTATCTGTATCTTATCCGTTGCATCAGTTCTGATATTCCTGTGGATGTTTCTTCGATCGCCGATCGTTTTAATTATACGGAAAAGGATGTGTGCCGCGCATTGCTCTACTGGTCCAGGGCCGGTATCATCACTCTTGATTTTGAAGAGGATCATTCGATATGCGGCATAACCCTGAACGATCCTGCGGACATCCCGTATGACGGTCAGGATGAAATCCTGCCTGCAAGGTCCGCTGAAACTACACTTTCATCCGTCTATATGGGCAGGGAGAAAAAATCTCCTGATGTTCACGGATATCCGGCTTCAAAACTGAATTCCTTCAGCAAAAAAAGCGAAGTCCGCGAGCTCATATTTGCGGTGGAGTCATATCTTCGTCAGACCCTGAGCCGCAGCGACATGGAAAATATCCTTTTCATGTATGACGAGCTTCATTTTTCCACCGACCTCATAGAATTTCTCGTTGAGCACTGCATCGACTGCGGCGGAAACAGCATGAAATACTTCATGGAGGTGGCCCTTTCGTGGAATGAAAAGGATATCCACACCCTTGAGGATGCAAGGGAATATGTGAAATTCCACAATAAAAACGCTTATGCACTGATGAAGGAATTCGGCATCAGCGACAGGCATCTGACTCCCACGGAGTATGACTATCTGTCCAAGTGGGAGAGCGAGTACGGTTTTGACATCACCATAATAAAAGAAGCAGCCTCGCGCACCATTAAAAGACTTGCAAAACCGAACTTCACATATGCGGATTCCATCCTTTCAAAATGGTTCTCACAGGGAGTAAAGAGTCTGTCCGACATAGAAGCTCTTGACCGGGAATACGCTCAGAACGGCAAAAAAGATTACGCCCGGAAAAGGCCGGCATCCCCGGGCGCCGTTACCAACCGCTTCAAGAATTTCTCCGAAAGGGACTATGATATGGATGCCCTCGAAAAGGAACTGACCGAAAAAAGTCTGGCCAGGGCAGGTAAACGTTCATGAGCTACAGCCACAAGCAGTTCAATGAGATAATGTCCTCCTACGAGGAACAGCGTCGGAAGAATCGGCGGATCCTTGATATGCGGAAAAAAGAGGTCTACGAAAACATACCCGGTCTGAAGGCTCTGGATGATGAAATAGCAGACATCTCCACAGAGACTGCGATCAGAAATATCACCGAAGGACCACAGTGCATTTCTCCTGCTGTAAAAAAGATCAATGAACTGTCTGAAAAAAAGGCCCTCCTAATGAGGGAAAAAGGCTATGATGTTTCATATCTGAAGCCTGTATATGACTGCCCGGACTGCAGGGATACAGGCTACCGGAACGGAACCAAATGCCATTGCCTGAAACAGAAGATAATAGATGTCATGTACAGGCAGTCCGATATCTATCCAAAGCTGAAAGAAGAAAACTTTGATACTTTTTCCTTTGAATACTTTGACGGCGATGCACTTCTCCAGATGAAAAAGATCCGCGCACTGGCAGAGGATTTCGTCGATTCATTTGCAAAAAACTATGTAAATATGCTATTCTATGGAAATGTGGGGAGTGGTAAAACATTTATCACCAATTGTATCGCCGAAAAACTCATAGACAGGGGTTATTCTGTAATATATCTTACTGCTCTGAGGCTTTTTGAACTCCTGAACGGCCACATCTTCAGGAGAAACGGTTCATCATTTGATGAGGATGCCTACAACAGCCTGTTTGACTGTTCGCTCCTGATCATAGACGATCTGGGTACCGAGGTCGCAAATTCCGCGACAGTGACAGCCTCTGAGCTCTTTCAGATATTGAACGAACGCGACAATGCCAGAAAATCTACCATCATATCAAGCAACCTTTCTTTGGAACAGCTCAAGGATAATTATTCCGAACGCTCGTTTTCAAGGATTCTTGGAGGATATGAACTGATCAGGTTTAATGGTGAGGATATCCGATTGAAGAAACGGAGGCAGGCGTAATGTCAACCCACGACAAAAGGAAACTCGATACCGTACCTATCGGATCCCTGGGCATCATACCGCTTAAAGGGACCCTTCCGCTTTGTGAAAAGATTGACTCTTTCCTCATCAAATGGCGCAGGGAGCGGGAGGACGAACAAAAGGACTCCCTTGTCTATTCCGGCTATCACAGGGATACATACCTTGTCGAAGCCCAGCTTCCCCGTTTTGGAACAGGTGAAGCCAAGGGCATGATCATGGAATCTGTCAGAGGCATGGACCTCTATCTCATAGTTGATGTATGTAATTACAGCGTAACCTATTCCATCTCCGGGGAGGAAAATCATATGTCCCCGGATGACCATTACCAGAACCTCAAGAGGATAATAGCTGCCGTAGGAGGCAAGGCAAGACGCATTACCGTCATCATGCCCTTCCTGTATGAAAGCCGGCAGCATACCAGGGCTGCAAGGGAATCCCTTGACTGTGCTTTGGCGCTCCAGGAGCTTGTCCGGATGGGCGTCGACAATATCATAACCTTTGACGCACATGACGCCAGGGTCCAGAATTCCATACCCTTAAGCGGTTTTGAGACCATCCAGCCTTCCTATCAGTTCATAAAGGGGCTTTTGTCCAATGTAAAAGACCTGACTGTAGATTCGGAACACATGCTCATAGTCAGTCCCGACGAGGGCGGCATGAGCCGTGCTATATATTTTGCAAATGTCCTCGGGCTTGATATGGGAATGTTCTACAAAAGACGTGATTATACGAGAGTTGTCGACGGCAGAAATCCTGTAGTGTCCCATGAATTTCTGGGTACAGATGTGGAGGGAAAGGATATCATCGTGATTGATGATATAATCTCCTCCGGTAATACTTCCCTTGAGGTTGCTGCTTCGCTGAAACAGCGCAAGGCCCGCAGGATCTATCTGGCTGCATCTTTCGGTCTTTTCACCAAGGGCATAGAGAGATTTGACAAAGCCTACAAAGACGGCATCATCAGCGGGGTCCTCACTACGAACCTCATCTACCAGATGCCCGAGCTTCTGGAAAGAGAATGGTACATCTCCTGTGACATGAGCAAATATATAGCCTATATAATAGACACATTAAATCATGACTCATCCATCAGCGATCTTTTAAATCCTATAGGAAGGATCCAGTCCTTCGTAGATCGCTACAACAACGGAGAGATCTTTGATGAATAAAACAGACAGGGAGACAGGGGGACGGTCCTGTTGTCTCCTTCCGCTGATCACCGGAACTAACTGATCATTTCCGGATCGGAAGGAGACAACAGGACCGTCCCCCTGTCTCCCTGCTATCGTACATAGCTGATAAATTCATTACCCCTGCTCTCAAAAAGCTCCCTGGCATCATTCAGTCCGATCTTGTGGATGCTTTCTTCGGCAGGATTCAGCACCTCTATATTCTTTGTATCATATCCGGTTATGAGAAGGGTCTGGACCTTTGACGGAGCCAGGACCAGACGGTCAGAGGATATATAATACAGGACTTCATCCAGTGTACATCCTTCCAGATTCAGAATCTCCCCGTCCATATTATCTTCCAGTATCTTTATGGGTGATTCGCCGCTTTCCACCTCATTTTTTATATCAGCCTTTTTACCCGTATATTCCAGCATGGCCGACATGCAGTCACAAAGTGAATTACCCGTAAATTCAGTAACCTCTTCGACAGGAAGGCTCTTTTCATTTTCCTTGCCGGTCTTTGCCCATGCGTATTTATTAACTTCAAACACTACTACCCCGGTATCACTGTCCGCTTTTTCTATAGCTTCGGAAAGGCTGGTGTATACTCCCGAGATCAGGCCTCTTGAATACACAAAATAAGTCTCATTGGTATCCTTTCCCGAGTCCTCTATCTTCACGCTCCGCCCGCCCTCATATACGACTTCCTTTGGCGTAAGCAGCTGCATGGAATCTGTGCGGATCTCCTGCCCGATCTGCATCTCAACGATGGTCTCCGTTTCTTCCGTCAGAACGGACAGTATGACCGTATGTGTATCCTTTGTCCTCCCACTTCCCACGATCTGATCGTTTTCGACATCCATGATCGTTCCCTGGCTGTCCAGCATTATCTTTTCTATGTCTATCGTATTATCCTTTATCTCAACCTTTGATATATATCTGTCCTTTGCATCATATTCCTTGAGCATCTCTCCGGCCGGACTTTCTATATAAAGGTATTTCATGACAAGCCTGACCGTGCCTGCCGCAGTCCTTACGACTCCTCCGGTATCGACTGCTCCATATACCAGATCCTCGCCTATGAAGCCGACCGGTATGCTTATCATGCCGGAACCGGCCCTGACGAGCCGCCTTTCGCCCGTAGACAGATCTAACAGCGTGATATCGCTGTTTTCGGCATTCACGCCCATGGTATCTGCCGAGCCGACTTTTGCAAGTTCATCTGTCCAGGCTACCATCCTCATGCTTTCCGATACCACAAAATCATCCACTCCTATGCCTGAGGCCAGTATTTCCGTCCTTGCCGACCCCATCCTTATCCTGTATATGGTCCCCGACAGATAGAAGTAAAAATTGTTTGCCCTGTCCTCAAATGCGAGAAGATCCAGATTGCTCCTGATCCTGTCATATGATCCGTTATAGGGTATGATCACCTCTTCCTCTATGGTATTGAGCGAACTGTCATAGTAATAAAGTCCGGCAAGCACCTCTCCTTCATGCTTTCCCCTGTTCATATAGCCATACAGCAGAAATCGGATATTTCCGCCCTCATCAACTGACAGGATCTTTATCTCATGATCCGAAAGCCTTGTTCGCTCGTCATTATTATCTTCATCAAAGAATGAAAAAATCCTGACAGCCCTGTTATTGACACCCCTGTAACAGTACAGTGCTCCATTCTGGACGAAAGCCACGATATCGCCGTCATTATTTTCCATAAAGTTCACATTATCATCTGTGATGCCGAACATTATCTTGTCATTTACAAAATGCTCCTTGTCCGGTATGAAGACCTCCTTCATCGTCCGTTCAAAATCTATCAGATATATCCTCTTTGGCGTGATCCTGAGCCTGAAGAATTCGTCTACTTCATACTCGCGCCGAAGTCCCTCCGGTCCGGCCTCGATACGATAGGAATTGCCGAAAAACCCACCGTTGGTCCCCATGTCATATATCTTCACATTCATGTCGCTTATTATCTCGGGACGCAGATTTCCAAAAGTAATCTGATCAAAGCTCGAGTGTATGTTCACATGGGCAAAGTCCGTATTGTCTCCCATCTCATTGCTTTCGAGATACATGGCGACCGACCTTGCTTCCTCCTTGTTCAGCGTCGCCTTTGAAAAACTTCTGACAAAATCCGAAAGTTCTTCTCCCCTCAGCTCATTGTTGTATATTATCCTCGTATAATACCGGACATCCCTTCCCTTTCTGTCCGTGAAGCCAATGCAGAGGCTGTATTCGGTATTTTCATCTATCAGGTCCTTGATACGGATACTGCCCTCGATCTCATCGGGATGATCCTTCATATCCGTGATCCGCGTCTTTTCGATAAGCCTTTCCCCGTCCATGCTCCTGACCTCAAAATAAGGGCCTTCTATATCGGCTCCGTATTTGCGTATGACAAAAGAAAGACCTCTTTTTTCATCAAGCTGGGTGATATATCCCCTGACTTTTGATACATCCACCTCCTGAGTGTAGCCATACAGCCTGTTTACCGTACCCTGAGGCATCCTGATGGCGATGACAGGCAGGGTGGCCTGCTCCATATCCACGGTCATATCCGTGCTCCCTCGGTTCATGAAGGAGCTGATGACCATGACAGCCACAACAAATATGACGGCAAAACCAAGTATTTTTGTGAGGATATCCTTCATCTGCCAAATACCGTCCTTCCGGAGCAGCCGCAGGGAAGACAGCACTTTGTATCCCTTACGGGGAGTCCTACCTCATCTGCTTCGATGAGCTTTGTCTTTCTGTTTTTAAAAGCCATCTCCATCATATATGTGAGTACAGCGCTCTGCAGTCCCGTCGTATATGAATTGATCAGAAAGAAAAGAGGATCGTCTGAAAGAAGTTTTTCTGTTTTCAATATCAGGGGAAATACCGACTCTTCGATCTTCCAGATCTCACCCTTGGGTCCTCTTCCATATGAAGGCGGATCCATGATGACAGCATCATATCTGCTCCCTCTCCTGATCTCACGCTCAACAAACCGGGAACAGTCCTCCACTATATAACGGAATGATGTATGGGGCAGATCTGATGACATCTCATTTTCTTTTGCCCATCCGGTCATCCCCTTTGAAGCATCCACATGTGTAACATGCCCTCCCGCAAGGACAGCTGACATTGTTGCCCCGCCGGTGTAAGCAAACAGGTTGAGAATGCGTATCTGTCTGCCGGCATTTCTGATGAGGTCTGCTGCCCAGTCCCAGTTTGCAGCCTGCTCGGGAAACAGTCCGGTGTGCTTGAAGGCAAAGGGTTTGAGATTGAAGGTCAGCTTTCCGTAATGGATCTGCCATTCATCGGGCAGATCAAAAAACTCCCAGCTTCCTCCGCCTTTGCTGCTCCTGTGATAGATCCCGTTCGCTTTGTGCCACAGAGGATCTTCTTTCGGCGTGTCCCAGATGACCTGAGGATCAGGGCGCACGAGGATATAGTCGCCCCAGCGTTCGAGCTTCTCTCCTGCGCTTGCATCTATCACTTCATATTCTTTCCATTTGTCTGATATATACATGTGTTATTCCTTAATACTTTGTATACCTCGGTGAGTGCGCTGAATCTCACGCCTCACCTCGGATCCTGCATTTCGCTTTCCATACATCTGTGTCCGCCAGCATTAATATGTACCAGAAATATACTGTGAAGTATACCGGAAAATAGTATTTGAAATAGGACGCGGGGGCCAGGACAAATACTATGAACCAGTGCGCGAAAAGGCCGAAAGTCATAACCGCCGTAAATGCATGGAGACAGGGGGACGGTCCTGTTGTCTCCTTTTTCTTCCAATGCGCTGTTTTGACCAATGAATAAACAAACAGCAGGAGCAGGAGCAGCATCGGGATATAGAGGTTGTAAGCGATCGTTTTTATTATGCTGACGATAAAGAGGGCAAAACCCTTCAGACCTCCCTCTTCCCAGCGGATCTCGTATACTGTTGCCGCATAGTCAAAGGAGCCGATACGGGTTTTCAGCAGCACATCCGGATTGTTGATAAAGAGGCGTTTGCAGGCATCCACATATGCCCTGTAGTCTTCATCAGTGGCTTCTTCACGGATCCCGGTATAACCCGGATAATAAAGGATCAGTGTATCCTCATAATTGATATCTCCGAGAACGTAGTTGATCTCCTTTACGGTCTCCATATTCAGATACCTGTCGATCTGAAGCAGATCTGCTGCGTTTTTTTCAGGATCCAGTCCGTTCCTGACCATATTGGTAACGGTATATGCATAAAATGGTCCCATCCGGTTTTCAGCCTTATCGTTCATCCGCGTGGGGATGAGCCCGTATTGCGGTACAGCAACGGCATACTGCACAAGCAGCGACAGGAGACAAACTCCCAGTACCGTCTTTTTATCCTTTCGAAGTGAAGGGTATGCGATAAAGAGCAGCACAGGTCCGAAAAGGGCCAGATATATACCCTCCGTCCTCCACTGCGTAAGTATGGCTATGAGCATGCAATATATGATGAGATCCCGTTTTGCAGGACTTTTATTTTCGATCATATCCATATAGAGCCTGAACATCAGAAAGAGATACAGATAGATATAGACCGGTATCCTGTGGGCCGATGTCGTGTAGGCAAGTATCGGCGGGAGAAGAAATGCGGCATACATGACAGCGCCTCGCTTCCTGCTCCCTGTATGCTCTGCAACACGGTAAACGCAGTAACCGCACATGAGCACCTGGATCACGACCTTCACAATGATGGGACCCAGATATGAAGGGATCATCATCATGGTGATAATGTAGTACCATGTAGTCAGATAATAAAACCAAGTATAGTCTGCAAGCAAAACGGCCTGCTCAAAGATCAGATGCTCATCGTTGCTGAGAAATCCCTGGGGAAGCTTGAAAACAAGCACAGCCGCTATCGGTATCAGATAGACCGCGCAGTACTTTAATATGTCCCTTTCGCAGGTAAACAGGAAGCGCCAGAACATATACAGTAGTATGAACATCAGTATCTTGCAGGGTATGTAATTCTTCCAGGCAGACTCAGATGAAAAGGAAAATATCATCCTGTCCGTGAAAAAGGAGATACATACCTGCAGTACCGCCAGAATCAGCGGGGCATGCTTTTTCATCTTGACCTCACAATAATGATTTTTTATATTATACTCTATGAACAAGGATAAAGTAAAAAAAATCCTGAATCTGCTTGATGAAAACTACGGGACCGAAGACCGCTGTTTTCTCTCATATAACGAGCCCCACGAGCTCCTCATAGCCACTATCATGTCTGCCCAGTGCACGGACGAAAGGGTAAATGCCGTTTCAGGGGATCTTTTCTTAAAATACCGGTCTGTTTCAGACTTTGCAAATGCCGGACAAAAAGATCTGGAAAAGGACATACATTCCGTCGGCTTTTACCATATGAAGGCAAAACATATTATCGGCGCATGCAGAATGCTCCTTTCTGACTTTGACGGAAAAGTCCCGTCGGACATAGATGAACTGACATCCCTTCCCGGCGTGGGACGCAAGACGGCAAATGTGGTCAGAGGCCACATCTTTAAGATCCCCTCTATAGTTGTTGACACACATGTCAAAAGGGTCGCAAAACGGCTCGGCCTGACCGATGAGACCGACCCTGAAAAGGTCGAGCATGATCTTGAAAAAAAGATCCCAAAGGATCACTGGATCCTCATAAATCTGCAGCTCATTTCACACGGACGCCAGGTCTGTCAGGCAAAGCATCCGGAATGCGAAAAATGCTTTCTTGCAGGACTGTGCAAAAACAGATCCGTAACCGGGTAAAAAATGGGGCTGTCGCACTAAAACGTGTGGCAGCCTCTTTTTATGCCCCAAACACAAAAACCGCACTTCGAAAAGCGTGGTTTTTGCTGTAAAATATATTTATGCTACTAAATAAAATTTTACAGGGAGATTATACTCTTTCTACTCTGTATCATCAAATCAAACTTCCACTCGACATAGAGATTTCTATCCCATCAGACGATCCGGTACGCCTTTTAAGCGCATTCGTGGAGGGAATGGACCTTTCTGACCTTTATGCAACTTATGACAGGATCAGAAAAAATCAGGCTTCACCGCGTCAGATGCTAAAGATAATGATCTATGCCTCTATGAACAGAATCTATTCAAGCCGTGATATCGAATCATCATGCAGAAGAGATATCAATTTCATGTATCTTCTCGACGGTGCCCCCGCACCGGATCATTCCACTATAGCAAGATTCATATCGATGCATCTGTCACAATGTTCAAGACAGATAATGTCTGAAGTAAGCACTGCTCTTCTTGATCTTGGTGAGATATCAGGAGAGAACATCTTCATTGATGGGACCAAGATCGAATCAGTTGCCAACAAATATACTTTTGTATGGAAGAACACGGTGTCCAAAAACATGGTCAAGCTCGGAGAAAAGATTTCCTCATTCTGCGCCGAATGTGAAGAACTCTACGGGATAAAGATCGTCTACGAAGATCAGATAACCCAGCAGACACTAAATAAACTCAGGAAGAAACTGTACAAGCTAAAGAAAGAAGAAGGAATAGAGTTCGTTCATGGCATTGGAAAAAGAAAGCATACCCTTCAACGGTCGATAGAAACCCTTGAGGAATATATCAGTAAACTCAAAGAGTATAAAGAAAAACTCAGGATATGTGGTAAAAGAAACAGTTATGCAAAAACAGATACGGATGCAACCTTCATGAGGATGAAAGAAGATGCCATGCTCAACGGGCAGCTCAAGCCGGCATATAACCTTCAGCATGGGGTTGATTCCGAGTATGTCACATGGCTTGGCATTTATCCTAATCCGAATGATACAATGACACTTATTCCTTTCCTCAAGGAAATGGAGCAATATATGTCATTCAAATATAGAAATATAGTTGCAGATGCCGGATATGAAAGCGAAGAGAATTATGTGTTCGTAGAACGCAACGGTCAGGTCGGATATATAAAGCCTCAGAACTATGAGCTGTCCAAGACAAGGAATTTCAAAAAGGACATAAACCGGCGTGAAAACATGGACTACGATCCGGAATCAGATGTCTATATATGCAGGAATGGAAAGAAACTTTCAGCAGTGTCAACAAGAACTGTCAAATCATCCACAGGGTATAAACGAAGTGTAACGATATATGAATGCAAAAGCTGTCGCAACTGTCCTTATAAAAAAGATTGTATAAAGGGGAACAATTGCAAGACTGCTTTTAGGGACAGAAACAAAACATTGACCGTATCAAGAAAGATGGAAGAAAAACGTGCAGAATGTCTTGAACGGATAACCGGAGACTTCGGAACACAGTTAAGGATGAACCGGAGCATACAGGCGGAAGGCTCTTTTGCAAATGTCAAAGAGGATATGAACTTCAGAAGATACATGTATCGCGGAAAAGAAAACGTCCTGGCCCAGAGCACTCTGCTGGCGATCGGGTTTAACATAAATAAACTCCATCATAAGATCATGTCAGGCCGGACCGGGACACACCTGTTTGAACTGAAGAAAGCATCATAAATTTTGAATTTTAAAATCCAGATGCAACAACAATGCCGATGATCTGATTGGCTTAGTTGAGTACTCTTCAATTTCAAAACAATGAACAAATCAGATAAAAAAACAGATTTTAAGGCATGAAAAAGGGGCTTCGCCCAGATGATTTTATCATCTAAAGCGACAGCCCCACCTTAAAAGAAAAATACTCATTTTCGTTTCATTTTGCCGGATCTGCTTCCTCAGCAGGATTCATCCATTCGTTGAACTTCTTTTCAACTGCTTCATAAGTCCTCTTTGAAATGTCGGGAAGCTTCCCTCCCCAGGTCTTCTCTGCCTGCTCATATCCCTTTTTGAAGGCATCCAGCAGTTCCTGCGCTTTGCTTGAATCATTTCCTGCAAGAGCCTTTGCAAAATCGACTATCCTGTCGGAAGTCTTTTCAACTCCCCAGAAACCATCCTCAGCTATATCTGCCTGGGCCTGAGCCTTTGTAGCGGGATCGACTTCAAACTGTCCGCTGGCCAGGAATTTCCACATGTTCTCATCGTCATCCGTTGCGATCGTGTATGCCTTGCCCTGTCCGAGCATCAGCTTTTCCACTATGGAACGAAGATTCTCGGTCTGACGGGCAACATCAGCCTTCATTTTTGCAATGATCTGTGTCCTGTCGGAATAGATCGCATCGGTTTTCCTGTCCTCAGCCGAGGAAGTCTCATAAACCACACCCGTTCCATTCTCTGCAGCATTTTCTTTTACTTCTTTTGAATCTGTTTCTTTCTGTGTGCTTCCCTGCACAGCACTGTTCTGCATATACAGACTGGTATCGACAGAACCTAATCCATTAATAGTGCTCATATCTTTTCCTCCTTGATAATGTGACTCCCTTTCCGGAGCCGTGGCCGGTCTTTCCGGCTGTTATACCGCTGCATGTATCCGTAAAAGATGCGTGAGATGCTTTTGACACTCATCTGTATCTATTATATCGGATGATTCCGTAAAAATCTGAACCTCTGCAGACATATTTATTTCAGACTGTTTATTTCAGGTATTCTGTAGCAGCCTTCTCTATGGGAAGCCCGGCGCTGTATCTTTCAAGAAAAGCATCAAATCCCTTCACATCCTCGTCTACAGGGGCCATCAGTTCGCCCTTTGCATCCGCAAATACCCTCTTTGAAAGGAAATCCTCAAGGGTTTCGCCTTCCGCCTTTCTCCTCATGTAATCAGCCAGTATGGCCATACCCCATGGTCCACCCTCTCCGGCGGTCTCCATTACCTCCACGGGTACTCCTAATGCCGCTGCCATGATCCTCTGACCCGAGCCCTTTGCATTGAACCACCCTCCGTGACCGGTAATCTTTTCAACACGGACATTCTCCTTTCTGATCAGAATGTTCATTCCGGTCTTCAAAGCACCAAGCGCGGTAAAAAGCGTCACTCTCATGAAATTAGCCAGAGTGAGCTTTGCATCGGGCATACGCGTCACGAGCGGCCTGCCCTCATCAAGATGGGTTATATGCTCTCCCGACAGATAATTGTAGGCCAGAACTCCGCCGCCGTCACTCTCCCCTTCGAGAGCCTTTGCAAAAAGCTTTGAATAAAGCTGCTGCATATCTATGTCGGCACCGGCCAGTTTTATCACTTCATCGAACAATCCGACCCAGGCATTCAGGTCAGATGTACAGTTGTTGCAGTGAGCCATGGCTACAGGCTTTCCTGTAGGTGTTGTCACTATATCAAGCTCGTCGTAGACATCTTTCAGATTGTTCTCAAGCACTACCATCGCAAAACATGAGGTTCCTGCCGATACATTTCCCGTACGGGGCGCCACGGCATTTGTTGCCGTCATTCCCGTTCCTGCATCACCCTCCGCAGGACAAAGAGGTATGCCTGACTGCAGCTTTCCGGATACATCAAGAAGCTTTGCTCCCTCTTCGGTCAGATTTCCTGCACTCTCTCCTGCAACAAGCACCTTTGGAAGGATATCCCTTATCTTCCACGGATAGCCCTTTGATGCTATATCTTCATCAAAAAGCTTTATCATGTTCTCATCATAATCAAGAGTATCGGGATCTATGGGGAACATACCTGAAGCTTCCCCTATACCGACGGCTTTTACCCCGGTAAGCTTCCAATGAACATAGCCTGCGAGAGTTGACAGGTATTTTATATCTTTCACATGATCCATCCCCTCAAGCGCGGACTGGTACAGATGTGCCACGCTCCACCTCTGGGGGATGTGGAATTTAAAGAGTTTCGTCAGCTTTTCGGAAGCCTCACCCGTTATGGTATTTCTCCAGGTCCTGAACGGTACCATGAGCTCATCCCGGTCGTTAAAAACCATGTATCCGTGCATCATGGCAGAAAAACCAATGGAACCCACCGTAGTCAGCTCCGTTCCGTATTTTTCCTTCACATCAGAAGCAAGTCCTGCATAACAGTCCTGAAGCCCCTTCCAGATATCGTCCAGACTATAGGTCCAGACACCGTTTTCAAGCCGGTTTTCCCAGGAGTGTGCCCCGTTCGCTATGGGTCTGAAATCCTCATCCGTCAGCACCGCCTTGATCCTCGTAGATCCGAACTCTATGCCCAGAGCAGTTTTACCCTCCAAAATAGCCTGTTTTGCATCCATAGAATACCTTCTCCTTTCACCAATACCACCGATACAAACACCGGCTGCCATACCTGACTCCTTCCCGGAACCCCCTCGTCACATGAAAGATCCCGCTTAGTGCTGCTTTGTTCCCAACCTGACACGGTTCACGGGTTTCCATTGCGAAGGACCGAAATATCAACGCCCGGCAGACAACCGGCTATCCTTTATTTTATTATCGCAGGGGATAATAGTCAAACTCTTTCCCTGAGTTCCCTGAAAAATCTCTGCAGAAGTTCCCGGCAGTCTTTTTCCAGGACTCCCGATGTACAATCCACCTGATGGTTCAGTTCCTTCACATCCAGAAGATTTATCACCGATCCGGCGGCTCCGGCTTTGTCGGAAGCACATGCAAATACGCATCTGTCGATCCTTGACTGCACTATGGCTCCGGCACACATCGGACACGGTTCCAGGGTTATATATATGGTGCAGCCTTCAAGTCTCCAGTCCCCAAGCTTTTTTGAAGCCTTTTTTATAGCCGTGATCTCTGCATGCGCAAGGCTTACCCTGTCGGTATTTCTCCTGTTGTAGCCCCTGCCTATTATCCTGCCTTCATATACGATGACCGCGCCTATCGGCACCTCTCCCGCATCATAGGCTTTTTTTGCCTGTTTTAATGCTTCTTTCATGAAGCGTTCATCAGTCGATTCCACGAAGCCCCACCTCTTTTATATAACCTGACAGGATATCCCTGAACTCTTCCATCTTTTCGTGCGAAACCGCCTTCAGGGTTTTATCGGGAACATCCCCGCTTTCCTCATAATTCTGCAGATAAAGCCTGTCTGCTCCCTCAATCCACGCTCCGATACTGTGTACGGCTTTTTCATCAAAATACCCCTCCATCACCGTGCATCTGAACTCATAATCAATACCGCTTTCCATGATAAGACGGACGCTTTTGTCAAGTCTTTCCGTATCAAGATCACTCAGACAGGTTATCTTCGGGTATCTTTCCTTGTCAGTCTTGATATCCATGGCGACCATGTCAAGAAGCCCTTCGCTTAAAAGGTCTTCGAGGATCTCCGGCCTGTATCCGTTCGTATCAAGCTTCACCGGATAACCGATCTGCCTTGCTTTTCTGACAAAATCCTTTAGGCCCGGATCAAGTGTGGGCTCTCCTCCGCTGATGCATATCCCCTGCAGGATCTTTTTTCTCTTTTCAAGAAAAGCAAACACCTCTTCTTCGCTGATAAGCGCCTCTTTCGACGGCTTTGTCGCCAGAGAATAATTCTGACAGAACCTGCACCGGAAGTTACAATTACCCGCAAAGACCGTGCAAGCCGTTCTTCCCGGGTAATCAAGGAGCGTTGTTTTGTTCAGGCCGTATATCTTCATTTTTTACCTTGAATTGATAAATCTCATATAATCCATTACCATGAGTGCCATCTTGAGAGTCAGCGCATCATCGAATTTCCTGATGTCAAGCCCTGTCATCTTCTCAAGCTTTTCGATCCTGTATACCAGGGTGTTCCTGTGGACGAAAAGCTGTCTGGAGGTCTCGGACACATTCAGGCTGTTCTCAAAAAACTTATTAACGGTGATAAGGGTCTCATCATCAAACTGTTTTGGTATCTTTTCGCCAAAGACCTCATGCAGAAAAATATCACACAGCGTCGGCTGAAGCTGATATACAAGTCTTCCTATGCCCAGGGAATTATAACCTACTACATCCCTTTCAGGATAAAATACCCTGCCGACTTCCAATGCCATCTTTGCTTCCTTGTAGGACTGGGACACCCGTCTGATATCCGACTCGACGGTCCCAAAGGATACCCTCGCCTTTACCATCAGCTCGGAATTCATGGTTGAGACCAGTGTCTTTGCAATGTCTGAAAGAGGATCGTTTCTTTCCCCGGTCTCTTCTCCTTCTTCTGTCTCCTTATCGGCCTCCCCGTTCACCGTGACTGCGGTATCCTCTCCCGGATCAACGGTCTTTACAAGGATCACATTCTTTTCATCGATCGCCGTTACAAAATCATTCTCACTGTCGGCATAAAGAGATCTGATCAGCTCCAGTCCCGTGCTCCCTTTGTCAGGCTGTGGTTCTATGATGTAAACGACCCTGGTTACATCCGTGGGTATTCTGAGCTTCCTGGCCTGATTATAGATATCCACGCTCAGCATGTTGTCAAGCAGCAGATTCTGAAAGAAATTATTGCTGTCATATCTTTCCTTATAGGCGGTGACCAGCCCTTCAAGGCTGAGCACCGTCATCCTTCCGACCATGGCAGTATCTTCTGCTCCCTTTATCACAAGGATGAACAGGGTCTCATCCTCATCCATGATCCTGAAAAGCTGATACTCTCCCATGACCTGGGAATCCGCAGGACTTGCATAAAAACTCCGTATGCTCTCCGGATCGAAATCAAATGATCCGCCGGCTGATGCCGCTGTCATCCCGCTCACCTCGAAAACGCCAATATCCGCTCCGGTGCACTCACTTATATCCTCTATGCATTTCCTGATCACCTGGTTGGTTATCATCGCCACCTCCGTTTTTATTATCTTAACATGATTTCCATGGGTGTATACAGTATACCGTCTTTTATCTGTTCCGGACCGGTATCCTTAAATCCCCTGCTGTGATAAAAATCCAGTCCCACCGGCGAGGCATTGACCGTGAGCTTCTCGTCTCCAAGCCCTGTCCGGCGGGATAATAAATACTCTATCATATATCCCAGCAGAGCCGTTGCTACTCCCCTTCTCTGAAATGTCCTGTCCACAAAGAGCAGGGACAGATGCGGACCGCTTCTTACGGCAGCAACTCCGATGATCCTCTCACCGAAAAATGCTGCGCATACAGGATATCCCCCATTCAGGAA
Organism: Lachnospiraceae bacterium; assembly: GCA_017614155.1. GTDB lineage: Bacteria > Bacillota > Clostridia > Lachnospirales > Lachnospiraceae > NK4A144. The sequence goes on from JAGACK010000044.1 coordinate 40,461, forward strand.
TACTCTGTAAAGAGTCTCGTCGTCAAGAAATCTTTTGAAGTTTTCCTGTCCTTCAATGCTGTAAAGATGACTTTCGCATTCAAGAAAGACGCTCCAGCACAAAGCCATAGCGTCCTCCCACTCGTTTCGTTCTATCATCCTGATAAAATAGTCACCGCTCATTTCTTTTTTCCGAAAATACCGGAGAAGAAGCCCTTTATACCATCAAATATCCCTGTAAAGGTATCCGACACCTTCTGTTTCACCCCGGCCATCACACCCTCGGCAGCCATCTTTGAAAGATCCTCTGCCGTGAGCTTGTCACCAAACTTCGAATAAACATCCGCAGCCTGATCAAGGAGTGTATTATAATCAAGGCCCAGCTTTTTTATCTTTACCATCAGATCCACTATCTGGTTTATCTCATCCTCGGAAAGCTCTATATTGCCGTCATAGTCCTTTACCGCCTGTCTGACTGCAGCCTCTATCTCTTCCCTGGTATCAAGCTTCTTTCCTGCTATCTCTGCTTTGATGAAGGCTATCATCGCCTCCACATCTTCCTTTGATGCCCCGTCGAGAGCCTCCTCAAGCTGACCTGTAGTCACAAGCTCATTTAAGGATGTATCCAGGGCCTGCTCGTTGACCTTTGTATCTGTCATATCCGCGTATGCCTTGAGTGCCCCTATCAGAGCTGCCGTACCCGATATGGGTGAAGGACCCACAACCAGGATATCCGCATTTTCAACTCCCGCCGTCAGAAGGGCATTTTTGTACATTCCCTCGGTACAATATGTGATATTCTGTGTTGTCACATTTATCCCGTGTCCCGATTCAGCAGGTTTTACAAGAACTGATGAAAGGGACTTTTTTCCTATGACCGTCGGGTCTATATAAGCGTCAAGATACTGATGCTCTTCCGCATTTGTCACATAGACAACATTGTAGGAGCTTATATCCACCCCTCCCAGACCCATGAGAGTCAGAACTGATGCCAGCTGTTCAGGCGAAAGATCCGCCCCCAGGGCAAGATAGGGAACCGTTGACTGCGATGCTTTTGCCGGCTCCTGTGCAGCAGGCTCCGTCGTCTGCTGCTGTGTTTCTTCCTGGCCCGGAAATGTGATGACATGCGCAGCGTCATCTGCAAATGCCGGGATCACCGTGACCATGCAAAGGATCACTGATAATAATACTGCTGATAATTTTTTCATTTTTCCTCCCTTTTGAGTTTATGCAAACTCAAGAATAAACCCTATTATCCTGTCAAATATCTCATACCTCATGGCTTCATTGTGGATCTCGTGTCTGGCGCCCTCTACAAGCTCCATCCTGATATTTTCAATGCCCGCAGCCTTGTATTTTTCATACATTCTTTTGACACCCTCTCCCATCTGACCGACAGGATCATCCTTTCCCGATATGATATACATCGGAAGGGATGAAGGCACGCTGCCCATGAGCTTTTTGTCAATACTGCGTATCGAAAACTCGGTCAGGGTCTGGTAGCCGTTTGCCGTAAACAGAAAGCCGCTCAGCGGATCGTTATCATAAGCCCTTACAACCTCAGGATTGTTGCATATCCAGGAATTCACGCTTTCTCCGCCTTTTACCGATTTTACGAACGAACTCAGTGTCAGATAAGCGCACAGCCTGCTCCTGTAATGCTCTCCCCTGATCTTTCCGACCAGTGTGGAGAGAATCCTGCCAAACTTCAGCTTGATCATGGGATCATCTCCGCCACCCTGAAGGATGACACCCTGTATCCCGGTCCCATATCTTTCAATATAATTCCTGGCGATATATGATCCCATGGAGTGTCCGAACAGAAACACCGGTATCCCGGGATTTTTTTCCTGAACCGTCTTTTTCAGCCTGTGGACATCCCGAACAACCACGGTTGCGGCGTCTCTTTCGCAGAAATATCCGAAATCATCGGGATCTTTGACAGATCTGCCGTGTCCCAAAAGATCGATCCCTGCTACCAGAATCCCCTTTGCCGCAAAATACGATGCCATCTCATCATATCTTCCCATGTGCTCACTCATGCCATGAACGAGAATAAGGACTGCCCTGACTTCTCCCTTCGGTGTCCACTGATACGCTGCCAGCTTTGTTTTCATATCTCTGGAATCAATAGTGAATTCTTCCATATATGGTATTATCCTTCTAAATAAAACCTGCAGTTACATTCCTTTGCCGCGGGTTGCTGCAGTGCATAGGGTCCTGTTATTTTTTGGGATACAGTTCATCCACAACCTTCATGACATCAGCCATCTTCCGTCTTTCAAAGAGTGTTTCCGGAGCATCCGTAACCTTTGTTCCCGAAACAAAAGCCCCTCTCCTGCAACAGTCGTCAAAGGCCGGTTCCTTTGTTCCAAGCTGTGTCAGTATCTTTTCGGATGTCTCGGGCAGGAAGCTTTTAAGCAATGCCGCTCCTATCGTGATACAGTCAAGGAGATTATACAGGACCTTTGACAGCCTTTCTTTTTTTGCTTCATCCTTTGCCAAAACCCAGGGTTCCGTCTCATCTATGTATTTATTGCATCTCTTGAATATGCTCCAGATCTCAGTCAGGCAGTCCGCCACATGCAGCGTGTCCATGAGATCCACTGCCCTGTCCTTTACAGCAAGGACAGTTCCATACAGATCTTCATCTACTGCTTCCTCTGCCCCGGTATCAGCAATTGTCCCTCCGAAATACTGGTTGCTCATGGATATGGTACGCTTTACCAGGTTCCCGAGCGTGTTTGCAAGGTCCGAATTGAACCTTTCAACAAATGTGTCCCAGGTAAAGACTCCGTCATTGTCAAAGGGCATCTCATGAACCATGAAATACCTTACAGCATCTACTCCGAACATATCGACCAGTGTATCGGCATATATCGTATTTCCCTTTGATTTGCTCATCTTTCCGTCACCGACAAGAAGCCAGGGATGACCGAATATCTGCTTTGGGAGAGGCTCTCCCAGCGCCATCAGAAAGATGGGCCAGTAAATAGTATGAAACCGGATGATGTCCTTCCCTATCAGGTGCAGATCTGCAGGCCAGTATTTCTTATAAAGCTCCCCGTTTTCACCGTCAGCATCATAACCTATACCGGTTATATAGTTCGTAAGCGCATCAAGCCATACATATACCACATGTCCCGGGTCAAAGGTGACCGGTATGCCCCAGGTAAAAGAAGTCCTTGATACGCACAAATCCTGCAGGCCGGGTTTCAGGAAGTTATTCATCATCTCATTTTTTCTTGCCACAGGCTGGATGAACTCCGGATGGCTTTCGATATGATCTATCAGCGCATCGGCATATTTGCTCATTTTGAAAAAATAAGCTTCCTCGCTTGCAGGAGCGACCTCCCTGCCGCAGTCAGGACATTTCCCATCTACCAGTTGGGCATTTGTCCAGAACGATTCACAGGGCGTACAATACATGCCCTCATACTCCCCCTTGTAGATATCTCCCTGATCATAAAGCTTTTTGAATATCTTCTGAACCTGCTTCTCATGCTCCTCATCGGTAGTCCTGATGAAGTGATCATAGGAAGTGTTCATCAGATCCCATATCCTTTTTATCTCTTTGGCAGATCCGTCAACAAACTCTTTTGGCGTGACACCTGCCGCAGCGCTTTTTTCCTCGATCTTCTGTCCATGCTCATCCGTACCGGTCTGGAAATAAACCTCGTATCCCTCATGTCTCTTAAACCGGGCAATGCAGTCCGCCAGGACGATCTCATATGTATTTCCTATGTGCGGCTTTCCCGAAGCATAGGCTATGGCTGTTGTGATATAGTATCTTCCCTTATTGCTCATATATTATGAATGCCTCCGTGATTATAGTTATTAAATGCAAATTTTATCATAATTACAGCCTTTTATCAATGAGGATGCATCTGCACTCTGCTCTCCGCTCAAACATGAGTTTCTTCAGGGACGCTCCCGCTCGCTACAAACGCAGCGGTACTAACCTCGCAAAAAACGCTCGGAAGTACCGGCGTTTTCCGAACGCCCCTCAGAAATCTCATGTTTCGCTGCGAGCAGAGCGCAGATGCATCTCCTGTCCAAGCCTGTCCAAAAAAATATCCCCCGGCTTGATGACCGGGGGAATTTCTTAAAAGGAAGGTTTATGAAAAAGAGAAAAAGTTATAAAATGCTGAAGTTCATCAGCTCATTGTTCTGTTTTGCCTTATCAGCTACTGCCGCAGCATTGTTCTCATTTATGACTACTTTTTCATTTGATGCTGCCGCTTCTGTTTCATCAGGAACAAGCCTCTTCATGTCCTCAAGGATCCTGGGCATCTTTGACACGAGCTTTTCAGCCATATCCTCAACCCTTGCCCTGGGAGAATCAAGCATGGCCTTCTGATATGCATTCTCCGGTGATACCTTTGTCTGCACTACTCCGCCATGCTCTGCTATATACTGAGAAGCTTCATTGCGATCCTGTTCCCTGGATGAAGCTGCGCTGTTGGGTGAAATGCTGTTTATCTCATCGATATTTCCGATGTCATTTATTTTTGAAGATGCGTTGTAGAAACTCGGTACTCCTGCTCCTATTCTCATTCTTCGTTCTCCCTGATCTCTTAAATATCCGTTCCTTCGGAAAAATCATCTTCTGAATATTGTGTCTCAACCATTATATCGACATTTTTCAGGATCCGTGAAGATTTATTCTTGTATTTTTTTAAATACAAAGCGGAAGCGTCCCCGGAAGAACTCATGGACTTGCGACTAATTAGTTGTAGGGAAAGTAAAACAGCCGGCTCTCACCGGCTGCTTTGGAGAAGGTATCTCTTTTGTATTGGGGGGTACGCAGATAATATAGCACTTTACCGCAGATCGAACAAGGTTCATTCTAAACAAATAATACAAACCCCCACTCGATTTTTTGTGCACATTGTCCAAAAATCACACCCAGAGCTCCTCGAATTCTTCCATGGAGATCTTTTCCTTTTCCAGCAGGAGCTGAGCTGTCCTCTCAAGAACATCCTTGTGCTCGGCAATGAGCTTTCTTGCCTTTTCATGACACGCGTCTATGATCGATCTCACTTCTTCATCGATCTCATTTGCCGTCTCCTCGGATATCTTTCTCGAATGAGCCAGATCCCTTCCGATGAACACTTCGTCATCATCATTATCATAATTGACCACACCCAGTTTTTCGCTCATTCCGTAGGTCGTGACCATGCGCCTTGCCAGTTTCGTAGCCGTCTTGAAATCCTGGGATGCTCCGGTAGTTACATCTCCTATGAACATCTCCTCAGCGACTCTGCCTCCCAGGTCCACTGTGATCTCATTGAGCATGCGGTTCTTTGTCCTGAACATCTCATCCCTGTCAGGCAGAGGCATGGTATAGCCCGCTGCACCCATTCCGGTCGGGATGATCGATACGGTATATACCGGACCCACTCCCGGAAGCACATGAAAGAGCACCGCATGTCCTGCCTCGTGATATGCCGTGATCTTTTTTTCCTCATCGGAAATGACCTTGCTCTTCTTTTCCGCGCCGATACCGACCTTCACAAAAGCGGTATTTATGTCGTTCTGAGTAATATAGGCCCTGTTCTCTCTTGCTGCAAAGATCGCTGCCTCATTCATCAGATTCTCAAGATCCGCCCCTGTAAACCCTGCTGTCGTCCTTGCGATATTTCCAAGATCGACATCATCTCCCAAAGGCTTGTTTTTTGAATGGACTTTCAGTATATCCTCTCTGCCCTTTATATCAGGTATGCCGACTCCAACCTTTCTGTCAAACCTTCCCGGTCTCATTATCGCGGGATCCAGTATGTCTACCCTGTTGGTCGCCGCCATGACTATGATTCCCTCATTCACTCCGAACCCGTCCATCTCGACAAGAAGCTGGTTCAGTGTCTGCTCTCTTTCATCATGTCCGCCGCCGAGTCCGGTCCCTCTCCTTCTTGCGACCGCATCAATCTCGTCGATAAATACTATACAAGGCGCGTTCTTTTTTGCATCCGCAAAAAGATCCCTGACTCTGGACGCGCCGACACCGACAAACATCTCCACAAAATCAGAACCCGAGATTGAAAAGAAGGGAACTCCCGCCTCTCCGGCCACAGCCTTGGCAAGCAGCGTTTTTCCCGTACCGGGAGATCCTACCAGTATCACGCCCTTTGGGATCCTGGCGCCGACAGATGTATATTTTGCAGGGTTTTTCAGGAAATCAACTATCTCCTCAAGATTCTCTTTTTCCTCCTGCAGACCCGCCACATCGGCAAATGTTATCTTTGTTTCGCCGGAATCATACATCTTTGCCCGGCTCTTGCCGAAGTTTGTCATCCTGTTCGCGCCCGCACCGCCGCCGGCCTGGGCGTTCATCATGGCCATGATGATAAATATCACAATGACAGACATGAGCACCGGAAATCCGTAGGTGAGAAGCAGGCTTTCCTGTTCTACCTTTTCCTCCGAGTATGCCGGAAATGATTTCTTCAGTTCCTTTTCAAGCTCTGAAACATCAGCAACATAAAGAGTCTTTACCCTGCCGTTGTTCAGAGTGATCTCTGCCTGTCCCGTCGGGGTCTTATTATAGGGCTTCACATTTACCGCCGTTACAGACCCTTTCTCAAGATCAAATTCAAACTGCTCATGTGTATAGAGCTCGTCCTTCTGCAATCTGCTGCCTGCGGAAAAGATGACCAGAAATATCACCGCCGCAAGGATCAGATACAATGCTAGCCCTCTGCTGGTTCCTCTCAAGGTTACCTCCTAAATTATCACCTCACCTATGTAAGGCAGATTTCTGTATTTCTGGGCATAATCAAGACCATACCCCACAACAAACTTGTCCGGTATCGTAAACCCCAGATAATCGGCATGTACTTCCACCTCTCTCCTGTCCGGCTTGTCAAGCAGGGCACAGAGCTTTACTGATGAAGCCCCTCTGTTTTTCAGTACTTCAAGCAGGGTCTTCATGGTCCTTCCGGTATCTATGATATCCTCGACCACCAGAACATCCTTGTCCTTGATCGGATTATCAAGGTCAAGCAGGATCTTGACCTCCCTGCTGCTTTCAGTATCGTCTCCGTAACTCGAGCACCGCATGAACTCTATCTTCACCGGCACAGTGAGCCTTTTGGCAAGCTCGCACGCAAAAAAAGTCGCTCCCTTGAGGATACAGATGATGGTGATCTCCTTTCCCTCGTATTCACGGCTGAGCTGCTGTGCCAGCGTCCTTATTCTTTCGTCTATCTCCTTTTCAGAAAAAAGGATCTCAATCCTGTCTTCCAATCTCTTCTTCCTCCCATGAAAGAATCAAAACTCTTCTGGTATCAGATCCTACCCTGCACCGTTCGGAATACCTTATCCCCGGAATCCAGAGTACATCTTTTCCATCTGCGAGCATATACATGCTTCCTCTTTTCCATCTTGGGATCTTTTCTTCCGTCAGAACATCTTTAACCTTCTTGTTCCCGTCCTTTACAGCGATCACATCACCGGTCTCCTTTGTCCTGAAAACGGCACCGTCACTCATTTTATCATAATCAAACCATTTCGTATACCGCATATCCTTTATTTTTGCATCCTTTGCATCGATGATCCCGGCACTGACGGTGACGCCTGCACAAAGCATCTTTTTCCCCTCTTCTATGATCAGGGAAAGCGGGACTGCAGGATGTTCTTCCCCGTCAAAAAACTGCGAGGCCTCCTCTTTTCTGATCAGGATCTTATCAAAACATCTTTCGGCATAAAGGCCGTATATCAGGGATACTCTCCTCCCACTCTGCATATAAAACAGGCCTATGGTGTCCTCCACATGCACCCTTGACACATTCTTTCTGGCCCCCGACAGTTCTCCTATAGCCATATATATCAGTCTTTTCAATATGACCTCGTGAACATTCCCTGCCGCCCTCACATCTATGCTCACGGTCTCTCCTTCCCGTTTCGCATACTCATCAAAAGCCTGTCTGGTAAGGCCGGTGAGGAATTCGTCCGTCCTTTGAAGATCGCGGGCAGTCTCATTAATGTGATCAGCCGCCCTCAGGTTTATCTCCCTGGCTTTCGGCAGAATGATGTTTCGTATCTTGTTCCTGGAATAATCATTATCAAAATTTGTGCTGTCCGTAACAAATTCCTGGCCGTTTTCCTTCAGATATTCCTCTATCTGTCTTCTCGGCATGCCAAGCAGCGGTCTTATTATGCGTCCGCTCACCGGCGCTATGCCGGACAGCCCCCGTATGCTGCTGCCGCGAAAGAGATTAAAGAGCACAGTCTCCGCCATGTCATCGGCATTATGGGCGACTGCGGTCTTGTCACCTCCGGCGTTTTCAAAGGCCTCATATCTTACCATACGCCCTGCCTCCTCGACGCTCATCCTGTTCAGTGCAGCTATCTGCGGAACATCCTTTTCTATGCATTCAAACGGCAGATCGTATCTTTTACAGAAAGCTTCCACGAAATCCCTGTCCCGTACAGCCTCTTCTCCTCTGATCCCATGCATCACATGGACCACGCCGAGCGAAAGCCCATACTCATCCCTGAGCCTTAAAAGCACAAAAATAAGGCATACAGAATCCGCTCCCCCAGATACCCCCACGGTGACCCTGTCGCCTTTCTGAAGCATGCCATACTCTTCTATGTAGTTTTTAACCCTTGATTCAAAATCCCCCCTGCTCATTTGGCTCTGAAGATCAGCTCGCCCTCATGCACGAGTCCGAGCTTCTGCTTTGCGGTCTCCTCCGCGAATTTCTTGGTCTTTGTATATTTCTCATATTCCTTCAGGTCTTCGCTGCGCTGGATCTCAGCATCTATCTCCTGCTGGATCTGGGCAATCCTCTCATCATTGGCATTCTTTTTTCTGAGCAGGGCAGCTCCGTCAAAAGCCATCACGCAAACAAGCATTATCACCACGATGATAATGCTGAAAACTGCAAATTTACTTGTGCCCGGCCTGCGATACATCGCAGCTTTCCGGTTTACAGAATCCCCTCTTTTTTTTCGATGATTCTGTCTGTCTGCACCATATCTCACGAAACAATCTCCCACTATTGACGATATAGTTGATATTATGTTAACACCTGAATGCTGCAAAGTCAAGACAGTGGGACGGTACCTGTCTCTCCTTTTTTTGCCGTCCCGATATTTGTTTAAAAAAAGTGCTTGCATTTTTGTTTTTCATGTAGTATGTTATTCATCACGAAAACGGGCGGACAATCTCCGGCGTGGAATGGAGGTGTTCGCAGACAGTCAGTAAGACAAAAAACATATAGAAATTTCTGCTTTTCATTTTTTCGGTGGAAACACCGGTCGGACCGGTTTCCGGTCTAATTTTTCCAGAACACAGGATTCACAAAAAAAGATCATTTATTATTAACGCCGTCCGCACGTCTTTCGTTCCGCAAATATGCTCATAACGGATATATCACATTTTTGCCTCCAACGGGCATTTTGCGTCAGATGCAACAGTCGTTGCCGCATCAAAAGGGTACTGTAAGCGACTCTTTGCGGCTGTCAGTTATTATTCACACTTAAGGAGAGACTTATGTTTTCTGGACATAATGCGGTTTCTTACGACGAAATCCAGTTTGAGCTGATGATGCAGCTTGGGGACTATGTACAGCAGGGCATACCGTTATTTTTTGAGGACAGCCCCTGTACACCCAGGGATATCGTCAACAATCTGATGACCAATCAGGACGAAGTATATATGGCAGATTACGTCCGCGACGACAGGGGAAACCTGTCACAGATCAGGTATGACCGGGTAGGTCCGCCTGAGAAAAAGAAATAATCAAAGATCTGCACATTTATCTGTGCTGTGATGCCAAAAAAGCGTACCTGTTTCGGCGCCCCAAAGCTAAACCTCGCTGTATTCACAGCACAGATAAACTGTGGTAAACTGTTGTGATACGGTTGAAAGGTACAGATCTGATGAAAAAGAAAAAACAAAGCTTCATTCCCGTAGCGGTCGCTCTAGTCCTGATCGCCATCGTTGCAATATTCAGTTTCTTTGGCGGATTCTTCGGAGAGATCACCGAAACCTCAAAAGAAGCAGACTTAAATGCGGTCTTCGGCATAACCGAAAGCACGGATGCCGCGATCATATATGATCATACCCTCCTTTCAGAAAAGGGGCTCTTTGTAAATGACACCTTCTATATACCCCTGTCCATGGCAAACAACATGGCTGACATCTTTTATTATGATCCAAACGAGAAACGGTTTTTCGCCACAACCGGAAATTCGGTGCATGAGGCGTCGCCTTCTGAATATGCGGTAAAGGGTGAGGATCTGTTTGTATCCGTCTCTCTTTTGAAAAACTATGCCTCTTTCGGGCTTGAAACAGCCGTATCTCCCGCGAGGATATCCATACAGACTCAGTGGGGCGAAAAAAAGAGCGCCTCGATTTCAAAAAAGACACCCCTGCACATCCGCGAAGACAGAAAATCGGACTCAGTAAAAATGCTTGAAGAAGGAGATATCGTCAGGATAATAAGTTCAAACGATATCTGGTCCTACTGCGGCACCGATGATCTGCTTTTCGGATTCATAGAAAACAAAAAACTGGCCGGACACAAAACAGAGGCCGAGACACCCGTGACCGGACCTGCAGAGCTTGTCTATCCTTCCGTAAAAATGGATGGAAATGTGGTACTGGGATGGCACAATGTCACAAATGATACGGCCAATTCCATGGTCGGAGATGTTCTGTCAAAAGTCCACGGGATGAATGTCATAAGCCCGACATGGTTTGCCCTGAAGGGCAATGACGGTTCCATCTCCTCCATCGCAGACGCCTCCTATGTTGAGACCGTACACGCTCAGGGGATAAAGGTCTGGGGCCTTGCTGACAATTTTACGAATGACACGGACACTGATGCTGTCCTTTCACATACGACTTCAAGAAGAAATCTTGAAAGCAATCTGATAAATGCCGCTCTGACATACGGCCTTGACGGGATCAACATCGATTTTGAACAGCTCCCCACTCAGACCTCAGATGATTTCTGCCAGTTCCTCAGGGAACTTTCGATCCTCTGTCATGCAAATAATCTCGTTCTTTCATCAGACAACTATGTTCCTAAGGAATATACGAACTATTACAGAAGAGATATCCAGGGAAGGGTATGTGACTATGTTATTATCATGGGTTATGACGAACACACCTCATCTTCTGACGAACCCGGGTCTGTGGCATCGATAGGCTTTGTAACGGAAGGAATAGAAAATACCCTGAAGGATGTCCCTGCAGAGAAGGTCATAAACGGCATCCCGTTTTACACCAGGCTCTACAGCCTTGATAACGGGATCCTCGACTGTTCCGTGCTCGGCATGGCAGATGCCGCAACAAAGCTTTCCGACAGCGGCGTCACTCCTTCCTGGGATAATACGACATGCCAGAATGTCGCAATCTACGAAAAAAACGGAGCGCAGTACAGCATATGGCTTGAAGATGCACAGTCCATATCGGCAAAGCTTTCAGTCATGAGAAACAACAACCTGGCCGGAGTTGCCTGCTGGAGACTGATGCTTGAAACAGAAGATATCTGGGATGTGATCAGTGCATATTATCCGACAGGAACAGCAGCGCCTGAGGCCGATGCCGCATCCTCTGCCGGAGCAGGTGCGACATGAAGACAAAGGTTATGAAAGCCATCGGGAGTCTCCCTGAGGACGAGGAAGTAATGAAGGAAGCCGGCCGCATTATTAAATCCGGCGGACTGGTAGCCGTTCCCACAGAGACAGTTTACGGGCTGGCGGGAAACGCTCTCGATCCTTCCTCATCAAAAAAGATCTACGCGGCAAAAGGAAGACCGTCAGACAATCCTCTCATCGTACATATAGCAGACATTGATGATCTGCCAGTAATAGCCCGCGATATACCGGAAAAGGCATATTCTCTTGCAGAAACCTTCTGGCCCGGCCCTCTGACCATGGTCCTGAAAAAAACAAAAGCCGTGCCGCCCGAGACTACCGGAGGTCTTGATACGGTAGCTGTCAGGATGCCATCTGACAGGATCGCTCACGAGTTTATAAAGCTTTGCTGCCCCTTCATGGCTGCACCCTCTGCGAATGCTTCGGGACGGCCAAGCTGTACCAAAGCCTCACATGTGACCGAGGACCTCGACGGAAAGATAGAGCTTGTGATAGACGGAGGAGAGGTCGGGATCGGCCTCGAATCGACAATTGTCGATCTGACAGGCGAAAAACCCTGTCTGCTGCGTCCCGGCTTCATATCAAAAACCGATCTGGAAAAGGTCATCGGACCTGTAGATATCGATCCTGCGGTGTATAATAAGAACAGGCCGGATATCCGCCCCAAAGCTCCGGGCATGAAATACAGACACTATGCCCCAAAGGGACAACTGACTATAATAGAAGGACCCGAAGAAAATGTGATATCATATATTTCGGAGGAATGCCAAAAAGCCGGAAATAAAGGACTTAAATGCGCTGTTCTTGCTGTAAGCGAAGATATCACCAGATACAATGACATTCTTACCATAGATATGGGAAGCAGGGCTGATCTTCGTCAGATCTCACACAACCTGTTTTCCGCTCTCAGAAAATGTGATGAAGAGGGAGCACAGCTGATCTTTTCCGGATCATTTGGATCAAAGGGTCTGGGAGAAGCCATAATGAACAGACTTTTAAAGGCTGCGGGAAACCGGGTCAAAAAGGTATAAAGGAGGATTATCATGATAGCCATAGGATGTGATCACGGCGGATACGAACTGAAAAAGATCCTGGAGAAACATCTCGATGAAAAGGGGATCTCATACAGGGATCTGGGATGCGACAGCACCGATTCCGTAGATTATCCCGAATACGGACATGCAGTGGCAAAGGCTGTTGCTGACGGATCCTGCGAAAAAGGGATCGTCATCTGCTCAACGGGTATCGGTATATCGATCGCTGCAAACAAGGTCCCGGGAATACGGGCTGCGCTTTGCACAGATACCGTTATGGCCAGGCTTACAAGAGAGCACAATGATGCGAATGTCCTGGCTCTCGGTGCGTATATCGTAGGACCGCATCTTGCGGAAGAGATCACGGATACCTTTCTTTCAACCGAATTTTCCGGACAGGAAAGGCATGCCAGAAGGGTAGGAAAAATAGAAGATGTCTGATAAAAGAACTGATTATATTTCATGGGATGAATACTTCATGGGTATAGCCGTGCTTTCCGGAATGCGCTCAAAGGATCCCAACTCACAGGTCGGCGCCTGCATAGTCAGTCCCGATAACAAGATCCTGTCCATGGGATACAACGGTTTTCCCACCGGATGCTCGGATGATGAGTTCCCCTGGCGCCGGGAAGGCGATCCTCTTGAGAACAAATACTTCTATGTGACGCATTCTGAGCTGAACGCCATATTGAATTACAGAGGCGGAAGCCTGGAGGGTTCACGACTGTATGTAACCTTATTCCCCTGCAATGAATGCGCGAAAGCCATCATACAGAGCGGAATCAAATCGATAGTATATGACAGTGACAAATACGCTGACCTGGCTTCGACCATCGCATCAAAAAAGATGCTCGACGCCGCAGGCGTATCCTACAGAAAATACATAAAGAGCGGAAAAAAGATAGAATTCGAAGTATGAAAAAACCTTTAAGGAAACTGACAACTTCAATGATCACTGTTTGTCTTTCCTTCTGCATGATCGTAACGGCTTTTGCTGACACCACTTCCGAAAAGCTGGAGAATGCCCAGAAGGATCTGAAAAAGACGGAAGATCAGCTTGATGCAACACAGGACACCATAGATCAGCTAAAGGACTCCCGAAAGGCGCTTGAAAGCAGCCTGAACAACCTGAATGACAAGCTGACCGATGTTTCTATGCGCCTTGATGAGATAGAGGCAAAGATCCGGGAAAAACAGGATGAGATAGATGTGGCAAAGGCTTCCGTATCAGAAGCGGAAGCTGCTGAGGCTGATCAGTACGCCTATCTGAAGACAAGGCTCAAAGTCATCTATGAATCCGGGAACAGTTCCTATGTAGACCTGCTCTTTAACAGCTCCAACATATCTCAGATCCTCAACAAGGCCATGTACATCGAAAAGATGAACGAATATGACCGTCAGATGCTGCAGAAAATGAAAGATCTGAAAGAGGAGACAAAACAGCGCAGGGCAGAACTTGAAGCTCAGGAAAAAGAGCTCGAGGATATGCGTGAGGAGGCGGTCGCAGAGCAGTCAAAAGTGGAGGATCTCGTAAACGATACCTCCAATTCCATAACAAGTTATGCCGGAGCCATCTCCGAAAAGGAAAAGGAAGCCCTTGCCTATGAAGCTAGGCTGATTGCAAACCAGAATACCATAGCCGCCTTAAAGGAACAGCTGGCAAAGGAAGAAGAACTGGCAAGGCTGTCCGCAAAAATGGCAAAAAGAAATCTTTCCGACGTATCTTTTGCAGGCAGCGACAGGGATCTTCTGGCAGCCATCATACAGTGTGAGGCAGGGGGAGAACCCTACGCGGGAAAGATCGCGGTCGGGGCTGTCATCATGAACAGGGTCTGTTCCGGAGCCTTCCCCGACACGGTTGTAGGTGTAGTCTATCAGCCCGGGCAGTTCCAGCCTGTCAGGAGCGGAAGACTGGCCATACGTCTGGCAGAGGGCGCAAATGATGAATGCTACCGCGCTGCCGATGAAGTCATGGCGGGTGCGAACAATATAGGAAACTGTCTCTTTTTCAGGACCGTAGTTCCCGGCATCCAGGGCACAATCATCGGAAATCATGTATTCTATCTGCACTGGACAGGACGCGAGAGCGGACACGGAGATGTAGAAGAATCCCTGAAGGAAGGCAGCGACGGCAATTCGGGTTCAGGTGACGATACCGGCAAAGACTCCGGTGATGACAATAAAGAAGAGCCTTCTGACGAAGGCTCCGATGATGATAACGATGATGAAGGAGAGGACGATTTCGAGGACGGCTGACCCCAGCCATTCCTTTAGTCCTCTCATTTTCCGATCTTTTCTTTCAGGATCTTTATGGCCTCTTCCTTCTGGTTGTCTGTGCCGTTTTCACGATAGGCATCCACATCCAGCTCAACCTTCACATCCGGCTCAATACCCTCCCCGTGTATGCATTCTCCGTTCGGGAGATAATACTTTGCCGTGGTAAGCTTCACTGCCGATCCGTCAGTCATGGGGACCACTACCTGAACAACACCCTTTCCGTAGGTCTTTTCTCCCACAAGAGTTGCCTTGCCGTGATCTCTGAGCGCTCCTGAAAAGATCTCAGCAGCTGAGGCCGAATTTCCATTCACAAGGAGGACCATGGGTTTTTTGAACTCATTCTTTCCGTCGCCTTTGTATTCTTCCCTCTTGCCGTTCTTATCCTCAGTATAGATGATAAGCCCCTTAGGCAGAAGCCTTGAGACCATATCCGTAGCCACATCCACATCACCTCCGGGATTGTCCCGCAGGTCGATGATCAGACCGTTCACACCCTGATCCTCAAGCTCGTCCATGGCTTCATGGAACTGACCCTGGGTTGCAAGATCAAAGGATGATATCTGCATATAACCTATCTTTTCCTTTTCATCAGCCATGTTGATTGATACAGACTTTATCTCCACAAGACTTCGAATGAGAGTAAATTTAACTTCCTCACCCTCTCTGAGCACAACTATCTCTACGGTAGTGCCGGAAGGACCGCGGACTTTTCCGGAGACCTCCTCACTGTCACATTCTATGACATTTTCTCCATCCACCTTGAAAAAGATATCTCCCTCCTGCATACCGGCCTTGTCAGCTGCATACCCGGGAATGATACCCGCCACATAACTGTGTTCCTGTTCCATGTCATATGAGATGTAGCAGCCTATCCCGCCATACTCTCCGGCATTATCCTCAAGGGTCTTTTCCATCTCTTCTGCCGTATAATAAGTGGAATACCTGTCATTAAGAGAATCTATGATACCCTTGTAGATACCCTCTTCCTCCAGTGAAGGGTCTCTCTCTTCGACATAGTATTTGTCGATGAGCTTTTCCACACTCTTTATCTTTCTCCTGACAGCGGGATCCTCCGATACGGAAGCCGTTCCGGAATCACCCGGAAACAGGCCGGATATCAGGCCTGTGATATTGCCCGCCACAAATGAGACCGCGATGATGATGGCCATGCCGACAAAGATGCCGGCTGCAAACAGACCTTTATTGTTTTTCTTTTGTTCTTCCATTTTATCCTGCTCCATATTTATTTGTTATCCTCGATGAGGACACCTCCCGTGTCTCATCTCGGATTGATTTATTTAAGATAATTCCACGGATTGATGTAGGCGCCGTTCTTTCGCACTCCGAAATGAAGATGCGGGCCCGTACTCCGCCCCGTTGACCCTACGGATGCAATCTTCTGCCCGGCGCTTACCTGCTGTCCCGTACCCACTGCAAGACTCGATGCATGCATATAAACGGTAAGCAGATCATCCCCGTGATCTATCATCACATAATTTCCCATCGAGGGAGAATACCCGGCAGCAGCCACCACTCCGTCATAGGCCGCAAGGATCGAAGTTCCGGAAGGCGCCGCAAAATCCACTCCGTTGTGCATCTTATTAACTCCCAGAGTCGGGTGCATCCTCATGCCGAATTCATCCGAAATTCTCGTGTATCCCGGACAGGGCATGGTAAACATGCCTCCGTCGTATTTCGGTCTCTCTGCTTCCTCTAAAGCCTTTCTGCTTGCAGCAAGGGCACTTTCAAGTGCCTTTATCTGTGCATCCTGTTCCGCCGCCATCCTTTCATATTCGGCTATCTGCTGTTCTTTGCTCCCGATCTGGGCATCATATGAAGAAAGCTCCTTCTGCTTATCTTCTATGAGTCCCTCCATATCCTCGGATTCCTTCAGTTTTTCCTGCCTTGCCTCTTCAAGCGACTCTCTGATGCCTTCCAGTTTTTCCCTTTTTGCCTTTACCTCATTTACCGAGGAGATATATTCATCCAGCTTCTTTTTGTCATATTCGGAAAGTGCCTCGATGTAAGTGGATTTATTCAGCAGATCTCCGATATCCTTTGCCAGGAAGAGAATGTCCGCAAGTCCCCCTGCACGGTTCCTGTATATGAAACGCAGCTGTTTTTTCATGTCAGCGTACTGGGCTTCACACTTCTTTTCAGCTGCAACAAGCTCTTCTTCGGCCTTTTTTTCTTCTATCTCATTAGCCGAGATCATGGAATCTATCTCGTCTATATTATCACGGATCTCTCCTATTGCTAAGTCCAATTCTTCGATATAGCTTTCGACATCCGCTTTTCCGCTCTTTAACGAACCCACCAGGGCCTTTGCAAGCGCAATGCTCTGGTTGACCCTGTCCTTTTCTGCAGACGCGTTCTTTACTGCCTGCTCCTCCTGCTTTATCTGTTCCCTGAGTTCATCCGCATATACCCTTTCCTGCGGCAATACGAAAACTAATGCCGTGCAAACAAAGATGCACAGCATTTTAATAAAAACATTTCTGTTGTCCGGATCGATCTTATTATTTTCCAACTCAAACCCTCAGATGACGTCTGACCGTAAACAGGCTTCCCAAAAAGCCTATCCCAACTCCCATTATGACTGCAACAGGAGCAAGCGTATAAAAGATTTCATCTGCCGATACAAATACAAGTATTGAGCTGAGCACGGAGTACCTTGACAGAACATAGTTTATCAGATTGTCATACAGATAATACAGCAGGGCAAGAGGTATTCCTGCTCCTATGATCCCGAGTATGATCCCCTCATAGACAAAGGGCGCGCGAACGACGAAATCCGTCGCCCCTATCAGTTTCATGATAGCTATCTCCTCTCGCCTGACCGTAATTCCTATGGCAACGGTATTGCTGATAAGAAAGATGGACACACAGAAAAGGATCAGTATAATCCCAAGTGAGACATAAGCAACAAGGGAATTGACATTTGAAAGCGCATTTGCGACATTTGCCGATTTATGTACCTCCCTGATACCGGGAATGGTCTGCAGATAGCCTACCAGACTGTCCTGCATCGACACATCATTCATATATATCTCATAATTAGCGCAGTCGGCCAGCGGATTGTCATCTCCGAAGGTATCAACATACTCTCCCAGATAATCATCCTTGAAGGAATCCCACGCCTCCTGGGCCGATACAAATACAATCCTGGAGACCTCGGCCCTCTTTCCGATCTCCTGTCCTATCTCCTGGATCCGCGCGTCTTCTATGCCTTCATCGAAAAAGACCGTGACTGCGACTCCCGACTGGGCAGTCCTGACAATATTCTGGAAATTAATAACTACAGCATAAAACAGGCCGAAAAGAAAAACACAGGCAGAAATAGTCGCCACGGTTGCCAGCGAAAAGACCTTGTTTCTCAATATGTTTTTTATACCCTGTCTGAATGTATATCCCACGGTACTAACCCTCGTCTATATAGCTGCCTTTTTTCTGATCACTCAGGATTATCCCCTTTTTCATGGTGATAACCCTTTTTCTCATGGCATTGACGATCTCCCTGTTGTGTGTGACCACAAGCACAGTCGTACCGTCTCTGTTTATCTGCTCCAAAAGCTTCATTATCTCCCAGGATGTTCTCGGATCAAGATTACCCGTGGGCTCATCTGCCAGCAGGATAGGCGGCTTGTTGACTATGGCCCTTGCTACTGCCACTCTCTGCTGCTCGCCACCGGACAGCTGTCTGGGACGGGATTTGTATTTTTCAGCCAGGCTGACAAGAGACAGCACGGAAGGCACATTTTTTCTGATCTGCCTGTTCGGGACAGATATAACCCTCTGGGCAAATGCAACATTCTCGTAGACATTCCTGTCCTTCAGCAGCCTGAAGTCCTGAAAAACTACTCCTATATTTCTTCTGTATATGGGGATCTGTCTGTGTTTCAGCCTCCCTACATCCGTATTGTTAACTATTATCCTTCCGGATGATGGGGTCAGTTCGCGAAGGAGAAGCTTGATCATGGTGGATTTTCCGGAGCCGGAATCTCCGACCACAAATACGAACTCTCCGGGTTCGATATGGATGCTTACATTATTCAGGGCCGGCGCACCGGTCGAGTATGTCTTGCTGACATCCTCCAGGATTATCATGGCTTTTCAGCACTCCTTATCCATCTCGTATTTCTTTGCCTGCCTTTTAAATATTCGGGTCGTCAGCAGGTTCAGAAATCCGCGATTATCTATGGTCCCGTCCTCCCTGACATTTAACATGTCCGGCGTGACAAGTACCATGACCTTTGCATTTATCTTTTTCTTCTGTATGATGAACTTCTCCTGCTCAGGGGAAGCCAGATTGACAAATATCACATCAGGAACTACCGAATTTATCTCATTTACGATATTTTCGGGATCTTCTCCGTCTTTTGCTATATAATGTCCTTCTTCCTTCAGACCCTCCTGTATCAGTCCGAGACTTCCTTCCAGGGCAACAGCCTTTTCGGATGAATCGGAAACAATAAAGATCCGGCTCTTTTCTCTCTCAAGCACCTTCAGGAAGCCTTTGAAAAACAGATTTCTTTCTATCTCTTTTTCCCTGCCCCTGTTTAATATCCCGCAGGCGTTCAGTATATCTGCGCTGTCCGGCAGGACCATATCCGCCTGGTCTATGAGATTTTTCAGCTCGGGAGCATCCTTTGCAGTCAGAAGCATATCTCTTGAGACGTAATAAATGACATTTAGGCCCCCCTTTTTCAGGTATCCGGTGGCTTTTGACAGACATTCTCTTGCTGTCAGGTCACTTATCCGCACTCCCATCAGTTCAGTTTTTTTCATAATAAACCTTACGGTATAATACCATATATTGATATTAATGTGCAAGAAAAACACCAAATAAGGTGTTCCCGGCCTTCCTCAGACCGAGATTCTGTCAAACACTTCTCCTATAGGAGCGTTTATCACAAGATCAGCCTTCCCGTCCATGCCTGTCTCTCCCTTGTTGATTAATACAAGATTCCTTCCCCTGAAATAATTGACAAGTCCTGCTGCGGGATAGACTACAAGCGAGGTCCCGCCGATGATCAGCATATCGGCTTCCGTGATCGCCCTGACTGCACTCTGTACCGTGTAATCATCAAGTCCTTCCTCATAGAGCACCACATCGGGTTTTATTATCTCGCCGCATTCATCACATTTGGGTACGCCTTCCTGAGCCCTCATGTATTCAACATCAAAGAATTTACGGCATTTCATGCAGTGATTCCTGAGCACCGACCCGTGAAGCTCATATACGGTCCTGCTCCCCGCCGCCTGATGAAGCCCGTCGATATTCTGGGTCACTACTGCCTTCAGCTTCCCTTTTTCTTCAAGTTCAGCCAGTTTCCTGTGGGCCTTGTTCGGGAGAACACCCTCAACCAGTATCTTGTCTCTGTAAAATCTGTAGAACTCATCGGGCTTTCTCATAAAGAAAGTGTGACTGAGTATCTCCTCGGGAGGATATTTGTAATGCTGATTATAAAGCCCGTCCTGACTCCTGAAATCAGGGATGCCGCTCTCAGTGGAAACACCTGCCCCACCGAAAAAAACGATATTATCCGTATCGTCCACAAGTTTCTGAAGCTGTTCGATCTTTTCGTCCAATGAACTCATACTCATACCTCCTTTGTCTGAATTCTATGCAATGTCTGTGTTCAGCTGCAGCTGTAAACCCACTTGTTCTTACATCCTGCTCAATATCAGATCCACCATCTCTCCGACATTCTGCAGCTGTCCGACTTCTTTGATATTGAACTTCATGTTGAATTTTTTTTCCATGGCTACAACCAGGTTAATGTGCTCTAAAGAATCCCAGTCCTCTATGTCATCCGAATTTGTAGAATCGGTTATCACCAGGCTGTCATCATCAAACACATCCCTGAATATCAGATTTATCTCTTCAAAAACTTCTTCCCTCGTCATCCTCTTTTCTTCACTCCTATCTGCATTTTTCCCCGGCATACCTTTTTTCCCGAGCTGTCAGTTATCGTTACCTTCAAAAAGATCAGGCCGTAAGTATCATTTGTTTCCGTTATTTCCCCTGTTATCGTAAGTTCATCTCCGATATATACAGGCTTTGCGAATTTGATCTCCACGCTCTGTATGAGACTGTAGCGGCCGGGCAGATATACCCCTGCCAGCGTTGAAAGAAAAGAGGCCGTAAGCATTCCATATGCAACCCTGCCGTCATAGCCTTCCTCTTTTGCAAAGGCCTCGTCACAGTGAAGCGGATTCTCGTCACCGCTTATATCTTTGAAGGAATCGAGCATCTGCTCCGTAATCCTTACACTGAAACTCTCTTTTTTTCCCACTTCTAGGTCTTCAAAACAGTATTCATTCATCATCCACAACCTCAAATAAACCGCAGTCAAGCAGTTTCTTTGAAAGCCTTGCCAGAAGGCTTACATCCTGTCCTATAATGCGGCCTATTTCTATGAGGTCATTTCTTCCGTCCGCATAAGCCAGAAGATCCTTCAGGGCAAGCGTTTCCTGATAGGTTTCCTTGCTTGACATCGTGGGCACAAGCCCTCTTTTTCCAAGCTGCGGCTCTCCAAGGGTAGTAACCCTGTATTTCCTGTTCACTTCAGCCAGTTCAATGACTTTTTTCATCACATCAAAAGAGCCCTGAAGTCCCTCGGGACTGATCAGGTCAAGATCATCCGCGCTTGTATGATACTCGGGATAAACATGGTATTTTGAACGGCAGAAGCATACCATGGGAATGTCCACGCCCGGAGCCTGATACTGTCTTTCATCAGATCCCCTTTTGGTATAGGGATATTCGTCAAAACTCTCCGTGTGGGAAGACAGAACAGACATAAGCAGTCTGTCTGCGTAAGTGTCGGCATATCTCGAATGCACCAGGGAATAAGTCCTGTCATCTCCCACACAGGTCAGGTTAAATGCTGCCTTCACATGTTTTTGGAGATGTTCCAGGTTTCTGCTTATATAAGTTATGGCTCCTATGGTTTCAGGGGCCAGTATCAGCCTGTAGCTGTATCTCCTGTTTTCCATGTCCTTTATAAATCTTGCGAGAGCAACAAGAAGAGCAGGCCCGGAACACTCATTGTTTGCCATCGACGGATGGCAGGTATAACTCGAAAACATTATCTCATCGCTGCTTTGACCCGGTATCAGGATCTCGCCGTAGGTCATGCTCCCCGGCGACAGCGTTGATCTGATCACTGCATGATAGGTTCCCGGCTTCAGGGCTTCATACTGCCTTTGTGTCAGGGAAAACCCCCATCTTTTGCTGTAATAGCTTGTGACATAAGGAAACAGATCCGGCTGATCTTTCAGATAATACAGATGCTCTTTCAGATCCTCGAGATCCATGTATTCATCAACCGGCACTGAATAGCCCAGAACATGCAGATTTCTGTCCTTCATGTCAACGATCTTCTCACCGTCAGGACCTGTCAGATATGCCTCATCACAGTTCCACTCATCGGGGACCGTCCAGTCGAGGACCTTTTCACCCGAAGGCACCTCATGCATTTCAAAGGGTATATCACTGATCTCCTGCTGCAGGATCCTGAAGGTCTGCCTGACCCCGTCTCCCGTGATGCTCCTGTTTAAAGGATAGATCCTTTTGCACAGGTCATACATCCTGTTTCCTTCCATCAGCCCTTCCATATCTCCTTCTGTCCTTTATATGTACAAATCCTGCTCGAATAGTGGTTTACCACATCATCGGCTATGATATCATAAACTCTTCCCATCTCTATGGTCTCCATATGGATCCCGTTTATCTCATAGTGCCATGCAGCGCCGATCTCCTGAAACTCTTTTTCGAAAGGGTAGATCGTTAAGAATATGTCTCTGTCAAGACACCTGACATTCATGCTGTAGGTTTTTTCCGTGGTG
This sequence comes from Lachnospiraceae bacterium, assembly GCA_017614155.1. GTDB lineage: Bacteria > Bacillota > Clostridia > Lachnospirales > Lachnospiraceae > NK4A144. The sequence goes on from JAGACK010000044.1 coordinate 63,218, forward strand.
TTGCCGTCCCCATCCGTATAAGGAGCGGTAAAATTCTTCAGATATCTGTAAGGTACCCCTTTCATCTGCTCCACATAATGGACAAATGTAAAGGAATGCTGGGGCTCCACATCTATAAATACATTTTTTGCATTTACATCCCTGCAGTACGAAAAAGGACTGTCCGCGCCAAAGGAACTCTGATTATCCATGGCAGCAAGTTTTTTTGCATCCTTTCCCCATACCGCAAAAGAATAGATCGGATGGGCTGTCCGGATAAAATCATCCCTTTTGAGGGCGATCTTTCCCAAAGATCCCGTCCTTGAAGGCGATTTTTTGACATCAAAAGGAATCCCTTTACAAAAATCCCAGTTAAAAACAGGGATCATAAGGGTTCCTTCTTCAGTGATAATATCTTTTATACTGTCTATGAGAATGTTCAGATCAGTATCGTCCCCGTTTTCCATACAGGTATAAACAAGGGTCTTTACATCCGAGGCGATCCAGACCGCGTCGCCTTTTTGAATCCCGAAATGTCCTGGTATGTCTTTAAGCCTGATGTATCCTTCCATCTCACATAAGGGCAAGCTTCTCGAGCGCAAGTTCAGGTATCAGAAGCTCTGAATGTTCTCTGATAAAGCTCTCTATGGCAGGTGTGTAATCCTCTGTATCGGCATATTCAGCCAGCATATTGCAGATCTTGTTGAACTGCTCGGGAGTGTGATCCGATTTTTTCATCACAAGATAAAATCTGCCGTTTTCCAGGGATTTGTACAGGCAGTTCTCTCCGTGATAGATCCCCTTCAGTACATGAGCAGCCCTAATGGCCTCACCCAGATCCCCAAAGGAATACATCTTTGTCAGATCAACCTGAATGGTTATCTGAACTTCTTTTGGCGCGCCACCCGGAGCAGGTGCACCGGCGTTTGCCGAAGCCGCCTCCACCGCTGCCGCTGCCTGCTGCTTGATCTTTTTGAAAAGATCTATAATGTCATCGGCTCCTGCCGCTTTTTCCTGATCATAATAAGAACCTTCCGCCATCTCTTCCCTGACGGAGGGCGCAAACTTGGAGAACCTCGTATCAAGTTCTTCGGGGTCCTCAACCTTTGTGATGATAAGCACTATCGCCTCTCCCGAAAGCGGGATAGCCTCTATCATAAGCGGGATATCCTCAGCTTCAAAGCCCAGCTGATACTCTGCCTGCTGCATCATATCCCTGAACAGAAGCTTTGCTTTCTCTGTGCCATAGGCAAGCTCACTTATTTTTAATTGTCTGTCAGCAAGATCCGCCTTGGTAAGCGTGCATCTGATCTGACGGTCATTTACTTTTTCTATCCTCATAATGCCACCTTACCCCTTTTTATCCCTTCTAGTCAAGTTATCGGCTTGAAAAACACAAAACTTTAACAATTAGAGATAGCGGAACATCTCTGATGCCTCATCCTTTTTTACGGTTCCGGCTATCTTTGTTATCTCTGCGCGGACATTCCGGTCCCCGAAGCTTATCTCTATGATATCCCCGACCTTTACCTCTGTGCCGGCTTTTGCAGGCTTTCCGTTCAGGCTGACTCTTCCCGCATCACAGGCTTCATTTGCTATGGTACGCCGTTTTATCAGCCTCGATACCTTCAAATACTTATCAAGTCTCATTTCTTCTCCTTATTTTATGACAGAGGATGTATCCATGTCCCTATTGTAGCGAAACATGAGTTTCTTCCCATTTTCCGTGATAAAAAAAGCGTGCGGCAAGCCGCACGCTTTAGCAGGATCAATAATTATTTCTTGTTTACGAGATCCTTCAGAGCCTTTCCAGCCTTGAACTTGGGAGCCTTTGAAGCTGCGATCTTCATAACTGCGCCTGTCTGGGGATTTCTTCCCTCACGTGCTGCTCTCTTTGTAACTTCGAATGTACCAAAGCCAACAAGCTGAACCTTGTCGCCCTTCTTGAGCTGCTTTGTAACTGTGTCAGTGAAAGCCTTGAGAGCTGCCTCTGCATTCGTCTTTGACATGTTTGCCTTGTCAGCCATAGCTGCTACTAATTCTGTTTTGTTCATTGTTTGAACTCCTCCTCTTTGATTTTGTATTTGAATTTCCCTTTGACTGCGCACAAATACGCATATGTCAAACAATTACTATCACTATTTATACCATACACTCCCTTTTTGTCAAGACCCTCTTGTTCAAGCCTTATCTCAGGCGCGTTCCGGGTCTGTTATATGGCTGTGCCACTCCTGGATGGAGCAGACATCTTTGCTACCGTGCTCCTTTATGTACCTGATCCCCTCTACAGCTGCTCTGGCCGCTGCTATGGTGGTAATATATGTGATGTTGTACTTTACCGCAGCCTTTCGAAGGTAGCTGTCGTCATGCGTGCTGTCCTTGCCCACAGGCGAATTGACTATCAGCTGGATCTTTCCGTTTGTCATCAGGTCCAGGATGTTCGGTCTGCCTTCATAGAGCTTCTTTACATACTCTGCGGGTATCCCTGCCTTTGTGATAAGCTCATGCGTCTTTCCGGTAGCTATGATATCAAACCCGGCCTCGTGGAAATCTCTGGCAACATCCACTATCTCTGGCTTATCCTTTGTATTGACCGACATGAGCACTGTTCCGGAAAGAGGGAGCTCTGCCTTTGATGCCTCATATGCTTTGTAGAATGCCTCTCCGGAACTTCCTGCTATGCCCAGAACCTCGCCTGTAGAACGCATCTCGGGACCCAGGACAGGATCGACCTCCTGGAACATATTGAAAGGAAATACCGCCTCCTTCACTCCATAATAAGGGATAGTCCTCTCTCCCATATCCGGTATGGGCGACTTTCTCCCGGTTATCGAGGAGGTTATGATGTCGGTAGCTATAGGCACCATGCTGATACCGCAGACCTTTGATACCAGGGGCACAGTCCTTGAAGCCCTGGGATTTGCCTCCAGAACAAAGACCTTTCCTTTTTCTATCGCATACTGCATGTTCATCAGACCGACCACATGCATTTCTTCTGCTATTTTTCTGGTGTACTCCTTGATCGTCTCCAGATTATCCTTCGGTATATGCTTTGAAGGAATGATACATGCCGAATCTCCCGAATGTATGCCGGCCAGTTCGATATGCTCCATCACGGCAGGCACATAGGCGTGCGTTCCGTCGCTTATGGCATCGGCTTCGCACTCCATGGCATGATTGAGGAACCTGTCTATGAGGATCGGCCTGTCGGGAGTCACTCCGACTGCAGCCTTCATATAATCAGCCATGGCCTCATCATCATAGACCACTTCCATGCCTCGTCCTCCGAGAACATAGGAAGGACGCACCATTACCGGATACCCTATCTGGTTTGCTATGATGACTGCCTCATCCACATCTGTCGCCATGCCCGACTCCGGCATGGGAATGCCGAGCTTGTCCATAATCATCCTGAACCTGTCCCTGTCCTCGGCAAGGTCGATGACTTCAGGAGATGTACCCAGTATGTTGACCCCATTTTCTTCCAGCCGCGATGCCAGGTTCAGAGGAGTCTGTCCGCCAAACTGGGCTATGACGCCCACCGGCTTTTCCTTGTTATAGATACTGAGGACATCCTCCAGTGTCAGAGGCTCGAAATAAAGCTTGTCCGATGTATCATAATCGGTAGAGACCGTCTCGGGATTGCAGTTTACGATTATCGTTTCAAATCCAAGCTTTTTCAGAGACTGCGCGGCATGCACGCAGCAGTAGTCAAATTCGATGCCCTGGCCGATCCTGTTGGGACCGCCTCCCAGTATCATTATCTTTTTTGTATCCGGATCTACCCTGTCATTGTCCTCTCCGTTATAGGTAGAGTAATAATAAGCGCTGTCAGGAGTCCCGCAGACATGGACTCTGTCCCAGTGCTCCGTTATATCGAGAGCCTCTCTCTTGTTCCTTATATCCTTTTCGGGAATCTCCAGTATCATTGACAGATACTCATCCGCAAAGCCGTCCCTTTTTGCCTTTATCAAAAGATCGTCTGCCGGAAGGCTTCCCCTGTATTTTATAAGTTCCTCCTCTTCCTCGGCAAGTTCCTTCATCTGCTGTATGAAATACTTCTTCACATGGGTGAGGTCATATACCTCATCCACAGTCGCTCCCTTTCTGAGCGCCTCATACATGGCAAAATGTCTTTCGCTTGAAGGCGTGATCAGGATCTTCAGCAGTTCCTCCTTTGAAAGCTCATGGAAATTTTTCACATATCCAAGACCGAACCGTCCCTTTTCCAGAGAACGTATGGCTTTCTGAAAGGCTTCCTTGTAGGTCTTTCCTATGCTCATGACCTCGCCGACCGCTCTCATCTGCGTACCGAGCCTGTCCTCAACGCCCTTGAACTTTTCAAAGGCCCAGCGCGCGAATTTTACAACTATGTAGTCGCCCTCCGGCTTGTATTTGTCAAGTGTGCCGTATTTCCCGCAGGGAATATCTGAAAGGCTCAACCCCGCTGCCAGCTTCGCGGAGACCAGAGCGATGGGGAAGCCCGTAGCCTTTGAAGCAAGCGCCGATGAACGTGAAGTACGGGGATTGATCTCGATCACTATGATCCTGTCGGATTTGGGATCATGGGCAAACTGTACATTCGTACCGCCGATGACGCCTATATGCTCCACTATCTTGTATGCCTGCTCCTGAAGCCTTTTCTGCACCTCCTCTGATATGGTCAGCATCGGCGCGGTACAGAAGGAATCCCCCGTATGTACTCCCATGGGATCCACATTTTCTATAAAGCATACCGTGATCATATTGTTGTCCTTGTCACGGACCACTTCAAGCTCCAGTTCTTCCCATCCCATGACGGACTCTTCAACCAGGACCTGATGTACGAGCGATGCCTGAAGGCCCCTGGCGCATACAGTCTGAAGTTCTTCCTTGTTGTATACAAGACCTCCTCCTGCTCCTCCCATGGTATAGGCAGGACGCAGCACCACCGGATATCCCAGCTCGTCGGCTATGCCCAGCGCTTCCTCAACGCTGTATGCGACGCGGCTCCTTGCCATCTCAATTCCGAGACTGTCCATGGTCTTTTTGAATTCGACCCTGTCCTCACCCCTCTCTATGGCATCAACCTGTACTCCTATGACCTCTATGTTGTATTTATCTATGATGCCTTCCTTATAAAGCTCCGCACATAAATTCAGACCCGACTGTCCGCCCAGATTGGGAAGGAGAGCATCAGGTCTTTCCTTTTCAATTATCTCTTCAACTCTTTGAACATTCAGAGGCTCGATGTATGTGACATCTGCCATTTCCGGATCGGTCATGATGGTCGCCGGATTTGAATTGACAAGAACTATCTCATATCCGAGACTCCTTAATGCCTTGCATGCCTGTGTTCCCGAATAATCAAACTCGCAGGCCTGGCCTATGACTATCGGGCCCGAACCGATGATCAGAACCTTGTGGATATCTTTTCTCTGAGCCATAAAATATTCTCCTTATGATATGGATTTCCCTAAACACACCAATAATTACTTTATCATATCCATCTCAATAATAAAAGAATAAAACTATCGGGCATCTGCGAAAATGATATCCTCGAGCAATCAGCCGGTGTTTCTTAGTGAACCGGAGACTTATAAATTTAGCGGGTGCGAAGCAAAACATGCCCTTTGGCATGGTTTGAATGCCGTTTAGATTTGCCTGGCAAATCTGGCATCGTACCGCGCTGTTTTTTTAGCGCGGAACAGTGCAGAGCGAAATATTGTTTATAAGGCGAACGGTGAACTTAGAAACATCCGAGCGCGAGAGGATATCGTTTATCGCAGATGCCATAGCCATGAATGTTTTTGTGGGTGAAATATCGATACTATAGGAATAGAATAGATATGCATTAATCAAAGAATGATTACTTTTTAACATCTGGTCAGGAGCGGAAATGAAAGAAATAAACAGCGGAAAATCATCTTTCAAGATGTGAGCAGCTGTTCGGTATAAGCCGATATGACAGGCGGCTTACAAAATATCTGTGATTGTCATGTCTTTTTGTTCCAGAGTATGGTAGAATACCGCACATGGAAAAGGGAAAGTTAAAACAGAACGGGGTTCACTTAGAGGAACACGAGTACAATACG
>JAGACK010000045.1 GCA_017614155.1 Lachnospiraceae bacterium
GTAAATGCATTATCATGTACTGTTCTGCATCTACAATTGGAACTATTGTGGCACTTTTGTGGTACCTAAGTTCCTTTTACCACTTGAAACCCTTGATTTTACCGGGGTTTACTTGCCTGTTGACTTCAAGGTCGGGAACAACAACACATCCCTAATTGCAGTACTTTTCATAATAAGTGCCAATAACCTGTCTATTCATCATCCGATCATACCGTACAATGGCATTTTTACTACAGTTTCAGGTCTTTATACCACTGAGGAGTATTCCTGACCGACCACTCGCATTTGCCGTTACGAAAAATCGATATTCTGGTCAGTTTGAGCGAATTATCATAGATTGTCGCCATATTGCATATGGGCAGTATCAGTTTAAGGTTCTTCAAGCTTTCATGGTATCTTCTCTCGATATCTTCTTCCGAAATACCGTGTCCTCCCTGTGATACCCTGTGATCAACCCTGTCCTTTGCCGTTTTTGAACAGTCAAGGCCGATATAATACAGTTCTAGTTCATATCCAAGTTTTTCAGCCCTTTTCATGTTGTTGATAATGCTTCTTCCGCACAAAGTGGTTTCCTGGCTGAAAGAAGCACCGTTTGTGAAACACTCCTCTATCTTTTCCAGTACGATCTTTCCTGCCTTTTTTACATCTGACGGATTGTGCCAGCTGCCGAAGGATCTGACTGTTTCATCAAAATTGATCTTTACTATATCCGAAAAAACATCTTCTGTTGAGTAAAATGTCGTTTTTCCTGCGCCATTTACTCCGGCTATGACAACAAATCTCTTCATCAGAAAACATTCCTCGCAATGCATTCATCCTGTTTTCTTTGCAGAAAAAAGTCTCCTACCATAGCATAGAAGTTTTTTTCTTCCTCTGTCTTTGCTTCAAGGATCAGTTGTGTTGTATCTTCTTTTGTCAGTTTTTTTACATCGTTGTAGATCTCTTTGTATCTGTTTACATCGCACACGTTGATCACCTCCGGCCCGATCTGCTTCCCGGCTTTCTGATATCTTCTTATCAATTATAATGTAATTTCCGTGCAGACTCAACCCGGTCTGTTGGGATCAGATACCATTACCCCCTCTTTCAGTCTCTCTATCTTTTTTCTTACTGATTCCCTGGTCGGAAAACTGTATTTTGTCGTCCACCCCGTAATAGTTTCCTTTGATTCTTCTCTATCCCTTATGCCCTCCGCTTTATATCGTTTTTCTGAGTAGGACTCCTTCCAATCCGGAGACATAAGCTGGAATCCGCTCTTTGTCCACTTGATTATTCCATTCAGATAATCCCATCCTTCTACAGGGGTTATCCCGCTTTGGATGAGTTGTCTGATAAATGACGGGTCATACATCCTGTCTTCATAATCATGGATTGACAGATCATCCGGACAGAGTTTGTCGTCGTTTTCAAAATAGACCGCCCTGCTCCTGTTCTCAACTTTTCCCGTCGTCTCAGTATCATTATAGTCAAAGCTTTCGTACTCTTCTTTTTTGAGGATATCAGGCATAACCTCCACTTCCAGGAAACGCTTCGAGGCATTCTGCACTTCTTCCTGATCAGCTCTCCTGTTAGTATTTACAGATACTATAGGATCTGTAAGATCAAATATCAGATACTTTGCACCACATATGCTACAGACATCTCCAAGTATTTTATACTTACTCTCCTTATCCCACTCTTCTGATTCAAATATAGCTTTGCTGAGTGCACCTGCAGGACACCTCACCATACTGATCTCCCCGGAATCCTTTATCCACCTGAGAGTCTGTGCTTTGGATGACTCCGATCCCGCAAGACGGATATAAATATCTTTCCTTACAGGATTAAACAGGATCTCAACCCTGTCTGCTCTTCCATCCGGTACCAGCCTTTTATAGCACTCTTTATTGAAAAAAATACCGCATTTGTCGATAGTGACCACAGGCTTTCTCTGTATACTGAAGAGTCTCCCGCTCACGGGAAGGCATCCTTCATGACCATTATTGTTTTTTACTGATATTTTGCTCCTGATACTCTTTAACAGGATCTCCAGTTCTGATTCCACCTCTTCAGGTATCTCTTCCTCCGGTTCTTTCTGATCTTCACCTGTATATGCCGGGGCAGAATCAAATTCCTCTTTAGAAACAGCATAGAAATGACTGATAGTTTTTTCGTCATCTTCATCCGACACAAGACCATCTTCTTCAACATCATTCTGACCGGCAGAGCTCATAGCACTCATAACATAGTCAGGATATAAGGACTCTTCTTTCATATCGATACCATATCCCCGGAGAGAAGCTCTTAAATAGTCTGAAAGACAGAATCCATGCCATCTCGGAACGGTAAGGACACATCCCTGAAGAGCACCGGCATTATACGTTTTCAGCACCTGTACCCCCTCCGCCCATCCGCCCCTGTTGCCTCTTTTGATCTTAAGTGCCAGATAATAGTCCTCCCGGGAGATTATTGCCGGATGCTGATCCAGTCCATAATACTGTTTGATATTTCTGTAATTTTTTCTGACTTTATGCTCCAGGCAGTCTATGGTGTATGTCTTTTGCGCAAGAACATCTCCGCATTTCTTTTCGTTTTCAAGAACGTTCAAAACCGATGACGCTGTCCAGTCATAGTTTCCCTCTTTCCTGCTGCCGTCAAAATAAACATGTGTATGCTTTCTTCTGCGAAGTTCTCTGAGAGTATCTGCGATCTCAGCAGGGATAAACCCGGCCAGATACATATCATAGATCAAACGTATCGTTTCTGCCTCTTCTTCATTAACGCTGATCTCATTGACTCCGCTCCTGTCATACCCAAGTGAATCGGGCACAAGAAAAAAGCCCTCATCATACCTCATACGCTGCGCTGAGGTTATGGCTTCAGACTTCTTTACGCTTTCCTGTTCCGCAAATATCGCCAGCATGGATATCGCAAGATCCATAGCAGGATCAAATGTACTGAGAGTTTCTGTCTCAAAGTAGATTTCCACCGGCGGGCTCAATGATTTCAGCTTTTTTATCATAAATCTGAAATCATTTGAATTTCTGCTGAATCTTGATACGCTTTTGGTGACGATCATATCGATCTTTCCGGCCTCAGCATCCTGAAGCATCATCTGCAGACCTCTTCTGCCTTTGATCGTAGTAGCAGAAAGACCCTCATCTGAATACAATCCTATCAGATTCCACCCGGGATGATTTTTTACATAGTTTATATAAAAACTTTTTTGTGTTTCAAATGATTGTGTCTGGGAAATCCCATCCGTAGACACTCTGCAGTATATCGCTACTTTACGTGCTTCCTGCTGCCCCTTATCCTGATCTCCCGAAACCGGTTTGATAACACTTATCTTACTTAGATCTTTACCTTTTCTGTGAAGCTCCCTTAGTGTTTTATACTGTTCGGTAGATAATTTGCCATGGGAATATGATAGCAGTAAAAATTTGCATTTAGTGCAAATTATAAAAAAAGCTGCCACAATTTCTGTGGCAGCCTGATCGGGCAAATTCCGCATAAATACTGGATTTTCTTGATTTTACAGACTTTTCAAAGTTGGGAAGAGCAGCACATCCCTGATCGCCGGACTGTCTGTCAGCAACATGGTGAGACGGTCTATCCCGTAGCCTATTCCTCCGGTAGGCGGCATTCCGATCTCGAGGGCGTTGAGGAAATCCTCATCCGTGTGATTGGCTTCTTCATCGCCCGCTGCCGCTGCCGCATCCTGTGCCGCAAAACGTTCCCTCTGATCTATGGGATCGTTCAGCTCCGAATAGGCGTTGCACATCTCCCAGGTGTTTATGAAGAGCTCAAACCTTTCGACCAGATCCGGCCTGTCGGGCTTTCTCTTTGTAAGCGGTGATATCTCTACCGGATGATCCATCACAAACGTGGGCTGGATCAGTTTCTCTTCAACATACTCCTCAAAGAAGAGATTTATGATATCGCCCTTCTTATGATAAGGCTCATAGTGGATGTTTTTCTCATCCGCCAGCTTCTTTGCAGCCTCTGTATCGGGTATCGTATCAAAATCTATATCTGCGTACTTCTTGATCGCATCGATCATCGTTATACGCTCAAAGGGCTTTCCGAAATCAAGCTCGATCTCACCGTACTTAAACTTCGTTGTACCGAGTACTTCCTCTGCAACATGACGGAACATATTCTCTGTCAGGTCCATCATCCCGTTATAATCCGTATACGCCTGATACAGCTCCATCAGGGTAAACTCGGGATTGTGCCTGGTATCAAGTCCTTCGTTACGGAAAACGCGGCCTATCTCATAAACCCTTTCCAGGCCTCCGACTATCAGTCTCTTGAGGTAAAGTTCCAGGGATATGCGAAGCTTGAGGTCCTCATCGAGGGCATTGAAATGCGTATTGAAAGGCCTTGCCGCTGCCCCGCCCGCATTTGAAACGAGCATTGGAGTCTCAACCTCCATGAAGCCTTGTCCGTCCAGATACTTTCTGATGGATGAGATGATCTTTGACCTTTTGATGAAGGTATCCTTCACATCCTCGTTCATTATCAGGTCGACATACCTCTGTCTGTACCTGATATCCGTATCAGTCAGTCCATGGAATTTTTCGGGCAGATTCTGCAGGTTCTTTGAAAGGAGAGTGATGACCTCGGCATGAATCGAGATCTCCCCTGTCTGTGTCCTGAAAACTTTTCCTTCAACGCCTATGATATCCCCGACTTCAAGTATCTTTTTGAAATCCTCATAGGGAGCCTCTCCTATGCTGTCGCGCGCCACATAGACCTGTATCCTGCCGTCCCTGTCCTGGACATTGCAAAACGATGCCTTGCCCATCTTGCGTTTGAACATCATCCTGCCGGCTACACGCACGGTCTTGTCCTCTAGTTCCTCAAAGTTATCCTTTATCTCCTTTGAGTGATGGGTGACATCATATTTTGTGATCTGAAAAGGATCTCTCCCTTCGTCAACAAGCGTCTTCAGTTTTTCTCTTTTTACAGCAAGTAAGTCCTGTTCGGGCATTATTTTGACCTCTCTATGTTCAGTATCTTGTACTTGATCTTTCCGGACTGGGTATCGACCTTTACGGTATCACCTATCTTGTGTCCGAGGAGCGCCTTTCCGACAGGCGACTCATTTGATATCTTTCCGCCCAGGCTGTTCGCCTCCGTGCTTCCGACGATCTTAAACTCCATCTCATCATTGAATTCCAGATCCATTATCTTTACCTTGCAGCCGATGCTGACTTTTCCCAGATCCACATTGTCTTCCACAACAACCTCGGCATATTTGAGGATCTGCTCGATCTCCTCGATACGGTTCTCGTATTCAAGCTGCTCGGCCTTTGCCGCATCATACTCGGCATTCTCGGAAAGGTCACCCTGCTCGCGGGCTTCGGCTATCTTTTTTGCCACTTCCTTTCTCTTTACGGTCTTCAGATCTTCAAGCTCATCCTCAAGCTTTTTTAACCCTTCATATGTGAGTACGTTTTTCTTTGCAATTACTTCCTCTGCCATTTTTTCTCCTATCCTCCTGCCCCTTTCCGGAGCCTGATAAAAACTATGGTATTATATGTCAAAACCGCCTGTATGTCAAGGATTTGCCCACTTTACATCTCGTCTATGAGTAATAAAAGCTCCTCGAGCGAGGTCACATTATTGATCTGCCTTCGAAACCTCGCCGAATGAGGCATCCCGGTCGTGTACCAGGATATGTGCTTTCTCATCTCCCTGACCCCGATATACTCTCCCTTTATCTCCTTTTGCATCCTGCAGTGCTCTTTCATAATTTCCTTCAATTCGCTGACAGGAGGCCTGTAATCCGCCCCTTCAGCCAGTGACCTGAATATCCACGGGTTTCCCTTTGCTGCCCTGCCCACCGCAACGGCATCGCACCCGGTCTCCTCAAGCATTTTCCGGCAGCTTTCAACATCCTTCACATCGCCGTTTCCGATAACGGGAATGCTCACGGCTTCCTTCACTTTTCTTATGATCTCCCAGTCCGCGCTTCCCTCGTAGTACTGCTCTCTCGTTCTTCCGTGCACCGTTACGGCTGCCGTTCCCGACTCAGCACAGACATGTGCCATCTCGACCGCATTTATGTGCTCCTCATCAAAACCCGATCTGATCTTAACCGTGACCGGTTTTTTTATCGCCCCCGCCACACTTTCCACTATCCTTCCCGCCAATACCGGATCCTTCATGAGTGCGCTGCCTTCGCCGTTGTTTACTATCTTCGGCATCGGACAGCCCATGTTGATGTCCAGGATATCAAAGGGCTGTTCCTCTATCTTTTTTGCCGCTTCTGCCATGATCTTTGGATCCGAACCGAAAAGCTGCAATGAAACGGGATGTTCATCCTCTGATATCTTCATCAGGTCGTAGGTTTTTTTATTATCATAGGTTATTGCCTTTGCGCTTATCATCTCCATACATACCATTCCGGCTCCGTAACGGGAGCACAGCAAACGAAATGGCAGGTCACTGACTCCTGCCATCGGTGCGAGTATGTATTTATTCTTCAGCTCAACATTTCCTATCTTCAATCCGGCATCTCTTCTCCGAAGAATATCACCCTGTAAAAAAGGGTCAGTTCCTCAAAGAGCTCCTTCCTGTTTTTCTGTATCTCCTTGACGAGGAGTCCGGCGCCTATCTCGTCATAGAGGATGTCTTCCTCTGCTGCCTCTGTGACCAGCTCCAGGTCGCCTTCTTCGTTAAACTCCATCCTGAAGAGGCCGCCAACCTCCTCCGTGAAAAGGACGCAGATTATCTTTATATCTTCCTTTACCTGATCGGGCAGCATATTAAACTGCGGGTTCAGATAATACTTTTTGTCATAGGAATTGGACCCGCACAGGACTACCCGGTCCACATAGTTCATATCATTTAAACTCATCTCATCGTTGTTCATTGCCATGATCCTTTATGTATATCCGTACATACCTCTGACTGAGACTTCGCCGGCATATACGGCTGTCTCTTCCCCGTCGTCTTTTGTTACCAGGAGCTCTCCCCTGTCATCTATCCCTTTGGCGAGGCCCTCAAAGCTGCCCTTCGGATCCATCACGCAGACCCTTTTGCCCGCATTGACGCAGCGGCTGTTGTAAAGCTTTGAGAAAGCTCCCAGATCTCCTCTTTCCTCAAACAGCTCATAGTTTTTCTCGAATGCATTTATTATGGCGGCAGTCAGTTTCGACCTGGAATACTTTCTTCCTCCTTCAAGGTAAAGCGATGTCGCCATCTCCCTGATCTCATCCGGAAAGGATTCCGTGTTTACATTCACTCCGGTCCCTGTCACGACATAATGTATGTAGTCCGGCTCGGCTGACATCTCCGTGAGGATGCCTACACATTTTTTACCGTTTATCACTATGTCATTCGGCCATTTTATGAAAGGCTCAAGGCCTGTTATCTCCTCTATCCCCTGCAGGGCGGATATCGCCATGACCATTGTCAGCATTGGCGCGATATCAGGTGAGAACGAAGGCCGCAGCAGACAGCTCATGGCGATGTTTTCTCCTCCGGGGGTTTCCCAGGTCCGCCCTCTTCTGCCTTTCCCCTTCGTCTGCCTGTCAGCAACAGCGACCAGTCCTTGTGCCGCACCCTGTTCTGCTTTTCTTTTTATCTCATCATTTGTGGAACCTGTCTCCTCAAAAAAAGTGAGATCCCTTCCCAGCCACTTTGTTTTCAAAAAGCTCTGTATAGAGATCTCACCAAAAGCATCTTCGTTGCTTTTCAGCCTGTAGCCTCTCCCGGTGACAGCTTCTATGTCAAATCCTTCCCTTCGGATCTTTTCGACAGCCTTCCATACTGCGTTCCTTGAAACCCCGAGGGTATCGGCTATCTGCTGCCCCGAAACAAATTCATTTTTACTGAGCAGATCTGTCAGATCTTTGTTCATATATCCCAGTCCTTCAGAGTGGCTGCCATTACGGCTTTGATGGTGTGCATCCTGTTTTCTGCCTCATCAAATACCGATGCTTCATATTTCCGGAACACCTCGTCCGTTACCTCCATCTCTTTGATGCCGTATTTCTTTTCTATCTCTCTTCCTATGCCGGTACCCAGATCGTGAAAGGCCGGCAGGCAGTGAAGGAATATCGACCCCTGCGCTGTATTGTTCATCACATCCATCGTCACGCGGTAGGGCGTCAGGTCGTGTATCCTTTCCTCCCATACCTCTTCCGGCTCTCCCATGGAGACCCATACATCGGTATAGACGATGTCCGCATCCTTTGTCCCTTCTTTTACATCACTAGTCAGCAGTATGCTTCCTCCGCTCTCCTTTGCCCATTCCTCACACTGCGATACAAGCTCCTTTGCAGGGAAGTATTTCTCCGGCGCTACAGCCCTGAAGTTCAGTCCGAGTTTTGAACACCCTACCATCAGGGAGTTTCCCATGTTGTATCTGGCATCTCCTAGATAGGCAAGGGTCTTTCCCTTCAATGATCCGAGATGCTCCCTGATCGTGAGCATGTCGGCAAGTATCTGTGTGGGATGATATTCATTGGTCAGTCCGTTCCATACGGGCACATCCGAATACTCCGCCAGGCACTCCACTATTTCCTGCCCGAAGCCCCTGTATTCTATCCCGTCATATATCCTCGAAAGGACCTTTGCGGTATCGGCTATGCTCTCCTTCTTTCCGATCTGTGAGCCTGACGGATCCAGATAAGTCGTGCCCATGCCGAGATCATGCGCCGCAGTCTCAAATGAGCACCTCGTACGCGTTGATGTCTTTTCAAAGATCAGCGCGACATTCTTTCCGCGAAGCTCGTCTGTCAGCTCACCGTTTTTTTTCTTTTTTTTGAAAGCCGCTGCCAGATCGAGCAGATACAGGATCTCCTGTTCGGAGAAATCCTTCAGCGTCAGAAAGTCACGTCCTTTTAATGTCATTTGATAAACTCCTTGATAGATGTTGCTACCGATGCAACATTTGAAAGCTGGGCAGGAACTATGATCTTTGTTGCCTGTCCGTCAGCTGCCTTTTCAAACGCTTCGATAGATTTCAGCTTGAGCACCGCATCATCTGCTCCTGCTTCCTTCAGAGCCCTGATACCTTCAGCGGTGGCCTGCTGCACCTCGAGTATAGCCTTTGCCTGTCCCTGAGCGACCTTGATCTCTCTTTCCTTTTCAGCCTCAGCTGCAAGTATGGCTGCCTGCTTCTCGCCTTCTGCATGGAGCACCATTGACTGCTTGTGTCCCTCTGCCTCAAGGATTGCTGACTGCTTCTGTCCTTCTGCCTCAAGGATCGCTGCTCTCTTGTCACGCTCTGCCTTCATCTGCTTTTCCATTGATTCCTGGATGGGCTTGGGCGGAGTGATATCCTTGAGCTCGACTCTGGTCACCTTGATGCCCCAGGGATCGGTCGCTGTATCGAGAGTGGATCTCATCTTTGTATTGATGGTCTCCCTTGATGTGAGCGTCTGGTCAAGCTCCAGGTCGCCTATGACATTTCGAAGAGTCGTAGCCGAAAGGTTCTCGATAGCCATTATGGGATTCTCCACGCCGTATGCATAGAGTTTCGGATCGGTTATCTGAAAGAATACGACCGTATTGATCATCATCGTGACATTATCCTTTGTGATGACCGGCTGCGGAGGAAAGTCCGCCACCTGTTCCTTCAGTGAGACTCTTCTGGCCACCCTGTCAATGATCGGCAGCTTGAAATGAAGTCCGACCGACCAGGTCGCCACATATGCGCCGAGTCTTTCCACTACGGCTGCCTGGGCCTGGGGAACTATCTTTATACAGCTTCCCAGTACCATGATCACGATCAGTATCAGCACAAGAAATACATACATTTTCTATACCCCCTCTTTTTCCTTTAGTATGAGTTTGACGCCTTCTATGCTGTCTATATTGCAAATACTCCCCTTGGAGCATTTACCTTCCTTTTCCTTCATCCTGGCAGTCCACACCACTCCGTCCACCGTTGCTTCACCCTTTCCTGCAACATTGTCGATGTCCTCGGTCACGACCGCATCCTTTCCGATGAGGCTTTCCACATTTGTCCTTATACCCATTTTCCCGAAATATCTGACCGAGATAGGCCTGATAAGAAGCAGCAGCGCAAGCGCCGCCACGAGAAATAATACGACCTGCAGCCAGAACGGCGCTCCGAGCAGCGCTGCTATGAGTGCAGCCAGCGCGCCTGCCGCAAACCATAATGATGTCAGAGATACAGTCGATGCTTCCACTATAAGCATCGCTATCAAAACTACGAGCCAGATACCACTCTGGTTTCCGGCTCCTGAAAGATTGCTGAATATTTCGTTCATATCATTATCCTACCAGAAAACATGATGTCCTACCACCACACCTGCATGCCCCGATCTGGCATTTCTGAAGTGTGATGCCGTTCCGATATTTGATACGCCGCTTATGGCGTCCTTTGCAGCCTGCCTGGCGACCGGACCTATGGCACCCGTTGAAAGTGTCACGGCCAGCTTTCCGCTAGATGCAGGTCCGAACTGTCCCGGAGCATATATAGCGTTCCTGATGCTTCCATAGGAACCCCTTGCCCTGTTCATGACCACAGCGCCTACTGCCAGCTGTCCTTCATATATATCATTTCCGCATTCGCACTGGATCAAAGCCGCAAGAAGCGTCTCATCATCAACTGATGCGCTCGCAGCTCCGTTGTTTGTAACATTTGTTGCCGTAGTCTGGGCTGCGTTATTATTTTCTGCGGCAGATGCCACTGATTCCTTTGCCTTTTCCGCTGCCGACTTGGAATTCTTCTTCAGCTTTTCAGATGCCTTTGCTGCAGCTTCCTTCTGTTCCTTCTCCTTCTTTTCCCTGGCGTTTACCTCTTCCATGGTCTCGCCCTGAAGGAAATCATATCCTATGGAAATATAATCGTTTGAAACATAGCCCTCTTCGGATCCTTCGGTTCCGTCATCAAAACGGACCTTTGTCCATTCATCCTCGGATTCCACGACCCTGACCTCGACACCCTGTCCGAGCAGGGCAGTGATGTCAGCATTTTCATCAGCATCTGCACGGACTCTTAAAGTCTCTGTCGTTATCGTCGCTATCTTGCTGTTTCCTTCTTCTATCTTTGTCCTTGCCTCGTCCCCGAAAACAAGAAAATCATCCTTTGCCCAGCCTTCAAGATTTCCGGATCTGACATGTGTCCATCCATCCTTCTGCTCGATGATCTCGGCAACACAGTCCTTGTAGAGATATCCTGCAAGCAAAGCATCCTCTGTCGGTTCTTTCCGGACATTCATGTTGTTTTCCACATTTGCCACGCAGAGTCCCGAAAGTTCATCCTTTTCCTCTTCGGGCTCGCTTTCACCGGTTACAGCAAGGGTGTCAAATGTCACTACATCTGCGGACTGGTCGACAACAGTCATTGCCTCTCCGCCGGCTCCGGCCGAAAGCACCTCTGTCATAGCCGTCCTGCCTGAAGATGGATTGCCCGCATCCGGTACTTCATGCATTGAATAGGCATACTTTCCTGCGCCTGCAGAAACCCCATCCAATACTTCCGATGCAGCCACAGTGTATTCAGTTGTTATGGCAAACAGCAGGCTGAGAGCAAACGCTGTTGCCGTCATCATACACTTCTTCATCATAGGTGCATCTTAACAAATTTGTAACATTATGTCAAATTGACCAATTATAACGCATGTATTTTCACTACATCTTGTGGTCAGTTTTGTAACAAATACGAAATATTTGATTGTAACTGTCAGATTATTCGAAAAAACGACAAAATTCGCAGACAAAATCTCTCTATTGTCTCATCAGATACACATCCTCTTTCAGATGAAATCCGCTGTCGATGATTACCTCGTCCATATTATCCTTTGTAACCGCAACCGGATCTATCTTGACATAGGGTACGCTGTACCTGCCGTCCTCTATCGTATCCTCCGTGTCCGGCTTTTCGCCCGATGCCAGCTTTACCGCGCACTCGGCAGCTTTTTTTGCCAGCTTTTCTATAGGCTTGTACACGGTCATTGTCTGCGTTCCCTCAACTACTCTCTGGCAGGCGTCCAGATCGGCATCCTGGCCTACGACGGCAACCTGGCCGGCTTTTCTTTTGACCGAGTAGTATCTGACCGCCTGACCGGCCAGAGTATCGTTTCCGCACATCACCCCATCCACCGAATCAGCCAGCGTCTGATGCTCCTCGAGATATTTGAAGGCTTCCTCTCCGTTCCACTCCGATGCGTAATACTCGTCCTCAACTATTATGTTCCGGCCCGCCATGGTATCATCAAACCCCTTGTTGACCAGGGAAACATTGTTGTCCTTTGCAGGTCCGTTTATCTTCAGTATCCGTCCCTTGCCGGAAAGCGTGGTCAGCAGAGCCTTTGCCATATAGTGTCCGACCATCTCATTGTCAAAGGAGATATACAGATCGGCTCCCGCGTTTCTTATCAGTCTGTCATAGGCTATCACCGGTATATTTTTGGCCTTTGCCTCCCGTACCTCGCTTGTGATCGCGTTGCTGTCCACCGCGACTATAACTATGACATCGACCCCCTTTTCCGTGAAATACCTGATCTGATCCTTCTGCCTGTTGACATCACCGTTGGCATTCTGCACATTTACCTCTGCGCCCATATCCTTTGCGGTGGTCACAAATATATCCCTGTCTCTCTCCCATCTTTCTATGACGAAGCTGTCAAAGGTCACCCCTATCTCTATCGGCGAATCTTTTCCCCCGGTCTTTTTCTGCTGATCATCCGTCTCCACGCCCGAGCTGCATCCGAAAAGCATCACCGCGCATAGGATCAGCGATATTATTATCCTTCCTGTCTTCATTTATTCTCCTTCATGCTCTCACGGTACTCCGTAGGCGTGACTCCCTCCGACTTTTTGAATATCCTCGAAAAATAGTTCGGATCCGAATAGCCCACTCTCGCGCAGATATCCTTTATGGAATTGTCCGGATCCTTCATCAGTTCCATGGCTTTTTTCATCCGAAGCGATGTCAGGTATTCCATGAAGGTCTCGCCTGTCTCCTCCCTGAAAAGCCTTGACAGATAATAAGGACTTACTTCAACATGACCTGCCACATCATCAAGCGAGATATCTTTATCAAAATTATCTTCTATGAATCTCTTTGCAGCCTCTGCCGTACTTTCGGACCTTTCGGTCCTTCTTGAAGGATCTCCCTGACTCCTGTAGCCTTTTGGCAGCTCGCTTGCGTGAACCACCCGGCCTTCAGCATAGCCCAGGGCATCGAGCGCCAGGCTGTAGGATTCATAAAGAGAACGAAGAGGCCTTGCCGGGCCTATCCCAACCCTGAACTCCGTTCCTGTTTTCTCGCTGAGCTCATCTGTCAGTTTTTCTACCTTTTCGGTGAACGCTTCGGTCTCCGTCTGATCCTTTCCGTCATCCTTTACCGAAAAGAAGCAGATTATCTTGTTCGAGAGCAGCGGCCCCACGATACAGTTCAGCCTTCCTTTGATCAGTTCCCTGATCCTCTCATACTTGGGCGATATCCTGATGCCCGCGCCTACGGGCCCTGTATCTTCCTTATTATTTTCTCCGCGGGCTTCTATCACGA
This sequence comes from Lachnospiraceae bacterium, assembly GCA_017614155.1. Taxonomy (GTDB): domain Bacteria; phylum Bacillota; class Clostridia; order Lachnospirales; family Lachnospiraceae; genus NK4A144. The sequence goes on from JAGACK010000045.1 coordinate 13,481, forward strand.
TCATGTATCCCCTGTTCTCTTCTATGCCCAGAAGCGAGCGGTAGTTATCAGCCTCATTCCCGTAGTCTTCCTGAAAAAGGATGGAGTAAATGAACCCGGATTCTATCATCGGGATGACGCTTTCCATCTTTTCCATGATGAGCAGTTCGTTATTTCTCTTTTCACGGAGCTCGTCAATCTTTGCCATGGCCCTTTTCAGGACATCGACTATCATATCTTTGCTGAAGGGCTTATTCAGATAATCAAGGACATTCAGGTTGATGGCTTCTCTTGCGTAATCGAACTTGTCATACGCGCTCATGATTATCAGCACTATGGACGGATTGGACTTGCGAAGCTCCTTCATTGCTTCGATCCCGTTTATGCCGGGCATCTGTATATCCATGAAGGCTATATCGGGCCTGAAGCTTTCCGACATTTCTATGACCTGTCTGCCGGTCTTTGCGATACAGATCTCACATTTATCCTGAAACTTTTTTTCTATTATGAACTTCAGGGAATCCGTCACTATCCCTTCATCATCTGCAAGCAGAAGTTTATACATCATCTCCTCCGTTACCCTCAGGTATGAACAGCGTCACCGTAGTGCCTTTGTCCTTTCCCCCGCTTTCAAGCTTCAGGACCTCTTCTGTTCCATAATAAAGGCGCATCCTTGATATCACATTCAAAAGACCGACTCCGTTCGAATCCTTCATTATCTTTTCTTCACCGGCAGTTCCCGACATGACCTCCTCTATCTTCTGCTGCGTCATTCCTGCCCCGTTATCCGTAACCTTTACCTCTATCATTCCATCCGTCCTCTGCACCGAAAGTATTATCAGCTTTTCCCTGTCGATATTGCGCACTCCGTAGTTTACCGCGTTTTCGACTACAGGCTGAAGTATCATCCCGGGAACGACCACTTTCGTGCAGCTTTCATCCACATCCTTTTTGAAGTGGATCTCGCCGGAAAACCTGACATTCAGGATGTAGATATAATTATCCACCAAACCTATCTCCTGTGCAAGCGTGGTATCCCCGTCGGCTCCCTTGATCCTGTATCTGAAAAATGCGGCCATGTTCTGTATATAATCATAGGTCCTGTCGGCTCCTTCGAGCATGGCAAGCTGAGCTCCGGCATTCAGGGTATTGAACAGGAAGTGCGGGTTTATCTGTGCCTGAAGGTATTTCAGCTCGGCATCCTTCAGGTGGGTCTCCATCATTATCTGTCTCTCACGCACAGGATCCATGATGTTCTTTGTGTACAGCCCCGTCACGACTATATTAAAGATGCTCATTATGACGAGAACCAGGATCGTGATATATTCCAGCGATCTGAAGGTGCCCATGAGTCCGGAATAGTTCTTTGTGTTCTGCTTGAACCTCTCATTGTTCAGGCTGTATATATATGAATTGATATATCCGTATATTTCTTCGGCCGTCTCATAGGACTGTCTGTATTTCTCGATCACCCTTCCTCTTTTTGACTGTATGGTCCGTGAAGTGTAATTGAGATAGGTATCGGACATTTTGAGTATATTGCTCTGGATCACCCCGAGATCTCCGCCGTTATTCAGTTCGGCCAGTTCCGCCAGGCGGTCCTTATATGTCTGCTCGGCCTCAAAGTATTCCTCTATGGCATATGTGGACTTGGTATTCAGATATTCCGTCATGCTCCTCTGCACGGTATCCAGGGCATCCTTTGCTTCGTTGATCAGATAGTTGGTATAATAAACCCTGTTCATGCTGTCGATCGCATTATTGATATTTATGAACATTATGATGTTCACGGCTATGACCAGCGCAGATGTGATAAAGAAAAATATGGTCAGCTTCATCTGCACCGAAAGGGGTTCGCGTTTTTTATTCAATACCGTCACCCCCTCCGTCTTCAATATATCTGCCTACATTGCTTCCGTCTATCACGCGGATGTCAGCCGGCATATATTCGTTCACATATCCGTATTTATTGTATTCTGAAAGCGCTTCCACGCAGTATCTTCCCATCTGGTTCGTATCTATCGTGACCGTGGCCGTTATGATGTTCTTCTCAATGGATGAAAGGATGGTGCTGTTTGTATAGAACCCGTATACACGGACATCTCCGACCCTGTTGTAATCGACAAGCGCCTGGCAGACGCAGGTCGTGTTTACCTCGCTTAAACACACGATGATATCAGGCAGTTCTTCTCCCATTATCAGGCTGCTTATCGTTTCTTCCGCGCCGAATGCGGATGTATCCGAGACAGCCATCGTTTTGATATTCACTCTGTCGAGGGCTTCTGCCTTGTTCAGCGTATCCATTATGCCCTGGCATGTGATGTTCTGGTTTGTATTATTCGCATCCGGGCTTGTCAGGACCAGGACGCTGGAATTCTTTCCGGTGTCATGTTCAAGGATCTGCGTGCCGTAGGCTTTTCCCAGCTCATAGTAGGCAAATCCCACAAACGACTTTCGAAGGGATGATGCATTATCCCTTCCGACGGTGATGACCGGAACACCCATCTTGTCTGCCCAGTTTATAAGTTCCTTTGTCTTCTGTGTCTCATCTGCCTGAAATATGATCCCGTCCATCCCGGCATACACGGCGATCTTTAAAAGCTCTGCGCTGTTATAGTTCTCTGTCAGGTTCTTTCCCATGAACTCTATATATGTCCCGCTGCCGGCAGATGCATTTACCGCCTCCCCGTATATGGCGTTATACATGTTATCGTCCCTGTCATCACAGATGAAGGCATAGTGACGCTCATAGCTGTCCTCCCCGCCGGGATCCAGCTCCAGCTGTCCGGTCTGCCGCCTGAAATACACCACGATCAGGATGGATATGGCGGCCATCAGGATAACGAAAAGAATTATGACCCTCAGGGTATTTTTGTTCTCGCTCTTGTTCATCTGTTACAGGTATTTTTCCATGAAAAAATCCTCCCCGCCTGATCCGTTTTGAAAGACCGGCGGGGAAGGATATGCTTGCTTCGTTTTTATTATGCGAAAGGATTTTCTGTGGGATACCTCATGCCCTTCGGCTGATTGAATCCGATCTCTGAGGGATCAACTCCGATGTACTTGTATACTTCATACAGCGGTTTTCCATAGTGTCCGAACATGACAGCTCCGTGATGAGGGAAGTTCTTCTCTATGAGCACATGTCTGTAGAACCTTCCCATCTCGGGGATCGCGAACACTCCGATGCCTCCGAATGACTTCGTTGCTACCGGAAGAACCTCGCCTTCTGCCAGATATGCGCGAAGCTTTGCATCAGCTGTGGACTGAAGCCTGAAGAAGGTGATATCGCCGGGCGCTATGTCTCCCTCAAGCGTTCCGTTGGTAACCTCTCTCGGAAGCGCGCGGGCCATGATCTTCTGGAACTTCATCTCACAGTTGCCAAGCCTTGATGAGCAGGTATTTCCGCAATGGAATCCCATGAATGTATCGGTATGGGTATAATCAAACTTGCCCTTGATCGATTCATTGTACATATCATCGGGCACTGAATTGTTGATATCAAGGAGAGTCACGCTCTCACCCGATATGCAGGTTCCGATGTATTCTGAAAGGGCTCCGTAGATATCAACCTCGCAGGATACGGGGATTCCCCTTCCGGTAAGTCTGGAATTTACATAGCAGGGCACGAACTTGAACTGGGTCTGGAATGCAGGCCAGCACTTTCCTGCTATGGTCACATACTTCCTGTAGCCCTTGTGAGCCTCAACCCAGTCAAGGAGAGTCAGCTCATACTGGGCAAGCTTCGGCAGGATCTCAGGTATCTTGTTTCCTGTGCCGAGCTCTTTTGCCATATCTGCCGTAACATCAGCGATCCTCTTGTCATCCGCATGTTTGTTGAAGGATTCGAAAAGATCCAGCTCTGAATTCTCCTCGATCTCCACATCAAGATTGTAAAGCTGCTTTACGGGAGCGTTGCAGGCAAGGAAGTTGAGCGGTCTGGGACCGAATGATATAACCTTGAGGTTCTTTAATCCGTCTACCGCACGTACAACGGGAACGAATTCATTGATCATCTTTGCGCATTCATCAGCCGTTCCTACAGGATACTCGGGGATGAAGGCCTTGATGTTCCTGAGTGCAAGGTTGTAGCTCGCATTCAGCATACCGCAATATGCATCTCCTCTGCCGTCGGAAAGATCGTTCTGGCTCTCCTCTGCAGCAGCGATGAACATAGCCGGTCCGTCATAGTGCTTTGCAAGAAGTGTCTCGGATATCTCAGGTCCGAAATTTCCAAGATATACAACAAGTCCGTTACATTCATTTTTCTTTATATCTTCAAGTGCCTGAACCATGTGGATCTCGCTCTCTACTATGCAGATGGGGCACTCATAGATATCGGAAGCATCATAATTCTTTTTGTATGCCTCCACCAGCGCCTTGCGGCGGTTTACTGCCAGTGACTCGGGAAAACAGTCACGGGATACTGCTACGATACCAATTTTGGCTTTAGGGATATTTTGCAATTTACGGTTCCTCCTTTACGTAAATAGATTTATACGTTTAATTGTATTGCTAAATCTGTCGGAATTCAACAAAAATATCTTTGGATCCGGGGATTTTTTATTCACTTTTTCGGATAGTTTCCATATGCGCATCCCATATTGTATTTCCGTCTTCGACCATATCAAAATATTGTTCCCTGAATATTTCATACAGCTCCCTGCTGTCTTCTCCGTAGCCGAATCTTTCGGGGGCTCTTCTGAGGACCGTATCTATATCCTCGATGATCATATGCGCCACTTTTTCATCGCTGAGGGTGATCATCCCTGAAAGGGCGCTTCTGTACTGATGGCTTGTCAGGCAGCTCTTCAGGTAGACCTTCGCGAAATCCTTCCATTCCTCCTTCAGGAGCTCATCCCTTTTCTGATCAAGGACTCCCATCTGTCTCAGGTTTTTCTCCAGCTCTTTTTTTTCATCGTTCAGATTGATGCCGTGCAGATTGTTCCTGAATGATACATTTATCATCATGAAAGACCTGATGAAAAGATCCGCCTTTTTCTTTCCGGGCTTTTTCCCGTATCTGAGACACTTTATCTCATGCTCCCTCGTTCCGGGAACCGTGTCCACGCTATCCTGTATTTCTTCTTTTTCGTTTCTCTTCTTAAAAAACATCCCTTACTCCAGGTACATGAGAAGCGCTGCAGCCACTGCGGCATTGAGCGACTCTACCTTTCCCTTCATCGGTATTCTTATCTTTCTGTCGCACAGATCCGATATTTCCTTCGAGAGGCCGGCTCCTTCGTTTCCGATGACAAATGCCCTCTTTTTTTCAAGCGTTATCCCGCGCATGTCCTCTCCCGAAAGATCTGCGGCATACAGTTTTATGCCCCGTTTCTGAAAACCCGTAAGTGTCTCTTTGAGATCATCCGTATAAAAAAAAGGGACCCTGAAGATCGATCCCATGGTGGATCTGACCACCTTTGGCGAATAGATGTCTGCCGTGTTCCTGTCCATTATGACACAGGCAGCGCCCGCAGCCTCCGCGGTCCTGATTATGGTCCCGAGATTTCCCGGATCCTGGATCCCTTCCAGGACTACTGCCGTGCCCTCATCATTTCCAAAAGAGATCCCGGCTTCTTTTCCGGTCTCCGGTTTTTTTATGACCGCGAGTATGCCCTGCGGATGCTTCGTATCACAGAGTTTCCTGTACGCTTCATCATTAAGGACATAAGCATCGGTATCCGGATGCTTTTCATGGTATGTCCCGGAGACAACCACGGTCTCGATCAGGCTTTCCGGTATCTCCTCAAAGAACCTCTCCCCTTCACCCGTGAAAAGACCCGTCTTTTTTCTTGCGCTTCCTCTTTCGATCAGTGCCCGGATCTCTTTGTACTGTCTGTTCGTCAGTTCCTTTTTCATCCTATTTCGAGATTGCCTTTGCTATCTCATACTGATATTCGGAAAGCTCTTTTTTCATTGCAAGAGCTTCATCTATGTCAAAATCAGTGAACTCACCGTTCTTGTAGCTTATCACCCTGTTCAGCACACCCTTTGAAAGAAGATCTGCGGCCATTGCGCCCATCATGGATGCATAGTACCTGTCCTTGCAGGTAGGAGATCCTCCTCTTTGCATGTATCCGAGAATGGTCGCCCTGGTCTCCATTCCCGTCGCCGCCTCTATACGTCTTGCCATTGAAGTGGAATGCCCTATGCCCTCCGCATTTATTATCAGATGATGGGTCTTTCCGGCTTTGCGGCTTTCTATGATGTGATTTATTATCTCCTGCTCATCAAAATTGTAGTTCTCCGGTATCAGGATGTCCTCGGCTCCGCTGGCGACCCCGCACCAGAGCGCGATATAACCTGCATTTCTTCCCATTACCTCTATGATCGAGCATCTTTCATGGGATGAGGATGTGTCCCTGACCTTGTCTATAGCCTGAAGAGCAGTGTTTACCGCAGTATCAAATCCTATGGTGTAATCCGTGCATGCTATATCAAGATCGATAGTCCCCGGCAGGCACATGACAGGTATGCCTTCCGTGCTCAGAAGCTGCGCTCCTCTGTAGGATCCGTCTCCTCCTATCACTACGACTGCATCGAATTTATGCTTCCTGCAGATCGCCGCTGCCTTCTTTCTGCCTTCTTCTGTCCTGAACTCGTCACTCCTCGCCGTACGGAGGATGGTCCCTCCCTTCTGTACGCTGTCGGAAACGCTCCTGGGTCCCATCTCGATGAATTCCTCCGACAGCATGCCCTGATATCCCTTCTGTATGCCGGTCACCTCGATGCCGTTTACGATGGCCTTCCTGACAACCGCTCTGATCGCCGCGTTCATTCCCGGCGCATCACCGCCGCTGGTCAGAACCGCAATCTTTTTTATCTTCTTATTTTCTGCCATTGGAACCCTCCTTTACATTCTCATCACCCAGCATTTCCTGAAGGTCTTTTATTATCCCGTCCAGATCGACAGTTTCCTTCAGGACTTTTTGTTTCTTTTCCTTTTTCAGATATATCACTACAGCGTCTCTTCCCCTGCAGCCCCTCAGCTTGGAAAAGAGCTCGCCCTTTTTGCTGTCGTAGCTTTCCCTGTCCTCAAATCTGATGAAAAGCTTTTTGGGAGCCTCATCGAGAGGATAGACTTCATCCGCGATCAGCTGTCCGTCCTTTTCATCATCCGTCTTGACCCTGCCTTTCACGAACACCTTGCTGTCCTCCGCAAGGATATCCTTTATCTCATAATAAACATTCGGCCAGACGATCACTTCAACGCTCCCTACCAGATCCTCCAAAGTGATTATTGCCATAGTGTCGCCCTTTTTCGTCTGCCTGACATTCACATCCAGTATAAGGCCTCCTATTGTCTGTACGCTGCCTTCGTCAAGGTTTGTGACGCCAAGCTCGGGATCGTACATAAAGTCCGTGCTCATGGCCGTGATGTTGTTTTTCCAGAGCGTTTCATATTCTTCAAGAGGATGGCCCGTAATGTATGCGCCCGTGACCTCTTTTTCATAAGCAAGCCGTGTCTGCCTGTCAAAGTCCTCTACATTGGGAATCGTTATATCATAAGGCCCGGTACTGTCTTCGCTCCCGTTTCCGAGTATATCCGCAAATGACATCTGCCCGTCTATGTTCTTTTTCTTTTCTTCGGCGACGCTGTCTGCCATCAGGCCATGTATCATCATGAAGGCCCGTCTGTTTGATCCGAGAGAATCCAGTGCGCCGGCCTTGATGAAGCTTTCGACCGCTCTTTTGTTTACTTCTTTCCCCGAAACCCTTTTTATGAAATCATACAGATCCCTGAAGCGTCCGCCTCTTTCTCTTTCTTCTATTATGGTAGATATGACCGGTCTGCCGACTGACTTGACTGCACAGAGCGCATATCTGATCGAATCATCTCCTGCGACCGTGAAATCCGCGCCGCCCTCGTTGATGTCGGGCGGAAGTATCTTTATCCCCATGTTCCTGCATACAAGGATATATTCCGATACCTTCACACTGTTGTCAATGAAGCTTGTCAGAAGCGCCGCCATGTATTCAACAGGATGATAGTATTTCAGATAAGCGGTCTGCATCGTGACATAGGCATAGCTTGCGGCATGTGATTTATTGAAGGCGTATTCCGCAAAATCCATCATGTCGCCGAATATCTTTTTGGCGACATTTTCCGGAATCCCGTTTGCAAGGCAGCCCGGGACATTCTGCCCGCTGTTTCCGTAAACGAAGTTTGCCTCCTCTTCCTCCATCACCTTCTTTTTCTTTTTGCTCATGGCACGCCTGACCATGTCTGCCCGTCCCAGGGTGTATCCTCCCAGCTTCTGGACGATCTGCATGACCTGTTCCTGATATACTATGCAGCCATAGGTGGGAGCAAGTATGGGTTCAAGCTCCGGACAGTCATAGGTGACCCTGTCGGCATTGTTTTTTCCTTCGATGTATTTGGGAATGAAATCCATGGGGCCCGGCCTGTAGAGCGCGATGCCCGCGATGATATCCTCTATGCTCTTCGGCTTCAGCTTCTTCATGAAGGATCTCATCCCGTCCGACTCTATCTGGAAGATGCCCTCCGTATTTCCGGTGCTGATATAATCCATTACCTTCGGATCATCATAGTCTATCTTTTCGATATCAAGATGCTCCTCAGGATGTCTTTCGTTGATGCATCTGACAGCATCGTCTATAACGGTGAGAGTCCGAAGTCCCAGAAAGTCCATCTTCAGAAGCCCGAGTTCTTCTATCGTGGTCATAGTGAACTGCGTTGTGATCTCCCCGTTCACGGCTCTCGAAAGGGGCACATACCTGTCCACATCCTCAGGCGTGATAAGAATCCCCGCCGCATGGATGGATGTATTGCGCAGAAGTCCTTCAAGCCTCCTGCTCATGTCTATGATCTCCTTTACTTCATCGTCGGATTCATAGAGCTGTCTTAAATCCCTGCTTTCCTCAAGAGCTTTCTCCAGTGTGATGTCCTTAATATTGGGTATCATCTTTGAAAGCATGTCACCGCGTGAATAAGGCAGGTCCATGACCCTGCACACATCCCTGATGACTCCCTTTGCCGCGAAAGTGCCAAAGGTGATTATCTGCACGCATCTTGTCTTGCCGTATTTTTCTATCACATAATCTATGACCTTCTGCCTGTCCTCATATGCAAAGTCCACATCTATATCAGGCATAGATACTCTTTCCGGATTGAGGAACCTTTCAAAGAGAAGATCGAACCTTATCGGATCGATGTCGGTAATCTCCAGGCAGTATGACACCAGCGATCCCGCAGCGGAACCCCTTCCGGGTCCAACCGGTATGCCGTTCTTTTTTGCAAAATTGATATAGTCCCAGACGATGAGGAAGTAATCGACAAAGCCCATCGTTTTTATTATGCCAAGCTCTTCCTCCATCCTTGAGCGCAGGGTCCCGTCATCATCCGGATATCTTTTTTTCAGACCCTCTGAGGCAAGGTGGTTCAGGTATCCCCACGAATCATATCCTTCCGGCACATCAAAATGAGGAAGCTTTGTATTGTGGAACTCTATGTCTATATTGCAGCGGTCCGCTATCTTTTGCGTATTTTCAACCGCCTCCAGCGCATAGGGAAAGATATCCCTCATCTCCTGTTCGGACTTCACATAGAACTGTCCGCCCTCATAGCGCATCCTGTCTTCATCTGAAAGCTTCTTTCCGGTCTGAAGGCACAGCAATATGTCATGCGGCTTTACATCATCTTCGTATGTGTAGTGGCAGTCATTCGTGACTATGAGAGGGATCCCCAGTTTTTCCGACATGCTGACGAGGGTCTGGTTTACCAGCGTCTGCTCCTGCAGGCCGTGATCCTGCAGCTCCAGGAAATAATTGTCTTTTCCGAATATCTCCCTGTACTCCAGAGCAGCCTTTTCAGCCTCCGTGTTCATGCCCTTCATGATGAAGGACGCGACCTCTCCCGCAAGGCAGGCCGATGAACAGATGATCCCCTCGTGATACTCTTTGAGTACTTCTTTGTCAACCCTCGGTTTATAATAAAAGCCTTCCGTAAATCCAAGCGAGACGATCTTCATCAGGTTGTCATAGCCCTTATTATTTTCTGCCAGCAGTATCAGGTGGTGATATCTGTCCTCGCCATGACCGGCTTCTTTGTCAAATCTCGATCCCGGAGCGACATATACCTCGCAGCCCAGTATCGGCTTGATGCCGGCAGCAATACATTCCTTATAAAAATCAATCACACCGTACATGACGCCGTGATCTGTGATTGCTGCAGCATTCATACCGAGTTCTTTGACTCTTGCCACATACTCTTTTATCTTGTTGGATCCATCCAGAATTGAATATTCTGTATGCGAATGAAGGTGAACAAATGACATTATATTATCTCTTCTACATAAAGGCCGTGTTCATGAGACAGATCTATATAACGGTTCCCACAGTGTACCATGGGATGCGACAGATCGAGTTTGTTTATCAGAACGATCTCTCCTTCCATCCCGTTTGAAAGTCTGACGCGGTTATTCAGATATGTATTGACTATGTATTCCAAAAATATAAGTATGTATTCGGAATCATATTTCTGAAGGCCCTCTGACTCAAAGACGCTTATTACCTTGAACGGACACAGCGGACCTCTGTATACTCTGGCGCTTGTCATGGCATCATAAACATCGGCTATGGCAACGATCTTTGCGAACGGATCAATCCTGTTGCCTAAAAGTCCCATCGGGTAGCCGGATCCGTCGCATCTTTCATGATGCATCAGCGCGGCATTTTTTACCCTGTCATCAAGATCATACTGCTTCAGCATATTAAAGCCCTCTATCGTATGGGTCTTGACCAGATCGTATTCATCATCTGTCAGGCTGGCAGCTTTGCCGATCACATTATCCGGGATCTTCAGTTTTCCGACATCATGAAGAAGTCCGGCCAGTGTCAGTGTCTGGACATCCCTGTCGGTAAGTCCGAGCCACTTTCCAAACACATTGCAGATCAGTGCCACATTGAGACTGTGGGCATAGGTGGGATCGTCATAGTTTCGCATGTTATGAAGCATGTCAAAGACATGGTATCCCGATTTAGCTTCACTGACCAGCGACATCGTTTCCCCGAGCATTTCTTCCGATTTGATGCTGCCTGCCCTCTGGGTCACTATATCATTGACCTTGTCCTTCATGGATGTAACGGTATTGTCAAAGTCGTTTTTAAACTGTTTGAATTCTTCGCTGTTCTTTATCTTCTGGGAATAGGAAAGCTCTCCCGTGGCTTCACCGTCCTCGGGAACAGTCACCATCGAATCCTCTTTGATCCTCACGCTCAGGATCGAATAGAATTCGAGTTTTGTTATAGTCTTGTCCGTAAGCTCCGTGTCCTTCAGAAGCACAAGCTGATTGTTGTAGGTATAAACATCCTCAGCCGTGACCATCCCCGGGACCAGATCCTGCGTCAGAATTCGAGGCATAAGCTTCCCCCTTAAGCTTTCCTGTCTGCTGTCTTACAGATACTTCTTCAGTGCTTCTGCTCTGTCCGTTTTCTCCCACGGAAGATCCACATCAAGCCTTCCGAAATGACCGTATGCGGCGGTCTGCTTGTATATCGGCCTGCGAAGATCGAGCATCTTTATGATGCCGGCGGGACGAAGATCGAAATTCTCACGGATGATCTCAACAAGCTTCTCATCCGAAACCTTTCCGGTACCTGAAGTATCCACCATTATGGAAGTAGGCTGCGCAACACCTATCGCATATGAAAGCTGTATCTCACATCTGTCCGCAAGACCCGCTGCCACAATGTTCTTTGCTACATAGCGCGCAGCATATGCAGCGCTGCGATCAACCTTTGTGCAGTCTTTTCCGGAAAATGCTCCGCCGCCGTGACGGGCATATCCGCCATAGGTATCTACTATGATCTTCCTTCCGGTGAGGCCTGCATCTCCGTGAGGACCTCCGATAACAAACCTTCCGGTGGGGTTGATGAATATCTTTGTCCTGTCATCGATCAGTTCTTTGGCCACTATCGGATCTATCACATATTTTCTCACATCTGCATGTATCTGTTCCTGTGTGACATCTTCATCATGCTGGGTCGAGATGACAATAGCCTCAAGCCTGACCGGCTTTCCGTTCTCATCATACTCGACTGAAACCTGGCTTTTTCCATCGGGCCTGAGGTACTTTAATGTGCCGTCCTTCCTGACCTTTGTAAGCTGCCTGCAGAGCTTATGCGCCAGAGCTATGGAATAAGGCATGTATTCAGGTGTCTCATTTGTCGCATAACCAAACATCATTCCCTGATCGCCTGCTCCGATCGCTTCTATCTCTTCATCCGTCATCTGTTTTTCTCTTGCTTCCAGGGCCCTGTCAACTCCCATCGCGATATCCGATGACTGCTCATCGATAGCGACCATGACGGCACAGGTATTTCCGTCAAAGCCGTATTCCGACTTCGTGTATCCGATCTCATTTACGGTATCTCTTACCACCTTTTGTATATCTACATAAGCCTCGGTTGTGATCTCTCCGGTAACCAGGACAAAGCCTGTACAGGTAGTGGTCTCACAGGCAACCCTGCTCATAGGGTCCTGCTTCATGCACTCGTCAAGGATCGCATCCGATATCGCGTCGCAGACCTTATCGGGATGTCCTTCCGTAACCGATTCTGAAGTAAATAATCTCTTTTCCATAGCCAAATATCCTTTCTTATATATTATGAAATAGCCTTGAAATCTTCTCTTGAAACCTTTCCGCTTACCTTCTCTACATCTATATGCGCTCCCAGTTTCCTGAGCTTGATGTCAAAATCTTCATATCCTCTCTGGATATACTTGATATCATCTATCACCGTAGTTCCGGATGCGGCAAGTCCGGCTATGACCAGCGCGGCCCCGGCCCTGAGATCGGGAGCTTTTATGTGCGCGCCCGTAAATCCCTCTACGCCTTCGATGAATGCGGTGTTTCCTTCAACCCTGATGCTGGCTCCCATGCTGACCAGCTCGTCCACATATTTGAAACGGTTTTCAAATATACTCTCTGTTATCGTGCTTACGCCGTCCGAAAGTGCGAGAGCAACACCTGCCTGTGGCTGCATGTCAGTAGGATATCCGGGATACGGAAGCGTCTTTATCTGCGTGGGGCGCAGTCTTTTTGTTGCCACCACCCTGACTGCGTCATCAAATTCCTGTATCTGACAGCCGATCTCCAGAAGCTTTGCGGAGATTGACTCCAGGTGCTTGGGGATCACATTCTTTATCAGTACATCTCCCTTTGTGACAGCCGCCGCATACATAAACGTTCCTGCTTCAATCTGATCCGGGATGACAGAATATGTACACTTCCTGAGTTTTGAAACTCCGGAGATCCTGATGATATCCGTTCCGGCTCCCTTTATGTTCGCGCCCATGCTGTTGAGGAAGTTTGCCACATCAACGACATGCGGCTCCTTTGCGGCGTTTTCTATTATGGTCTTTCCCTCTGCCATTGAAGCAGCCATCATTATATTGATCGTAGCTCCGACAGTAACCACATCCATGTAGATATGGGCTCCGACAAGCTTGTCGGCAGACGCCTTCACTATACCGCCCTTTATATCAACGGTAGCTCCCAGCGCCCTGAAGCCCTTTACATGCTGGTCGATCGGACGGCTTCCTATGTCGCAGCCGCCGGGAAGGGGTACTTCGGCTCTTTTATACTTCCCGAGGAGCGCTCCGAGCAGATAATAGGAAGCCCTTATCTTTCTGATGCTCTCGGTATCTATATTCACATTCTTGACCATCGAGCCGTTGATCTTTACCGTATGACGGTCGATCCTGTCAACATTGACGCCTATGCTCTGCATGGCCTCAAGCATTACATTTGTGTCCCTCACATCCGGCATGTTTTCGATGGATACAGTTTCATCAGTCATGATCGAAGCTGCCACGATCGCAAGCGCGGCATTTTTGGCGCCGCCGATCTCCACCTCTCCGACCAGAGGATTCCCTCCGCTTATGACATAACGCTCATTCTCTTCCGACACTGTCTTTCTCCCAAAACAATAACATCTTAAATCCGAACCGGTTTTATTATACCAGTCCGAAAAAATGTGCTATGACAAACGCCAGCCCTGCCAGGTTCATTATCAGCAGGATCAGTATTGCCGTAAGGATCCCTTTGACACCGGATGTCCGTCCGGCTACGACTCCCTCGATGGATTCGATATCATCGAGGCGGCTTTTCAGCTTCTCCATGTCCTCCCTGTCGAGCAGCTCTTTCAGTTCCTTTATCCCTTCAAGAGTCTTGCCGCTCTCATCGAGAACAACCGCCTGCACATTCCTGTACAGCTTCACATCTTCTTTATGTATGACATCGCTGACCAGGCTCTTTATCTTTTCCGGATCGTTTTCCCCTATCTTTTCGATGCTGTCTGCCAGCTTCTGCGTGCTTTCCTTCAAAAGAGCCTTTGTCTCCTCGATATCCTCGTGAGAAGCAGCCTCTTTCCTCAGGTTTTCTATATCCTCGTGGGTGGAATTCCTGAATTCTTCTATCCTGATCCCGGTATTCCTGTATATCTCTTCTTCATTTCTGTCCCGGCGGGTCCTGCTGTTCTGCATATTGATCTTCTCAACCAGCCTGTCCATGAAATTATCCATAATAAACCCTTTCCCTTATTCACATACAAAACTAATTTTAGCATTAAACCTCTATGTTAGCAATTAATAGTTTGAAACAGGGGTATATGGTCGTTTGTGCAATATGCACAAAACTTTTTTATGATTTTCTGCTTTTTTGTGGAAATTTACTAAAAATTCACAGCGAGTTCATAGTTTGTTCACATATTTTGGTTAACATGGGTACAAAGATAAGACAAATAGAAAGATAATTTTTTCATAATAGCCTCGGTGTTCCGCAAGGGACACCGGGGCACTCCTCATTTATGGGGTTTTTTATTTGATAAGCCTGAGACTTGCGATAGCGCCTTCGTCCTCAGTGCCGTCCTTGATCTCTTCGTTCAGGGACATCATCTTGGCATCCAGATCCGATACCATCTCGGCACATTCAGAAAGCTCTCTCTTGATATGCTCGGGGACTTCTCCCTCATATTTGTAATTAATCTTATGCTCGAGACTGGCCCAGAAATCCATGGCGACAGTCCTTATTTGGATCTCCACCTTTGTATCGGTTCTTCCGTCAGACAGAAAGATCGGCACTGACACTATCATGTGATAGCTCTTGTATCCGCTCTCCTTGGGATTCTTGATATAATCCTTGATCGACAGGACACGGATATCGCTCTGCTTTGCAAGCATATCAGCGATCCGGTAGATATCCGCAGTAAAGGAGCAGATGACCCTGATTCCCGCGATGTCATTCACATACCTGACCATGTTATCTATGGACGACTCATACCCCCGCCTTCTCAGCTTCTTTACTATGCTTTCCGGCGTCTTGATCCTTGATTTGATGTGTTCTATCGGGTTGTACTGATGAATATGCTGGAATTCGTCATTGAGTATCTCAAGCTTTGTGCCCACTTCCTTCAATGCCGAATTGTACAGAAGTATGATATTTTTCCAGCTGTCCACTCCCTCGCCTTCGTAATTGATCCTGTCCATTTTCTTCCCCTCTTTTATTATCCCCTCAGTCCTCTTCTATCACATGTATCTCCAGATAATCAAAACCTGTATCCTCCATAAAGGATTCCGGCCTGAACCTGGTCTTTGAATTGCGTTTGAAATCTTCTATGTTTGCTTCAAGCCATATCGGAACCGGCAGATCAAGCCGGCTGCAGGCCTCATTGAGCGCATTCACAACCTTGTGTGTCCTCGTATCGTCTGAATCGTCAGCGACAACAATATCCCGGAGCATATGATTGTCTTTCCATTCCCTGATCCATATCCGAAACATATGCCGCCCTCAAAAAGGATCCTTGTCTGCAACCCGGAGCCTGGTGAGCGCCCTGGCCAGCGCTGCCTGGGATATCTTGTATTCCTCGATGGATTTTTTCTGTCTCATCTGCTCGGTCGCCCGCTCAAGCGCAGCCTTTGCCCTGTTTTTGTCAATATCCTCGGGTTTTTCCGCAAAATCAACATATATGTCGCAGCGGTTATTGGCGGTTTCGGCAACCCCTCCGCCGACTGCGGCAACATGCCATTTTTCATCCTCGGTCTGATACTTTAATTCTCCTGTTATTATAACAGTTATCATCTCTTCATGACAGGGGAGAAATTCCAGCTGACCGTCAAGCGAAGGCATGATGACAGCCAGCATCCTCCCGTCATAAAAGATGCCGTCCGGGCTTATTATCCTCAATGCTCCCGTCTTTTTATTCATAATCCTTTGCCTTCTCAACTACATCATCGATGGTTCCTACATTGAAGAATGCTGCTTCCGGATATTTGTCAGCCTCTCCTGAGATAATCGCCGAGAAGCCCTTCACCGTATCTCTCAGATGCACATATTTACCCGGCATCCCGGTGAAGTTTTCCGCTACAAAGAAAGGTTGCGAGAGAAATCTCTGGATCTTTCTGGCTCTGTATACTAAAGACCTGTCCTCTGATGAAAGCTCATCCATACCGAGTATCGCTATGATGTCCTGCAGTTCCTTGTATTTCTGGAGGAAACGGATCACCTCTCTTGCTACTTCGTAATGCTCCTTTCCGACAACATCCTCCTCAAGGATCCTTGAAGAAGATTCCAGAGGATCGACCGCCGGATAGATCCCCTGCTCGACGATCTTTCTTGACAGCACTGTCGTCGCGTCAAGATGGGCAAATGTGGTCGCCGGAGCCGGATCGGTCAGATCGTCTGCCGGAACATACACAGCCTGGACCGATGTGATTGATCCTCTTTTCGTGGAAGATATCCTTTCCTGAAGGTCTCCCATCTCACTTGCAAGCGTAGGCTGATATCCGACAGCCGAAGGTATCCTTCCAAGCAGAGCCGAAACCTCGGAGCCTGCCTGTACGAACCTGAAAATATTATCAATAAAGATCAGAACATCCTTGTTTTTCTCATCCCTGAAATACTCTGCCATGGTAAGCCCGGTTTCCGCCACTCTCATCCTGGCTCCCGGAGGTTCATTCATCTGTCCGAAGATCAGGGCCGTCTTGCTCAGCACTCCTGATTCCTTCATTTCGCTCCAGAGATCGTTTCCTTCCCTCGACCTCTCACCGACACCGGTAAAAATGGAATATCCTCCGTGCTCGGTTGCTACATTCGTGATAAGCTCCTGTATGAGCACGGTCTTTCCTACACCGGCTCCGCCGAACAGGCCTATCTTTCCTCCCTTTGCATAGGGGGCCAGAAGATCTATGACCTTTATCCCCGTCTCAAGTATCTCCTGCACCGGAGACTGCTCCGAAAATCCCGGCGCATCTCTGTGGATCGGCCATCTTTTCTGTCTGTTTACCTCATCATCATCCAGGCCGTCTATGGTGTCCCCGAGAACATTGAACAGTCTGCCCAGATTGGCCTCTCCCACCGGCACTGTTATGGGGTTTCCCGTAGCCGAGACCTCCATGCCCCTGAACAGTCCTTCGCTCGGAGAGAGCATGATACAGCGCACCCTGCTCTTTCCCAGATGCTGCCGTACTTCCATGACTCTTCTCTTATTATCCACAAATACTTCCAGCGCTTCGTTTATCCTGGGGATCCTTTTCTGATCAAACTCCACGTCCACTACCGGACCCAGCACCTGTATTATCTTTCCGTCTGCCATCGTTTATTCTCCCTTTGGAGCTTTCGCTAATTGTGTAAATTGCCTGACCTGGCTCCGGCGCTCACCTCAGTTATCTCCTGGGTAATGCCTGCCTGTCTCTTTCTGTTGTATCTGACCTTCAGCTCCTGGACTATCTCATCCGCGCTGTCATTTGCCGCCCTCATTGCCTGCATGCGGCTGTTCTGCTCACAGCAGTAGGATTCCACCAGCGCGCTGTAGACAAGTCCGGCCACATATGGCGGGATGATGGCGCTCAGGACCTCTTTCGGCGACGGATGTATGATAAACTCCTCCCTGGGAACATCTGAAGGTATATCCTTTAGCGGCATTTCCTTTTCAAGCGGCATGAGCTTCATAACTCTCGTTTCCGTTTCCAGGGAATTCTTCATTGCCGTGAAAACCACGGTCAGATCGTGTATCTTTTCCTCTTCGAAATCCTTCAGGAATGTGTTCGTTATGACCCTGGCTCTTGCTCTCGTGGGATTCTGGACTGTATAGGTAAAGTTTTCCTCTATGGATATCTTTCTCTGCTCAAAAAATCTTCTGCCCGCCTCTCCGACAACATAAAGGCGGGATGACTTTCCCTTCATCAGCCTGCCTGTCTCTTTGAGCACATTGGCATTATAGGATCCGGCCAGACCCTTGTCTGCGGTCACAACGAGAAAACCATGCGTCGTCTCGCTTTCCGGTCTCTCCTCATCTCCTCTCAGATACGGATGCGTCATATCCGGAAAATGTCTCATCATCCTCTGCATCAGGCTCTGAAGGCCGTAAAAATACGGCTCGATATCTTCCATGCTTTTTTTTGCGCGGCGAAGCTTGGTGGATGATATCAGATACATGGCATTGGTGATCTTTCTCGTATCCTGAATGCCTTTTATTCTGTTTTTGATGTCTGCTGAGCCAGCCATTTTTCCTTATATTCCCTGACCGTTTTTATTATCACATCCCTGAATCCGTCCGGCAGTTCTTTTTTTATGTTCAGTTCGCTGATGATCGTTTCATGATTTTCCCTTATCTCTTTTAAGAGATCTGTCTGGAACTGCTTTACCTGATCGATGGGTATCCCCATGAAGAGCTTCTCGTTAGCCGCGACGAGTGACACAACCTGCTCAGGCATGGAAAGCGGATTTCCGACATTCTGTTTCAGTATTTCTATCAGAGCTCTTCCGTTATCGAGCTGTTCCTTTGTTGCAGGGTCCAGATCCGATGAAAACTGTGTAAAAACTTCCATTTCCCTGTACTGTGCCAGATTTATCCTCAGCGCCCCGGTTGCCTTTTTCATTGCCTTGCTCTGGGCCGCTCCGCCGACACGTGAAACCGATAGTCCCACATTTACCGCCGGTCTGATTCCTTCAAAAAAGAGATCTCCCTCGAGGAATATCTGTCCGTCAGTTATGGAAATGACATTTGTGGGGATATAGGCTGATACATCTCCTTCCAGGGTTTCGATTATCGGAAGCGCCGTTATCGATCCGCCCCCCAGGCTCTCCTTCAGGCGGCTCGATCTTTCAAGAAGCCTTGAATGAAGGTAGAATACATCCCCGGGATAAGCCTCTCTTCCGGGAGATCTGCCCAAAAGCAGGGATATCTCCCTGTATGCGACCGCATGCTTGCTCAGATCATCATAGACTATCAGAACATCTTTTCCCTGCTGCATGAAGTATTCTGCTATGGCAGTCCCTGCGTAGGGAGCGACATACTGTAATGATGCAGGTTCGCTTGCGGTGGCGCTGACTATCACGGTATGGTCCATCGCGCCGTTCTTTTCAAGTATCTGTGCCACTTTTGCAACCGTGGATGCTTTCTGTCCTATTGCGACATATACACAGATCACTCCCTTATCTTTCTGGTTAATGATCGTATCCACGGCTATTGAGGTCTTTCCGGTCTGTCTGTCCCCTATGATCAGCTCCCTCTGTCCGCGTCCTATGGGGAACATGCTGTCGATAGCCAGTATCCCCGTTTCCATCGGTGTGTTCACCGGATGTCTTTCTATAATGGCGGGGGCAGGATGTTCTATGGGCCTGAATCCCATCTTTTCTATCTTTCCCTTGCCGTCGATCGGCTCGCCCAGCGCGCTGATAACTCTCCCGGGCAGATTGTCTCCGACCTCGATCCCCGCTTCGGACATGGTCCTTGCAACCTTCATGCCCTCAGTGATGTCATCCTCATCGCCAAAGAGCATGACACCCATCCTTTTCCTCTCTATGCTCATCACCATGCCTTTTATGCCGTTGTCAAAAAGCACTACTTCCCCGTAAAAGGCATGGTCGATTCCTTCTATGAGCGCAACGCCGTCGCCGACCTTTGTCACGAATCCTATCTCACGGCTCTCAGCCTGCAGTTCAAAATTCTCCACCTTCTCACGAAGTACGGATACGATGTCTGCAGCTGCGTTCTCGGCAGTTTCATCTATATCACTTTTTTCAAGAAGGCTTCGAAGCTGTCTGAGTCTCCCTCTGTTGCTCCAGTCATACTCCTCGTTTTCAACACGAAGAATGAAGCCGCCCTTGAGCGACCTGTCTTCTTTTATCTGTATCTCAACTTCGGGAACCCCGTATTTATTCTTTATGAACTCTTCTATGCCCTGAAGCCTGTTCTCGTCAGGCTTTGTGACATACAGAAGCGTTGCGGTTATATGATCTTTGACCTCGTCAAACACTTCCGGATCATCCGTCATTTGTTTCCTCCGTCTGTATGGACTGTATTTTCTATGAAGCGATCATACAATTCATTGTCATTTGCCGTTCCTTTTGATCCTGCGATTTTGGACGCTGCGGAAAGGATCAGGGATCTCATCTCCTTTTCCTGTTCGACTACCGCACGGCGGGTCTCATATCTGGCAGTATCCCTTGCCTTTTTTATGATGTCTCCGGCCTTTTCATTTGCCTCGCTTATCAGCCTGTTGTACTCGACGGCAGCCCTGAGGTCCTCTTCCTTTTTCTTCTTTTCTCCCTCAAATGTCAGCTCGGCAAGATGCGTCCTGTATTCCTCTTCTGCTTTCTCTGCTTCCTTTTTCTTTTCCTCAACCTCAAGAAACCCATTTTCTATTTCCTTTTTTCTTTCATCAAGGATCCTGTTAACCCTTCCGAAAAGAAACTTTTTCATCAGAAAATAGAGTATGAGCAGGTTTATGATCATGCAGACAAAATTAAACCAATCAAAGCTTAGCATTACACCCTCCTGCTTTTACGGTACAAAACCCACGGTTCATATCACTGCAAAAAGAACACTATCAGTATTCCGATGAGAAGACCATAGATAGCTGTCGCTTCAGCAAGCGCGCATCCGAGCAGCAGTATCTTCATGATCTTTCCGTCTGCTTCCGGCTGTCTGGCCACTGCATCCACAGCCTTTGCCGTCGCTATGCCTATTCCCACTCCGGCTCCTATTCCGGTCATCGCTGCTATACCGGCTCCTAACGCTGTCAAACTCATATCTTTTTCCTCCGTAATTTTCTAAGGTGCTTTTATCACCTTGCCTATTCAATCGCTTCCTTGATGTACAAAGATGTCAGAAATACAAACACATACGCCTGTATCAGGCCGTCAAAAAGATCAAAATACAGACAGAGCGCTGCCGGCAGCACTATCGGAACAGCCATCTTTACCAGCTCCATTATCACAAACGCAGCAAAGACATTTCCGAAAAGACGCATGCACAATGACAGCGGCTTGATACCCAGTTCAAGCACATTCATCGGTGCTACAACTGCCATGGGTTCCGCAAATGACTTGAAGAACTTTTTCGGACCCTTTTTTTTGAAGGCAGCAGCCTCGATCAGGACAATGCTCATGAGAGCGAGCGCCACAGTCACCCTGAGATCTCTCGTCGGCGGTGTCACATTGAATATGCCTACCACATTCGCGATCCCCAGATATATCAGAATAGTGCTGATATACGGCACATATTCCCTTGCCTCTTCACCGAGCATGTCTCCCGTGAGATTCTGAATCCATACAACAAAAGACTCTATCATTATCTGCTTTTTTCCGGGATTTCTGACCTTCAGATCACTCGTCATGATAAGCGTGACCACCAGAAGCAGAGCCATGATGCACCATGTGACCAGCACCGACTGATTCACATCAATCCCTCCGAAAAGAGGAATCGTAAATGCCGTCTTTATTTCAAGCTCTTCCATCAGTTTTGCCGATAGATCTCCCAAGCTGTCTCACCTCCCCTGTCCAGGAAATATCCGTATTTCCTGCTTTGGATTCTTTTGCGTTTTCTTCGTCAGAAAACGACTATACGGAAACCTGTTCCAGTATAGCCGTCTTTATTCTGAAATAATCCTGTCAATCCGTCACGCAGACTTCTTTTTCGCTGCCTTTGCCTCAAGCGCCTTGTCGGTGGGCTTCACCAGGATCAGGCATGCCAGCAGAGCTACAACATAAAGAGCCAGCGTCGCATACAGCACATTCTGATACCCTACCGGATTCACCTTGATTCCGTCATGTTCCACGAACTCTCCGGTATGATTGACGATATATGTCGCCATCTGATTTCCCGTCAGTCCGGCAAATGCCCACGCCGAAAGAGTAATACCGTGTATCGCGCTGATGGATCCCATTCCGTAGTGATCCGAAAGCAGCGTGGGAACATTTGAAAATCCTCCGCCGTAGCCCGCGTTCACTACAAAGATCAGTCCTACAACCAATGCGATAAGGAGAACATTTCCCTCACCGTTGACTATACCCTTTGTCAGCATCACGATACCCGTGAATGCGATTGAAAGGATGAATATCAGTTTATAGATCGTGTTTCTGTCCTTCAGCAGATCAGCCCATGCTGAAAAACCAAGCCTTCCGCCGGCATTGAAGATCGCGGAAATCGATGATATCAATCCAACCGAACCGGCAAGGCCGATACATTTGACTATGGGCTTTTCCTGAGATATGAGCGCCAGACCGCAGGTAATGTTGATATAGAACATCAGCCAGATACCGATGTAGTTTGATATCGGCTTGGTCTTTATCGTCTCAAGGATGCCGGGCTTCTTTTCACCCTTGCTCGGCTCATGCCAGCCGTCGGGTTTCTTCAGGAGAAGATGTCCGATCATCATCATTACAAAATAAACCATTCCCAGGAACCAGAACATCTTGTATACTCCGCTCCCGTCATCCCATGTCTTCAAAAGAGAAGTCATGATGGGGCTCGCTATGGCCTTTGCTGCTCCGAATCCGGCTACTGCAAGCCCGGTTGCCAGTCCCTTTTTATCCTGGAACCACAGCATCAGCGTCTTTACGGGTGAAAGGTATCCTGTTCCGAGACCCACTCCCATAATAAAACCGTAACTGACATATATACCAACCAGAGCAAGCGGACTTCCCTTATGGTTTCCGCCATATGCGATGAACACGCCGGTCAGCAGCATTCCTGCCGTAAAGCAGATCGTTGCGATAAGAGAGGACTTGTGGATATCCTTCTCAACAACATTTCCCAAAAATGCAGCCGACATGCCCAGGAAGAATATGGCAAAACTGAATGCCCATTCAACACTCGCTTTTCCGAACCCGATGTGGTCCGCGATCTCCTGGCTGAAGACAGACCAGCAATAAACGGTACCTATGCTGCAATGTAATAATAACGCCGGTATGGCCGCTCTGACCCATTTGTTGGTACGCCATCCTCCGGACTGTTTTGATGAATCACTCATTTTCAGGACACCTCTCTTTGTTTCTGTTATCGAAAAAATAATTGCCGTACTGTCCTATAATACGCTTAAAACGGGTTTATTTCAAGTAAAATAAAACTGCCATACCTTTCGATATGACAGTTTATCTTTAGAGGCGACAACCAGATTTGAACTGGTGATCAGGGTGTTGCAGACCCACGCCTTACCACTTGGCTATGTCGCCATATGAGCAGTGCAATTTCGAGCATGAAGCATTTGTATAATAAAAAAAATGACCCGGACGGGAATTGAACCCGTGTTACCGCCGTGAAAGGGCGATGTCTTAACCTCTTGACCACCGGGCCTTAACATTTTAAGCTCCCCGAGCTGGGCTCGAACCAGCAACCCTTCGGTTAAC
>JAGACK010000046.1 GCA_017614155.1 Lachnospiraceae bacterium
AACGGAGGAAGTAACCAGAAAAAAGGATATGGAAGAGCACGAAAACATGATAACGGTTATTTCAAATTTTCTGCGTAGCGGCATTTCAGAGGAGAAGATCAGTGAGTGTACCGGGTTTTCTCTTGAAGCAGTAAGGGAGATAGCGGAGGGACTCCTGCAAAAAGCATAAATCTTTGCAGACGGCTTTTATTATGGGCAGATAACGGAGCCGAAAAAACCAAAACAGAATTGCCGAAAAAACCAAAACAGAATTGCCGAAAAACCAAAACAGAATTGATAGTTATTTGGATCTTTTGACCTGCTCATACGGCCAGCTTATCGTGTAGTTTGTTATAGATCTTCAACGCATCGTATTCCGGGGAGAATTCTCTTGCTGCTTCACAGATTGCGGCAACCCGTGCGATATCTTCGTCCAGATTATCGGCGATCTCTTCTACGGGCTTGTTTTTTGCAAGTTTTCTGCAGATCATTTCTATGAGTTGAACTTCCTTCCACTTGCCTT
The DNA here is from genome assembly GCA_017614155.1 of Lachnospiraceae bacterium. GTDB lineage: Bacteria > Bacillota > Clostridia > Lachnospirales > Lachnospiraceae > NK4A144. Next base: position 503 of record JAGACK010000046.1, read on the forward strand.
CTGATTTTGCCTCGCCTCTTGCCTCGCCTCTTGCCTCGCCTCTTGCCTCGCCGATTTCAGTATATTTCTGTATGATACCGTCAAATCCGTTTGCCATATTTATTTTTCCTCCTTTGTCCTGCTTTTCGGTAATACCGTATTTTTCAAGATTCACATATGTATTTATCAGGTCATATGCTTCAGAATCAATGGATTCGTAAGCTTTGTCGTTTTTCAGAAGATCCTCCAGATCGTCCTTGTTGCGATAAACTCGCAGTATATCCAATACCTGCTTGAGATCCGAATGAAATCGGGATGTGTATTCTGCTGATAGCTTTGGCAGTTCAATTATATTCAACCTGTAGTTGTTGATCAAAGGGAGCAGCTCTTTTGGGACAATCTCTAAATCGAGCATCTCCCACAGGTCGCGAGGTCCGTCCCATACATCTGCATTGCTCAAAACAATTGTGATCACGGGATATATCTTGTCACTTTTTCTAAATCTGTATAACCGTTCACCATCGGTCAGAGCGGCAGCTGCCGGATCCTTATTTTCTATCAGATCATTTACCTGATGCTTGATGTCAGATACTTGTTTTCTGTAATCGCCTGTGTCGCTTTCCATTATCCTGTACGGAAGCGAATAATCGACGGTTTCCTGACTTTCTTCACCTATAACGGCAAAGCCTACGCCAAAGTTTGCAAGATATACAGCATCTCTTGTCCTTTTCCCGGTCTTGCTGTCCCATGGTGACAGATCCTCCGGTTTCAGGATTGTCTTTCCTTCGAAGCAGACTCCGTTTATCAGATCGGCAAATCTGGCTTTGTTGGAAAAGTAGATGTTACTTGCTGAATCTCGTTTTCCCATTGTCATCCTCCTTTGAAGTTTTTTCGCAGGAGGTCTAAAACTGTGCCGGTAAAGAATGTCTTGTCAGAAAGGCATTGTCGCTCCTGCTAAAAATAATGTTATGGTAAATAGCATGAGCTTTGCGGGATTTGAATTCCCTGCCTGGCGAATGCCTTCATGCTTTAACGGCATCTGATGATACCTTGATATTTGAACCATGGTTCAAATACTTGACTGTTGAGATTATACCATTGTAAAGTGTCGATTGCAAATGGATTATTCAAAAGATGAACTGTTAAGCAAAATTATGAAAAATCCAATATAATAAGTATAGTGCGCTTAAAAGATAAGTGATCATATTATTATCTTCGCAGGCTATAAGCAGCATATGATCGGTTGCATGGGAGAGACGCTGGAGACACTGTATTTCATGAAGAATGCAGACCGTCTGAATATCGCGCATGCCTGCTGCAGGATGGTTGTGTGATTATCAGGCGATCAAAAACCCAGAACGGTCTTTACAACTAAAAAGATTTCTGCTACTCTTTATCTCAGTTCTTCAGGAACGGTATAGAAGGAGATCACATCAGAGCGGTTCAGCTCATGATTCCCTGTCGGATAAAGAGGTAGAGTTTTTTTGATGACCAATATTATTATTGTTTGTTTTTATCTATGTTTATTATCTCCTTTTTTGTACTTTTTCGAAGAGAAGAAAAGGGGGATAATATGGTAAGAATTGATAAACAGATTTTTATCGGAAAACAGCATATTCGGTGGCGTCCGGATGTAGAACAATACTTGAAGCGATATATAGGTAAATCATATTATATTAAGGAGACAGCTGATCTGATAACAATTCCCAGTGAATTTCCGGATGAATATACCGGTTCATCTTATACGAAAAAACTGCGGGGTTCTTTGGCAAAAGTGAAAGCAAATGCTGCACAGGTAATAGATGAACTAGTTGTAAATGCAGAAAACAGGAGAGAATCAGACAATAAATCCGATAAGCATAGTCAAGATGCCTCCCTCGGATGGTTACGGTATGATACATTTTTTGAAGTGTGCGTTAAAGGCGAAGAAGAACGAGAAGTGAGATGGAATAGGTACAGGGCTACATTGGTGGTAAGGGTAACAGAAAGAGGACGGTTTCTTTATGATATGATAAACATAAAAAAAGAAGCGCGTAGGCCGCTTTAGTCAAATTGACTTTACGGTAGAAAACCGCCTCTTTTTCTACAATATAAAGCTTATATGTGTGTGTGTCAAGGGTTTTGCTTTGATTTTGCCTCAAAACTAAGCGGAATATCAAGGTTTTGGGGGATTAACGCTTGATATAAGCCTCTTTTATTGGAACAGGAGGCGGAATAGGATCAACCCTGAATCAACGGATTGAATCGGTGTTGTAAGAGTCCCGGAACTTTTGTTATAATAACTGCGAAAACATGAAAGGATCCTAAAAAAGAATGATAGTAGCGGCGATCGTGGCAGGCAGCATGCTGATGGTTGTAAATATCATAGCTTACATCCGGTTTATCAAGAATTCCACGGATGTGATGCTTTCAGGAAAACGCGGGGAACTGATATGGGAGAATATTGGAGTTTTTCTGCTGATATTCTTTCTGCTCGGCTACCTTGGCGTTGCTTTTTTTGGAAAACCGGATCTGCTGACCGCAGGGATACTCTTCTTTGGAAGCATATTTGTTTCTCTCGCGCTGCTGCTGATGTATCATCTGGTAGATACCCTCAAGAACCGGAGTATCGAGATAGCAGAAACACTGATCGGCGTGATAGATGCGCGTGATACCAATCTGAACGGCCACAGCCGCCATGTGCAGAATCTGTGCATGTGCCTGTACCGGCATCTGCCGTCTGAAGCCAAAGCAGGGATCAGCCCTGTAAGCTTTGAATATGCTGCGCTACTTCATGATGTGGGAAAGCTTGGCATACCGGAAAACATTCTCAATAAACCGGGAAAGCTTGATGATGACGAGTGGAGGATCATGCGCCGGCATCCGGAGATAGCGATGACTCTTTTGAAATCACTGCCGTCATTTGACGAGATCAAGGACTGGATCCTGTATCATCATGAACGCATTGACGGGAACGGATATTATCATCTGCCGGGAGAAATGATCCCGATGGCGGCCCGGCTCATAGCCGTGTGTGACACTTACTCTGCGATCACGATGAAGCGTTCCTATAAGGATCCAAGAACTCATGAAGACGCTATCAGTATCATCAGCGAGGTGGCCGGTTCACAGCTGGATGCGGATCTGGCGGATATCTTTATTAAGATCCCGAAGGAAGAACTCATCGCGTGTGCGCCGGATATGGTGGAACTTGGCTGAAAGTCCGGCGTAACAGCTGTAAAAAAAGAATCGGTGTAAACGGTTGACTTGAGTGGTATAATGGGAAAAGTGCGTAAGGAGGCATCACTATGACAAAGATAGGGATACTTGGATATGGAAATCTGGGGCGCGGAGTTGAGTGCGCGATAAAGCAGAATGAGGACATGGAGCTGACATATGTTTTTACAAGGCGGGATCCCGCGACTGTAAAAATACTTACCGACAGCGCGAAGGTTGCTTCTGTAAACGATATCCTGAACCATAAAGACGAGATAGATATTCTGATCATATGCGGAGGTTCTGCTACAGATCTTCCCGAACAGACACCGGAATATGCAAAGCATTTCAATGTCATAGACAGCTTTGATACCCATGCAAAGATTCCCGATCATTTTTCAAATGTGGACAGGAGCGCAAAGGAGGGCGGCCATATCGCTCTTATCAGTGTCGGATGGGATCCGGGAATGTTTTCGCTGAACAGGGTATATGCGAGCGCTATCCTGCCGGACGGAGCGGATTATACCTTCTGGGGAAGAGGCGTCAGCCAGGGACATTCCGACGCGATCAGGCGTATAGAAGGAGTCCTCGATGCAAGACAGTACACCTGCCCTATTGAAAGCGCGGTTGAAAGCGTGAGAAAGGGTGAACAGCCCGAGCTGTCCACGCGGCAGAAGCATACGAGAGAGTGCTTTGTGGTCGCAGCGGATGGAGCAGACCTTGCAAAGATCGAAAAAGAGATAAAGGAGATGCCAAACTATTTTGCGGATTATGATACGACCGTCACATTCATCAGCAAAGAAGAGCTTGACAGGGACCATCAAGGGATCCCCCACGGAGGAATGGTGATCAGATCCGGACGTACGGGATGGGATCTTGAAAATAAACATGTAATAGAATATTCACTGAAGCTGGATTCCAATCCGGAATTCACTTCATCGGTGCTTATAGCCTATGCGCGCGCTGCAATGCGTATGCATGCTGAAGGCCAGAGAGGATGCAGGACGGTGCTTGATGTCCCGCCGGCATATCTGAGCAGGATGTCGGGGGACGAACTTAGGGCCCACATGCTCTGACCTGAAAAGACTGTCATACATTAGTTGTTTGCAGGCATGCCCGCAGAGGGCATGCCTTTTTTCGCGGCATAGAAGGAAGATTGATCTTTAGGACAGATCAGGGAGGCTTGTTATGAAAAAAATAATAAAAACAGATTATATCAGAAGGATACTTATGATAGCTGTTCCGATAGTGCTGTCAAATCTCATTTCGCAGCTTCAGATGCTGATAGACAGGGTCTTTATCGGAAGGCTTTCGATAGCAAGCATGAGTGCTGTGGGAAACGCTTCAACACCCATGTGGACTACGATGAACATACTGTTCTCACTGACCGTAGGAGCGACGATACTTGTAAGCCAGGCCTACGGGGCCGGAGACAATGAAAGGGCAAGGACGCTTTTGGCATCACTTTTCAAGTATAATAATGTGGTAGGGCTGTTTATGTTCGCGTTCTGGTTTTTCTGCCCTCAGGCTGCATTCCGCCCGATGGGAGTCGATGAGAGCATCATCGGCATGAGCATTGATTATGCGAGGGTGTGCGCGCCAATCTTTGTACTGACGGGAATTGGCGCTTCAGTCAGCTGTCTGCTGCAGGTAAGCCAGAAGACCAGGATAATGGTATGGTACGGGATCTCGAGATCTTTGGCCAATGTAGTACTTGACTACATCATGATCTTTGGAAAATTCGGTTTTCCGGCAATGGGAGTAAAGGGCGCGGCTCTGGCGACTACCCTGGCAGAACTGCTGGGAGATGTCATAGTACTGGTATATGTGCTGCGGTCAAAGGAACTGGTGCTGAAACCGGCATTTAGGGAGATAGTGTCATCGAAGTTCGGTCCGTATCTTGAGACGGTTAAGCTTGGGACTCCTGCAGCCTGCGAGGAGTTTGCATGGAACATGGGGAATATCTATCTGCTCGTCATGCTGAACAGGATATCTGTGGAAGCTGCCGGGATACATTCCATAGTTTTCGGTGTGGAGCTTATAGCGGTTGTGGTTGTCGGTTCTGTGGGAAATGCGACACTGACGCTTTCCGGATATGAAACCGGAAAGAAGAATCCCGACGGGGTATGGGATGTTGTCATGAACAGCGCACTGCTCAGCTGGGCGGTCTCCCTGCTGAACCTGATCATATTCATATTGTTCCCGACGCAGATACTGGGCCTGTTTACAAAGGATGCTGCCGTAATAAATGCCGCCGGGATGTACCTGCTCATAGTCGGCCTGGACCTTTTTCCGAAGAGCGGGAATATCATCTTCGGTTCAGGCATAAAGGGCTACGGAAGACCGGGATGGATGCTGAAGACCCAACTTTTGGGCACTGCCTTTGTAGTCACGGGAAGCACGCTTCTGGTCATGGTATTTCACAGAGGGATCATAGAGATATTCTGCCTGGTTGTGGCAGATGAGACGCTGAGGTTTCTGCTGAACAACTGGAAGCTGCGCGATATCAGAAAGAAGAACAGGCAGATCCCGGCCCTGCAGGGCGATGCCGATTGAACAATAACACTTAGTGGGCTATAATCGAACATGAAAGAAAGCTCATGGGGATAAACCTGATCGCGACAAGGGGCTGTCCCATAGCAGATATAAGGACACCGGAAGGGAAAAGAAAAGATGGAAAGATTTGAATTGCTGGCATCGATGATGTGTGCCGATTACGGAAATCTGGAGAAAGAAGTGCGTGAACTTGATGAGGCCGGCATCGATTCGTACCATATCGATATCATGGACGGGCGGTATGTTTCAAATTTTGCCATGTCCCTTAATGATTTGAAGTATATCAGGTCGGCTACGGACAAGCCTCTGGATGTGCATCTGATGATAGAGCATCCGATCAATACGATAGACCTTTTTATTTCCAATCTGAAAAAAGGGGACACGATATACATACATCCCGAAGCAGAGTATCATCCTTCGACGACGCTGCAGAAGATAATAAACGCAGGCATTACGCCGGGTATCGCTATCAATCCCGGAACAAGCGTGGATAATGTGAGGATGATGCTGCGAATAGTGAAGAAGGTGCTGGTAATGTCAGTAAATCCCGGGAATGCGGGACAGATGTTCCTGCCTTATATCAGGGAAAAATATACGGAGCTGCTGAAGCTGAAGGATGAAATGGAGTTTGACATCTATTGGGATGGGGCCTGCGGCTCGGACAAGATCATAGAATATGCCCCGCTTGGCGTGAAGGGCTTTGTCCTTGGAACAACACTGCTTTTCGGAAAGAACAGGCCGTATAAAGAGACAATAGCTGATATCCGGGAAATGAAGTTTCGGGAGGAAGAATGAACGCAGCGATCCTTTTGGCGGGTGGTTCGGGTTCAAGGATGGGATCACCGGTCCCAAAGCAGTATATGCAGCTGAACGGAAGGATCATGCTGGCCTGGGCGGCTGGCAGCCTGATGGAATCGTCTCATACTGACTGTATCTATATAGTCGCGGAAAAGGAATGGCGGCAAAAGATCACTGATGAACTTGAAAAAGCAGGGCAGAATATCGAAAAGATAAGGGCTTTTGCCGATCCCGGAAAAAACCGTCAGCTTTCGATCAGGAACGCGCTTGAAATGATAGCTTCTGATATGGGGGTCGGGAAAATGTCGGATCTTTCGGATGAGGATACGGTCTTTATCCATGATGCGGCAAGACCTTTTCTTTCATCTGCGCTCATAGACAGGATTTATGATTCGTTAGACGGACATGACGGAGTGATGCCGGCGCTTCCCGTAAAGGATACCGTATATCAAAGCAGCGGTGACGGAAGGATAGAAAGCCTTTTAGACAGGTCGAGAGTGTACTCGGGACAGGCGCCGGAACTATTTGTCCTGGGTAAGTATTACCGGGCAAATATGGATCTTTCCATGGATGAGATAATGAAGATAAACGGTTCGTCCGAGCCGGCGGTCATGGCAGGCATGGATGTACTGATGATCCCGGGCGATGAAGCAAATTTCAAGGTCACGACGGATGAAGATATGAAAAAATGCAGAATGATCATGGAAAAGGGACTGTAGGATCATGATGAAGGCGTGGGTACTGAATGATATAAAGGATATCGCGCTGATCGAAAGGGATATCCCTTCTCCCGCACCGTCGGAAGTGCTGATCAAAGTGATGGCGGCGGGGATCTGCGGATCTGACATTCCGAGGATATATGAAAACGGAGCCCACAGGATGCCGCTGATACCAGGACATGAGTTTTCCGGGGTAGTGGCAAAGTGCGGGAGCGAGGCAGATCCGGAACTGATAAATAAAAGAGTCGGGATCTTTCCTCTGATACCATGTAAAAAATGCGTACCGTGCAGGAACGGGCATCCTGAAATGTGCAGGGACTATGATTATGTGGGATCACGCCGCGACGGAGCATTTGCGGAATATGTCACTGTGCCCGCATCAAATCTGATAGAACTGCCAGATGCCGTGGGGTTCGGGGAAGCAGCAATGCTTGAGCCGATGGCCGTGGCTGTACATGCCATGAGGATGATAATGGATGAGGGCGAAGAAGGCCCGGACACGGAGCAGAACATAGTCATATGCGGGCTTGGACCAATAGGACTGATGCTGCTGATGTTCTTAAACGAGAGTGGATACAGAAACATCTATGTGACAGGCAACAGGGACAGTCAGAAGAAAAGGGCGGCTGCTTTCGGAATAAGTGAAGAAAGATTCTGCGACAGCAGAGAAAATGATGTCCCGGAATGGATCATGAAAAAGACAGGCGGGGCGGATGTGTATTTTGAGTGTGTCGGAAAAAATGAATGCGTCATAAACGGGATAGCATCGGCTGCTCCCGGAGGGAAAGTCCTCCTTGTCGGAAATCCGTATTCCGATATGAAGCTTTCAAAGGATATCTACTGGAAGATACTCAGAAACCAGCTGACAGTAAAGGGTACATGGAACTCAACCTTTCTTGGAACGGAAGATCCGCAAAGGGAAGATGATGACTGGCATTATGTCATAAAACGCCTTGAAGAAAAAAGGATAGACCCAAAAGTCCTCATAACGCATGAATTTGCGATAGATGATCTGGAGAAAGGATTCCTGATGATGAGGGACAAGACTTCAGAACACTGCAAGGTTCTTATGAAATTATGAAATGACCGCCGCATGAAATACCATGCGGCGGCCTTCTTTTACTATTCTTCAGTTGCTGTCCTGGTTGTCGTTTATGGTGCAGTTTGTTGTCGTTACCTTGCGGTTTGAGAACAGATTGTACTGGTTGTTATCAAAGCAGCAGCTGTTGAAGGTGACTTCCGAATACTCCGAAAGATCAACAAAATGACAGGAAGTATATTCCGGGTTGATCCTGTTGTTTTTGAAGGTGCATCCGTCAAAAACTATCTCATAACCGCTGTCGACACAGATCATCGAAAGCTCTTTGCTGTCGCGGAAGGTGCAGTTTTCAAAATTCAGCGAGCTTGAACTGTAGATGTCGAGCAGGCCGTAGGTGCATTCATATATCTCTGAATCCTTCACATCAAAATGTTCGCTGTCATGGATCTCCAGGCCATAGGTTCCGCAGCCGTAGAGCTTGCAGTTATCGATTTTGATGCCGCTTGACCCGGAAAAGCCCAGGACGCTTCCGGAGCAGTATCCGGGCTCGACTTCGTGTCCGCAGACAAGGCCGCGAAGCGTCAGATTGTTTGCATATCTGAAGAACATGACAGGATCATATGCCTCTTCGGTGCAAATCAGGACTTCTCCCGGTTCTTCCGCTTCTATGCAGAAATTTGAAAAATCAGACAGCGTATAGGTCCTGTAGCCGTCCTCGATCTCATCCTGACTGAGAAGATGTTTTATATGATCGGAATCTATTCTTCTTTTGTCCAGCTTCGTGAAATCATATGTTCCCTTTTTCAGGATGACCTTTTTGTTGGGGTCGATGTTGTTTATCAGATCGTCAAGGCTTGATACCGTAACAGTCTCGAAATAACGAAGCTCCTCCCTGTTCTTCATCTCAGGTGAATCTTTCCTGAGATATACTTCGGTATCAAGGGAATAATAGTAGTCCTCTTTGCCCTTCTCCCCTTCTGAATGCAGACTTATGCCGACGAGTTCCCCGCTGTCGAGAAGGGTGTATTTTTTGACTGTCCCTTCTTTTGAAAAAGGGTCGGCAAATTCGAAATACCAGTCTTTATTTTCGCATTCCGGATAAGCGGGTCCGTCCTTTTTGATGAACTCGACTCCCAGGTATCTGATATCCGTTTCATAGCCGTTAAAATTGTAATCGGCTATGAATTTTCCGTCCTTCTTTGAGATGATCAGTTCAGAGGTGGCTGCATAGGGATCATCTGCCATGTTGACATAGTCGTAGGGCTCATCATCGGTGCCGTATTCGGAATGGCCTTTTGTATATGCAAGTTCCCAGTCTCCGACGATATCGTCTATGCCGCCTGTCTTTTTTTCATCTGTAGCATTATCTTTTCCGGCAGCTTCACTTACCGTGCCTTCTGCAGCACTGTTTTCCGATGCGGCTGTGGATTCTTCTTTTGCAGCGGCATTTTCAGTACCCTGATTATTTTCGGGCAGGGGGTCATTTTCCGCCTTTTTGCAGGATGTGATGAGAGAAGCTGTCAGGATCAGCATCAGAAGAGTACATCCTGTCCGCATAATAAAAGAGTTTCGTTTTTTCATTTGGGCACCTCACTGTAGTATTGATAGATTCATATTTGTTTCAGCTTTTTGCATATTTCAATATAAGCTTCAAGGAAAGGTTCGCAGTCTTTTCTGATGAAGGATATGTCGTTGTCCCTGGCGGCAAATTCATGTTTTTTTGCTCTTTCACTTAAGCTCTTCAGTCCTATGGAAAGCATCAGCCCCTTGATCGCGTGTGTGACGATCATATAATCTTCCCAGTTTTCGGCCAAGAAGTATTCCCTTATTTTTTCCGTGTTTTCATCGCATTCGGAGACTACTGCTTCGATCATATCCTTCAGGAGCTCCTCGTCGCCTGCCGCATAATCAATAGCGGTCTCATAATCAAGACCTTCTATCCGTTCAAGTCTTTCTCTTAAGGAAACAGGAGCAGTATCTGCTTCTGCTACAGGCCGGTCTGAAGGGATTATCTTTTCTTCAGGCAGGTATTTTTTTATGGTCTTTTCTAAAAGCGAAGAGTCGATGGGCTTTGTCAGATAATCAACAAAGCCTGCTTCCAGATAAAGCCTGTTGCTGCCTGCGATGGCGTTTGCGGTAAGTACGACAGCAGGAGTATCTTTGTTCAGGGACTGTTCATCGGATCTTATTATGCCGAGTGTTTTGATCCCGTCGGGATCGGGCATCATGTGATCGAGCAGGATCAGATCATAATGCTTTGTCCGGCAGAGCTCGATGGCCTTTTTGCCGCTGTCACACAGTTCCGGTTTAATAAGGGATCGTTTCAGGAACAGACTGACGATCCGAAGATTTGAACTGTTGTCATCCACAGCCAGTATGGAAGCATCGGGAGCGGTATAATCACAACCGCTGTTCCTGCTGTCGACGAGGCTTTCCTTCCTGTCATAATCATCTGAAAGCGGAGTCCTGTCAAAGACGGTTACCGGCAGTTCGACAATGAAATCCGAGCCCTCACCATAGCTGCTTTCCACGCTGATCTTTCCGTTCATGGAATCTATGATGTTCTTTACGATGGCAAGTCCTAAGCCCGTTCCCTCTATGGAACGGTTCTTTTTGATGTCGGCTCTTGAAAAGGCTTCAAACAGATGCTCTATATCATCGCTTCTTATCCCGCGGCCTGTGTCCTTTACATCCATCCGGAGCAGATATGAATCATCCCCGGTATATTTCCCTTTGAGGGTCAGGGTCACAGAGCCTGAATCGGTGTATTTGACAGCATTGCTGATGAGATTGATGAGTATCTGCCTGATGCGGAATTCATCGCTGACCATACCGTCCGGTATATCTTTTCCGATCTCAAGCTGCAGGGAAAGCTGCTTTTCATCGGACCTTTCTTTCATCATCGGCATGATATCGTGCAGTACGGATGAAAAAGAAAATTCCGCGTTTGAGATCTCCATTTTTCCGGCTTCTATTTTTGAAAAATCCAGTACATCATTAACCAGCATGAGCAGCATCTGCCCGGAACTTTTCACGCTGCCTGCGTATTCGGCGATCACGGGATCCCTGTTTTCACGAAGGATCATTTCATTCATTCCAAGAACTGCATTTATGGGGGTCCTGATCTCATGTGACATGCTGGCCAGGAATCTGGTCTTGGCTTCCGACAGATCGACGGCTTTCCGCCCTTCTTCGCGGACTCTGCGAATATCGGCTATCTGCTGGATGACCATGAGGATGAGCATGAAGGCAAGTCCTGCAAGCATCAGGATGTCGCCGTTTATAAGAGGCAGGAGGTTCAGTACTACTATTTCCAGCAACGCGCAGATAAAGAAGCCGACGAAACCGATCGCGGTATATATGTATTCCTTTATCAGGCCGCGTATGGTCTCAAGGACCAGTATGACTGCCACTGTCAGGAGTTCGGCTCCCAGAAAGATGTCTATGGTCAGAAGAGCTTTTGGGAATCTGACAGTTTCAGTAAAATGAAGGATGGGCCAGATGATAAGGTTGAGCGCAGCCACGCACAGAAGCCCTGTCATGATCCTGTGGTATCTGTCCTTCTGGAGAATATCCAGATAAAACATCATGCTGAAGGGCATCATGAGACAGAGCATGTAGTTTATGATGCCGTCAATATGGTAATGCCCATATATGAAGGGGAAGAGAAACGAATTTGTGATAAGCCATCCCGAGATCACAAAAATCGAAAGGGATCCGTAGAGCATCTCTATCCGTCTCCTGTAGATGAACATCATGACAAGGCTTGCAAGTACAAGAGCAAGCGAAAAGATAAGGAGTATCTCCTCAAGCATGAAGGAAAGGCCGTAACGGGACATCATGAACGACAGGAAGCTGCCGTTGTCCGCTATCAGGGTGTTCTGATAAACATAACCGCTCCTCGAGGTGTTTATGCGTACGATTTTGACAGTCTTTCCGGAATCTGACGAGTACAGGGGGACTCTCAAATAAAACCTTTTAACGCATCCTCCGGGGACCGGAATATCCCTGGCTTCGACAAAGTCCCTGCGAAGGATCCCGTCTACATAGACATATACATTCCCGCCGACGATGAAATAGAGATTCTGATCGTCTGTCAGATCGTCGGGGAGAGTTGACTCCATGGAAAATGATCCGAATCTGTAGCCGCTGTTTCTGTAGGATGATCCCGTGGTGATCTTTTCTCCGAAGGGTGTGGTGGTGGTCCAGTTCTCGATAAAGACCGGGTCCTCGGAATCGGTGGGATTAGTTTTATCTATGCTGCAGTAATAAAAGAGGCCGATAATACAGGCGATAAACACAGCGTAGAAGATGATCTTGATGACAATGGTCATCTTTTCTTTCGGGGCTGATGAAGTTGTCATGGTTTTATTAACAGCGCTCATGAATCATATGATACTATAACAGGGTCAGGTATTCCATACAAACATTCTATTTTCTGCAACGGCCGGGGAGATTGCATAAATCCATGTTTAACTATACAATAAGAAATGATATGCATCAGGTGTGATACAAGGGCGTGTGTAACAGAAATAAAGCGTAACGGAGATATTCTGAGAATGAAAAAAGGATTAAAAAACGATCTGAAGCTTGCAGTCTTTTCGGCCATCATCGGCGCTGTCTGCGCTTTAGTGTTCTGGGTCTTTCTGGTCACAGTCAAATGGGGGACCATGTTTTTGTGGGATGTGCTGCCGGAAAAGACAGGCATTTTCAGGTTCGGCATGTATCCTGTCATCATCTGTACGGCAGGAGGACTTCTGATCGGGCTTTTCAGAAAAGCGGTCGGAGATTACCCCGAAAATATGATGACGGTTTTCGGCACCATAAAAAAGACAGGAACATATCCTTACAAAAAGATGCCGGTGCTTTTCATTGCGGCAGTGCTCCCGCTGATATTCGGAAGCAGCGTGGGACCGGAAGCCGGAATGGTCGGGATCGTAGCGGCTCTTTGCTGCTGGGCAGGCGAGAATCTGAAATTTGCAAAGGAACGGTCAAAAATGTATTCAGAGATAGGAATGGAAGTGACATTGTCAGTCATGTTCAGATCCCCGCTCTTTGGAATCTTTGAGGGGCAGGAGGGTGACGATGAGGACGGGACTGAAAAAAAAGTCCCCGGAAGCAGGGCTTTGTACTGTCTGTCGGCCGGCGCCGGATTTGGTTGCTTTTATCTGCTGAATCAGCTGTACAGGGCATCTGAGGGTTTTCCTTCATTTGATGTCATATCACCTGAAAAAAGCGATGTTTTCCTTTCTGTATTGTATCTTGCATGCGGGCTTATCCTGGGCATGTTTTTTGAGTTTTCCGAGAAGTTTTTTGAAAAGGCAGCAGAGAAGATACCGCCGATCTTAAGCGAGATGATCGCCGGAGCAGTGCTGGGCCTTGCTGTGTGCTTCCTGCCTGTCCTGAAGTTTTCAGGCGAAGAGCAGATGGGAGTGCTGATCAGGGACTTTGCACTTTACGCTCCGATAGCGATGATAGGGATCTCTTTTTTGAAGGTGGTCCTCACCAATATGTGTATCAGGCTCGGACTGAAGGGAGGACATTTCTTCCCGCTGATCTTTTCGGCAGTGTGTTTCGGATACGGCGTTTCCCTGATGGTGTATCCCGGGGACGGATCGCATGCGACATTTGCTGCGGCCATAGTTGCGGCTGCTACACTGGGTCTGACGATCAGAAAGCCTTTGGCAGTGTCAATGCTGCTGCTTTTGTGCTTCCCGGTAAGGTCGCTTTTATGGATAGTGCCGGCAGCGGCGCTTGCATCCATTATCGGACGCAGGATCGGTTCAAAGGAAAAAAATGAACGGGGAAAGGAAGAAACATGAATGATTTTTTGCTGTTGACGGCTGTAACCCTTGGAATAGCGGTCCTGATAGGATTCGTGAATGAAAAGAAGTTTCATCTGACATATGAGATATCGCTGCTTCTTTTTTCGATACCGATCGGAGTATGCATAGCTATAGTCCTGGCAGTTATCAAAGACAGTTCTGTTCAGGAGATGCTTTCCAGTGTCCGGGTATATGATCTGGAGAATTTCCTCCTGAAGGGTGTATTGTGTTTCATGCTTTTTGCGGGTTCCTGCCGGCTGAAGCTTGGGCAGTTCAGGAAAAATGCGCGAAGCGTGAGTGTTCTGGCTTTTTTCTGCACGCTTGTCGGCGCGATCATCTACGGACTTCTCTTCTGGGGGATTTCATTATTGTTCTCTCTGCCGTTCAGCCTTCCTGTCTGTCTGATGTTCGGTAGCGTCACGGCTCCCACCGATCCGATAGCTGCAACGAGTATCCTCAAGAAGTTCGGACTTCCGGAGCTGACCGGATTTTTGATGGAAGGAGAGTCTCTTTTAAATGACGGTGTGGGTGTCGCGCTGTTTGTCGTCTTTTCCGGTATGGTGACTTCACAAAGCGGAGGAGGCTTCTTTGCTGTGATGATACGGGAGATCCTGGGCGCTGTTATTATAGGAACCTGCGTCACACTGCTCTGTTTTCAGGTCATCCGGTTTACTCAGGATAAGCACAGGATGATTCTTACGAGTCTTTTTGCCGTGTCGTGCACATATGTACTGTGTGAGGCGCTTGAATGCTCAGGGGCCATAGCCTGTGTAGTGTGCGGAGTTGTTTTTTCAACGCTCAGGGACAGAGAGGAACAAAAAGGGAAGAAATGGGAGCTGGAGGAGTTTGACGGATTCTGGGAAATGCTCGATACACTGCTCAATTCGGCGCTGTATGTTATCATGGGCCTGTCTTTTGTGAGGATACTGCAGATGGATCGGGTGCTGATGCTTTCGCTGCTGGCAGTGCTGTGCAATTTTGCAGCCAGGTATGGAAGCCTGTTTGCAGGCACATTCCTGATCGGAAAGATTCCGGACGGATTTGATAAAAAGGGCTTTTCGCTTCTGTTTACATGGGGCGGGCTTCGGGGCGGACTGTCCATAGCGCTTGCAATGAGCACTGTATCCATGCTTCAATCCGATACATACAATATCCTGCTTGGATGTGTGTATGCAATTGTTTTCTTCACAACGGTAGTTCAGGGTCTGACAGTGAAAAAAGTATATAACGCCCTGAAAAAGAACTGATGGAGCATACGGGACTTGAACCCGTGACCTCCACACTGCCAGTGTGGCGCGCTCCCAACTGCGCCAATGCCCCATAACCTATGATCCCGGCTTGCAGGATCATAAATGAATTGTGATAATATATAAAAGTGGGACCGACGGGGCTCGAACCCGTGACCTCTCGCGTGTGAGGCGAACGCTCATCCCAGCTGAGCTACGATCCCAATGAAACGATTATAGCACTTATCTGCGAATTATAAAAGGAATATTTGGACTTAAGCAGAGGCATTTATTATGGGAAAAGAAAAACCGTTTTATGAGGTGTTTCCGTTTTATTCACCTGAGGATCAGGATATAAAGCTGTCTTTTGAGGATGCCCGTGTAAACAGGGTGATACAGAGCAGGAACGGCAGCAGAGTGGATGTGTATTTCACAAGCGGACATCCGGTACACAAAAGAGATATCTATGCTGTCGAAAAGGGTCTGGCAGGCGCTCTGCCGGATAATGTCAGGGTAAAGTTTGTGCTTCATGAGAGCTTCTCGCTTTCCTCGCAGTATGATCTGGAAAGCCTGCTTGATGAGTATGACAGGAGTATTCTTTATGAACTCAAATGCGAGTCGCCTATCCTGTTTTCCATCTACAGGAGCGCTCAGAAAAAGATAGAGGAAAACAGCGTTGATATAACCATAGCGGATAATTCCGTGGACCATGATTTTGAGGGAGAGCTGAAAAGATTTCTGCATGGCGTCCTGTGCGACAGATGCGGTATGGATGTAAATATAAGCATAACCTATGAGAAGGCTGCTCCCGACAGGGTGTATCTTGAAAAAACACAGGAACTGAAAAGGGAGATAGCTGCGATCTCAAGCAGGGCTGCGAAGGCGCAGAGCAGCGAAAAGACTGTAAAGAAGACCGAATACCAGAAGAAGGAAGGGTTTCATAAAAAGACGGCTTATAAAAACATCAAAAGCAATGATCCGAAGGTTATCTACAGATATGATACCCCCGAGCCGGCCATGCCTATAAAGGACATCATCGGAAGCGCCGAAAAGGTCACAATACGGGGCATGATCAGAAATTTTGAGGCTTCCTTAACTCGTAACGAAAAATGGGAGACCCTGAAGTTTGACCTTACGGATTTTGAGGATACCATCGGAGTGAGGATGGTCCTGAAACCTGATGAGACAGAATCCTTAAAGGAAAATCTGAAGAACGGCAGGTTTATAAAGATATGCGGGAATATCCAGGATTCAAAGTATGAAAAGGATCTGACGATGGGCTCCATAAACGGTATCAGGCTGATCGATGACTTCAGGGAGAAGAGGATCGATACCGCATCAGAAAAAAGGGTTGAGCTTCACTGCCATACCAGGATGAGCCGGATGGATGCGGTGAGTGATCTGAAGGACCTGACAGACAATGCCGTACGCTGGGGATGGAAGGCGCTTGCCATCACTGATCACGGCACAGTCCAGGCATTTCCAACTACGATCAGCGATAAATTCAAAAAGAGCCTTTCAGCTCCTCTGCCGGAGGATTTTAAGTTCATCTACGGAATGGAAGGATATCTGATAAACGATCTTTTTGAAGCGGTAAATGTGGTAGGAGAACCCGAAGACAGCCTGATCCGTCTGGATGATACATTTTGTGTTTTTGATATAGAGACAACCGGCCTGTCAAAAAAGAATGACAGGATAATAGAGATCGGGGCTGTTCTTTTGCAGGACGGAAAGGTTGTGGATTCATTTGATGAGTTCGTTAACCCTAAAAGACCCATACCCTACAGGATAGAGGAACTGACAGGCATCAATGACAACATGGTCAAGGATGCGGATACTATCGACAAAGTCCTGCCCAGGTTTCTGGAATTTACCCGCAATGCGCCTCTGATAGGACATAACGCAACCTTTGATGTCGGATTCATAGAGGAGAATGCAAAGCAGCTTGGCATTCCCTTTGACAGAGTCTATGCGGATACGATGGTGCTTTCAAGGATGCTGCTCCCGAAGCTTCCGGCCCACAAGCTCCAGCATACGGCAGGCGAACTGGGAGTTGAACTTTTGGAGCATCACAGGGCCTGTTATGATGCGGAATGCACGGCAGGCATTTATCTGAAGTTCTGTCCGATGCTGAAGGAAAAAGGGATAGAGACGCTCGACCAGATAGATGAAAAACTTAAACTGCCCGACGAATCGATAAAGAAGCTTCATCCTTATCATGTGATATTACTTGCAAAAAATGAGATTGGGAGAGTGAATCTGTACAGGCTTGTTTCCATGTCTTTTCTGCAGTACTTTCACAAGAAGCAGAACATACCGAAAAGCGAGCTGGTAAAACACAGGGAAGGTCTTATTATCGGATCGGCCTGCGTGGAGGGAGAACTTTTTGAGGCTATGCTTGACGGCAAGGACGAGGAAGAGATAGCCCGGATAGCGGATTTCTATGATTATCTTGAGATACAGCCGGTAGGGAACAACGCTTTTCTTTTGGACAAGAGTATCGAAAGAAACAGGAACAGGGGCGTGAAAACGGACACCATCGAGGATCTGCAGAACCTTAACATGAAGATAGTTGAACTCGGAGAAAAGCTGTCAAAGCCGGTCTGCGCAACAGGCGATGTTCATTTCACTGAACCGGAGGATGCGCTGTACAGAAGCATAATACAGGATGCGCAAAAGTTTTCGGATGCTGACAGACAGCCGCCTCTGTATCTTCGTACCACTGACGATATGCTGAGGGAATTTGAATATCTGGGTTCCGATAAGGCATATGAGGTGGTGGTCAAAAATACGAACATGATCGCCGACATGATCGAAAAGATCTCACCGGTAAGACCCGACAAGTGCTCGCCGAAGCTTGAGAATTCCGATGAGGTATTGAGGAAGATCTGCTATGACAAGGCGCACAGGATCTACGGGGAGGAGCTGCCGTCAGCTGTCACGGACAGGCTTGAGACGGAGCTTACCTCTATCATCGGGAACGGCTATGCGGATCTTTACATCATCGCGCAGAAACTGGTATGGAAATCCAATGAAGACGGATATACAGTGGGAAGCCGCGGTTCCGTGGGGTCATCCTTTGTGGCTTATCTTGCGGGAATCACGGAGGTAAATTCCCTGCCTTCGCATTATGTCTGTCCTGAATGTCATTACAGTGATTTTGATTCCGATGAGGTTCAGGCGTATGTGAAAGAGGGCACCTGCGGCATAGACATGGCTGATAAGGACTGCCCTGTATGCGGAGCAAAACTGAACAAGTTCGGCTTTGACATCCCGTTCCAGACATTCCTTGGTTTCAAGGGCGACAAGGAACCCGATATCGACCTGAATTTTTCAAGTGAATACCAGTCCAGGGCTCACAAGTATACGGAAGAGATCTTCGGGAAAGGGCATACCTTCCGCGCCGGTACCATGACAACGGTAGCCGAGAAGACCGCCTTCGGATATGTGAAGACCTATTATGAGAAAAAAGAGGCAGTCAAGCGTGACTGCGAGATCGCGAGGATAGCTGAAGGATGCACCGGAGTGCTGCGTACAACCGGACAGCATCCGGGAGGCATCGTAGTGCTTCCTCATGGAGAGGAGATACATTCCTTCACGCCCATACAGCATCCGGCGGACAAGACTGAGGAAGGTACCTCGATAACAACGCATTTCGAATATCATTCGATCGAGCACAATCTGCTGAAGCTTGATATCCTCGGACATGACGATCCCACCATGATCAAGCGGATGGGAGACATGACAGGCATTGATTATGATACGATACCGCTTGATGACAGGGATGTGATAGGTCTTTTTCAGGGTACGCAGTCGCTCGGGATCAAGCCTTCTGATATAGACGGTATAAAGACCGGGACTTTGGGGATACCGGAGTTCGGTACGGATTTTGTCATAAACATGCTGGTAGATGCTAAGCCGTCAAACATTTCCGACCTGGTCAGGATATCGGGTCTGTCGCACGGTACAGATGTGTGGAACGGAAATGCCGATGAACTCATAAAGAGCGGCACAGCCGAGCTTGCGACCTGTATCTGCTGCCGTGATGATATCATGAGCTATCTCATCGGAAAGGGAATGGACAAGCAGCTTTCGTTCAAGACCATGGAGAGCGTCAGAAAAGGAAAAGGACTGGCGCCTGAGATGGAGGAGGCCATGAGGGCAGCCCAAGTGCCTGACTGGTATGTAGGATCCTGCAAAAAGATCAAGTATATGTTCCCGAAGGCGCATGCGGCTGCCTATGTCATGATGGCTCTGCGTGTGGGCTGGTACAAGGTCCATTATCCGCTGGAATATTACAGCGCCCTGTTCTCGATCAGGTCAAAGGCATTTTCATATGAGAGCTGCTGCAGGGGAAGGAGCCGGCTTGTCGCGCTGTTTGAGGAATACAAGAAAAAAGACAAGCTTTCCGATGTTGAAAAGTCCGAGTTCAATGACATGAAGAAGGTTTTGGAAATGTATGCAAGAGGCTTTGAGTTTACACCCATAGATCTCTTTAAGGCTCATCCGAAATACTGTATCGTCGTGGACGGAAAGATAATGCCGCATTTAAGTTCCATAAGCGGCATAGGACTGAAGGCGGCGGATGATATCCTTTCAAATATCGCAAAATACGAAAAAACGCCGTTCCTTTCACTGGAGGATTTCTGCAACAGAAGCGGCGCTTCAATGGATACTGCAAAACGTTTCAGGGATCTGGGGATACTGCCCGCCGACCTGCCGGAATCAAACCAGCTGACACTTTTTGACTTTTGAAATGTCAGGGCCCCAAAAGTCGTATTGCTTTCAAACCTGCTTGAAAAACATTATGACTTTGGGACCCTTTGTATCTTCTCTATCGCACGGCCATATCCAGATGCTGCACGGTTCCGGCTTCTCCCGTGCTTTCATGAAGGAAGAGACCGGTAGATCTGATCACTCCGTTTCTTGAACCGTCAGCCCTGCCGAGGGTAAACTCCGTGGATGCCGAACCCAGATATATCGCGCCGACATCTGCTTTCTTCAGATCCATCAGTATATCCTCGCCATGTTCTCCCCTGCACCAGACCTTCAGTTTTGAAAAGATCTCATCATTTTCATCGATCCATCCGTTCCTGTCCGAATCGTATTTTGCAAGATCCGCAAAACCGTCGCCGCTCTTTGTACCGAAAAGCTCGCTTCCGTCATTTATCTTTCCGTCGCCGTTTCTGTCAAGGGCAAGGAATCCCGAGCCTTTTCCCGTCATGGATATCTCGTCTTTTTTTCCGTCCGCATCAAGATCAAAAAAGAATTTCTGATCGCTGATATGTGATATCCCGCTTCCGACATTGATGATGAGAGGATCACAGAGAGCATCTTCAATTGATGATGTTCCGACGCACATGTATTCCATATAGCTTCTGCTCATGGATACTTCAATATCAAAGTCTATCTTTCTGCCGTCTTCGGTGACAGCCTGCCCCTGTGCCGCAAAGGATGTTTCTTCATATTCTTCGTAGGACGAATACTGCTGCAGATACGAACCGTTTCCGGCCTGATACATGCCAAAGCCGGCATTGTATCCTTTTATCCCGGCAAGGCCGTAAAGCATCAGTCTTCTGATGAGCAGGTAAAGAAGATCATACTGGTAATCTTCAGCCCGCGCTTCTTCCTTTACTGCTGAGCCGGAGACCCGGGTATAGGTCATCATGTAAAAACTGCTCCCTTCCGTCACGCCTGAGTTCTTTTTGAAGCTGTCCCTGCCTGAGTCGTCTGTTTCGTTTCCAAGTCCGCTTCTCAGGTTCAGGGCATTTTTCACGCTTTCAAAAGAATCCCAGTCTGAGCGCCCCCTGTAGTCCGTTCCCGACTGATAGTACTGTCTGTCTGACTGCATAGCAATGCTGCTGTGTGCAATTTTCATTTTTTTCTTCCTTTCTGCACACTCCTTTGTACACGCATGCTTCCCTGCAAAAAAGATTAGTATGGTTGCGTCCGTATTCAGTTGTGTAAAAAATCAATTACCCTCCTTTCCTGTTTAAGACTTGGGAAGATAAAGGCAAAAAAATACACGGACCGGCCTTTAAACCTGTCCGTGTATGCCTTTGCTTCCGTGCTGTCTTCATTTATAATTTCGGCAGAAAAACAGCAAATATGAACCCCTGTCCATGTTTTTTGTGCAGGCGTCGAAGAAATCGAGGATGAGATCGTTGGTGTCGATGCCGTTTATCTTTTCATCGGGCCAGGAATGGCGGCCGTCGATCACGAACAGATCCCAGACCTGCGGACCGGATCCGGTTCCGGCATATTTTGTGAGGGGACTGTCTTTTTTCCCGATCTTTATTTCCTCTGTTTTTTGAAGTCCGTTTGATGATACCCAGTAATCCATCACATCTTCTATGGCGGGGGCATTGCTGTGGCTTGCGCTTTTGTCGCTGGTTTTGGGTACGACTTCGTCCTTCTGCCCCGTTATCTGAAAAACTCCGATGTGATTTTTTTCTTTCCTTTCATTCCAGACATATTCCGTCATGAACCCTGCGACGCTGGCTACGGCTGCAAAGGTGCCATCGGCTTCCATGGCAAGCCGGTGCGTCATGAAAGCTCCGTTGCTGAAGCCTGCCGCAAATACCCTCTTTTTGTCAAAGCCGTAGCCGTCGATGAGATAATCCGTGACAGCCTTCAGCAGCTCTACATCCCTGTTTTTTCCATCTGTCAGCCCGGAATTCCAGCCTATCCCGTAAGAGGGCTGTTCGGGGTCGGCTGCAGCTGTCACATATACGACAGCATATCCCCTTGGATTTGCGGATTCTTCAAAATGTACGGCGCTTCTGAAGGATTCTGCAGTATTACCCTGACCGTGAAGCATGACGACCAGAGGAGAGCCTTCCGGTTTTTCCGGCAGATCAAGGATCATATCATGCTCGAGAGAGTCAAAGGTAAATGTGTATTTTCCGTCCCCCTTCCCGGCGACATTTTCGATCTTTGGCGCTGCGCGTCCGCTTTCGGTGCAGGCTGTCATTATAATAAGAACGGCTGCGAAAACGATTGCAGCGTATATCAGGGTCAATAAGCTTTTTCTCGACATGATCTCCTCCCGTGCCAGGTTCTTATTATATGGATCTGTCTTTGAAGGCTTTTAGTTCCGAGTTGATCTTTGCTATCCGGAACCGGTAAATAATGTAGTTTACAGCCCAGATAAGCGTATATCCGGCTGTCAGAATGAGAAACCAAAGCAGATTCGCGCCCGGATCTTTTGGCGAAAGCCATCTTAAGGTGAAGGCCACGCTGAAATATGCTGCCATTGAAATGACATAGTGTATGAAAGTGGATTTCAGAATACTCCACTCTTCTATGTCATAGACCGCGGTAAGTCCCCAGCAGACAGCGCCCAAAAGTCCGGAAACGATCATCTCAATAAAAAGGGCAAGGATAGGATTTCCGACAGCTTCAATAAAATCCGGAGCACAGACATACAGTGTTCCGTCATTTATGCCGTATGTGGTCAGGATCGAGGTCAGAAGCACACAGAACACAACTCCGATGGAAAAACCTATTGATGAAAGAAAGATGACCTTGCGTGAAAAAGTCGTCCTCATGTCACATCACCTCCTTCTTTCCTTCAAGAAGGTTTTTTATCGCTTTCACACGGCTCCTTGAGACCCAGGATTTTGTCCCGTCATCAAATTCGATCCCTATGGTCCCCGCTATATTTATGTCAAAACACTTTACCTTGTACAGGTTTATTATCTCGGACTGCGATATGCGAAGGAATCGCTCACGGTTAAGATCCTCTTCCAGTCCTGTTAGTGTTTTTTTTACGCTGAAGATACCGGTCCCGGTCTGTACCATGATCTTTCGCCCGGATGTATAGATCCTGATGATATCTCTTTGGGAAATGATCACGATCTTATCCTTGTCCTGATTGGCAGTGATCGGAGGAAAGTCGCTTCCCGAGACATTTTCTATTGCGCAGATGATGTTTTCGACCTGCGCGGTCCTTTCTTTTGTCCGGATGGTCACCTTCGGTTCGATGAAATTTTCATCTATCACAACATCAATATCGATAAGGTCTCTCATTGCATCCTCTTTCTTTGTTATTAATGCCTTTATTATACAGTATAATACATGCAGAGTATCGATGTTCTTCGTATGTTTTTGTCTATTTGGTCTTTTTCGATGATCATTTGGCAGTTTTTTCATTTAAGCATCAAAAACAACCGAATAGACATTTGGGGTTGATGATTATCCGATCAGTTTCGATATATGGTGTGAAATGTATTTTTGTCTACATCATGTAGAGAATTCATAATACACACGGAGGTGAATTATGAACGTACTCGCTCACAATCTGATAGCCATGAACTCCCGAAGGATGTATGGGGAGAATTGGAGGAATCAGTCGAAATCTATGGAGAAGCTTTCTTCGGGATACAGGATCAACCGCGCGGCGGATGATGCTGCAGGACTTTCCATTTCCGAAAAGATGCGCAGACAGATCCGGGGACTTTCCCAGGCAAGGGATAATGTTCAGGACGGCATCTCCATGGTCCAGATCGCAGACGGGGCTTTAGAAGAGGTTCACGATATGCTTCAGCGCGGCAGCGAGCTGATGATAAAGGCTGCAAACGGGACTTTGTCTGACAGCGACCGCGAAAGCATCAATATGGAGATACAGCAGCTGAAAAAAGCCATTGACGGAGTTGCTGAGACTACCAGGTTCAACGAGACGCGTCTTTTCCCGTCTACGGGTGAAAGCCCGATAATGGCAAATGCCGTTGTCTCAAATGATTACAGACTCAATTTCAATGAAAACGGTGTCTGTAAGGTGACCCAGACTTCCGGACAGCAGGGAGCAGGGAGTCTTTCTGCCGTAAATACCGGAAATCTCCTTGCCGAAAAGATCGCAACCGAATATGTTCCAAACGCTGTCAATCAGATCTTCGGGAAATTCGATTCGCTGAAAAAAGTGATCGATTCGGAATATACCGGAGCTGACGCAGACAAGCTCAAAATGGATCTGAAGATAACCTATATAGACGGCCCGAGCGATACACTGGCCTTTGTTGAGGGATATTTTTATACCGGGAGTCAGAAGCTGGCCAGCCTTTCGATGAGTGTCGACAACATGGATTTTTCAGAAGAAGATGTGAAAAATGACTCATCAAATCTCGGCAGGCTTGAATCGACCATAGGTCACGAGATGATGCATGCCGTCATGGATGCGGCCCTGCCGGAAAGGATGTACAGACAGGGCGGTGTCGAAGATTTTCCAAAGTGGTTCGTGGAAGGGACTGCGCAGCTTACCGGAGGCGGTTTTACCACCGGATGGAACGAATATCTGCAGGATGCAGTGAAAACCGGAAAGAGCGATGATCAAATCGCGCAGCTGATGAACAGTCATAAGGTGGAAGGGGATAATTACGGATACGGACACGGGTATCTGGTGGCGGCATATCTTGGAAAGCTTGCTTCAGGTTCATCCGGGACTGATGCATCAGGCATCGCATCCGGGATAAACAAGATTTTTGAAAGACTGTTGGCACAGCCGACAAGAAGCTTTGAGGATGTGGTAAACGATGTCCTGGCATCTGCCGGAGCAGGAAAGACTCTTCAGGCAGTGAAAAATGACATAGATAATGCAACTCAAGACGGAGTTGATTTTGTAAAGGAACTGGTCGGAGCTGTAAACGGGGGCGCAGGATCCGTCATTGCCACGGGAGGTCTTTCTTCAACAGCGAAAAATGTGCTGGGGGATGCTCCGGGAACTGCAAAGATCTCTATCGACGATGTGTTCGTTCTTTCTTTGGGAGGCTTTGGTACCAGCATCCAGGCAGGAGCTGACAGTGATTTCACGAACAAGATCCCTGTCAGACTTTTCCGCATGACCTCAGAGGATCTGGGTATTTCCTCTATTGGTTCCTCTGACGGGTCATCCGGGAGGGATGCCTCAAACGGCATAACTTCGCAGACAGAACGGAGTCTTACACAGGATGAGGCGACCAAAAGCATAGATCTTTTCAAGAAAGCGATTAACCTGGTCAGCGGTGTGAGAAGTTATTATGGCGCCGTGCAGAACAGGATGGAACATACTATAGCAAATCTTGAAAATGTCATTGAAAATACGACCGGAGCCGAATCCCGAATCCGTGATACGGATATGGCTTCCGAGATGGTAAAGACTTCCATCGGAAGCATTCTGCTTCAGGCAGGACAGGCCATGATGGCCCAGTCAAACCATGCCAATGACTGGATACTCGGAATCATCCAGTGATAATGATTGCGGTTGACATAAAACTAAGTCAGAGATACGGTCTCTGACTTATTTTTTTGAGGCGCAGGCAGAAAAGGCACAGCTTCAGAAAGGCACCCAAAATTGACCGTTTAATGCTATGATGCTATAATAAACGCGGAAATTTCTTTATAAAACAGCGGACCAGCAGGAGGGGGTATGGTTAAAAAAGAAATGATCGCGATGCTGCTTGCCGGGGGGCAGGGCAGCAGACTCGGTGTGCTTACCACAAGGATGGCAAAGCCCGCCGTCCCTTTCGGAGGAAAATACAGGATCATAGATTTTCCTCTTTCTAATTGTATCAATTCGGGGATCGATACAGTCGGGGTTCTGACCCAGTATCAGCCGCTTCGGCTCAACACTCACATTGGCATAGGCATACCGTGGGATCTTGACAGGAATATCGGAGGAGTGACAGTGCTGCCTCCTTTTGAGAGAAATATCAATACCGACTGGTATACCGGGACAGCAAATGCCATTTATCAGAATATCGAGTATATGGAAAGCTATAATCCCGATTATGTCCTCATACTTTCCGGAGATCATATATACAAGATGGATTATGAGGTGATGCTTGATTATCACAAGGCAAATGACGCGGCAGTCACGATAGCCGCGATGCCGGTGCCTTTGGAAGAGGCAAAGCGCTTTGGCATAGTGATCACCGATGATGATAACAGGATAACCGAATTTGAGGAAAAGCCTGAGGAACCCCATGGCAATCTGGCATCCATGGGCATATATATCTTTAACTGGAAGGTCCTCAGGGAGGCGCTGATCGCAAATGCGGACCAGCCGAACCTGGATTTCGGAAAGCATGTGATCCCGTACTGTCATGAGAAAGACTTAAGGCTCTTTGCTTATGAGTACAACAGCTACTGGAAGGATGTCGGAACCCTTTCCTCCTACTGGGAGGCGAACATGGAGCTCATCGATATCATCCCGGAGTTCAATCTGTATGAGGAATACTGGAAGATCTATACCAAGTGCGAGACTCTCCCGCCGCAGTTTTTAGGGGAAGGCTCTTTTGTGGAAGGAAGCATCATAGGCGAGGGATGCGAGATCTTCGGTCATGTGGAGCATTCGGTGATAGGCTGTGATGTCTATATCGGCCCGGGTACGATCGTGAAGGACTCGATTATAATGAATGCCTCGAGGATAGGCCGCGACTGTGATATAACCAAGGCCATCATAGCGGAGAATGTTGTGGTGGGAGACGATGTAAAGATGGGCACAGGCGATGAGGTTCCCAATGAAACCGAACCGTCGATATACACAAACGCTCTTGTGACGATCGCAGAGCATTCATCGATCCCTTCCGGTATTTCCATAGGAAAGAATACCGTGGTAAGCGGCAGTCTGAAAAAAGAAGATCTTGAGAACAGGATGCTCCCTTCGGGCAGGAGCTTCATAAAGGCAGGTGAGGTATCATGAGGGCGATAGGCATCATCCTTGCGGGCGGGAACAGTCACCGCATGAAGGAACTGACGAAAAAAAGAGCGGTCGCGGCGCTGCCGATAGCAGGAAGCTACAGGAGCATTGACTTTGCGCTTTCAAATATGACCAATTCACATGTGCAGAAGGTGGCCGTGTTCACCCAGTACAATGCGGGGTCCTTAAATGAGCACTTAAGCTCCTCAAAATGGTGGGATTTCGGAAGAAAGCAGGGCGGCCTCTATGTTTTCACGCCGGCGGTCACGGCAGACAACCATTTCTGGTACAGGGGTACGGCAGATGCCATGTACCAGAACCTGTCATTTCTGAAGAACAGCCACGAACCTTATGTGATCATAGCGTCCGGAGACTGTGTGTACAAGATGGATTTCGGTAAGCTTTTAGAGTATCACATCACGAAAAAAGCAGATATTACCGTTGTCGTAAAGGAACTGGCTGCGGGCGAGGAAGTTGAAAGATTCGGCATAGTCAGGATGAATGAGGATTCCCGTATAGAGGATTTTGAGGAGAAGCCCATCGTTGCCCGTTCAAATACGGTCTCCTGCGGTATTTATATCATCAGGCGCAGGCAGCTGATAGAACTGATAGAAAAGAGCGCAAAGGAAGACAGGCATGATTTTGTCAGGGACATACTCATCAGATACAAGTCCCTGAAGCGGATTTACGGATACAGGATGCAGGGATACTGGAGAAATGTGGCAACAGTAGAGGACTATTTCAGGACCAACATGGATTTCCTGAAGAGCGAGGTGAGGGACTATTTCCTGCATAAATATCCTGATGTATATTCAAAGGTCGACGACCTGCCTCCGGCAAAGTATAATAAAGGCTCACTGGTCGGGAACTCGCTTGTTTCAGCCGGCTGCATCATAAACGGGACCGTGAGGGATTCTGTCCTCTTCAAAAAGGTATTTGTCGGCAATAACTGTACGATCAAAAATTCGATCATACTGAACGATGTTTATATAGGGGATAATACACGCATAGAAAACTGCATAGTCGAAAGCCATGGCACAGTCAGGGCAAACTCCGAATATAACGGCGGAGCAGGCATTGAGATCGTGGTGGAATCAAACGAAAGGTATATTTTATAAATTAAATATAAATATTCTTGCAAAAAATGTTCAATATATGATATATTGTACTGACAGTTTCTATAATCAGCCGGACATGAAGATGAATCCAAAACCATAGTCTGGACGGGTATAGGAAGAACCTTTAGTTCAAAGAAAAGGAGAAAAACTATGGAAATTACGGATGTCAGGATCAGAAAAGTTGACAAAGAAGGAAAGATGAAGGCCATCGTATCGATCACTTTAGATGATGTGTTCGTGGTACACGATATCAAGGTTATCGAGGGAGAGAAGGGCCTTTTCATTGCAATGCCCAGCCGCAAGGGTGCGGACGGAGAATACAGGGATATAGCTCATCCCATCAATTCCGATATGAGGACAAAGATCCAGGATCTCATTCTTGAAACATACAACAAGGAGATCGCATCGGAGGCGTGACCTTTCAAGGTTGAAGGAAAAAGATATTGTTGTTACAATAGGAAGACCCGGAAGCGGAGTCTTCCTTTTTTTGTGAGGTAAACTATGATAATAATAGCAGGATTGGGAAATCCTGACAGCGAATATGAAGGAACAAGGCATAATACAGGTTTTGAGGTGGTCGATGTCCTCGCCGGGATGCTGAAGATCAGGGTGAACAGGAAGAGATTCAAGGGCCTGTACGGCAAGGGAAAAGCCGGTTTGGAGGATGTGCTGCTCCTCAAGCCCCAGACATATATGAACCTGAGCGGAGAGAGCATAGCTGCGGCATGTTCTTATTATAAGGCAGATGTGAGCACGGATCTGATCGTGATATATGACGATGTGGATCTTGATCCCGGGAGGATCAGGATCAGAAAGTCCGGCTCTGCCGGGGGACACAACGGAATGAAGAATATAATAGAGCATCTTCATACCCAGGATTTTGTCAGGGTCAGAGTCGGCGTCGGGGCGAAGCCTCAGGGGTATGACCTGATAAACTGGGTCCTGGGCCATTTCAAGGGGGATGATGTATCCCTGATGGAGGATGCCAGACAGAAAGCAGCCGATGCCGTTTTGTCGGTCATCGAAGATGGCGCGGATCGTGCCATGAACAGGTACAATTCATGAAAGCCTTCACTGAACCCCTTAAAGATCTGGGTATCTTTGATGAACTGCAAAGTGCCGTCAGATGCGCCGGTATCACCGATGTGGATGGCGTGGTTGACGGGGCAAAGACCTTTCTGGCCCATGCCCTGAAAAACAGCGGCATAAGTGTTTTTGTCACTTCCAATGATGCTGCGGCAAGGCAGATGGTGGAAGAAAACCTGCTTTTTACCAGGAATGTCTTTTATTATCCTGCAAAGGATATAATCTTTTATCAGTCGGACTTAAGCGGAAATTTCCTGACAACACAGAGGATGTCTGCGATAAAGGCGCTGACGGAGTATTCCGGGGGTCAGAGCCTTGTGATAGTGACGACTTTTGATGCCCTCATGGAAAGGGTTCCGAACCTTTCGACTATTACCGATGCCGTGATCCGCATTAAAACAGGGGATGTCATCGATATTGCCGGACTGTCAAAAAAACTCGTGTCATGCGGATATGAAAAAAGCGTCGAGGCGCAGTCGCCCGGACAGTTTGCCGTCAGGGGCGGGATCATTGATGTTTTCGGACTTACTGATGACAATCCTGTAAGGATCGAGCTTTGGGGCGATGAAGTTGACTCCATCAGGGGCTTTGACGCCATGAGCCAGAGATCGATAGAAAAGCTTGAAACGGTTACGGTGTATCCTGCTACAGATCTTGTGATCAGTGAGGATGCAGGAAGAGACGCGTCTTTTGTGATCAGAAAAGAAGCAGAGGAAAGAGAAGCTTATTTCAGGTCACGGATGAAGACCCAGGAGGCTCACCGGATAAAAACAAGCGTAAATGAATTTCTTGAACAGCTTGAGGAATGCGCATCTGCCGCAAATGCCGCGGCCTTTATCCCTTATTATTTTGATGAACTGGTAACGCTTGCAGACCGTTTCCCGGAAGATACGGTGTTTTTTCTCGACGAGCCTTCAAGGCTTGAGGAAAAGGGAAAAAATACCGAAGCGGAGTTTTCGGAGAGCATGACGCACAGGCTTGAGGGGGGATATATCCTTGCCGGACAGACAGGGATCCTTGAAAGCACAGAGGCAGTGTTCGCAAAGCTTTCAAAAAGGAGCTGCATCTCTTTTTCCACGCTCAGGATGAAGCATGACAGTTACAGGGAAAGGGCAGCCCTGAGCCTGCTTTCAAGGCCTGTGGCGGCGTATAATAAAAGCTTTGAGATGCTTTCGTCAGATCTGAAGAAGAAGAAAAAAGACTCGTTTCGGACGATAATCCTTTCGCCTTCGCATACGAGGGCAAGGCATATAGCGGATGATCTGACTGAAAATGAGGTGACGGCGTTTTACAGTGAAGATCCCGAAAGGGTTCCTCAGAAGGGCGAGGTGATGACTGCCTACGGGAGCCTGGGCAAAGGTTTTGAAATGCCGGATATAGGATTTCTCGTCATCTCGGAAACTGATATTTTCGGAAGCGGGAAAAAGAAGAAAAAAAGGCATGTCAGGTACGAGGGAACAAAGATAGCAAGCTTCACCGACCTGGTCATAGGCGACTATGTGGTGCACGAGAACTTCGGCATAGGCATTTACCGCGGGATAGAGCATATCGAGATAGAGGGAGTGGTCAGGGATTATGTCAGGATCGAATATGCCGACAACAGTTTCGT
The DNA here is from genome assembly GCA_017614155.1 of Lachnospiraceae bacterium. GTDB lineage: Bacteria > Bacillota > Clostridia > Lachnospirales > Lachnospiraceae > NK4A144. The sequence goes on from JAGACK010000046.1 coordinate 31,327, forward strand.
AAATGTCATAGCCTCAAATCTGGAGTCGCTTCAGAAATATGCATCCTCCGATACGGATAAAAAAGTTAAGATTCACAGGATCGGTACCGGCGAGTGGAAAAAGACAAGGCAGAGAGTCAGGGGGGCAGTCCAGGGTGTCGCAAAAAAACTGGTCGAGCTCTATGCCGAAAGGATCCAGGAGAAGGGTTATGTCTTTTCGGAGGATACCCAGTGGCAGCGGGAATTTGAAGAGATGTTTCCCTTTGAAGAGACGGAGGATCAGCTCCGGGCCATAGAGGATGTAAAAAGGGATATGGAAAGCCGCAGGATCATGGACCGTCTCATCTGCGGCGATGTCGGATTCGGAAAGACCGAGGTCGCGATCAGAGCTGCATTCAAGGCCGTGCAGGAAGGGAAGCAGGCAGCCTTTCTGGTGCCCACGACCATCCTTGCCGAGCAGCATTACAACACCTTCATCCAGAGGATGGCGCGGTATCCGGTAAGGACAGAGCTCCTTTGCAGGTTCAGGACGCCCTCGCAGCTTAAAAAGACCATACAGGGACTGAAGGACGGAACGGTCGACATAGTCATCGGGACGCACAGGCTTCTTTCAAAGGATGTTGCCTTCAAAGACCTGGGGCTTCTGGTCGTGGATGAAGAGCAGAGATTCGGCGTGACAGCAAAGGAAAAGATAAAGGAACTGAGGAAAAATGTGGATGTGCTGACGCTTACCGCAACGCCCATACCAAGAACTCTTCATATGTCCTTAGTCGGAATCAGGGACATGAGCCTGCTTGAGGAGGCGCCGGAGGACCGCCTGCCGATACAGACCTTTGTGATGGAATACAGCGACGAGACCGTGCGCGAGGCCATAAACCGCGAGCTTGGAAGAAACGGGCAGGTCTACTACGTCTATAACAGGATAAATGACATAGCCGACATCACTGCGAAAATCCGGACGCTTGTGCCGACGGCTGTGGTCGAATATGCCCACGGCAGGATGGAAGAAAGAAAGCTTGAAAACATCATGCTTGATTTCATAAACGGGGATATAGATGTTCTGGTATCGACGACCATAATAGAAACGGGACTGGATATTCCCAATGTCAACACCATGATAATCCATGATTCCGACAGGATGGGGCTTGCACAGCTGTATCAGCTGCGCGGCAGGGTCGGAAGGTCCAACAGGACAAGCTATGCTTTCCTGATGTACAAAAGAGACAAAATGCTGAGGGAAACGGCAGAAAAGAGACTTGCCGCGATCAGGGAATTCACGGATCTGGGGTCGGGCTTCCGCATTGCCATGAAGGACCTGGAGATCAGGGGGGCAGGCAATGTGCTGGGCGCCGAACAGTCGGGGCATATGGAGGAAGTGGGATATGACCTGTACTGCAGGATGCTCGACAGCGCGATAAAGCAGGAAAAGGGAGAAGACACCGTTCCGGAGTTTTCCACCTTCCTTGACATGGATGTGGATGCCTACATACCGAACACCTATGTGAGAAATGAGAATATCAAGCTTGATCTTTACAAGAGGATCGCATCCATCGAGACAGAGGAGGAAGCTTCGGATATGGCCGATGAACTTTCCGACAGATTCGGACAGATACCGAAAAGCGCTCAGAACCTCATAAGGATCGCGCTGCTGAGGGCAAAGGCGCATATGATCTACATAGAAAAAATGGAGGTAAGAAAAGATCATATCAGGTTTGATATGTTCATGAACGCCCAGGTGGATCCGGCTGCCATCGCGCCGATGCTTGCAGGGTTTGAGGGCCGGATGTCTTTCAGGACAAAGGGAAAGCCCTGTTTTGTGTATGAGATAAAGGGTGAAAAAAAGGACCTCATCGATGTGGCTGACGAGGTCCTGGATAAGATGCAGGTGCTGGTGCAGTGATAGCTGTTTTGCCTGCGTCAGGAAAATGTTTTTCCTTCTACTGACATTTCGTTCAAAAGATTTATCTTCATGTCGTAGAGCTTTTTTGAAAGATCGACATGTACATTATGAGGGTTGACCAGACGCCTGGTCTCTTCCCACAGTGTATCAAGCTCCTTTTTGCAGAATTCCCTCATTTCCATAACGGTTGGTGATTCGTATACGCATTTTCCCTCGTCAAAGACTTTGATCATGATCTCGCGCAGCGTGAATTCGCCGGGTTTCAGATATGTCTTTTTCCAGGGCTCTGAAGGGTCAAAGAGCAGAAGCTCTTCATCCTCTTTGAAGGTCTCTTCTTCAAGGCAGATCAGATCGGCTTTTACCTTGCCTTCCGCATCATATACCCTGTAGATCTTTTTGTTTCCGGGATTTGTGATCTTTTCGCTGTTTTCCGAAAGCTTGATCTTTGGAATGAAGGAACCGTCCTTTGATCGTATCGCTGCAAGCTTGTATACCCCGCCGAAAGCAGGCCAGTCCTTTGAGGTTATGAGATTTGTACCGACGCCCCAGCTGGTGATCTTTGCTCCCTGAGCCTTCAGTGAATCTATCAGGAATTCATCGAGATCGTTGCTGGCAGAGATGACAGCATCCGTAAAGCCCGCGTCATCGAGCATCTTTCTGGCCTTTTTTGACAGATAGGCAAGGTCTCCGGAATCAAAGCGGATACCGTACAGTTTCGGATGGATGCCCTTTTCCTTCAGTTCCTGAAATACCTTTATGGCATTCGGGACGCCGCTTTTTAAGGAATCGTAGGTGTCCGCGATAAGGAGGCACGCGTCGGGATAGATCTCGGCATATTTTCTGAAGGCTGTAAGCTCATCGGGAAAGCTCATTACCCAGGAGTGGGCATTCGTGCCCTTGACCGGAACATCAAAGAGCTGTCCGCAGAGCACGTTTGAAGTCCCGATACAGCCACCGATCATGGCCGCCCTTGCGCCGTATGTTCCCGCATCCGGACCCTGCGCACGCCGAAGCCCGAATTCCATCACGCCGTCGCCTCTTGCCGCAAAGCAGACCCTTGAGGTCTTGGTAGCGATCAGCGACTGGTGGTTTATGATGTTTAAGATCGCGGTCTCGATCAGCTGTGCCTGCATGATCGGAGCGATGACCTTCACGATAGGCTCTCTCGGGAATATGACCTCGCCTTCCGGGATCGAGTATATGGTGCCCGTGAAACGGAAGGTTTTCAGATATTCGAGGAAGTCCTCCCTGAAGATTCTAAGTGAGCGCAGGTAATCTATATCTTCTTTTTCGAACCGGAGTTCTTTTATGTATTCTATCATCTGCTCGAGGCCGGCCATGACGGCATAGCCGCTCTCGAGAGGATTTGTGCGGTAGAACATGTCAAAGATAACGGTCTGGTTTGCGTTTTCGTTTTTGAAGTAGCCCTGCATCATTGTCAGCTCGTACAGATCGGTCAAAAGAGTCAGGTTCTGTCTGTCCATATCATCCTCCGTTGGTGATGTACTGTGTTTCTATAAATTATGCTTTTTTGGAGGGGTAAAGTCAATATGGGGAGGGGGCCGTACCTGCGACCCTGATTTTGTGTGTTTTACAGGTATCATAACGACTCGAAAAAGGGCGTCGCAGCACAGAGCCTGCAGGCACCTTGGCGGGTGCGGCTCCTGTGTGTGGGGCACGGGAGAGAATGACAGTTCAATTGTTTTGGAATTGATTTTATTATACTATGAAAAAAAGAAGGAAAAGGGGGAAATGTAATACCAGATGCTTATAAGGAAGTTATATCTGACATGGAGGTAACTGAGGTCAGAAGAAAAGCCAGTGATGAGGGGGATGAAGATGAAGAAAAAGCTTCCATATATGGTACACCTGAAGAGATGCAGGAAAGGGCAAAAGAAAGAAATTTTGTAAGAGACCCGGAACGAAATCTGGTCTACTGTCCTAACGGAGAGATCCTCAGACAGAAATGCGTAAAGAAAAATGGGAATATAAGATATGCCAATAAAAATGCCTGCCGTCATTGTCCTAACAGGAACAAGTGCTATAAAGGTAAGAACGAGTGGAAAGAGATAGACTTCACAAAAGATTGTTTGGAGAAGCCGTGTCGAGACTGGTTAAAAGCTGAAGGAAAAACGCTTGATAAAAATAAAGTGCCAAAGGGAAAATACCACTTTGAGATAAAGAAAGTTGTCAAGTTTTTCCTAAAGCCAAAACGGGAAAAAAACGGCTGAACGAATGTGCCTGTCGGAGCATCCGTTTGGAACTATAAAAAGAGCTATGGGATTCACCTGCTTCCTGCTAAAAGGCATGAGGAAGGTGACGGGGGAGTTTGCGCTCATGTGCCTTGGGTACAATATAAAACGAGCTAAAAACTTGCTTGGATTTAATAAAATGATGGAATTGATGGTGGCAGGAGCCTGAAAACCATCCGTATATGCGCTTTATTCAGTTGTTAAGGTCAGATATTAATTTCTAACGAAATATAGCATATTTGATGCAAAAAACAGGCTACAGATCGCTGAAAATCAAGGTTTTCGGACGGTCTGAGGGGGGTAACGGCGGTCACACGATAATGTACTGTGGGCTATGTCAAAATATAAAGCAGTAACGGAAAAGTTCCTGCTTGACAACTGCATTCAGATTTAGTAAAAATAAAGACTGTTGAGGGGTTTTTGTTCATATATTTTCGGCAAACCTGAGGAAATTCAGGGACGCAAAGCCAGAGTCTAAGATAATACAGGGGGTTATCGTATTATTATGATTGTTCGGCTGCAGTGATGACACTGCAGCCAATTTTTGTTTTAACAGATTTTGAGGGGAGAGATACACATATGTCCGCCAATAAAAAGCACTACAGAAACAAACTGATATTGATGCTTGCCTTTGTCCTGGCCTTCGAGCATCCTCTTGCTATTTTTGCGTCTGAAAATACAACACCTGAGGCAGTTTTGGATAATACGGTTTCTGAAGGAGAAATACCCGGGGATGGCATATCAGATGATAACCCGCCGGAGGAGGCAGTACCTGAGGATATGGTTTCAGAGGACACCATTCCGGAGGAGAGCACCTCAAAAAATTCCGTTCCACCTGATACGGTTTCAGGAAATGTAAGCAATAACAGCGCTTCTGACAATGACATATCCGGCAATTCTGTGTCAAATAATTCTCTTTCTGAAGATGAGATTCCCGACGGCTATTATGCAGATGAGGGCTATGAGCATTATGAGATGTCCTCCGTCAGCCCGGATGATCTTTTGCATGAGCTTCCCCGGTACAGGTCGGAAAATGTCAAGGTGTATGAGCATCCCGACCACAGCGTGACGGCTTATTACTACGCAGAGCCGGTCAATTATGAGCGCAGTGACGGAAGCTTTGCGACCATAGACAACAGACTTCATTTTTCGGAGGGCAGCAGTGAGAATAAGGTCTTTGCGGGATATACCAATACCTCTGCGCCCTTTCGCCTAAGGTTTGCCCAGGCGGCGGATGAGAGAAAGCTTTTTGATTTTTCGGATGATACCTTCGAGGTTTCTTTCATATATGTCCCATCTTCAAAAACTGTTTTTAATACAGACAATATATCTGTTTCGTCATCGGAGGCTGTTTCAGGTAATACTGTTTGGAAAACTCCGGCGGAGCTGATAGATACGGAGGCAAACGAAAAAAAACATTCGGATGAAGCTGTTATTACGGCAGCAGGCGGGGAGGATGATGCTCCCGCCTCAAATGATACAGATACAGAAAACCCGCTTCCCGTTCTTCCCAATCCCCAGACAGTCCTCTATGAAAATATAGAAAACGGAGTCACCCTGAGATATCTCCCCATAAGCGACGGAGTAAAGGAAACCATAGTAGTAAGCCGCAATGACGCTCCGTCTGTTTATACCTTTGACCTGAATGTCAGGGGCTTAAAGGCTGTCATGGAAGAGGGAAACATCCTCCTTAACGATTCTGACGGTCAGACCCTGTATGAGATCCCGGCACCCGTGGTCACAGACGGGGCAGGAAACACAGACTGCGAAGCTTACTATGAGCTTGAGACCATAGAGGAGTCCGGGAAATACAGACTGAAGGTCTTTGTAGATGAGGAGTGGCTTGAGGATGAGGCGAGAGTATTTCCCGTCGAGATAGATCCCACCATGCGCAGGTTCAGGAAATATAAAGACTGGTCAGCCCTGGGGGATTTTGTCAGCGTGCGATCTGACGGAAAGACAAGTGAAAAAAGTCTTGTTACCGGAACAAAGAGCAAAAAGGTAAAGAAAAAGACAAAAAAGATAAAAAGCCGCATATACATGAGACCGACCCTGCCCGAGATACCAAAGGGAAGTGTCGTCACAAAGGCAACGCTTACCGTTTCCGTCTCAAACCTAAGCGGAAGCGTCAAAAATTTCTATGCTGTCGCAGTTCCCGGCAAATGGAGCAGAAAGAGTATCAAATGGGACAATCAGCCCTGTAATGATGCCGCATTAAAGAAGTGCCTAAAAAGGATCAGTGATTACGGTACTGACGGTGATTCTGTGAGCCTTGATATCACAAGGGATGTAAAAAACTGGACCTCAGGGAAGGTATCATACAACGGGCTTTGCTTTATCACGGCAAATGAAAACAAGAATGCCACCAAGGAAATAGAGCCTTTAAGAGACAGTAAAAAGCCCTTTCTTTCCGTCACCTACAGGGATTTTACGGGACTGGAGGATTACTGGAGCACCCATACCCAGGGAGCAGGCAGCGCAGGTACGGGAAGCATAAATGATTATACGGGTTCCCTGACCTTCGTCCATCAGGATGCAAAGAGCGCAGGTGAAAGGATGCCCTTATGTGTATCCCATGTCTTTAATGACACCTACGGAGATCGCCCAGGAGAGGAAAAGTGGGATGATACGGCAGGCACTGCCTACGGAGAGCATTTCAGGCTTTCGACGGATGTGAGGCTCCTCGTGCCTGTGGGAGAAACAGATATAAAAAAATATCCCTATGTCTATATAGATTCAGACGGCACAAAGCATTTCTTCAAAAAATCAAAGGTTACCTACTACGTAAATGGCGCATCAAAAAACGCTGCGGAGGATAATAAGGAGCACCCGGCAGCAAAGGATGAGGACGGTCTGGGTCTTTTTGCAGTGCCCGTGACGAACGCCGATCTGAAGGGAAAATATCCCTTAAAGATAGTCAATAAAAGCGGAAGCACCTCCATGTACTTTGATGCATCGGGTTATCTTGGCATGATAACCGACTCCAATCAGAGAGAGGACGGCAAAAACTCCCAGAAAAAGGATAGAAACGCCATAACCATAGAGCATTCATCGCAGGATCACGATGGCGAGGGTGATAAGACAAGGCTTAGAGCGTTCCGTGACGAGATAGAGACCTACAAAGAGAAAACCTCCTCCGCCAATGATATCTATGATGCATGTGAAGACGGGATAGCAAGGCTTGAAGCCTTTGAGAACGAATGCCTTTATGTCTGTGTCAATTATCCTGCGGCGATCTGTGTACAAAATGCCAAAATCCATCTGCAGAACATTATAGACGGTGCAGCTAAGAGCAAAAGAAAGGAGCAGATAAATGCTGCGCTTGACGAGCTTGACAAGCTCCTGAAAAAAGACTTCAAGGCAGCAAAAGAAAAAACCGTTTCCGTAACCGATGCCGCAGGCATAAAAAGCAATCTTAACTACGATGCAAACGGGCGTCTCATATCCATGACCGATCCCTTCGAGCAGAACAGAGAGATAACCTACACCTATGATAAAAACTCATATCTGACAAAGATCACTCATCCAAACGGTGAAACGGCAGCCTTTACCTATGATGACAAGGGTCACCTGCTTTCGGCAAAGGATGAGACCGGAAAAAGGATAGTCTACAGATACGGGACAAAGAAAAAGCCTTCGGAAAAGGTCACTGCCATGCGTGAGTTTGTAAAAAAGGCAGGTGGTCAGACTGTCCTTATTAACTACGATGATTACAATAAGACCGCCTTTACCTATACGGGCTGCGATGAAAAGATAAATACAGATGATGATATCGAAAATGTCTGCTGCTTTGATGACAAGGGTCGTACCACAGGCTCCTATTTAAGGGTTAAGAAAACGAAAAAGATAATAGGAGCCGGCTCTTATGCCTACTCAGACGAGGGCTCTGCGGCAAACCACCTCAAGGAATCGTCCGCTGCGGGAGGCCCCGTCATAAATCTTTTGACGGACGGAAGCTTTGAAAAAAAGAAGACGAAGGCATGGGAGAGGGTTGATGAATGCAATAAGGGCGAGGATTGTCATATTATCGAGAAAACCGAAACAAAAAAATATATGGGTTCAAGGTCTGCTCATGTAAAGCTTACCGGAAAGGCTGAGCATACAGGCAGGATCGGCTACAGGCAGACCGTGACTGCAAATGCCACGGGCTATTATACCGCCTCCGTTTATGTAAAAGCATGTAATATCAAAAACGCAAAGGCTGTGCTTTCGGTAGAAGTAAATGACAAGGAAAAGGGCACAAAGGGAGATGAAGAGGAAAACGATGAGACCGATACGGATCCGCAGGATGAGGTTGATCCCGACGACCCTGACCTGTATGACCCGGGCGACGGTGAAAACTTTGATGAAGAGGATGACGATGAGGATACCCCGGGCTCACAGGAGGAGGGGACGGTTGATGAAAATACTCCCGCCGAGTTCACAAGCGGCTGGAAACGCATAGAGACAACCGTAAAGGTAAAAAAGGGACAAAGTATCACCGTCGGCCTATACGGAGAGGGAGAAAGGGCGGATATATATTTTGACTGCGTCCAGCTGGAAAAGGGAAGGGTTGCGGGACAGTACAACCTGCTGCCTAATTCAGGCTTCGAGATGGGCTCATATTCCAAAAAGAAGGGATCAAAGGTTATCCCTGCAGGCTGGGCATATACCGATGATTCCGGTGTGGTTGATGCAAGGCTTGTGACATCAAAGGAGCTGGGAGGCGGAAAGAACAGGGTGGCAGAGGGAAAATATGCCCTGTGCATTTCCGGAAATACCGGGAAAAAGAAGGTGCTTGTGGCAAATCCCAACTTCGGAAAGGGAAAGGTCTCCTACACCTTTTCCTGCTATGTCATGACCTCCTGTGCGCCGGTGCACGGCGACCGTAAATGCTGCATCTATATAAAGGGTGACATGCCCGAATTCGATGAGAGCGACCCTATCCAAAAGCTCTTAAAGGATATGATAAAGGAGGAGGATATCGCTCCGGCGGCATACACCGAGATAAATACCGGTATAGAGGGCTGGCAGTATGTGACCATGCAGCTTCCTGTCAGGGACTGGAGCGGCAAGCGCATAGAGATACACTTTGACAAGGAATGCGGAACCCTGTGCATAGACGGCTGTATGCTCACAAGGGATGAGGTGAAGGCAAAGACCTATACATCATCGGGAAAGCTTAAGACCTCAAAGGACGGTGAGAGGACCACCACCTATGCCACAAACAAGCGTGATCTTCAAAGCAAGGAGACCATGCCTGCGGGAGCCACAACCACCTACAAGTATAATAAGATCACAAACGACCTGAACGAGGAGGCGCATACCTTTACCCAGTCAGGCAAGAAAAAGGTTGACCGGACCAGATACACCTATGACAGGTTCGGAAATCCCATCAAAACCTTAGAAACCGGACCCTCAAAGAGAAAGCTTGTGACAGAGAGCGTTTATTCGGGAGACGGGCGTTTTGAGATTTCTGACAATAACAGCAGGGGATATGTGACGGCATATGAGTATGACACGGCAACGGGCATGGTAAAAAGCTCTACGGATCCTAAAGGGAAGCAGACCCTTTATGAATACAATGCCTTTCATGATCCCACGGCTGTAAAGTTTGAAGGCTCAGCGGTTTCCTTTAAGTACGAAAAGGATGATCACAGCAGACTGGAAACCATAACCGCCGGTACGGGTAAGGAAAGCATTAAATATAATTTCGACTATAACAGCTTCGGAAATGTTGCAAAGATCAAAAGATCAGGCTCTGATACCGATCTGATAGGGTACAGCTATGGCGCACGAAACGGAAAGCTTAAAAAGATAACCTACGGAAACGGCAGTACCGTATCCATGCGCTACAATACCCTCGAGCAGCTGACGAGAAAGCGCTACAGCGACGGAAATATCTACTATTACTACGATAACAAGGGCAGAACCGCCCGTATAAGCGACACAAAAAATAAGCTGGGCTACAGCTTTAACTATGACGAGACAGGAAGAGTCACGGACTCGTCCGTCTACAGGACGAAGAAGGCAAAGGGTGAATCCTCAAACGAGATCATCCGCTTCGGAAGCCTCTATGACAAGGCCGGCAGACAGTCCGCCTTCACCTATCGTTATGACGGTAAGACCTATCGCTCTAAGTACGGCTATACCACTGATGACAAGCCCTCTGTAACGGCTCTTGCAAGCGGCGGCTGGTATAAGACAGGATATGACAATCTGTCAAGGACTGCCTCTGAAACCTTCATATCCCAGAAAAACAAGGCGACAAATGAAAGCAAGGCAAGAAAGACCGGAGCGACCGTAAAGACGACCATCACCTATCTGGATACGGACAGGAAGGGTGATGAGGGTATCTCTACGGACAAAAAGAAGTATGAATTTACCACCGCCCTTCCCGGAGTGATAGAGGTAAAGGCCGGAAAGAAGAGCATCTTAAAGGAGAGTCTGTCCTATGATAAGACAGGCAGGATATCCGGCTGGAATGGTACAGGCTACAGCTATGACGGTCTGGGGAGACTCGTATCCGCAAGGGACGGCGGTGGGAGAGAGTGGAGCTATGAGTACGATTCCGTAGGGAACATCACAAAGAGCTCATATTTTGACGGAACAGACGTTACAGAGGATAAGTATGACTATAAAAACGGAAATCTCACAAAGTTCAACGGTAAGAGTATAGGCGGATACAAGGGAGGAAATCCCGGAACATATCTCGGGAAAAAGCTTACCTGGGAAAGAGGCAGGCTGCTGTCAAGGATAGGTGGGAATATATCATACACCTATGATCTTGACGGCATACGCCTTTCAAAAACTGTAGACAATAAAAAAACAGAGTATATCACAAACGGCAGCACCATCCTGGCGGAGAAGCGGGGAGGTGAGGTCTTAAACTATTATTATTCCGCTGACGGAAAGCTACTTGAGATCGGCTATTCAAAGAACGGAGCTTTAGAAAATCACTATACCATCCTCAGGAATGCCATGGGAGATGTGGCAGGACTCCTTGACCCCAAGGGAACCTTGGTGGGCACCTACGAATACGACCCCTACGGAAAGCTCATAAAGATCAATCACAACAGCGAATATACAGATACAGATGGAATACTCGAGCGCAACCCCTTCCGCTACAGAGGCTACTACTACGATACCGAAACCGGCTGGTATTACCTGCAAAGCCGCTACTATGACCCTGCCGTAAAGCGTTTCATAAATGCAGATACAACGGATCTTCTGACTAATGACTGTGTGAATCTCATGCAGTACAATCTCTTCATGTACTGCAACGGTGATCCGGTGAATAATACAGATTATAGCGGCAGGCTCACGGATGTTGAAAGATATTTTCTTATGGCTACTACATTAGCTGCGTTTGCAGCTGTTTTGGTCATAACAGGAGGTACCGGAGCCATAGCAATGGGAGCTGTAATCGGGGTGACCGGAGGTGCTGCGATAGGCTTTGGAGCAGCCGGAATAGCGAGTTTGCTTAATGGATCAGATGCAAATACAGCAATCTCAAATGCAGCGGATGGGCTTGTCATTGGAAGTACTGTTGGCATGTTTGGTGGAGCTGCTGCCGGTGCATGTATTACCGCAACTACAATGAGTACAGAAACAGCTGCATGTTATGCAAATGCATCGGCTGGAGTGTCCAATGAAAAAGGCCAAATGTTAGATTATGACTTGCAATTTTTTGCCAAAAAAAGAGATATTCAACAAATAGAAAAAATCTCTAAAATTTTTAAGATAGATAGACGGGCTTATGGGGATTTTGTAGAGGATTTTAAGAAATGGGAGGGATTACCAAGTAATTATACTTTTTCATTTAATAGATTAAAAGAATTAGCTAGGATTTTTAAGAATCAGTAGGTTGAAATTATTATTATTTTTGCGAGGGTAAAGATGAACTATAAATTTGTATTAAGAATAAGCGGGGAGGACATGGATTTTGATTACATTTGTAATAAGTTGGGGCCAGAGAATTGCGATAAAAAGAAAAAGGGTGATAAATTTGCTGGTTTTATAAGTGTTCCACATGACACGGTTATATTTGAAAAAAATTATTCTGATTTTGAATACGGATCACAAGATTTCATTATGCACTTATATTATAAAAAAAACGTACTAAATAAAATAAAAAAAATGAATAGTATTAATTTATATCTATGTTGTTACATTTGCTCAGAGATGGGACAAATTGGTTTTTTTGTTTCAAGCACTATTATGAAATACTTATCAGAAATTGAACTTGATCTCAATTTTGATATTCTTTCCTTTGGGTTGGCGGAGGTAGATTAAGCTTAGGACAGCTCAAAATAAAATTCAGAGTTTGTTAGAAAATGAAAAGATAAACGATATTCCGCAAAATCCTAATATAAAAAGTGGCAAATGCGGACACAACGGATCTTCTGACCAACGACTGCGTGAATCGATGCCACCGCATCGCCGCATTCAGACGCCTTGCAGATAAAAAATCATTCTGCGTAAAAAGTCCAGATATTTGAAAACTGCTATACTAGGCTTCTGTAGATTTATTATGAGTTATCAAGCCCATCCATTACTATTACCGGCGGGCCGGATCCTCCAGGGAGTATACCTTGTTAAGGTATGCCTTCTGGCACAGTGTAACAAAAATAATCATCTTGCATCTTTCCACCACCGCTTACTTCTTCAAGCTTTCGCATCATCATTTCAAGGATCAGATACCTATAATATTTCATGTAACGTTCATGTCAAAATCTATGTATGGGCCGCGGATGCTGTTTTGCGACGCCCTTTTTCGAGCCGTTATGATACCCGGAAAACGCAATTAAACAGGGATGCAGGTACATGGATGTACCTGCAAGGCCGCATGAACATGGATGTGAATTGCGGCCGACCCGTCACTCCGGCAGATTCCGGAGGCGTTTTCCCGATATCATAGGCGAGAAAAAACCGGCGAGCAAAACGGGATCTGCGGCCCAGACAAATCACCGCGGGAATTCAGATTTTGCACATTTCCGTGGGGTGAGACGGCAAAACCAAGGCAAAGTGGTTGACATAAAAATGGGACAGAGATACGTCCCCTGTCCCACTGACCCACCCCTGTCCCACTTCGTCTTGTTTTTTTGGCGGCGAATTGGTATCATATTGAAGTGTGTGTAAAAAAGATATTTGGAGGCAGAAATGTACGAGAAAGTCAATACCGACCTGAATTTCGTGGATCGGGAGAAAGAGATCGAGAAGTTCTGGAAGGACAATAAGATATTCGAAAAATCAATGGAAATACGCAAAGGGTGCGATACCTACACCTTTTATGACGGTCCGCCCACAGCAAACGGGAAACCGCATATAGGACATGTTCTGACCAGGGTCATAAAGGATATGATACCCAGATACCGCACGATGAAGGGATATTTTGTCCCGAGAAAAGCCGGATGGGATACACACGGACTGCCCGTTGAGCTTGAGGTTGAAAAGAAGCTCGGACTTGACGGAAAGGATCAGATAGAAAAATACGGACTGGAGCCCTTCATAAAGGAATGCAAGGAATCAGTCTGGAAATACAAGGGGATGTGGGAGGATTTTTCCTCAACTGTCGGCTTCTGGGCTGACATGGATGATCCCTATGTGACATATGAGGATGACTACATAGAATCCGAATGGTGGGCCTTAAAGACGATCTGGGACAAGGGACTGCTCTATAAGGGCTTCAAGATCGTGCCTTACTGCCCGCGCTGCGGAACACCTCTTTCATCACACGAGGTGGCCCAGGGCTACAAAAATGTAAAGGAAAGATCCGCTATAGCAAGGTTTAAGGTAAAGGGAGAGGATGCCTACATCCTGGCATGGACAACAACCCCCTGGACCCTTCCTTCCAATGTGGCGCTCTGCGTCAATCCGGATGTTGATTATATAAAGGTAAAGACAAAGGACGGCTATACATATTATCTTGCACAGGCCCTGGCCGAAAAGGTGCTCGGAGGAGAAGAGACAGCTCCCTACGAAGTGCTTGAAAAGTACACAGGAAAGGATCTTTGCGGGAAAGAATACGAAGCCCTGTTTGAATGCTCTGCGATCGAAGCGGAAAAGCAGAAAAAGAAGGCTCACTTTGTGGTGGCGGATAATTATGTCACGACAGAAGACGGTACCGGAGTTGTCCATATAGCTCCAGCATTCGGCGAGGATGACGCGAGGGTCGGAAGAGAGAACGATCTTCCGCTGGTACAGTTTGTGGACGAGAGCGGAAACATGACAAAGGAAACACCCTTTGCCGGAAAATTCGTAAAGGATGCCGACAAGGATGTGCTCGTGGATCTTGAAAAGAGAGGACTTCTGTTTTCGGCTCCCAAGTTTGAACATGATTATCCTTTCTGCTGGAGATGCGACACACCTCTCATTTATTATGCAAGAGAGTCATGGTTCATAAAGATGACCGCTGTCCGGGACAATATGATCAAAAACAACGATCAGATAAACTGGATCCCTCCGACGATCGGCACGGGAAGGTTCGGAGAGTGGCTCAAGAACCTCCAGGACTGGGCAGTATCAAGGAACCGTTACTGGGGAACCCCCTTGAATATCTGGGAGTGCCCTGACTGCAAAAAGAGGGTATCCATAGGATCTAGGGAGGAACTCTATAAGCTGTCCGGAAATGAAAAGGCAAAGACGGTTGAGCTTCACAGGCCTTTCATAGATGATATAACGATCAAGTGTGATGAGTGCGGCGGCACGATGAAGAGAGTGCCTGAGGTTATTGACTGCTGGTTCGATTCGGGAGCCATGCCTTTCGCGCAGCATCATTATCCTTTTGAAAATGAAGATCTTTTCAAGAGCCAGTATCCGGCATCATTCATAAGCGAGGCTGTGGATCAGACGAGAGGCTGGTTCTATTCGCTGCTTGCCGAAAGCACCCTGCTCTTTGACAGCCCCTGCTATGAAAATGTCATAGTCCTCGGACTGGTTCAGGATGCCGACGGACAGAAGATGAGCAAGTCAAAGGGAAATGCGGTTGATCCTTTTGACGCCCTGGAGAAATTCGGAGCGGATGCCATCAGATGGTATTTCTACATTAACTCGGCGCCCTGGCTTCCCAACCGTTTCCATGATGACGCGGTGACGGAGGGTCAGAGGAAGTTCATGGGAACTCTCTGGAACACTTATGCGTTCTTCGTGCTCTACGCGAACATCGACGGCTTTGATGCTTCAAAATACAGCCTTGAAAAGGACAAGCTGCCCGTTATGGACAGGTGGATCCTTTCAAAGCTCAACGCCTGCATCAAAGAGACAGATAATGATCTTGATAACTACAGGATCACCGAGGCGGCAAAGTGCCTGCAGGAATTCGTGGATGACCTGAGCAACTGGTATGTCAGACGCTGCAGGGACAGGTTCTGGGCAAAGGGAATGGAGCAGGACAAGATAAATGCCTATATGACGCTTTACACCTGCCTCGTTGATATCTGCCGCGCGGCAGCTCCCATGGTACCTTTCATGACAGAGGAGATATACCAGAACCTGGTGCGCTCCGTCAATAAGGAAGCGCCGGAATCCATACATCTGACTGATTATCCCGTATGCGATGAGACGATGATAGATGAGACGCTCATGAGGGATATGGATGAGGTTCTCGACATAGTGGTTCTTTCAAGGGCTGCAAGGAATGCCTGCAATATCAAGAACCGCCAGCCTATAGCAAAGATGTATGTGAAGGCTGAAAATGAGCTTTCAAAATTCTATAAGGACATCATAGCCGACGAGCTCAATGTCAAGGAGGTGGAATTCTCCGATGATGTCAGGAACTTCACGACCTATACCTTTAAGCCGCAGCTGAAGACTGTAGGACCTAAATACGGAAAGGTCCTTGGAAAGATCAGGGAATATCTTTCATCCCTTGACGGAAATGCGGCAATGGATGAGCTTGAAGAAAAGGGCGAGCTTAAACTTGATGCCGACGGCACAGAGGTTGCACTTTCAAAGGATGATCTTCTTATCGAGATGACAAGCCGCGAAGGCTTTGTCGAGCAGTCGGATAATAAGATCACGGTGGTGCTTGACACGAACCTGACGGATGACCTGATCGAAGAGGGATTCGTGAGGGAGCTTATCTCAAAGATCCAGAACATGAGAAAAGAAGCGGGCTTTGAGGTGATGGACAAGATCACGGTCTATTCCGAAGGAAACGATACTCTTGCCGGATATCTTGAAAAGAATTCTGAATTCGTATTGAAAGAAGTAATGGCTGAAAAGATAGTTGCCGGAAGCACGGACGGATATACAAAACAGTGGGATATTAACGGACAGAAAGTAACACTCGGAGTAAAAAAGAACTCGTAAGGGAGGAAGCAAAATGTTGATCAACCAGACTTTTGACAAGGAAGCTTTCAAAAAAGCGGTCAAAGAGAATGTGAAGGTCCTCTACAGAAAGAATCTGAATGAGGCGTCACCCCAGCAGGCTTACGAAGCGGTATGCTACACGGTGAAGGACACGATCATCGAAAAATGGATGCAGACGCAGAAGGCCTATGAGAAAGAAGATCCGAAGACGGTCTATTATCTTTCGATGGAATTCCTGATGGGAAGAGCGCTCGGGAACAACCTCATAAACCTGTGTGAGTACAAGGAAGTGAAAAAGGCTCTTCACGAGCTTGATCTCGACCTCAATATGATAGAAGATCAGGAACCGGATGCTGCGCTCGGAAACGGCGGTCTGGGAAGGCTTGCAGCCTGCTTCCTTGATTCACTGGCAACCCTGGGCTACAGTGCATACGGATGCGGCATCAGATACCGTTACGGTATGTTTAAGCAGAAGATCAGGGACGGATATCAGATGGAGATTCCCGATGACTGGCTAAGAGAGGGCAATCCTTTTGAGCTTCGGAGGAGAGAATATCAGAAAGAAGTCAAGTTTGGCGGCTATGTGAGAGTCGAGACCGGTGAGAACGGAAGGAATAAATTCATCCAGGAAGGCTGTCAGTCGGTCATGGCAGTACCCTATGACATGCCCATAGTAGGATACGGAAACGGCATAGTGAACACCCTTCGTATCTGGGATGCCGAGCCGGTGGAATGCTTCCAGCTCGATTCCTTTGACAAGGGCGACTATCACAAGGCGGTTGAACAGGATAACCTGGCACGGAATATCGTAGAGGTCCTCTATCCCAACGATAACCATTACGCAGGAAAAGAGCTCAGGCTCAAGCAGCAGTATTTCTTCATATCCGCATCCGTACAGGAAGCAGTCGCAAAATACATGCGCAAGCATGATGATGTGAAGAAATTCTATGAAAAGAATATATTCCAGCTCAATGACACGCATCCTACGGTCGCGGTCGCTGAGCTCATGAGGATACTCATGGATGACTACGGACTGACATGGGATGAAGCATGGTCTGTTACCACAAAGACCTGCGCTTACACAAACCATACGATCATGTCCGAGGCTTTGGAAAAGTGGCCGATGGAGCTTTTCTCGAGGCTGCTTCCGAGGATCTATCAGATCGTGGAAGAGATAAACAGGAGATTCTGCCTCGAGATATCGGCAAAATATCCCGGGGATCAGGAGAAGATCCGCAAGATGGCCATCATCTACGACGGTCAGGTCAGGATGGCAAATCTGGCTATCTGTGCAGGCTTTTCGGTAAACGGCGTGGCAAGGCTTCATACCGAGATACTCAAGAAGCAGGAGCTGCGTGACTTCTATGAGATGATGCCCGAAAAATTCAATAATAAGACAAACGGCATCACCCAGAGGCGTTTCCTTCTTCACGGAAATCCCCTGCTTGCCGACTGGGTCACAGATCACATAGGCAACGACTGGATCACGGATCTGTCAAAGATCAAGGGACTGAAGGTCTATGCAGAGGACAGAAAAGCACAGAGCGAGTTCATGAACATCAAGTTCAAGAACAAGGAAAGGCTTGCGAAATATATACTGGATCACAACAAGGTCGCGGTAGATCCCAGATCCATATTCGATGTGCAGGTAAAGCGTCTGCATGAGTACAAGAGACAGCTTCTCAACATCCTGCATGTCATGTATCTGTATAATAAGATCAAGGCGAATCCCGAGATGGATTTCTATCCCAGGACCTTTATATTCGGAGCAAAGGCGGCAGCGGGCTACAGGAACGCAAAGCTTACGATCAAGCTCATAAACTCCGTTGCCGATGTTGTCAATAATGACGCTTCCATCGGAGGAAAGATAAAGGTTGTCTTCATCGAGGACTACAGGGTATCAAACGCGGAGATGATCTTTGCGGCAGCCGATGTTTCCGAACAGATCTCAACGGCTTCAAAGGAGGCATCCGGAACCGGAAACATGAAGTTCAGGCTCAACGGCGCGCTGACCATAGGTACCATGGACGGTGCGAATGTCGAGATGGCAGAGGAAGTCGGGGCGGAGAATATGTTCATCTTCGGACTCTCCTCGGACGAGGTCATCAGCTTTGAGAATAACGGCGGATACAATCCCATGGATATCTTCAATAACGACCAGGATATCCGCGAAGTCCTGATGCAGCTCATCAACGGAACCTATTCCAAAAACGATCCTGAGCTTTTCCGCGATCTGTACAATTCACTGCTCAATACGCAGGTGACAAGCCGTGCGGATACCTACTTTATCCTGAAGGATTTCAGGGCTTATGCCGAGGCACAGGAAGAAGTAGAAAAGGAATACAAGAAGACTCAGGAATGGGCAAGAAAGGCCATACTGAATGTTGCATCGAGCGGCAAGTTCTCATCCGACAGGACCATAAGGGAATATGTGGACGAGATTTGGCATCTTGACAGAGTTAAGCTCAGAAAGAAATAAGGAAAGAGATAATAAAACAGTAAAGGAAAAGATATGTCAGCAACCGTTGATAAATGTATAAAGGTAAAAGGCAGCGGAGCGTTCATAAAGGACGGAGTCATCATCGCTGATGATGCAGGCTCCCTCGATAAGGCTGAGGCTGCAAAGGGAACGATAGCCTACAGTATATTGAAGGCTCACAATACCTCTTCCGACATGGAAGACCTGAAGATAAAGTTTGACTGCCTGACATCCCATGATATCACCTTCGTCGGCATAATACAGACAGCCAGAGCTTCGGGACTGAAAAGATTCCCTCTGCCCTATGTTCTCACAAACTGCCACAATTCCCTCTGCGCAGTGGGTGGCACGATAAATGAGGACGATCATGTATTCGGACTGTCTGCCGCGAGAAAATACGGCGGAGTTTATGTTCCGCCTCACCAGGCTGTCATCCACCAGTATGCAAGGGAAATGCTTGCAGGCTGCGGAAAGATGATACTGGGTTCCGATTCACATACGCGCTATGGAGCACTCGGGACCATGGCTGTGGGAGAAGGCGGCGGAGAACTCGTAAAGCAGCTTCTGTCCCAGACCTATGACATCAAAAGGCCCGATGTGGCAGCGATATACCTGACGGGAGAAGTGCCCTTCGGTGTCGGCCCCCAGGATGTTGCCGTAGCCCTTATAGGAAAGCTTTTTGAAAAGGGCATAGTCAAGAATAAAGTCATGGAATTCATCGGACCCGGAGTAAAGAGCCTGTCCGCTGATTTCAGAATCGGCATAGATGTCATGACGACCGAGACTACCTGCCTGTCATCCATCTGGCAGACAGACGAGACCATACATGAATGGTATGAGATACACGGAAGGGAAGGAGAATACAAAGAGCTGAAGCCGTCGGCTGTCGCTTGTTATGATGAGCTTGTGACCGTTGATCTGTCGCAGATACGCCCGATGATAGCGATGCCCTTCCATCCCTCAAATGCTTATTCGATCGATGAAGTAAATGAAAACACGGAAGAGATACTGGCGCTTACCGAAGAAAGGGCAAAGACCTCTTTTGGCGATAAGGTACAGTTTGATCTTCATTCCAAATTAAAGGACGGAAAGCTTTTTACCGATCAGGGCATCATAGCAGGCTGCGCGGGAGGAGGATTTGAAAACCTGTGCGCGGCAGCGGATATACTTGACGGAGCGGACATCGGAAACAGGGAATTTACCATGAGTGTTTATCCTGCATCCATGCCGGTATATGCGGAGCTTGTAAAGAACGGCTCGATATCAAAGCTCATAGATGCGGGAGTGGTCATCAAGACCTGTTTTTGCGGTCCCTGCTTCGGAGCAGGAGACACGCCCGCAAACAACGCATTTTCAATCAGGCATTCCACGAGGAATTTCCCCAACAGGGAGGGATCGAAGGTCCAGAATGGGCAGGTCTCATCTGTGGCGCTGATGGATGCAAGATCGATAGCGGCAACAGCTGCGAACAAGGGCGTGCTTACAGGAGCAGACAGGCTTGATGTAAAGATCGGAAAATACAAATATCACTTTGACTCTGCGATCTACGACAGGAGGGTGTTTGACTCAAAGGGCAGCGCGGATGAAAACGAAGAACTGATCATGGGCCCGAATATCAAGGACTGGCCCGCGATGCCGGCGCTGACGGACAATCTCCTGCTGAAGATCGTATCCGAGATCCACGATCCGGTGACAACGACGGATGAGCTCATACCCTCGGGAGAGACTTCATCCTACCGTTCGAATCCTCTGGGGCTTGCAGAATTTGCGCTTTCCAGAAAGGATCCCGAATATGTAGGCAGGGCGAAGCATATACATCAGTTTGAAAAGGCGAGGGAAGAATCCGAAGCGAAGGCAGAAGAACTCATAAACACAGAGAGCGATCTGAAGGAGGCGTGGGATACTGTCCGCAGTACTTATCCTGATGCCGGACTTTCAAATACAGGCATCGGTTCCGCGATATTTGCGGTCAAGCCGGGCGACGGGTCCGCCAGAGAGCAGGCGGCCTCTGTCCAGAAGGTCCTGGGAGGCTGGGCAAATGTGGCAAATGAATATGCCACGAAGCGTTACCGCAGCAACCTCATCAACTGGGGCATGCTTCCTTTCATCATAAAAGAAGGAGAACTCCCTTTTTCAAATCTGGATTATCTTTTCATACCGGGCATAAAAAAAGCGGTAAAAGAAAAGACGGATGAGATAAAGGCATACGCGGTAAAAGGCGGGGAGTTAAAGGAATTCATCCTCACTCTCGGAAGCCTTACCGACAAAGAAAGACAGATAATCATTGATGGCTGTCTCATCAATCATAACAGATCATAGGTTGACCAAAGCCGGTCCTCGCACAAGGGGGTCGGCTTGTTGCAAGTTTAGAGATGCTTTTTCGGAGGTTGGAAATGAAAGCATTTTTGATCCTTGAAGACAAAACTGTATTTACCGGAGTTTCGATCGGGGCCAGAAAAGAGACCATAAGCGAGATAGTATTCAACACATCGATGACAGGTTATCTTGAGATACTCACTGACCCGTCCTATGCCGGACAGGCTGTGTGCATGACCTATCCGATGATAGGGAATTACGGTATCTGCTATGAGGACATGGAATCTTCGCGTCCCTGGGTCGACGGATATATCGTCAGGGAACTGTCCGAAAAAGACAGCAATTTCAGATCGGAAGGCACGATCAGTGATTTTCTGATCAAATACGACATACCCGGCATCGCGGGGATAGATACCAGGGCATTGACAAAGATACTCCGCGAAAAGGGCACGATGAACGGCATGATCACAACAGATGAAGACTATGTCATCGAAGACATCATCCCGAGGCTGAAGGCCTATACCACGGGTAAGGTTGTGGAAAAGGTCACCTGTATGGAAAAGAAGGGAATAGCCGGGAACGGTTACAGGATAGCCCTGCTTGATGTGGGAACGAAAAAGGATATTGCCCTGAACCTTGCAAGGAGAGGATGCGATGTGACGATCTATCCTGCCGGCACGAAGGCAGATGAGATCATCGCGGACAATCCGGACGGCATCATGATTTCGAACGGTCCCGGAGATCCGAAGGAGTGTACGGATATAATAAAAGAGATAAGGAAACTCTACGAGACAGACATCCCCATATTTGCCATCTGCCTGGGACACCAGCTCATGGCGCTGGCAACCGGAGGCGACACCCACAGGATGAAATACGGCCACAGGGGAGCGAACCATCCCGTAAAGGACCTTGCGACAGGCCGGGTCTATATCACCTCGCAGAACCACGGTTATGTGGTTGATGAGACAAAGATACCGGAGAACATGGCAAAGCCGTCATTTATTAATGTAAATGACGGGACAATAGAGGGTCTTGATTATCTGGATAAAAAGATATTCACAGTGCAGTTCCATCCGGAGGCATGTCCGGGACCCGTGGATACCGGATTCCTTTTTGACAGGTTCCTGAACATGATTAGCGGAAAGGAGAGTGATGGCCATGCCGAAAAATAAAGATATCAAAAAGGTACTGGTGATCGGTTCCGGTCCGATAGTCATAGGACAGGCGGCAGAATTTGATTATGCGGGAACGCAGGGATGCCGCGCATTGAAGGAAGAAGGCGTCGAAGTCGTCCTCATCAATTCCAATCCCGCGACGATCATGACTGACGGCGACATAGCGGACAAAGTATATATAGAGCCTCTGACGGTAAAGATCCTCGAGGAGCTGATAATAAAGGAAAAGCCTGACAGCATACTGCCGACTCTCGGAGGCCAGGCCGGACTGAACCTCGGAATGGAGCTTGAGGAATCGGGATTTTTAAAGGAACACAATGTAAGGCTGATAGGTACGACTTCGCAGACCATAAAAAAAGCAGAGGACAGGCTGGAATTCAAGAATACCATGGAAAAAGCCGGACAGCCTGTGGCACCTTCGCTTGTCGTTGAAAACATAGAAGACGGCGTGAAGTTCGCGCGCGAGATAGGATATCCCGTTGTGCTGCGTCCTGCCTATACCCTGGGAGGATCCGGCGGTGGCATAGCGCATAACGAGGAGGAAATAAGAGAGATCCTTTCAAACGGACTGCGTCTTTCGCGAGTAGGCCAGGTGCTGGTCGAAAGATCGATCGCAGGCTGGAAGGAGATCGAATATGAGGTGATGAGGGACAGCGCGGGAAATGTCATCACGGTTTGCAACATGGAAAACCTCGATCCGGTCGGAGTGCATACAGGTGATTCCATAGTGGTGGCTCCAAGCCAGACGCTCTCGGACAAGGAGTATCAGATGCTGCGTACCGCGGCGCTCAAGATCATAGATGAGCTGCAGATCACCGGCGGCTGCAATGTGCAGTTTGCTCTCCATCCGTCATCCTTTGAATACTGCGTGATCGAAGTAAATCCAAGGGTTTCCAGGTCATCGGCCCTGGCATCAAAGGCGACCGGATATCCGATCGCAAAGGTGGCAGCAAAGATCGCCCTGGGTTATACGCTTGATGAGATAAAGAATGCCATAACGGGAAAAACCTATGCAAGCTTTGAGCCGGCGCTTGATTACTGCGTCGTAAAGATACCGAGACTTCCGTTTGATAAATTCATCACGGCAAAGAGGACTCTTTCCACCCAGATGAAGGCAACGGGCGAAGTCATGAGCATCTGCGATAACTTCGAGGGAGCTCTGATGAAAGCCATCAGATCGCTGGAGCAGAATGTCGACAGCCTCCTTTCCGTTGACTTTTCAAAGTATACAAGGGATGAGCTGCTTCGAAAGCTGGAAGTTGTTGATGACAGACGGATCTACTGCATAGCGGAGGCTGTCAGAAAGGGAATAGATTCCAGAAAGATAAATGAGATCACAAAGATCGACAGGTGGTTCATAGACAGGATCGCATCCCTTGTTGACACTGAGCACAGGCTGAAGAATGAAGAACTGACACCTGAGCTTTTAAGAAGGGCAAAAAAACAGGAGTTCCCGGATCATCTCATCGGAAAGCTCACGGGAAAAAGCAGGTTCAGGATAAAGGATCTGCGAAAGAAACACGGCATTCTCCCTGCGTTCAAGATGGTAGATACCTGTGCCGCGGAATTTGAGGCAGAGACCCCCTACATGTACTCGGTATATGACGGAGAAGATGAAAGCAGCATGATCGTGCCTGACTGTGCAAAAGACGGAGGCAAAGACAGGACAAAGAAGGTCCTGGTGCTTGGCTCGGGTCCCATAAGGATCGGTCAGGGAATCGAGTTTGACTACTGCAGCGTGCATGCGACCTGGGCTTTCAAGAAGGCGGGATATGAGACCATAATCGTAAATAATAACCCAGAGACGGTATCCACCGATTTTGACATAGCCGACAGGCTGTATTTCGAGCCTCTGACGGATGAGGATGTGGAAAGCATCGTTGATGTGGAAAAGCCGGATGGAGCGGTGGTGCAGTTTGGCGGACAGACAGCGATCAAGCTGACCCAGGCGCTCATGGAGATGGGAGTTGAGATCTTTGGGACATCCGCGGAGAATGTCGACAAGGCGGAGGACAGGGAGCTCTTTGACGAGGTGCTCAATGAAACAGGCATCAGGCGTCCCGCAGGACATACGGTATTTACCGCAGCCGATGCAATAAAAGCCGCAAACGATCTTGGATATCCCGTGCTCGTCAGACCTTCATATGTGCTGGGCGGACAGGGCATGAGGATAGCCTTTAACGATGATGAGATCAATGAATTCATAGGCATCATAAACAGGATCGCCCAGGATCATCCCATACTGGTCGATAAATACATGATGGGCAAGGAGATCGAGGTTGACGCGGTATGTGACGGAAAGGATATCCTGATACCCGGGATAATGGAGCATATCGAAAGGGCAGGCATCCATTCGGGAGACAGCATCTCCATCTACCCTGCTCCGACAATAAGCGAAAAGGCAAAGGAGACGATCGCTGATTATACCGAAAGGCTCGCAAAGGCACTGGATGTCAGGGGGATGATAAACATACAGTTCATAGCCATGGGAGATGAGGTCTACTGTATAGAGGTAAACCCGAGATCGTCAAGGACGGTGCCTTATATCAGCAAGGTGACGGGAATACCGATAGTGGATCTGGCAGCGGGTGTCATAATGGGAAAGAGCATCAGGGAGCTGGGATATGAGCCCGGGCTGCAGAAGGCGTCAGAATACTTTGCGATCAAGATGCCTGTATTCTCCTTCGAAAAGATACAGGATGCCGAGACAAGCCTGGGTCCCGAGATGAAATCAACAGGAGAGTGCCTCGGCATATCCAGGGATATGAACGAAGCTCTGTACAAGGCGTTCCTGGGAGCCGGCATAAGCCTGCCGAAGCACAGGCAGGTGATAATAACCGTAAAGGATGCCGACAAGCCTGAGATAGTGAACATAGGAAAACGCTTTGAGGCGCTCGGATACAAGATCTATGCCACAAGGAGCACGGCAAACTTCCTTGTGAACAACGGAGTGAACGCCCTGAAGGTAAACAATATACATCAGGAATCCCCGAACATCGAGGACCTGATCCTGGGACACAGGATCGATCTTGTGGTCGATACACCGACACAGGGCTTTAATAAGAACAGGGACGGTTTTATTATACGAAGACTGTCAATAGAGACAGGCATAACCTGCCTGACAGCGCTTGATACGGTAAATGCCCTGCTGACTGCGATGGAAACGGAAAATGCCGAAAGAGAGCTTGAACTGATAAACCTGGCTGAGCTATGAACAAAAGAGATTACCAGAAGGAGCTGGACGGGATAATAAAGGAAAACGGGATATCCGGGACGAGGCCTTCCCTGCTGCTGCATGTATGCTGCGCGCCATGCTCCTCCTACTGCATGGAATACCTGACAGAGCATTTTGACATAACCCTGCTGTTTTATAATCCGAACATGGACAGCAGCGATGAATATGAAAAGCGAAAAGGGGAGCTTTTAAGGCTTGTAAAAGAAGCTTCGTTTCCGGTAAAGGTAAAAACTTTAAGCTTTGAGCCGGAGGAGTTTTTATGTGCGGTAAAGGGGCTTGAGGATGTGCCGGAAGGAGGAAGCAGATGCTTTGTCTGCTATGAGCTGAGACTCAGACGGACGGCGCAGCTTGCAGCCGAAAACGGTTTTGATTATTTCACGACGACTCTTTCAATCAGTCCTCTGAAAAATGCGGAAAAGATAAATGAGATCGGTGAAAGGCTCGGAAAAGAATACGGTGTAAAGCACCTTCCGTCGGATTTCAAAAAGAGAAACGGATACAAAAGATCCATAGAACTGTCAAGGGAATATGATCTTTACAGACAGGATTACTGCGGATGTGTTTATTCAAAAAAGGAAAGAGAAAAAAGGAGAACGGATAATTGAAAAAACTGCTTGATATTCTGACAAATGAGATGGCACGTGCTTTTGAAAGCGCCGGTTATGATGAGAAATATGCAAAGGTCACTGTATCAAACAGGCCGGATCTATGCCAGTTCCAGTGCAACGGCGCAATGGCGGCGGTAAAGGAATACAAAAAGGCTCCGCTGATGATCGCTCAGGATGTGGTGGAAAAGCTTTCCGGTTCTGCGTGCTTCAAAAAGGCAGAGGCCGTAAAACCCGGGTTCATCAACCTGGACCTTGACGATGCTGCTCTCAGGGATTATATCGCAGAAATGTCAGAGTCCGAAAAGTTCGGTCTGGAAAAACCTGAAAAAAAGGAGACCATCATAGTTGATTACGGCGGACCAAATGTCGCAAAGCCGCTTCATATCGGACACTTAAGAGCCGCGATAATCGGGGAGAGTGTAAAGCGCATAGGTAAATATGCAGGACATGATGTGCAGGGTGATATACATCTGGGGGACTGGGGACTGCAGATGGGACTGATCATTGCCTATATGAAGGAAAACGATATGGACATGCCTTCGCTTTCCGAACTTGAAAAGATCTATCCTGCGGCATCGGCAAAGTCTTCGGGGGATGAGGATTTCAAAAAGAAGGCCATGGATATCACCTATGAGCTGCAGCACGGCAATGAGGAATATACGAAGATCTGGCAGCATATCATGAAGATATCGGTCGAGGACCTGAAAAAAAACTATGAGAAGCTGAATGTGTTTTTTGAGATATGGAAGGGCGAGTCGGATGCGCAGCCGTTCATCGATCCCATGGTGGAAAAGATGAAAAAGGACGGATTTGCCCATGAGTCACAGGGGGCGCTGGTAGTCGATGTAGGAGAGGAAACGGATACAAAAGAGATACCTCCCTGCATGATACTGAAATCTGATAATGCTTCCCTTTACACGACCACGGATCTGGCTACCCTCGTTCAGAGAGTGAAGGACTATGATCCGGACAGGGTCATCTATGTGGTGGACAAAAGACAGGACCTTCATTTCGTTCAGGTGTTCAGATGCGCAAAAAAGACCGGTATAGTAAAGGATGATACAAAACTCCTCTTCCTTGGGTTCGGAACGATGAACGGAGCAGACGGAAAACCTTTCAAGACAAGGGCCGGAGGAGTGATGAGGCTTGAGACCCTGCTTTCTGATGTCTATGAAAAGTGCTGCGAAAGGATGAAGGAAAATGGCGGGGAGATGTCTGAGGACGAAAGGAACGATACTGCACGGAAGATCGCGCTTGCTGCCATCAAGTACGGAGATCTTTCGAATCAGGCATCAAAGGATTATGTTTTTGATATAGACAAGTTCACATCCTTTGAGGGCAATACCGGACCTTATATCCTCTACACGATAGTCAGGATCAAATCGATCCTTCGAAAATACATGGAAGAGGGAGGAAGGACAGAAGGAGTGAATTTTACGGCGCCCGCATCTGATGCCGAGAGGCAGCTGCTGCTCCTCCTGACGGGATATAATGCCATGATGCAGGGAGCCTTTGAGGATACCGCGCCCCACAGGATCTGCGCGTATGTCTATGAGCTGGCAAATGCTTTCAATCATTTCTATCATGAGACAAAGATCCTTGCCGAAGAGAATACAGAGCAGAAGGAGAGCTATATCTCTCTGCTTCTGCTGACGAAGGGCATACTGGAGGACTGCATCGATGTTCTCGGATTTGAGGCGCCGGAAAAGATGTGATCTGTGAGAACACACATTGTTCATATTTTTTGTGTATAGTTACCTGGTTTGATAGTCGCTTTTATTATACGGAGGAGAAAACCTTGTTTTTCAAAAAGCATAAGAAACTGATTATTTTTCTGGTAATACTGGCAGTGCTCCTGGCAGTATTCTTTATCTTTGTATTTCCGAAGATCCTTGAACTGAAAAATGCCGGGAATGTGGTGGAACAGAATTTTGAGGAGATCGAACGGCAGGATATCAGCAATACAGTTGCCGTGACAGGGACCGTGGAGGCAAAGGAGAGCAGGACACTTTCAACTCTTGTTGCAAATACGAAGGTCACATCGGTCAATGTAAAGGTTGGAGACAGGGTCAGCGCAGGACAGCAGATCTGTGTATTTGATTCCTCCAGCATAGAGGCAAAGATGACGAATCTGGAAAAACAGATGGACATCGCCTCGACAAAGTCGAATGAATCCGTTACGAACGCCCAGGTGAATGTGAACAAGGCAAATACCACCATGGCAAACGATTATGTGGACAATACAACGAACCAGGCAAGACTGAAACAGACCTATGATGATGCCATGAAGGATTATTACAATGCCTGCGACGGATATTCCGACTCAAAGACTGCAAGGGACAGCGCAAAGTCGGATTATGAAGACAAAAAGAGCTCCTATGAAAAGGCAAAATCAAACTATGATGACATACCTGATTCCTACAAGGCAGGGACGGTGAGCGGTGACGATATAGACGAGGAAAAAAGAGAGAAATGGAACAACTGGATAAAGGAGTACAATTACTGGTCGCAGCTCTATCAGAGCGCCAAGAGCACCTATGAAGCGGCTCAGAGCAAAGTAGAATCATATGAGAAGAATATTGAGAGTGCGGAAAAGGCTGTCAGGACAGCAAAGCAGAATCTCGATGATGCAGGCATCAAGACGGACAGGACGCTGATCTCTGATTATACGAATCTTGCCACTTCCCAGCTTTCGCAGACAACAGCAAATGTCGAGGCAAGGGCGACAAATGATCAGAACAGGGAGCAGATGAACGATTATCAGACCCAGCTTGATAACACCGTGATCACATCCCCTATCGACGGTATCATAACTTCGCTTTCCGTCAAAGAAGGAGATGAATTTGCATCACAGTCAAAGAGTGAGGTCTGTGTGGTGCAGGATGATTCTGTCTGGATAATAAAAGGAAATGTTGACCAGTATGATATCAGCAATGTCAAAGAAGGCATGAAGGCGAAAGTAAAGACCGATGCGACAGGAGATGATGAGATGGAGGGAACAGTGACCTTTGTATCGCCTGTACCCGGCACATCGACGAGTTCGACAGGAACGACAGGATCACAGGCGGGCGGATCTTCGTCATCATCTTCTGCTACATATCCTGTCGAGATAACCCTTAAAGAAAGGGATGACAGGATAAGGATAGGCATGACGGCAGAGATCTCGGTAGTGCTTGAACAGGTGGAAAATGTCCTGGCCGTGCCCTATGACAGCATAATGGAAAGGCCGGACGGAACCTTCTATATCACAGTGGCAGATGATGATGGTGCATTTCCCGCGTCCGGGGCGGACAAGGATATAAAGCCCTCTTCAAACGGAACCTTTGGAAAACCTGTAAAAGACGGGGAGGGAGAGATGCCGCCCATGCCTGAGGGATTTCCGGAGGACGCAAAGAAAGAAATAAAGAAAAAGAAGAAAGAGGAAAAGACAGAGGTAAAAACAAGGGATATAACAGTGAAGAAGGGCCTTGAGACTGATTACTATACGGAGGTGATCTCAGCTGAGCTGAAGGAAGGGATGAGGGTCCTTATTCCCGAATCAAATGACGACGATATGTTCCCGGACGGCGGACCTATGATGCTGGACGGTCCCGGTCCGGGAGGAGGATTCTGATCTGATGGAAGAGCAGGCAGGAAAAGTCATCATAGATGCAAAGGGTATAATAAAGAGATTTTACATCGGACAGCCCAACGAGCTTGAGATCCTTCACGGCATAGATATCACCGTACGGGAAGGAGAATTCGTTGCAGTCGTCGGAGCATCCGGCTCCGGCAAATCAACCCTTATGAATATAATAGGAGCGCTCGACAAGCCTACGGAGGGAACATATTCGCTCGACGGAGTGGATGTCATGAGCGCAAAAGACAAAGAGCTTTCGGGTATCAGGAACAAAAAGATAGGGTTTGTCTTTCAGACCTATAATCTGATATCCAGGACAAACGCGCTCAAAAATGTCGAGCTCCCCATGCTGTATGCAGGGGTTCCGAGAAATGCCCGGATAAGCAGGGCAAAGGAACTTCTTGATATGGTGGGGATGGGCGACCGTATGATGCACAGATCCGATGAACTGTCCGGAGGTCAGAAACAGCGTGTGGCCATAGCCAGGGCAATGGCAAACGATCCGGCTATAATACTTGCTGATGAGCCTACGGGAGCTCTTGATTCAAAGACAGGAAGGCTCATCATGGATATCTTTCATGACCTAAACAAAAAACAGGGAAAGACCATCGTACTTATCACACACTCACCTGAGCTTGCCGAGGAAACTGGTAGGATCCTGACCATAAGCGACGGACTGATCACGGGGGAAAGGAGGGGCAAAACCGATGCTGATAGGTGAAAACATACTCCTTGCCCTCAGCGCGCTCCGGGCAAACAGGACAAGAGCATTTCTGACGATGCTGGGCATCATCATAGGCATAGCTTCCGTCATAACTATCATGACCATAGGCCAGGCCATGACAAATTCCCTAAATGATGAGATGTCGGGACTCGGGGCAAATAATATCACTGTCAATGTTTCCCAGAAAAGATCAAAGACGGAAATGTCCGATACTGGGTTCATGTTCAGGATGGGTCCCAGAAGAAACAATATGAAGAATGAGGACAAGTTAAGCCTTGAGATGATAGAGGACATGAAAACGGAGTTTTCCGACAGGATATCCGGAGTGATCCTCAAAGAGTCTGTCGGCACAGGGACTGTAAAGCATCTCAAAGATTATGCCAATGTGGATATCACGGGTCTGAATGCAGTCGGAATGGAAAAAGAGGACCTGGAAATGGTATGCGGCAGGCAGTTTACATCGGTCGACCAGAAGGAGGCAAGGAAGGTCTGTGTGGTATCCAATTATATGGTGGGAAATATGTTTGACGAGGACAATGAAGGCGCCCTCGGAAAGCAGATAACCGTTGTGGTAAACGACAGGTTCTATCACTATACCATAGTGGGAGTGTATTCATATAAGGAATACGCCGATCCGGAGCCGTATAATAAAAGCGAGCATTATGACACTCAGACCACGCTGTATCTTCCGCTTGAGACTGCGGTCAGACAGAACCATTCAAAGAACAGGTTCACCGAATTCACAGTCATCGGAAACACCGGTGAAAATGTTGAGGATCTGATGAAGGATATCAAAGTCTTTTTCAATGATAAGTATTACAGAAAAAATGAAAACTATGAGGTCACAAGCTCATCGATGGCCTCGATGGTCAAAAGCCTGACGGAGATGATGGGCACGGTGTCTCTTGCCATATCCTTGATCGCGGGCATTTCGCTTTTGGTCGGGGGCATAGGCGTTATGAACATTATGCTGGTCTCGGTCACGGAAAGAACAAAGGAGATAGGGACCAGAAAAGCACTCGGTGCCACGAACTCCTCCATCAGGCTGCAGTTTATAGTCGAATCCATAACGCTCTGCGTCGCAGGAGGATTCATAGGAGTGGTTCTCGGTATCGTTATAGGAAATATCATTTCAAAGGTCATGAAGTATTCGGCTGCGGCCCCGATTTCGGGTATAATAATTTCAGTGCTGTTTTCGATGGCCATCGGCGTATTCTTCGGTTATTATCCGGCAAACAAGGCGGCCAAGATGAACCCTATCGATGCCCTCAGGTATGAGTGATCTTGTCTTTGGCCCTTTCTTCGGCAGATTCGTATATATTTCTGTAAACAGTTACGGAAAGTTTTTTTGGAGGAAGGAAAATGAAGGAATTATCAGAAAGGATAGATATGTTAAATGACGATATGCTTGAAAATGTCTCCGGCGGTACCGAAAGACCGAATTATTCCAATGCCGAACTGACTAAAGCAGGTGTAATGGTAAAGAATATAGATGGGAAGAAGGTATATCAGACCATGCTCAGCACAGGGAAGACCTTAAATCTGACACAGGGAGAGGCGTTATCAATGGTGGACTGCTACAATATCTCAGGAGGTGTCAAGCTTAACGACCAGCAGATCAAGGATCTGATCAGCCAGAGCTGATAAACAGGAAAATAAGGTGTCCCGGATACATGAGTACATGTGATATTCTTTCTTCCGGCGGCAAAGATCCCAACCAGTCGAAATAGCTCTTTTTTGAGAAAATAACCAAGGACAGTGAATCAGAAGGGAGAAATAATGAAAAAACAGCTCGTTGTTTTGCTTGCGGCTGCAGTGACTTTATCAGCTACAGCCTGTGGGAATGTTAATGTAAGTGTTTCTAAACCCGTAGATGACGGGCTTTATGCCACAACACATGAAGAAACCGATTCTCCGGACTGGGTGAAGGAACTTCCTTCTGCACAGGATGAAAAAGTGGCACAGCTCTTCATTGTTGCGGGACTTGGTATGGACAAGACGACTGCCACTGTGTCGATGCATGAGAGAGATAAGGACGGCAACTGGAAAGAGATAATGTCCACACCGGGATATGTTGGTAAAAACGGCCTGTGCATGGATGAGGATCATGCCGAAGGGTGTGGACAGACACCTATAGGAATTTATAAGTTCAATAAGGCATTCGGTATTGCAGATGATCCCGGATGTGCGATCCCATATGTTAAGGTTGATGATGATACGTACTGGTCGGGTGATGCGAGAGAAGGGATGCGTTACAACGAGATGGTAGATATCAAGGATTATCCTGAGCTGCAGCTGGATGACAGCGAACATATAGTAGATTACGACTATCAGTACCAGTATTGCATGAATATAAGCTTCAATGAGGAAGGAACACCCGGAAGGGGATCTGCGATCTTCCTGCACTGTCTTGGCCCGTTGAAACCTTATACCGGCGGATGTGTTGCGATCCCTGAAAACCAGATGAAAAAGGTTATGCAGAATGTTAAAGAGGACTGTGTAGTTATTATAGATACTCTTGAAAACATCTCTCCGGAGTATTGGGATGAATGGGGATTGGCATCAGCAACGGAATCCGGCTCTGCATATGATCCGGCTGATTTTAGAATTTCGGATGTATATGTGGCACCCGAGCAGAAGTCCATGGATATTTCGGGATGTGATACATTCACACAGATCGTTGACAGGCTTGATAAAGGAATGGGCTATGCCAATACCAGGATCGGGGATACGGATGTTCTCCTGATCTCCGAGGGTACATATGAGTGGGATAATGAAGTTGATGCCGCTATAGATGCACAGCTGTTTATATATGGAGAAGACGGTATCCTTTATCTTGGAACGGTTGAGGCCGGAGGAACGGCATATCCTCTGGCGGTAAAGGACGGATATCTTTATGTCGGCGGGAATCATTTTATGACAAAGTATCTCGTTGATGAGGGCTCCCTTATCAAAGCTGAAGAAGGATATGTGACATATGACAAGGATGGAAATGACACATATTATTACGAAACCTGCAATGCAGTATTCGAGAAATACGATGAGGCAACGTCAAAGAGCAACTACGAGGGACTCTTTGAAGAACAGGCTGACGCGGAAGTGATCAGTTTTCAGCCTGCAGGAGGACGGTAACATCCCGTTTGCACATATGATGATGTTTGCAGCATATGGGGTAAAAACAGCTTTGAAGCAAAGTACGCAAAGAAGAAACTCCACATGAAATAGTCGAAGTAGACAGTACATAGAAACAGAGAAAAAAACGACAAGGCGTCTGCCAAACCGGCGGGCGCTCTGGGTAGGAATCCCTGCATCGCTTGAGACACTGCTAACTACAGCAGCCTATATTGTGAACAATAATTTGCACCTGTTGAGAATTATTTTGCTATTCGCATAAAAATGTGTTCTTCATCTTCACCGGCTTTATATGCACCATTATTTAACATAACCTTTTGAGAAGCGATATTGTCCTTGTTTACACGCAGATATATCTCTTCTTCAGGTACTATTTCCCTTGCTATTTGTATTGTGAGTTCCAATCCGATTGTTCCGTACCCCTTTCCGCGATGTTTCTTTGCTATACTATATCCGATATGTCCTGCTCCATTTCTAAGGGCATCGGTCAAATGGTGTCGGATTCTGAATTCTCCCACAAGGCAATTGCCATCCCACAGATAATAGTATGTTTCGGGCACAAACCAGTCAGGCATGTTCACCGGGTGTTCATATGATATCAGGATTGGGAGGACCTTTTCTTTATATTCGTCATAGGAAACGCCATTATAAGGATTGGTCAAACCATTTTCATTTGTCGGTAATTCTTTTGTATACGCCCATTGGGCTTCTATATCGGTTATGTTTATTTTTCGAAGTTCCATATCTGTATTCCTTATCTCGTTCTGTTTAATCTGTGCATTAGCATATGACCGTGACTGCCATGGTGGAACAACCGTTTAAGATGGCTTCTGACTTGTCTTTGCCTGCAACGAACAGATCAAAGCCACCTAAGAACATAACAGTGGAAAAACCGCTACATAACATCAGGCCGATCATCAGGAGCAGGTGGACTATTCTCAATGGACTAATCTTTTTCATAGACGCATACCTCTTCGTATTATGTGTATTGCTATCCTGCACCGTGTGGGAACTGATTATATTATACAACAAAAAACAGTTGCCATATAGTGTTTCATGGATTGCTGCATCTTTAGTGGTATAATATGTAAGGATCCGTAGAAAGGTTGGGAAGAATCTTGGGAGATCTTCAAAGAATAGTCATTATAGAAGCCACATGACTACAAAATAGCAGTTGAAAAATAGCTAAAATTATATATAATATAATTAGCTAATACAGAGGAGGTGCATAAAAATGATTGGGAAAACAGCAACAGCTACTGCAACGGAGATGCAGAACAACTTTGGCAGGTACCTCGCCCTTGTTCAGGGTGGAAGCGAAGTAATTGTTACAAGGAACGGTAAGGAGGTGGGACGTTTTATACCTCGCTCGGCTGCTGTATCTTATCTGACGGATTCGCTTACGGGAATTCTAAAGGGTAATACAGATGTGGATTCTGAAAAAGAAGAAAGGTTGAGGGAAAAGTATGAGGTTACTGATTGATGGTAACATCCTTCTTGACGTTTTGCAAAAAAGAGAACCCCATTATGTAGACTCTGCTAATGTGTGGAAAATGTGTGAGACGGATATTGCGGAAGGATGCGTTTCTGCATTGACATTTGCTAATCTGGTTTATGTCATGCGAAAGGAACTTGATGCAGAAAAGATCAGCGAGGTTCATAAGAAGCTGTCGTTAATCTTTAATTTTGTTGATATGAATGCATCAGACATTAGTATAGCTGTAGACATGAAATGGGATGATTTTGAGGATGCCGTGCAAGCGGTAACAGCAAAGAGAATTCATGCTGATTTCATTATTACAAGAAATGTGAGGGATTATAACAAGAGTGAGGTGGTGGCATTTACACCCACTGAGTTTTTAGCCAGGCAATAGATGCCCCATACTCCAGTAGATTTGCATCAAGTATCATTTGGCATCTATAACAGAAATCCGGATGTATTGGGTGAGTGAGAGAAACTAATCATAATTGAACACGCAAGGAAACAGAAAGGTTTCAATACGCACCTTCAGCTACTCAGGGCTTTGCTTGATGAGACATTTGAATCAGAGTATACAAATTTGGGAAAACGACCGGCGGATTTGGCAGATGTACTTACAGACATTTCTGCATCTGCAATAGCGTTTTACTTCTTATTAAAATTTAAGCTCAACGCTTCAATGCTATTAAGATAGTCTTGCTCCACATCGCTGAGAGTTCTTTCTTTGTACTTTTTGTATTCGCATTCAGCTTTTTTCATTGCTTGTGAATGTGATACGCTTCCATTGCCAATTAGTAGTTGCTCTCCGGTCGATGTAAGTATTCCATCTAAATGTTTGGCCCAGTCTGACATGGTCATGGGGATTTCTCTTTCAGCCTGACGCTCTGCAAAATCCAAGTATCCGGAGACAATCTGTCCCATTGCTTTTAGCTCTTTTTCAGACAGATAATTCTTGGCTATCTTTGCTTCGTTAAGGGTGGGCTGATTACCCATAAAGGTAGTTAATCCCATAAACTCCTTTTCGGCATCTGCTCTATTGTATATCACTTCTGCAACAGTTTCGCCAGAAACTGCATAATGAATCTTATTTTGTACCTTTTTGAAAAAGAGAATGGATTCTTCAACCTTAGGGTCATAATCTATACTTGTCGCATATATCTCAAGTATCTGCCGATAGAATACTTTTTCGGAAGCGCGGATGTCACGAATTCTTTCAAGAAGCTCCTTAAAATATCCACCTCCGCCCAGATTTTTTAGACGTTCATCGTCCATAACAAAACCCTTTTTTAAGTATTCTTTAAGGATAGTACTAGCCCATATTCTAAATTGGATGCCTCTTTGAGATTTAACTCTATAGCCTACCGAAATAATCATGTCAAGGTTATAAAAATTTGTAGGCTTTGTAGAAAATTCGGATTTTCCGAATTTTCTCATAGTAGTGTCAATAAGTAATTCTCCTTCAGAATAAATGTTATTAACATGTTCGTTGATGGTAGATTTTGCCTTTTGAAACAGCTCAGCCATCTGTTCTTGAGTTAGCCATACGTTGTCATCTTCTAGTCTGACATCTATTTTGCATTTTCCATCTTCAGTATTATAAATGATTATTTCTGATCTGTTATCCATCGTAAGGTATCCTTATATAAAATGACCCGACGTGGTCCGCATCATATTGAGAGGCGTGTCGGGTTCTGTTAGAAATATTATATATCAAGAACAAGTGTTCGTCAACTGGCATTAATTGCAAAAATGAATAATTATACAAAGGCGGATGAGGAGCAGGCGCTCAGGGCACTTGAATCGTAAAAGAACGGTAACCAGAATGGTAACCATTTGGTAACCAAGGGTAACCAAAAAAAGACGAATTTTTACCAAATGAAAAAACCCGCAAACCCCGATGAAATCTGGTGTTTACGGATCCTCAACCACAAGCGACAGACGGGATTCGAACCCGCGGTCTCCACCTTGGCAAGGTGGCGCTTTACCAGCTAAGCTACTATCGCGTTTGCGCGAGTTTTTACACGCGCAAGTGTTATATTACAACAGACTTATTTATTTGTCAAGCAAGCGCCTGGGCAAGGTCTGCGATGAGATCTTCCTTGTCCTCAAGGCCGCAGGACATGCGGACGAGGCCGGCGGGGATGCCGGCAGCGGCAAGCTGCTCGTCAGTCATCTGACGGTGCGTAGAGGTCGCGGGATTGAGACAGCAGGTTCTCGCATCAGCCACAT
Organism: Lachnospiraceae bacterium; assembly: GCA_017614155.1. GTDB lineage: Bacteria > Bacillota > Clostridia > Lachnospirales > Lachnospiraceae > NK4A144. The sequence goes on from JAGACK010000046.1 coordinate 68,746, forward strand.
GGGTCTCGATGGCAGCAAGCTTTAACTTCTTCATAAAGCCTTCAGCGGCTTTTCTGCCGCCTTTAAGTTCAAAGGAAACAACACCGCATCCGCCGTTTGGCAGATACTTCTTTGCAATCTCATAATACCTGTCTCCCTTTAATCCCGGATAGCTGACGGAGACAACTTCATCTCTTCCTGAAAGGAATTCGGCAACAGCCAGACCGTTTTCTACATGCCTTGGCATCCTGACATGAAGGGATTCCAATCCCAGATTCAGTATGAACGCGCTCTGCGGAGACTGTACACATCCGAAATCCCTCATGAGCTGTGAAGTGGCTTTGGTTATAAAAGCACCTTCTTTTCCGAATTTTTCAGCATAGATGATCCCGTGGTAGGAGTCATCCGGAGTCGTCAGCCCCGGATATTTTTCCGCATGCGCCATCCAGTCAAAATGCCCCGAATCAACGATCGCTCCGCCGACACAGGCTCCGTGTCCGTCCATATATTTTGTCGTGGAATGCGTGACTATATCGGCGCCCCATTCTATCGGCCTGCAGTTTACGGGAGTCGGGAAGGTATTGTCAACGATGAGGGGCACACCATGATCGTGCGCGGCTTTCGCGAACTTTTCTATATCAAGGACTGTGAGGGCAGGATTTGCGATGGTCTCGCCAAAGACCGCTCTTGTATTATCCCTGAAAGCAGCATTCAGCTCTTCAGCGGTGCAGTCAGGCGATACAAAGGTAACATCTATCCCCATCTTTGCCATGGTCACTGATATCAGGTTAAAGGTCCCTCCATAGATTGAAGAAGATGACACGATATGACTTCCGTTTTCACAGATATTGAAGAGTGCGAAAAAGTTTGCAGCCTGTCCCGATGAAGTGAGCATCCCCGCACATCCGCCTTCCAGGGCAGCTATCTTTGCGGCCACCATATCACAGGTGGGATTCTGCAGCCTTGAATAGAAATAACCGCTTGCCTCCAGATCAAAGAGCTTTCCCATGTCCTCGCTCGTGTCATACTTGAAAGTTGTTGACTGAATGACCGGGATCTGCCGGGGTTCGCCGTTTTTTGGCGTGTATCCTGCCTGTACGCATTTTGTGTTGATCTTCTGTTCGCTCATTTTTACCTCCGTCCTGTATTATCAATCCAAAAACCGGATCGTTATCTTTTTGCGGTAATTGATGTTTTCATTGCTCCATAATAACATCGTGAACGGTTTCTTTCAATCATCCGTGTTTTCAGACGGCAGGAAGATGGGCGGGAACAGACCGTCCGGGAAGATGGACGGGAGGCGTCCTGTCCGGTTGACATCCGTTTGGAACAGAATATAATTGGAATCGGTTTTCAAAGAAGAGGAGGAAAAGACATGATCCTTGTTGATACATTCCCGACTGACAGGATTGGAGAGCTGGAATACCGTGTGGGCAGGGTGTTTCCTTTTGGGGCGACCGTGATCGACGGCGGTGTGAATTTCAGTATATTTTCAAAGGAGGCAAAAAGCTGCACCCTCCTTCTTTTTCATCATGGCGACAGAAAGCCTTTTGTGAAGATACCGTTTCCCGAGGAATTTCGTATCGGGAATGTCTATACCATGATGGTCTTTGGCATAAATATCGAAACGACAGAATACGGATATTCCTTTGACGGAGAATACGATCCGCAGAAGGGCTTGCTCTATGACAAGTCAAAGATTCTGCTGGACCCGTACGCAAAATCCGTATCCGGGTGTTCCGTCTGGGGAAAAGAGCCTGACTACTCTGATCCGTTCAGGCACAGGGGACAGTTTGTCCTGCAGGATTTTGACTGGGAGGGCGACAAGCCTTTGGAATATCCCCAGAAGGATCTTATTATATATGAGATGCATGTGCGTTCCTTTACAAAGCATCCTTCAAGCAAAGTCAAATACAAAGGGACATTTTCGGGCCTGCTCGAAAAGGCCGGATATCTGAAGGAACTCGGAGTGAACTGCATAGAGCTCATGCCGGTATTTGAGTTTGACGAATTCGAGAATTCCAGGGAAGTAAACGGACAAAGGCTCCTCAACTACTGGGGTTATTCGACAGTCTGCTTCTTTGCGCCAAAGGCAGGATATGCCGCATCTGCGCCCTTTGGCATGGAAGTCGATGAGTTCAAGACCCTCATAAAGCATCTTCACAGGATGGGTATCGAGGTCATACTGGATGTCGTGTTCAATCACACTGCGGAGGGAAACGAGAACGGGCCGTATATTTCCTACAGGGGCATAGACAACAGGAACTATTACCTGCTGACTCCCGACGGGATGTATTATAATTTCAGCGGCTGCGGCAATACGCTGAACTGCAACAATGTCGTGGTCCGCAACATGATCCTGGACTGTCTCAGATACTGGATCTCGGCATATCACATAGACGGCTTCAGATTCGATCTTGCATCGATTCTGACAAGGGATGAATCCGGAGCTCCGATGATGTCGCCTCCTCTCATAGAGACTCTGGCGCAGGATCCGGTGCTCGGCCGGGCAACGCTGATAGCAGAAGCCTGGGATGCGGGCGGACTGTATCAGGTGGGAAGCTTTCCTGCATGGAACAGGTGGGCTGAATGGAACGGCAGATACCGCGACTGCGTAAGGAGGTTCATAAAGGGAGGAGCGGAGCACGCGCCCGAGATTTACAGAAGGATCAGGGGATCCGATGATATGTACGGATCAAGGGGACCCGAAGCATCGATAAATTTCATCACCTGCCATGACGGTTTCACGCTCTTTGATCTGGTGTCCTATAACGAAAAGCACAATGAGGCAAACGGAGAGGACAACAGGGATGGCTGCAATGATAATGACAGCTGGAACTGCGGCACAGAGGGCGAAACGGACGATCGGGAGATAAATGAGCTGAGGTTCCGCCAGATGAAGAACATGATGACGATCCTGCTTACAAGCCGCGGCGTTCCGATGCTGCTTTCGGGAGATGAGTTCGCGAATACCCAGTGGGGCAACAATAACGCCTATTGTCAGGATAACGAGATATCCTGGCTTGACTGGGATCTATTAAGGAAGAACAAGGATCTCTTTGATTATGTAAAAATGCTTGTTGCCTTCAGGAATGCTCATCCGGTACTCAGGGCCGGAGATTATGATCTCGGAAACAACGGCACGGGCTATCCTGAGCTGTCATTTCACTCGACCGAGCCATGGAATCTTGATGAGAATGCGGCGTCGCTGGCTTTTGCCTACATGTATGCCGAGGATCATAATAAATACAAAACGAAAAAGGACTGCTTCATATATGTGGCCGTAAATGCACACTGGGAGGATCACAGGTTTAGTCTTCCGGTGATATCTGAAAACATGAAATGGAGTATTGTCTTTGCATCTGCTGCAGCCCTGAAGATTACGCCCGGAAAAGAGAAAGCGTGCAGGGAATCGTCTGTGGATATCCCTGCACGCTCAACAGCTGTAATTATAGCAAAGTAGGGGGTGGGACACAGATATGTCCACTGTCCCGCCTTACCAGACTGTTATCCTGTCTTCAGGCGCCAGATACATTCCGTCGCCCTCTTTTATGTCATAGGTCTCCAGGAATTCATCAAACTGCTGTACAGTAACATTTCCGCGAAGATAGGCAAAAGGATGGACATCCTCATAGGCTCTTCTTTCAGCATCTTCCTGCGTATGTATCCTTGCCCACAGTTTTTCGAATGCTTTGAAGAACTTATCATAATCAAAATCGTCTTCCTTTTCGGCCATCTTGAGGATGCACTTGAATCCAGCCAAATCAGCTATCGCTTCAGTCTGTACAAAGCTTCCGTGATACTCAGGTCCGTCATCGAAAGGCACGACATTGTCATAATAATCAATGAGCTTCTGCGCGCGCTCCGAAAAAGCATCCTTATCTTCCTCTGTCCACCAGTCTTTTATGTTTCCGTCCTCGTCATACTGTGCTCCTCTCGTATCAAAGGCATGGCTTATCTCGTGGCCGATAACCGTTCCGATGCCGGCATATTTTTCCTCGGTAGTCATATCTTCGGAATATGTCACATCAGAGAAAAATCCGGGGATGATGTTGATGGAATTGTCAGCCGGCATATAGTAAGCATTGGTCATAAGAATGTCTTCTACCCAGATATCAGGATCTTTTTCGGTGTTTATTTTTTGGATGTTCTTTTTCCGTAAAGCTTTGTTATAATCTATCTTGGCCTCAAAATATGTGCCGCCGTCTTCCTTTGACTTTACATCATATACTGAATAATCTTCCCATTTATCCGGGTAAACGGCATTAATCCTGATCTTTGAAAGTTTTTTCCTGGCTGCGGCAATGGTCTCTTCTGACAGCCAAGTGTTCTCACTGAGCATCTCATCATATGTATCGATGCAGTCCTGACAGATCTTTGTGATATCGTTTCGTATATCCTCGTTGAGATATCTGTCTATGTAAATACGGGCAAAGCTGTCAGGAAAGAAGGCTCTGGTCTCAAGGTAGCTCTCCTCTTCATCAGTAGCGCTCTCGCTTATGCCGTTCTTCTCGTTTGAAAGTTCCTGGTATTTGCGGTAAGCTTCTTCATCCAAGCTGTCTATATACGTGTTCGCAAATCCTACCAGGATCCTTGCCTTTATCTCATCCAGGTTATTTTCAACATAAAGACTGCTGAATTTTTTCAGATTGTCAGGCTGCTGGGCATTTATGAGCTCGGATTCGGCCCATCCGTATTTTTCAAGATACTCGGGGAGAGGAAACTCCGGAGACAGTTTTTTGATATCGCTAATTGTTACCGGATTAATGGATTCTGTGACAAATGAAGGATCCTCCTTATCCAGCGCGGATTTAATAAACTTCGCTGTCTTTTTATCAAATTCATAGGCCAGATCAAGCTGTTCTTCAGCCTCTTTTTTTGTCATGCCGAGACGCTGCAGCATGTAAAGGGCTACTTCGTCAGTATATTTCTTTATTCTTTCTCCGTTTGGGGTTAGCTCGCTGTACTCGGCTGAGTCTCCCAAAAGAAGTCTCGGATCATAGATCTCTACATCATAAAGAGAGGAATTCTCTGAATCATATCCCAGTCCGACAGGTATGATCATATAACCGAATAAACTATAATCCTCAGACAGGAGGACTTTGGTCAGCTCATCAATGCTGTCGGCATTTTTTATGCTGTCAAACAAAGGACGGATAGGTTCCACGCCTTCTTCATTTCTGCCATCCCAGTCAAGGCGGAGCTCATAGTAATTCTGGATCAGCTCAGCATCGTGCCCACTGAGGTTTTTGTCTTTGAGCATATCCATGCAGCGTTCCTTGACGATCTCTTCTCCCTGCGCGATACTTGCATAGTTCGACTTTCCGGGAGGAAGCTCGGCGTCCCTCAGCCAGTCATGATTGATCGCATAATAAAAATCATCTTTGTAGTTTTCGGTAACATCGAGTCCTACGGCACCGGCTATGCTGCTGTTGATCCATGGCTTCATTTTGGAGGATTTTGATCCTTCCCCTTTGGGCGCAGCAAATGCGATCACATTGCCAATACCGGAAAAAACAAGAATGGATACCATCAGTACAGATAACAGTCTTTTTTTCATACACATTTCCCCTTTCAGAAAAAATATACCTTCAAATAACAGGATTACATACTTGTGACAGGCAGTCAATAGCCATATGATTCTATTTTTTTGACCTCCGCATGGTTTTTTTGATACACTCAATAAGGTAACTGTGTTGTATCATATGATGCAGCAAAAAACGATAGGAGATCTCATATATGGGTAAAAATGAACCGGAACAGACGATCGAAGGCAGAAAAGTGACGGAAACTCTGGCGCAGACATATAAACAGCTGTATATCGCGCCGGGCGATGATATGCTGGAAAAATATAACGATATCGTACTGAAGGGCAAGGAGCCGGAAAAAAGAGATCTGTCACATTTTGTCACATCCGACAGAGACAGGCTTGAATATGTCGGAACGCCTGCGGGAGATGTACTGTGTGTGACGCTGTTTGAGAGAAGGGATTTTGAAACCTTCCTGCGCATTATGGCAAACCGCTGCTCGATGGCTGACATACCTGATACCCAGGGCGCTTCCATCCTCGACGGAGTGATCAACTGGAAAAAGATAAACGATCATAAAGAGGAGTTTTTCAGAGAGGCGGAAAAAAACGGTATATTAGTTCCCGACTGGCAGACAGAGTTTCAGAACTTTACCTCCGACAGGAACAATTTCAAGGATGTGCTGATTATTCTCTCAGTGGGCCCGTACAGCAACACACCGGCAAAGGATGTCGGCATCCCTGATGACGAATGGATCAGTCTTTCACATACGATCAGAAAATATCATGAGAGTACGCATTTCATCTGCCGGAGGAAATTCCGCGAAAAGATTAATGCCGTATGGGACGAGCTTGTCGCGGATGCTGTCGGGATTTATGCGGCCTTCGGAAAACCTGATACGGAAATGGAAAAGAGATTTCTCGGGATAGAAGGAGAGGTCTATACCGGTGGAAGGCTTGAAAACTATGTCGAGGCTGACGATCCCGGAGAAAAGAAGGAACAGTTAAACATACTGTCTTCGAAGATAGCGGGAGTGCTCGAAAGATTTGAAAAGATCATGACTGATAATAAAGACGCAGAGCCCTTTGACATGACGATCATCCTTGAAGGATACATGGAAGAGCTCTGGACGGATAAATGACGGAACAATGTGAGGGGCCTATTGCCGGCCCTTCACAATTTTAACGATCCTGCTTGTGCCAAGGCGTGATGCTCCAAGCTCCATGAACTTTTCGGCATCTTCAAGAGAGGATATACCCCCTGCCGCCTTTATCTTAACATTTTTTCCTACATGCTCCGCAAAAAGCTTCACATCATCAAAGGTTGCGCCCGCAGTTGAAAAACCGGTGGAGGTCTTGATGAAATCCGCGCCTGACTGTGTCACGATCTCACACATCTTTATCTTTTCTTCATCCGTCAGAAGGCAGGTTTCTATTATGACCTTTAGTATATGGGATCCGCAGGCCTTTTTTATCTCCTTTATCTCGTTTAGCACATAATCATACTCACCGGCTTTGAGCATGCCGATATTGATGACCATGTCTATCTCATCCGCGCCGTTTTCAAGGGCGTCTTTTGTTTCAAAGACTTTTGATGCCGTAGTCATATTTCCGTTCGGGAATCCGATCACCGTGCATATGGGAACCGAACCTGCAAGATATTCCGAGGCGCTTTTTACATAGCAGGGCGGAATGCAGATAGATGCTGTCTTGTATTTCTTTGCATCGTCGCAGATCGTTTTTATCTCGTCCCGGGATGCATCCTGCAATAGCAGGGTATGGTCGCAGGCGGCGAGGATCTTTTCAATATCCATTTTGTGATCTCCTTTGAATAATCAAGATAGAATTATTATAGCATATACTGTTGAGAATAATCATAAATACATGTATAATCTCACAGGAACTGAAAAGAATTCAGTGAGAGAAAAATGAGAACCGGATTACAGTACAATATCCATGTCACAAAAAATGAAATAAGAAATGCAGGGATCGATATCCTCGGAGCGGAATATGAGGAGTATCCTTTTGCGGGGAGCGCAGCTGTCGTAAGGATCAGCCATTCAAGGCTGGAACAGGCAGTTCTTGACGGAGCGCTTGATGATCTGTCGCTTTGCGGAGCGGAAGTGCTTGTGATAGAGACCATCGGATTGAAAGATGCGCGCGAAGCGGAGGACCTCTTAAAACTTCTGATCAGATGCGCACCCGGCTTCAAAGACCGCGGCCTGGCAGTATGCATAGAAAACGGATATGCCGAAGAAGCCGGAAAGATATACAGGGGAGCGCTCGGAGACGGAACGGCTCTGGCAGCATTTTTGGGATCCCTGAATGAAAAAGCAGGGGAGGAGATGTTTGGCGCCGCGTTCAATGTCGGCTGTGCCAGATTGCTTCGGCTACAGATCACAGAGCATATGAAGGCCCTTGGAAAAAAGATACGGGTGCTTTACTTAAGCGATAACGACGGAAGATACGACCTGAGACAGATGCCTTATACATTTACAACCGTGCACAGCACTAACTGCGCGCAGTGGGAGGAGATCCTCGAATATGTTTCGTCTCTTCCCGAAGAGATTTTTGTCATCGGGGATATCAGAGGAACCTTTGCCTCATCTCCGGCTGAACTTAAAGGGTCCTTTCTGGATCTTTTTGCGGCAGTGCTTGAGGAATGGAACAGCAGTACAAAGGACCGGCAGATCACATTGCCGATCGAAGATGTGAAATGAAAGCGGGGAAGTTTTCTTGGGTGAAGATATAAAGATCGGAGTCCAGACCAAGGGACTCATAGAAAAAAGAGAAGATATTGCGGGTGTTTTCCGCATGATAAGGGACGCCGGATTCGGTTTCGTGGACTTCAGCCTGGATTCTTATTATACAAACCCTGCGGTCTCACCGAAGGGCTCGGGTGAATTCTTCATGCAGGACACGCAGGAACTTCTGGATTATTTTGAAGAACACAGGACAGCCCTGAAGGAAGCGGGGCTTTTGTGTTCACAGGTCCATGCGCCATATCCTGTATATGTTGAAAGACGGAAGAAACAGAACGACTTCATGGAAAATGAAGTGATACCGAAATGCTTTGCCATAGCAGAAAGCCTGGGCGCGCCTTATATGGTGATCCATCCTTCAAAAGTTAGGTATAATAAAAACGGGAGCATTGAAAAGGAAAAGGAACTCAACCTGAAATACTTTGAGACACTGATCCCCATAATAAAGGAAACCGGCGTGAAGGTCTGTTTTGAAAACCTCTATGAGACGGGCGAGGAAGGGATAATAGAGGGACCCTGCGCAGATCCGCGGGAGGCTTTGTATTATATTGAAACTTTGAATGAAAGGGCGGGAGAAGAGTGCTTTGGCTTCTGTCTTGATTCCGGGCACCTGAACCTGATAAAGAGAGGGTTTGCGGATTTTGCCAGTATTCTCGGCGAACACATAAAGGTACTGCATATACATGACAATGACGGTGTGGCAGACAACCATCAGATACCCTTCACCTTCAGGGGCATAGGACAGACAGGAAACGGCGTGGACTGGGACAATTATCTGCAGTCGCTTCATGCTGTATCATTTGACGGCGTCTACAGTTTTGAGACGTTCACTGTCCTGGGAGGATTTCCGGGAAGCCTTCGTCCAGCGGCCCTTAAATGTATTTATGAGGTCGGAAGGTATTTTGCTTCGTATACTTCCATGGGTACAGGCTTGCTGAAATAATAGCCCTGTATCAGTTCACAGCCCAGTTCCTTCAGTCTTTTGATCTGGCATCTTTCCTCGGCGCCTTCTGCCAGACAGACAAAGCCGAGTTCCTTTGCCAGAGTGATGATATGGGTTATGACGATGATATCCTGTTTTTTCTCATCGCATGTTCCTATCTTGTCGACAAAGCTTTTGTCAATCTTCAGCGTATCAAGCGGCATTTCCGTGAGCAGTGAAAATGATGAATAGCCTGTGCCGAAATCGTCCATCGAGATCAGGAATCCCTTTTTCTGCAGCTCGTCAAGGACATTGAGCATCCTGTTTTTATTATCATAGGTCGCGCTTTCGGTCAGCTCGAAATCTATGAGGGAGTGATCCACTCCGTAGGAATCCACGATCCCTGTCAGATGGGCTACTATGTCGTTGTCATAGAGCTGGTTCCTCGAAAGGTTCACGGAGATCGGATAGAGGGGACGGCCTTCCTGCTTCCAGCGCTGCAGAGCCTTACAGACCTTGTTCAGGACTATGTCATCAACCTTTGCGATCGAACCGTCGGTCTCGAAGAATGGAATGAACCTGTAGGGAGCAAGCATCTCCTTCTTTTTGTAATTCCACCTGATAAGGGCCTCGGCTCCGTGGATCTTTTCCGTGAAGATATCAAACTTGGGCTGCAGGTAGACGACGAACTCGTCATTTTCTATGGCCGTGTCAAGATAGGCCTTGATATAATTGCTCCACATCACATCGTCATGGATCTTGTCCGTGTAAAAAACGATATCGGTCTGGTTGTGATTGGTGCCCATGGCCTGAGCCATCTTGCCGGCATCGGCGACCCTGTTTCCCGAAAGCATTGCACGCTTCATGGGAACGACGCCGCATCTGTAATATATGGTATAGTTTGGATCTTCATCAAGATGCGAAAGCTCTTCAAATAATAAGGACAGCTTTTCTCTAGTCTCTTCCTCCGGCATGTCCCTTAGCATCATCGCAAAATTGTCGTTGTGGCAGCGGGCACTGGCATAGATGAAATCTGCCTTTTTCATCGCATCCACAATGTTTTTCAGTACCCTGTTTGCGGCGATGTGGCCGTAAACTTCATTGATGACCTTGAAAGCCTTGACATCAAAGTGCGCAAAGCTGTAGTCGTTTATGCCTTTGTCACGCGGCATCTCAAGGAAGGGCACGAGATGACTCCAGTTGTAGTGTCCGGTTATGGGATCAAAATATGCCGATCTGAAAAGGTAATCCTTGGAAAATTTCTCCGCATCTTCATCCAGGAGATCCTTTGCCCTGTCGTTTACAATGCTGCATTCGTACAGGATGCGGATCTTTTTGCCGCCCTCGCTTGAAAAGATGCCGACGACATCGGGCTCTGCCATGATCGACAGATCGCTGAACTGCCTGTGAGCATCATTATCGTTTGCGATCTTTTCAATGAGTTCCCTGATATATGAAAGCGTGGTCCTGCCTTCGTTTTCAATCTCAACCGTATAGAAGTATCCCTCGGGAAGCATGACCGAGCGGAGATCCTCGGGATAGCCGACCCTCCTGTCATCGGGTCTGAATTCTATACCTGCTACGGGCGTGTCAAGTGAACTGATGAAAAACAGACCGGGATAATCGTAGGTACCGAAGGAGTCGGCGTATTTTTCCACACTGCTTTCTGCCTCCCTGTTGCAGAAAGAGCAGATGTCGCCTTCTTTTATCTCTTCGTAGAAGAGGATGCGGCGGGGTTTGTAGACCTGGTTGAGTTTGTTTACGAACATAATAAAATCTCCTGTTTTTGGTACGATACACAGAGTCGTATGAGCGTCAGAAATATTCCCGGCTGATCACTTTCTGCCGCAGGCAAAGAGTGTCAGGTTTTATTATTGATCTCTTTCCAGCGGCTGCAGTATTCGTCAAGATTATCGCTTGTCAGCTCTGTAAACAGCATGTCCAGGTTGTCGCGCATCACGGGATAGGTGTTCAGGTACGGATTGTGCCTGATGTCCGGGAAATAAGTGCGCATCGTTTCTGCCATGCTGTTCAGAACATCCATGTCGATGGGACGGTCTATGGCAAAGAGGTTTGAAACAGACTGATAATAATAACAGTCTGCGATCCGCGCCTCGATCTCGTCGTGATATTTTTCAAGCAGACCCCTCTTTTCAAGATCGAGCAGAAGCTCATACTGTACCTTCACATTGTCATACATGTGCGTTTCGTCGAAGAAGAGGTTCCTGCAGGTGCCCTTCGGGTTCTGGTAGTAATTATACAGATATTCGTTCAGCATCGAAAACTTCTTTATATAGAAATAAAGCGGAAGGGTAAGCAGCGGTTCCTCGAGGAGCACTCCCTCTGCAAAGCGCAGGCTGTTATCGGTAAGGATGCTTCTTTTGTAGAGTTTGTTCCAGCAGCCGTAGACAACCGCATCGCTCATGACGAACATCCTTCGTGTCTCGTCGTTTTTTATGATCACGCAAATATCTCTTTTGCCGCTTTTTGTCTCAGGATTGATCTGACCGATTTCATGGGTATCGGTACTTAAAAACTGCACCACATCGGCGTCATCCTCACGCGCTTTTCTGAGGAGCTTTTCGACGGCCTTCGGATGAAGTGTATCGTCTGCATCGAGGTAGAGCACATAGTCTGCTGTTGCATACTGCAGCGCGATATTTCTGGCGGCTCCCTGCCTGACATTTTTTTCAAGCGGGATGAGCATGACTGACTCGGGATACATTGCTTCTATCTTTTTTAGCTTGTCGAGTGTATCGTCTTTTGAGCAGTCATCTACCATGATGATCTCGAGCGCATCCATTCCCACGGACTGGAGAGCAAGCTTTTCTATATAGATATCAAGACAGTTTGCTGCATTGTAGCAGGGGGTGATGACAGAGACTTTCTTCATTTATTATCACCTTCAGTAGATCAGTTTATAGATATCGATGTCGGCCTTGTTTTTATTATACCATTCGTAGAGCTCCCGTACAGCATCCTCCTGAGGTGTGTAGGCAAAGTCTTCGCCGATCTCGGAAAGGAGACGCTCGTTGCTGGCGGTGTATTCCTTTGCCAGGCCTTCCCTGCACACAAAAAGTCCGGTGTCCTTTCCGGAAACCTTTCTGACGATCTCGCAGAGTGAGATGAGATCTATGGGCTTCCCGTTTGCCATGTTGTAGGAGTGGTATCTGAGTTCTTTATGCATGAGAATGTCGAGGATGCGAAGGAAGTCTTCTATATATAAGTATTCGAAATAAACATTCTGCCTGATCGAAAGCGGCAGGCCCATGATCGTCTTGCAGCAGATGTTCGAGATGAACTTCGTGGGATAATACTCATATTTACCGTAGAGTCCCCATACGCGAAGGTTGTATATATTATCAGACTTCTCGATGATCTCGTTTATCGTATATTTCATGAGTCCGTAGGGGGAGACGGGGATCGATTCGTGTACATCCTCCTCGCGCGCCAGATGTATGTCACGCCGTTTGTCATATTCGGCGCCGGATCCCGTGAAAAACATCCTTCCATAATAAGAACTGTTTTTTGCAAAGTTGTGGAAGATGCGCAGATTGTATTCAAGCTCCTTTGACTCATCCCTGTCGTTGTCGGGGGCCTTTGCGTAAACGGCAAAATTGAGCACCAGATCGAAGCGGTGTTCCTTCAGATAATCAGTGACTGCCTGCTCTTCGATACAGTCAAGCTCCTTGCTGGTCGGAGCGTATATCTCGTATTCCTGCTTTTCCCTGTTGCGCGCTTCAAGGTATTCCTTTACATTCCTTCCTATGAAACCGCGTCCGCCGATGATAAGTACCTTCATGATCAAACCTCTTCCTTTATCTGTATTTCTACAAATTCCCTGAAACGTGGCAGTCTCAACGATATCATTCCCCGAACGGAAGTATCAATGATCCCCTTGTTTTTCAGACCCTGCCGGGGTTTTGAAAACTGATTCTTTTTCTGGCCTGTAAGTTCCAAAAGCTCATTTACAGGCATTGTATCCTTTTTTACGATATAGCGCAGAAACCATCTTTCTTTTTTGGTCAATTCACTCCAGATCTTTCTATATACCTTTTCAGACAGCGCCTCATCGAGCTTGGCAAGTACATCCTCGGTCACTTCCTTTGATCCGGCCTCCCACATGTATCTGCCCAAAGCCTGATAGGCAAAAGCATAACCCTTGGTGATCAAAGCCATAGTTTCAGCAACATCCTGATCCAGATCCAGGGTTTTTTGATAATCCAGCCGGATGATCGTGTAATTCAGGGGGGTCATCTCATATTTTTCTGCCCGCAGGAAGAATGTGAGCTGATCTTCATTTTCAAGGTCATCTATATCATTATACAACCCTGCTACAACCAGGAAAATAGGAAGATCCTGCCGGATAAGAAGCTGGAACTCCTGAACGAACCTTCGCATGGGAACTGTATTTTTTACTTCATCAATAGTCACGAGAAGTCGTTTGCCTTTTTTCTTTAATTCTGTAAGGATTTTTTTTAATGCCGCATCCGGGCTGCTGACTGGATTGACATTTTTTATATTGACACCTATTCCGAATTTGCTCAGATTCAGTTCTTTTGAAAAAAAGGATGACAACAGGGGAACTTCATTATAGATGGTCCCGATAAGATCTTCGGTGATATCACCATCCGGTCTCACTCCTGCAACGATCCAGGTATCATATTCATTTATCTTTTTTTCCAATGCAGACAGCGTCACGGTCTTGCCTGTTCCACGGACGCCTGTGATCTTGTATGCCTGACCCTGAACAGTATCGCTGTTCAGATTCTCGACTATATCGTCTATTATGAGATCACGACTGATATAATGAGAAGGGATCCTTCCGAATCCTACGGAGTATGGATTGCTTGTTTTCGTCATGCTGCCTCCCTGTTTCGGTATACTGATAATATCCTGATATACTTTTGATACTTCGATATACTTCGATATACTTTTGGAATTGCGATATACTCGGATATACTTTGATATACTTTAATCTACCATAAACAGCGGAGAACGGCAAGTGGATTTGGGACAGGGTGTGACGGTTATGTGACTTTTGAGATGGTATAACATGATCAGAAAAACAAAACAGCACCGCAGGTAAGCGGAAAAAAGAAAGAAGGCGGATCATTATGAAGAAAACATTAACAAATGAGGAAATGGAACTGGTAACAGGCGGAGAGATCTCAGCGTGGAGAAAGTTTGAACTTGAGGATTCAGTGTTTATAGCAATCTGTACTCCCGGAATGACATTGGAAGATGAGATCAGGGCACATGCAAGAAATAAGGAAGAAAAACAGTTTATCATAGAAGTCTGGAACAAGATCACACATCCGTTTTCATAAGGAAATAAAGGGAGACAGGGGGACGGTCCTTTGGAGACAGGGGGACGGTCCTTTTGGCTCCCTTACATCTAAATCACATCGCCATATTTTTCAATATACTTAGCTAATTTGGCTTCTGCAGTGTCCGCTCTTGCCTCTGCATTATCTGCCCTTTGCTCTGCCGCAACAACTTTTTCACGTTCTTCTCTGCGTACTTCTTCTATCAGTTCCCGTTCGCGCTCCCAGCTCTTCATATATTTTACCCCGATTGCTTTCTTTTTCTTTGTGCTTTTTACTATTTCGTCAAGCCTTTTTGTCGTATCGTCAGTTATGTTTTCTGCCGTGCTTTTTGCTATATACTTCAGGAGTTTTTGAAGATCTATGTCATACTTGTCTGCATTTTTTGGTAAATCGCCTCCTGTATACAGATATATCCTTCTGATGCCATCATCATATGGAACAACAGGATGCGTTTTCAGCACTGTTCCTGCCTCATAGTACATGGCATTTTGTCCGAAAGGGTCATACGACAGGATAAATACCATCACCAGTTTCGGTAACTGATCATAATCGGTGCCAGTACTGAGAAGCTGGACATCGATCAGATCACCGTAGTATCTTACCCTCTTTGGAAGAAATCTTTTTTGGGACTCGTTTTTGTCAGGTTCGATATCATATACATCTGCATCCGTCATCCCGGTCCCGTCATCATCTTCCATAATAAAAGCGTCCATCCGGATCCCGTGTCCGGTTTCGGATACCCCCGGAACTACCTTCTGGGCGGTAAAATGGATTTTTCCTACCTTACGTTTCAGCACCGGCTCCAGGATCATACGGCAGACTTCACCGCCTGTCTCCTCATCATAAGCCATTGCTGTAAACAGAAAGTTGTCAATGACATCCATTTCCTCAAGAGGTTTCATCTGCAATGAATCATTCTTCTGCCCATAATTCAGTTTTTCTTCGCTCATTTTTCGTCTCCTTTCGCGAATGATTTCGCAGGAGACGAATGTTCTTCACATCCCTCGTCCTGCTCTTTTTAAATGTGTTGGATTCAAAGCAGGAAATTTCAGAATGTAAGAACTACATAATAAAAGATGCATCCTTCAATAAGAAGGCGCAGTAGAAATAACTGCTTTGAAAAATATAATAACATTTTCTGACGATTGTATCAACAGCAAAAAGCAGTCTTGTGTTGTTTGGCGGTTTAGTGATATTTATGATGAGACAACATAATCGAAAAAACTCAAAGACTTTGAAAAAATTTCGAGTAAACATGAGACAGGGGGGAGACAGCGGACCCGTCCCCCTGTCCCCCTCGTCTCCCATAACCGAAAATTATGACAGACTGTGAAAAATTTCGATTATAAAGTTGTGCTGATGCGAAGATCATGATAAAATGTAATCGAAAATTCTCACAGACTTTTAGAATTATGGAGTGATTATGGAATATAACAGAACAAAATACATCGAACGATTAGTTGAAAGAAGGCAGAACGGACTGATCAAAGTGATAACAGGTGCAAGAAGATCAGGAAAGTCATATCTTATGAATGAGCTGTTTTACAGATATCTTTTGACAATTGGTGTGCCAAGTACTAATGTCATCCGGTTTGCTTTTGATATGGACGAGGACATAGATTTGCTGGAATCATATCTTCCGGATGAAGAGACAAAGCTCAAACAGAAAAATGGAGTTTATTATATAAATGCAAAAAAATTCAGAGCTTATATTAAGGACAGGACCAATGAAAAGGAAATCTTCTATCTGTTGCTTGATGAAGTACAGCTTTTAGACAATTTTATCGGTACATTAAATGGGTTTTTGCGACATAGTAATCTGGATGTATATGTTACGGGATCTAATTCAAGATTTTTATCATCCGATATAGCGACCGAATTTAAGGGTAGAGGTACAATTGTTCATGTTTTGCCGCTTTCTTTTTCTGAATATATGCAGGGACAGGACATAAGCCCTCAGGAAGCATGGAAGGAATATATCAGTACCGGCGGGATTCCTCTTGTTGCTCAGATGAATGGAAAAGATGAAAAGATATCCTACCTGCAGTCTTTATGTGAGGAAACTTATCTTAAAGATATTATCGCGCATAATAAAATAAAAAAGAAAAATGAACTGGCTGATACATTTAATATCATTGCTTCGATGATCGGATCACCTGTAAACATAAGCAAGCTTACAAACACTTTTAAAAGTGTGATGGGTAAAGATATCACTGATGATACGATCGGAAATTTCATCGGATATTTTGAGGATGCATTCGTTATTTCCAGGGCTTGTAAATATAATATAAAAGGCAGAAAATATATCGCTTCTCCGTTCAAGCTGTATTTTGAAGATATCGGTGTAAGGAATGCCATATTAAATTTCAGACAGATCGAAGAAACTCATATCATGGAAAACATTATTTATAATGAACTTAGATACAGAGGATATATAGTTGATATCGGAGAAGTGAACGTCAGTGAGAGGACAGACAGGATAGATGCTAACGGAAAGGCCATATATGCTAAGAAAGCATTGGAAGTAGATTTCATAGCATCCAAAGGGAATGAAAAATACTATATCCAGTCAGCACTTTCAATGGATGATGCTGATAAACAGCTGAGGGAAAAGAAGAGTCTTTATTATATAGATGATTCTTTCAGAAAGGTTATTGTAGCAAAAACAGGATTAACGCCGTCCTATGATGAAAAAGGCATTATGGTCATGGATTTGTTTGATTTCCTTATGGGTGATACCCCCCTGACTTACTTTTGAAGAAAAAATGAGTTTTTTTGAAAAAGGGGTTAAGTTTTCCGGAAACTGTCCGATATAGAGAACATAAGCGAGGTAACAAGTCCTGAAGCAGCGTACGGCAGATGGACCGGAAACAATCGCAAACATCATATTAACACCGCAAGGAAGCGGACATTTCATTTTCAAGGAGGAAAAAGATATGGTAGTACAGCACAATTTAACAGCAATGAATTCCAACAGGATGTTGGGAGTAACAACGGGAGCACAGGCAAAATCAAGCGAGAAGCTTTCATCCGGTTACAAGATCAACCGTGCAGCAGATGATGCAGCAGGCCTTTCGATAAGCGAGAAGATGAGAAGGCAGATGAGGGGTCTTACCCAGGCATCGGCCAACGCAGAAGACGGTATATCAGCAGTTCAGACAGCAGAAGGTGCACTCAACGAAGTACACGACATGCTGCAGAGAATGAACGAACTGGCAACCAAGGCTGCAAACGGAACGATGAGCTCATCTGACAGGCAGGACGTTCAGAACGAGATCAAGCAGCTCACGACTGAGATCGACAGAGTAGCAGAGACCACAAAGTTCAACGAGACTTATCTGCTGAAGGGTGATCCGAAGGCTGAAGCCAAGACAGAATATCTGACATTCAAGGATGCAGGTTTTGGCAAGTATGTGAAGGCTGAAGATCTTGACAAGTCAAATGCGGACTATGGAAAGAAAGTAACTCTTTCCTGGACAGAGCCTCAGATTGACGATGAGATCGATATCGACGGGACTCACTATACCGTAACTTCTACAACAGATCTTGAGAACAACAAGATAGATGTGGATAAGGCTAAGGAATTGATCTACAAAGAGATCAACAAGGCCAACGAAATCGGTGCTACCGGCGGTGCAGGAGCTCTTGGAAATTGGGGAGAAACTTCATTTGAACTTTCTAAGGTCGATACAGTTAAGGATCTTTCCCTTTCACTCCATGTAGGAGCTGACGCAGATTTCGAGAACAAGATAAGCTTCAACATTGAGAAGATGGACTCCAACGGACTTGGCATCAAGGGCATCTCCGTTACCGGAAATACTCCCGCAGCTGCAACCTACGCTATCGACAGCATTGAAGCAGCGATCAAGAGCGTATCACAGCAGAGGTCAGGACTTGGAGCAATCCAGAACAGACTTGAGCACACCATCAAGAACCTCGACAATGTAGTTGAGAACACAACTGCAGCAGAAAGCCAGATCCGTGATACAGATATGGCCAGAGAGATGGTGAAGTACTCCAACAACAACATCCTGATGCAGGCAGGACAGTCAATGCTGGCACAGGCAAATCAGACAAACCAGGGTGTTCTTTCACTCCTCGGCTAAGTCGATCAGCACAAAGCTATCTGGTACGTACGTACAGGGGGTCGGTTCTAAGCCGGCCCCTTGATCTTCAAGGTACTATTCCAGAAAGAATTCACAGAAGGGTAAATACTCAGAAACGTGCGGGATCCGGAGGTTTTGCAGCTCGTAGAAAAAAATTGAAAAAATTTCAATCAAGGGGTTAAGTTTTTTCAGAACCATCCGATATAATAGATGTAAGTATCATAGTCTCTATGTAACGTACGGCAGAGAGACTTTGAGAATATAAAATTTCATAAGTATCTAAAACTGCCGCAAGGATGCGGTACAAATCAAATTCAAGGAGGAAAAGAATATGGTAGTACAGCACAATCTTACCGCAATGAATTCCAACAGAATGTTGGGCATCACTTCAGGAACTCAGGCAAAGTCAAGTGAAAAGCTCTCTTCCGGCTACAAGATCAACCGTGCAGCAGATGATGCAGCAGGCCTTTCGATCAGCGAGAAGATGAGAAGGCAGATGAGGGGTCTTACCCAGGCATCATCCAACGCAGAGGACGGCATCAGCGCAGTTCAGACAGCAGAAGGTGCACTCAACGAAGTACACGATATGCTGCAGAGAATGAACGAACTGGCAACCAAGGCTGCAAACGGCACCATGAGCGAATCCGACAGGCAGGATGTCCAGAACGAGGTAAAGCAGCTCACGACCGAGATCGACCGTGTAGCAGAGACCACAAAGTTCAACGAGACCTATCTCCTTAAGGGCGATTCGAATGGCGGATCCAAGACAGAGTATCTCACATTCAAGGATGCAGGTTTTGGCAAGTATGTAAGTGCTACACCTGTTGCTGATGATGACACCAAGGTAACTCTTTCATGGACTGATCCTGTAGAAGGCGAGGAAATCGATATTGATGGAAGTCACTATACGATCATAGCTGATTCCGGCACATCAGAAAATGAAAAACTTACGATATCTGATGCAAAGGATAAGATCTACAAAGAGATCAACAAGGCTAATGAAATCGGAGCGACTGGCTCAAAGGGAACTCTTGGAGCTTTTGGAGATGCGGAGTTTACTCTTTCTACAGTAACAACAACTAAGGATCTTTCCCTTTCACTCCATGTAGGAGCAGATGCAGACTTCGAGAACAAGATCAGCTTCAACATCGAGAAGATGGATTCCAACG
>JAGACK010000006.1 GCA_017614155.1 Lachnospiraceae bacterium
AAGCTTGTGGTTGTATTCTTTGAGTTTTTCTATGTATTCTTCAAGAGACTCCACTGAACGCTGAAGATAAGTTTTTCTTTTTCCAGATCCCTGGACGAATTCAATACATTCATCGTCTTTGATCTTATATAACTTCTTTCTTGCTTCCTTCATACAGGATCAGTTTCCTGGGATCAAAGGTTTCAACCGGCGTGGGCTGTACAGAATGAAGCAATTTTTTGAACTTTACGACGGAAATGAAAAAGTGTCACCACTGGTGACACAATTGAGCTGGACGAATCATCTGCTGATCATGTCCGGCTGTAAGTCCGATGAAGAGCGTGAATTCTATATGCGGCTGGCCATAAAAGAGCGTTACAGCAAGCGTGAACTTGAAAGGCAGATGGACAGCGGATATTATGAACGGTATATGCTTTCCAAAGAAAAGCTGCTTCCGGAGAAAATAAAGTCCGAGTTGAATCCGTTCCTGGACTCTTATGTAATTGAGTTTCTTGATCTGCCCCCGAAGTTCAAGGAAAAGCACCTTAAAAAGGGACTTATCGAGGGAATGAAGAAATTCATTCTTGAGCTTGGCAAGGACTTCACTTATGTGGATGAAGAATATACCATAATGGTCGGCGGCGAGGATTATCATGTGGATCTTCTGTTCTATCACAGAACTTTACGCTGCCTTGTGGCGATGGAACTGAAAACTGGAAAATTCAAGCCGGAATACATATCCAAGATGGATTTCTACCTTGAAGGACTTGATCGACAAGTGAGGAAGCCGGATGAAAACCCTAGTGTCGGACTGACTGTAGTGATGATGCAAATATTCTGTTGGCGGCGAAGAAGGACAGTTCTATCCGGCTATACAAGTATGCTCACACTGTTGAGGAGCTTTATATAGCATGGAATGAAACCTACGAGAAAAGATTATGTGGAGATGTTATCTTCCGAGACGATTCTCAGGCATACAATATTGGCGTAAAGCCACGTCAGAAAAAAGATCTGGTGGATTTTACGCCAGATGATAAGATTGTTAATCGGTTTGAAGAGATTCTGCGCCATAACAATGTCAGCGACAAAGAGAATGCGTTCAACCGCCTGATAGCCCTTTTTATCTGTAAGCTGGTGGATGAAAGTACCAAGGGTGAGGATGACGAAGTTGAATTCCAATATAAACAGGGAACAGATACCTATGAGACCCTGCAGGACCGCCTCCAGCGCCTTCACCGCGATGGCATGGAAAAGTTCATGCGCGAAGAAATATTATATGTATCTGCCGATTATCCGGAATGGCTCTTTTCAACATATACCGGGGCAAAGAGAAAGAAAGCCATTGAGGATCTCCAGAATACCATACGTATTCTGAAATTCTATTCTAACAATGATTTTGCATTCAAGGATGTTCATAATGAGGAGCTGTTTTATCAGAATGGTAAGATCCTTGTAGAAATGGTGCAGCTGTTTGAAAAATACAGAATTGTCTATCCGTCAAAGCATCAGTTTCTCGGAGACTTGTTTGAGCAACTATTGAACAAGGGTTTTAAGCAGAATGAGGGACAGTTCTTTACACCGATGCCTATAACGCGTTTTATATGGGATAGCCTACCGGTAGAGCGGATGATCAAATCTGATCGTGGAACCGTGTATCCTAAGGTTATAGATTATGCCTGCGGAGCCGGCCACTTCTTAACTGAAGCGGTTGAGGCAATAAATCATTTCGTCCATTCCGATGGAGATAATGCATGGACGAGAGATCATATATACGGAATTGAAAAGGACTATCGACTTGCCCGAGTAGCGAAGATATCTCTCTTCATGAATGGTGCCGGAGAAGGCAATATTATCTTCGGTGATGGACTGGAAAATGCTCCTGAAAAAGGCATAGAAAACGGAGCATTTGATATTCTTGTCGCCAATCCGCCGTATTCTGTTAAAGACTTCAAGCAGCATCTGCAGCTTAAGAATAATAGCTTCTCTATTCTCGATAGCATAAGCATTAATGGCGGAGAAATTGAAGCACTTTTTGTTGAGCGCATTGGGCAATTATTAAAGCCTAAGGGAATTGCTGCCGTTATTCTTCCTAGTCCTATTCTTTCAACTGAAAGTGCTAGCTACACCTGCGCTAGAGAGCAATTTCTTAGAAACTTCTATATAAGGGCTAAGCATTCACCTTTTCTTTGTCATGACGGATTATAATCTTTCCGCTATCATAGTCTACTTGGATCTTGTCTCCGACAGAGAAGCCTATGGCTTCAAGCCATTTTCCTTCCATCTGGATTTTTGGTACCTCCGAGTACCTTCTGTCGGTGTATCTGGTGGAATACTGTACTTTGATAGTCTTTGTCATAGGCGACCTCCTTCAAGCGAAATGTGGACATAAGAGCCGTTACAGCTCGATATCCAATATATAATTGTCATTTCCGCTTGAAGGCTGTCTGTCAAATGCCTGTAAAATCAATGTTTCTCAAAAATCCCTATGACGCACCGACAAATTTCCCCGGGGTTTTTAATACATTTTCTTTCAGAACAAAACTCATTCGGCACTGTCAGCTCAAGGATGAATGTGTCAGCGCACCGGTTTATCATATCTTTCCCTGATGATGCTCGTTGAGTATGATAGCAATATCGATTGCGGACACTGTTGAAATATAATACTCGGGATCTTCGGTATTTCCCCTGTATTGCTTATGGAGCCACGCCCAGTCTGCAGCATTGATCTTTAAGCCTTTGAAATAAACTGTTCCTTTGTCATCATAATTGAAACCCCATTTGGTCCGGCCGCCTCCTCCGCTTACGGTTTCGAGCTGATCATCTTCCATTCTGTCTGACTCGGTCATTGTTTTTTCTCCTGTATGGCAATGGTATTGTTCATAGGTGGTTCCTGTAAATATATATGATTATTATACCATTAAGGCTAAATTTTAAAAGAAAATTATCCGACGGCGCTTCGGGAAAAAGCGCCTGAAAATAATCCTTGATTTTGCCGTTATAATCTGATAGAATGTCCTTTGTTGTGAGCCCATGTGCTCAAAGATAAGAGTTAAGGGAGGTGTAGTCATGGCAAAGTGTGCAATATGCGGCAAGAGCGTTCATTTCGGAAATAACGTGAGCCATTCACATAGAAGATCCAACAGGATCTGGAATTCCAATATCAGGAGAGTGAAGTGCAAGGTTAACGGAGCTCCCAAGAGGATCTATGTATGCAGCCGCTGCCTTCGCGCAGGCGCTGTTGAAAGAGCCTGATAAAAATCAGACAGAAACGGGGACGGTTTTGAACCGCCCCCGTTTTTAATGCTTGGTTATTCGTCATCTGCCCTGTCAAAAGCCAGGTCCATGACTTCTTTATCCGACAGTTCCGTCGGACCGTCCTTTTTCTCGGTAAGCTTGTTTATCACATCCGGTACCATATCAAGTATCTTTGTAACGGCATCCTGATTCTTTATATTGATGAGCTTGGTCGTGCCGTTGGTTATGATCAGTATCGCAGACGGCGTCATCTTTCCTCCTATTCCGCCGCCGCCGGAGGCTTTTCTGTCGTTGGTTCCTGCTCCGGTGCCCATTCCGAAGGTCACATCGACCAAAGGTATGATGATCGTATCATCAATCTTTTTGGGCTCGCCTACTACGGTCTTTGTCGAAAAGAAGCCTTCCATGCCGCTCATCAGCGAATTGATCATATTGTCGATATTTACATCAGCCATAATTACCCTCATTTCCGCGCATCGCGCATATTTCATTTTTTGATCATGGCATAGAGCCGTTTTACATCCTTGTTGAAGTACAGCCTTATCAGGGCGGTCAGGACAAAGAAGAGCTGTACATGACCCTTTATGAGAAAGTTCCCCTCAAGGCATTTATTATCAAAATCCGGTACAATCACGGGCTTTCCCATGTGGATGGGATAGAAAGAAGTGTACACCCCATAGATCTGTCCGGTAAGCGAAGGATCGTCCATTCCGTAATGAAGGTAAAGCCTGAACCTGCGCGGCCTGATATGCCACAGCAGACGCTTTAAGACCTCCCACAGCTCGATGATGGCATTTTTTGTGCGGTCATCGGAGAGCTTTTCGATCATATCTTCGGCCTTCGTGCGGCCGTCTCTTATTTTATCACAAATATCCCTGATTTTGTATTTTATTTTATTATAGGCATCGGATACCTTCTTAAATACAGAAACGCGCTTTTTTTCAGGCTTTTCTTCATCGGAACTCTCAGAAGCTTCATATTCATCCGGGACACAGGTATCATCGGAAGAGATCTTTTCTTCAGCCCTTTCAAAAGCTTTTTCGGCGCTTTCGTGCTCTTTAGACACGGTTTCGGGGGGTTCTTCCTTTACGGGGTCTTTGGGATTCTCTTCCCTGTCTTCTTGTTCTTCCTTTTCTTTTTTGGGATAGACCTTAAAGAAGAGGATCCTGAGTTCTTTTTCCTGTTCTTTTCCGTTCAGGGTAAAACGGAAGCGGATGATCCTTAAAAGCCAGTGGGCATGTACATTGATAAGCGGTTTGTTCTCGTCATCATATATGCCGTCAGCGTCATATCCGATGGGGGCAAAGAGCACTATGACAAGGATCAGCAGTATCAGGGCAAGCAGCGAAAGAAGTATGATCCCTATGATCTTTAAGACTGTTAACAATACGCTCAAGAGCTACTCCCCGGCTGCGCCGTCGGCAGATACTCCCGCAAGATGCCTGGTAAAGCTTCTGACATCAAGAGAGCCTGTCGTTTCGATACAGTCCTTTATTATACTTGATACGACCTCTACGGCCTCGTCCTCGTCTGCGGCGATACCGAGTATCGTGGGTTCGTGTGTTTTGTAATAATCCTGTGAAAGGAGCCGGGCGCTGTAAAACTCCATGGGGTCTGTGCTGCCCTCTGAAAGACAGATGACATATGCTCCCGTAAGGCGGGATCCCTTTCGGATCCTTTTTATGAGCCTGCCGCTTTTTCTTTTTGCCCGCTCTCCGAAATAGAGCCTTTCTATGAATCTCATGGCTAGTATTTTATCACGAAATCTCTGTTTTGTGTAGATTTCGGAATTCGTTGACTTTAGTTTCTCTCATATTTATAATAATTTCGAGTGGGCATTTTGATAAGGAGAGGTTATATGGAAGTTGTAGCTACGATCGCGCTTCAGGACGGACAGATCCTGGGTGAGGATATAGTAGTCGGCGGAAATGTCGCGATAAAGAAGGGAACAAAGATTGATAATATCATCAGGCAGAAGCTGACTGCATTCAGGCTGATGAGCGTTTCGGTTATGGAACCGTCGGATTTTGCCGAGACTTATTACGAAAAGGTAAGGCTTTCAAAGGATTTTGGAAAATTCAAGGAAACCTATCATGAAAACCTGATAGCATACAAGGTTGCCGTGGATTCTTTCATATACAACAAGGTCCCTTTCAGGTTTGCCGAACTGAAGGATATGGCATGGAAACTGTGTCCTGATGACCTGCTGGGAAAGAGGCTTTTTGCCTATATCAATCTCATGGTTCCGGAAAGCGAATCGACCATGTCTTTCGCGCATGGCCTGAATGTGGCTCTGATATGCAAGGTGATGGCAAGGTGGTTCAACCTGACACCCCAGGATACGGAGATCCTTGTTTATTCGGGCTTTCTGTATGATGTCGGAAAGTTCCTGCTTCCTCAGGAGATCATCTGGAAACCGGAGAAGCTTTCAAAGATGGAATTCGACCTGATCAAAACACATGCTTTCCACGGCTATTATCTGCTCTCAAAGTCATTCGGAGTAAATGAGCATATCAAGAATGCCGTGCTCCAGCATCACGAGAGGGTTGACGGTACGGGCTACCCCCAGGGGCTGACTGCTGCAGAGATCGATCCTTTTGCAAAGATGATAGCCATAGCCGATGTTTATGAGGCAATGACATCCCCGAGAACCTACAGGGATCCCATGTGCCCGTACAAGGCTATACAGATAATAGAAGACGAGAGTCTCCAGAAGTACGATACATTTTATATTACTACCTTCCTTCAGCACATAGTGGACGAGCTGATAGGAAACAAGGTAAGGCTTTCAAACGGGCTTGAAGGCGAGGTGCTCATGAATAACCGCAATGATCTGTCCAGACCCGTGGTCAAGTGCGGCGAACAGATCGTGGACCTGTCGCAGAACAGGAGCGTGAGCATTACTGCGATAATCTGACATCATTATCAATAGGAGGATTAGTTTATGAAGGGACATATGAATACCGATCTGGGCAATATACTCATTGATACGGAGACTATAGCCCAATATGCGGGAACCGAAGCCATGGAGTGTTTCGGGGTGGTCGGTATGGCCGGTTACTCCATGAAGGACGGACTCGTCAGGCTGCTGAAGCAGGAGAGCCTGACCAGAGGGATCAATGTAGTACTCAATAAAAACAGGATATATATCGATCTCCATGTTATCGTTGCCTACGGTGTCAGCATCATAGCTGTTGCCGACAATCTGATGAGCAATGTCAAGTATAAGGTAGAGGAATATACGGGTCTTTCCGTTGAAAAGATAAATATCTATGTGGAAGGCGTGCGTGTTATCGACTGAGGATAACGCATATTGACCGTTTGCGGTTTTTGGAGGATAAAAAGTTGTCTGTTACAACACTTGATGCAAAGGCAGTAGCGGGGATGCTGCTTGCCGGAGCTTCCGAACTGAATTCACAGAAAGACAGGATAAATGAATTGAATGTATTTCCGGTGCCTGACGGAGATACCGGCACGAACATGACATTGACGATCATGTCGGCTGCAAAAGAGGTGCTTGCCCTGGGCGATGATTATGATATGAAGTCGCTGTGCAAGGCGATATCAATGGGTTCGCTTCGCGGGGCGAGAGGAAACTCCGGAGTTATCCTTTCACAGCTTCTGAGAGGCCTGACAAAGGAGATAAATGAACACGAAACAATAGACGCAAAGATCATTGCTTCTGCTTTCAATAAAGCCTGCGAGACGGCTTACAAGGCTGTCATGAAGCCAAAGGAGGGCACGATACTGACGGTCGCAAAGGGTGTGGCCGAAAAAGCAGGCCAGACCTGTGATACCGCAGATGATCTTGAATCTTTCATTGGAGGCATCGTTGAGCATGCGGATGCTGTCCTTCAGACGACGCCGGATCTTCTCCCGGTGCTAAAGCAGGCCGGAGTTGTTGATTCGGGCGGACAGGGCCTTCTTGCTGTACTTACCGGGGCGTATAATGCTCTTTTGGGAAAAGCCGGAAAGTTCGACCCGGACAGCCTTTCGGGCGGCGGATCAAAGGAAGGCGGCATAAATCGTGATGCTGTAGCGAACGCCGAGATCAAATACGGCTATTGTACCGAGTTCATCATCCTGCTTGACAGGGTCTTCAACGCAAAGAATGAAAAGGATTTCAAGGCTTATCTTGAATCCATCGGTGATTCCATAGTCTGTGTAGCCATGGATGAGATAGTCAAGGTTCACGTGCATACGAATCATCCGGGACTGGCCTTTGAAAAGGCGCTGACTTTCGGGTCGCTCACATCCATGAAGATAGACAATATGAGAGAAGAGCATTCCGAGAGACTGTTCAAACTCGATGAAGGAAAATATGTGGAAAAGGATCCTTCCGAGCTGAATCTTACGGGGCCTGCAGGAACTGCGGATGCGCCCGTACCGGTCAGCAGAAACGGCTCAAAAGAAGCAGAAAAAGACACGACGATAGAAGAGCCCGGACCGAGGAAAAAGGACGGCTTCATCGCGGTATCTGTCGGAGACGGGCTTGATGAGATCTTTACGGATCTGGGCGTGGATGTGATCATATCCGGCGGACAGACCATGAATCCCTCGACCGAAGACATGATAAATGCGATCGAAAAGATAAATGCGGATAACATATTTATCTATCCGAATAATAAGAACATCATACTAGCGGCCAATCAGGCTTCTGAGCTGTCTGATGACAAAAATGTCATAGTCATCCCGACCAGGACGGTTCCGCAGGGTATAGCGGCGCTGATCAACTATATGCCGGATCTTTCGCCCGATGAAAATGCGAAAAGCATGCAGGAGGCGATGGCCAATGTGCGGTCAGGAGAGGTGACCTATTCGGTAAGAGATACCATGATAGATGACAAGGAGATTAAGTCCGGAGATATCATGGGAATAGGCGAGCAATCCATTCTGGCAGTCGGCAAGGATGTTGACAAGGTAACGATCGAGATGACGCAGAGCCTCATCACTGATGATGACAGCCTCGTGAGCATTTATTATGGAGAGGATGTTGAGCCCAAAAGCGCTGAAAAACTGATGAAAAAACTGTCAAAGAGGTATCCTGACCTGGAATTTGAGATACACAGGGGAGGACAGCCGATCTATTATTACATCATTTCGGTGGAATGATATCCTTCGAGAAGATCTGTATCCATGGAACTTTCAGATGATATTACCAGCTTAAAGGGAATAGGGGACAGGACAGCCGCTCTTTTCAGGAGAGTGGGTGTCTGTTCTTTGTGGGATCTTCTAAACCATATTCCGGCAGATTATTCGAAATTTCCCGAGCCTGTGAAGGTAAAGGATATAGTGCCAAAAGAAAAAACAGCAGTCAGGCTGACGATCAGGGGAACTGCAAATACGCTTCATGTGAAAGGCCTGAGCATCCTGAATGTCGTGGCGGAGGATGAGACCGGAACGGTGCTGCTGTCGTGGTACAATATGCCGTATCTGAAAAAGATTCTGCATCCGGGCATGACAAAGGTGTTTTGCGGAAGGGCGGATATCAGGAGGGATACCTTGAGCCTTACGCAATGCCAGATGATCGATCCCGGCGAATATGAGTCTTTCAGGGGACAGCTGACGCCTGTTTACCATCTGACAAAGGGGCTGACCGGGAAAACCATTGAAAAGGCAGTCAGGACCGTGCTTGGCGAATGCTGCTTTCCGGAAGATTTTCTTTCGGATGAGGAAAGGCAGAAGCTTGATATGCCGGGATTGTCCGAAAGCTTTGAGAAAATCCATTTCCCGAAAGATATGAAGGAGGCGGCATATGCAAGGAAAAGACTGGCATTCAATGAGTTTTACTTCTTTATCAGAAATGTCAGACGCCTCAGGGACAGCGCGCAGAAGACTGAGAATGCATTTCAGATCATAGAGAATGCGCTCTGCACGCGCTTCATGGAAACAC
This sequence comes from Lachnospiraceae bacterium, assembly GCA_017614155.1. Taxonomy (GTDB): domain Bacteria; phylum Bacillota; class Clostridia; order Lachnospirales; family Lachnospiraceae; genus NK4A144. The sequence goes on from JAGACK010000006.1 coordinate 9,128, forward strand.
TGCCCTATGAGCTGACCAATGCCCAGAAAAGGACCTATGAGGATATAATAAAGGATCTCTCCTCGGATCATGCCATGAACAGGCTTATACAGGGGGATGTCGGATCGGGAAAAACGGTGGTGGCCCTTCTTGCGATGCTGACCGTTGCGGGAAACGGATATCAGGCAGCGCTCATGGCGCCGACTGAGGTGCTGGCGATCCAGCATATGAAGAATATAAGCCGGGCAGTAAAAGGGCTGGGTATAGAATGCGCGCTTCTTACCGGAGGCATGACAGAGAAAGAAAAAAGAGAAGCAAGAAAGAGGATAGAGGAAGGTCAGGCTCAGATTGTAATAGGAACGCACGCCCTGATAACCGACCTGGTCAGTTTCAAAAGTCTTGCTCTTGCGATAACGGATGAGCAGCACAGGTTCGGGGTCGGGCAGAGAAAAGCTCTCTCTGACAAATGTAATGGAAAGATGCCGCATGTGCTCGTGATGAGCGCAACGCCTATTCCCAGGACACTTGCGATCATAATCTACGGGGATCTTGATATCTCCGTGATGGATGAACTGCCGAAATCCAGGCTCCCGATCAAGAACTGCGTGGTGGACAGGCGGTACAGGCCCAAAGCATACAGTTTCATAAAGGATGAGGTCGCAGCAGGGCATCAGGCGTATGTAATATGTCCGCTCGTAGAGGAGAGCGAAAGCTCCGACTGTGAGAATGTGGAAGATTACACCTGTCTTCTCAGGGAAAAACTGGGAGAGAAGGTCAGGGTGGGCATGCTTCACGGAAGGATGAGACCAAAGGAGAAGGATGCCGTGATGAGGGATTTCTCGGAAGGCAATACGGATGTCCTTGTCTCAACTACCGTAGTCGAGGTCGGAGTGGATGTACCCAATGCCACTGTCATGCTCATAGAGGATGCCCACATGTTCGGCCTTTCGCAGCTGCATCAGCTCCGGGGCAGGATCGGCAGAGGGAACAGCCAGAGCTACTGCATCTTCATGGATAATTCAAAAAGCAGGGAGATGAATGAAAGGCTCCAGATAATGAATTCCACAAACGACGGTTTTAAGGTTGCCTCAGAAGACCTGAAGCTGCGCGGGCCGGGAGATATATTCGGGTTCAGGCAGTCAGGAGAGCTTTCCTTCAGGATAGGGGATATATTTACGGATGCAAAGCTTTTGCAGCTTGCATCTGATTTTGCGGATTCTCATCCCTTCCTTGGGGAGGAGGAAACGGATATCAGCAATGAAAAGTACGGTCTGGCATATCTGCTGTGACAGGTTTTTTTCGGGGGATGAAGGATGATGAACGAGATCAGGGAAAGGTTACGGAAGTTAAGGGAAAGGATGAAAAGTGAGGGGGTGGATGCCTATTACATTCCCACATCCGATTTTCATTTTTCGGAATATGTCAGTGACTATTTCAAGGTAAGAGAGTATTTTTCGGGATTTACCGGATCGGCGGGGGAGCTTCTGGTAACTGCCGATGACGCGTTTTTATGGACGGATGGCAGATATTTCATCCAGGCGGAGAAAGAACTTGAGGGGAGCGGGATCAGGCTTATGAAGTCCGGAACGGACGGAGTTCCTGATATTTTCAGCTTTCTGGAAAAGAACCTGTCAAAAAAAGGAGTGCTGGGGTTTGACGGCCGGACGGTGAATGCTAAACTTGCCCTGAAATTCAAAAAGATCGCAAAAAAACTGGCATACAAGAAAGATCTTACATCTGAAATATTTAAGAGGCCTCCTTTTCCGTCGTCTCCCATAGAAAGCCTTCCGGATGATGTCACGGGCAAAAACGCAGCAGAAAAACTTGGCGCAGTCAGGGAAAAACTTAAGGAGGCCGGGGTTTCATCGATCTTTATCAGCGCCCTTGATGAGATTGCATATGTGCTCAATATCAGGGGAAGAGATGTGCAATACAATCCTGTGGCAATGGCATATCTTTATATAACGGATGAAAAGGCATATCTTCTTGCGGGAGACGGAAAGTCAGGGATAGCTTATCAGGGGATCATAATCAGGCCATACTCGGATGCTGAGTCTTTTCTGAGATCGGGATCAGTCAGAAAGAAAACAGCATTGGACCTTTCCACTACGGGTTATCTGCATTACAGGCTGATCAAAAAAAGATCGAAGATAACGGAAATGAGTTCGCCTGTGCGCATGATGAAAGCCGTGAAGAACGATACAGAGATCAAAAGGCTGAAGGATATATATCTGAAGGATTCTCTTGCCCTGACCAGGTTCATCAGATGGATGGGCGAAAACGGCAGTGGGCTCAGCGAAACGAAGGCTGCGGAAACTCTGCTTGGCTTCAGAAAAAGGATCCCCGAGTTCCGGGATCTGTCCTTTGAGACCATTTCTGCCTATGGGAAAAATGCTGCGATCATCCATTACAGTCCGAAAGAGGAAAGCTGCGCGATCGTTGAAAACAGAGGACTTTACATGGTGGATTCAGGCGGACAGTATCTGGGCGGAACTACGGATGTCACGAGGACCATAGCTATGGGCGAACTGACCCCGAAAGAAAAAGAGGCCTTCACGCTCGTGGCTGCCGGAATGCTGGAGATTTTAAACTGCGTATTCCTGAAGGGATGTATGGGGTATGATATCGACATACTTGCAAGAAACGGGCTCTGGAAAAAGGGCTATGACTACAGGCACGGAACGGGACACGGCGTTGGCTACATGCTGAATGTGCATGAGGGTCCCTGCAGCATCAGGATGAAGGCGCTTGATACGGATGTGATGCTCGAGCCGGGGATGGTCATTTCCGATGAGCCCGGGGTATACAGGGAGGGAGAGTTTGGCGTCAGGACTGAAAACATCCTCCTTGTAAAGAAAAAGAACACTACCCCGGACGGAGAATTCTACTGCTTTGAAAGCCTCACGAAAGTCCCGATCGACGACAGGGCGATGGACAAAAGCCTATTAAGCGACATGCAGAGAGGTTATTATGAGTCATACCAGAAGGAAGTATATGACGCGCTTTCGCCTTTCATGGATGAGGATGAAAGAAACTGGCTTAAAGATTATTCCGGGATCTGAAGTTCACAGACAGGACATATTTTGGGAGTATATAGTATTTCATACTGCCCGGGGAGGATAATGCTTTGATAGAAGTAAGCGGACTGACAAAGAGATACGGAAAAAAGACTGCAATCGACAACCTGAGTTTCAGGCTTGAAAAAGACAGGATCTATGGATTCCTGGGACCGAACGGCGCCGGAAAATCGACAACGATGAACATACTGACCGGATATCTTGCTTCAAACAGCGGGACTGTCCTGATCGACGGCTTTGATGTCCTGAAGGAGCCGTACAGGGCAAAGAAGAACATAGGATATCTTCCGGAGATCCCGCCGGTGTATCCGGATATGACTGTGAGGGAATACCTGCATTTTGCTTCGGAACTGAAGGGCATCGGAAAAAAGGAAAGACGCCATGCAGTGGAAGAGGTGATGGAAAAGACAGGGGTGTCGGATGTTTCCGAAAGGCTCATAAGGAATCTTTCAAAGGGCTATAAGCAGAGGACAGGTCTTGCACAGGCTATCCTGGGTTATCCTGATGTGATAATACTTGATGAGCCGACTGTCGGGCTTGATCCGAAGCAGATAATGGAAATGAGGGAACTGATCAAAAGCCTTCGGCCGGGACGGACCATTGTGCTGTCATCACACATACTTCAGGAGATCAGCGCAGTCTGCGATCATATCATGATCATCTCGAACGGGAAGCTTGTCGCATCCGACACGGCAGAAAACATCAGAAGCTCAATGGCAGGAAAGACACGCATTGAGCTTAATGTCAGGGCATCAGCGCAGAAAACGGACAGCATACTGTCGGAAACGCTGACCGGTGAGAAAACCTGGGATACAAAGGGTCTGGCAGACGGTACTACAGATGTCATGATCAGCTGCCCGGCAGGAAATGACATCAGGGAGCAGATATTCTTTGCTTTTGCGGCAGCTTCGGTCCCGATCCTTGAGATGAAGAGCATAACGGATTCCCTGGAAGATATCTATCTGACACTTACGGAAAACAGCGATAAAGAGACGGAAGATGCAGTTTTGGAGAACGGCGATAAAGAAACAGAAGATGGATCTGCAGAAAGCGGGGTGAAGTCATGAAGGCACTGATGAAAAAAGAACTCCGCGCTTATCTTTATTCTGTGACGGGGGCGCTGTTTGTAGCGGTAAACCTGCTGTTTTTGGGCATATACTTTACCGCATACAATCTGACCGGGGGATATCCGACTGTCAACTATGTCGCAAATTCAGCCATAGTGATATTTCTGTTTATCACACCGCTGCTGACGATGAGGATCATAGCCGAAGAACAGAGGACAAGAACGGATCAGCTGCTCCTTTCTTCACCGATGCCGCTTCTTCGGATCATCATCGGGAAATACCTTGCGCTGCTTGCGATCCTGGCCATACCCGTGATCATGGCAGCAGTTTTTCCGCTGATCCTCGGGACGTTCGGCAAGGTCTGCTATTCGGAATCATATGTTGCAATCCTTGCATATTTTCTTTTCGGGGCGACATGTCTTGCCATAGGTCTCTTTATTTCGTCACTGACGGAAAATCAGATAATTGCGGCGGTGCTTACATTTGCGGCTTTGTTCATAACATATCTCATGGGGGGTATAGTAAGCCTCCTGCCGGATGATGCTGCGCTGATAAAGCGTATCCTGTCCCTTTTTGACATTTCAAAGAGACTTGATAACCTGATAAACGGAATCCTTGATATAAGGGCAGCAGTATATTATCTTACAATCATAATACTTATGATCTTTCTTACATACGAAAGCATCCAGAAGAGACGGTTTTCGGTCTCATCTCAGACAGCGAAGCTTTCTGCCTACAGCGTGACTGCGGTCGTGATCGCTTTTGCCGCTGCAGTGGGACTGAATTACCTGGTCCTTAGGCTTCCGGATGATATCATGCAGTACGATTTCACAGAGAACCGGATATTTACGATAAGCAAAGAGTCAAAGGATTATCTGGACGGTATCGACAGGGATATCACGATCTTTGCGCTGTCGGAAAAAGACAGGATCGAAATGCCGGTCACAAAAACCCTTGATGAGTTTGAAGCATATTCCGATCATATCAGCGTTAAATATATCGATCTGACAAAAGATCCGCAGTTTGCGGCAAAATATACAGATGAAACCGTTGCCGGAGGGGATCTTTTAGTGGTATGCGGAGAAAATGTCCAAAAGGTAGCATCCTCGGATCTGTTTGAGACCCAGGTCGATTATCAGACTTTTTCGGAGACAGTTACAGGCATTGATGCGGAAGGGCAGATCATTTCCGCCATAGCCCGTGTGACGAGCGACAGAAAGACTGTCATGAAGGTCATTCAGGGACACGGCGAGTTTCGGATCACTGAGCTGGGGATGCTTTTCTCGGCGTTAAATAAGGTCGGTATCACACCTGTGGAAGAAAACCTCCTGGCAGTATCAAAGATAGAGGACTGTGACATGATCATGATCGCGGCCCCGCTTGAGGATTATACCGAGGAAGACTGCAAGAAGATCACTGATTACCTCGATGGCGGAGGATCGGCTGTCATCATTTCAGGCTACAGCGAGAACGGCAAGGAACTTTCCGGGTTCAATAACCTGCTTTCGGATTATGGCGTGACCGTAAGCGAAGGTCTTATACAGGATACGGATGCCGCAAGGTATTATGGGAACAATCCTCTGTATCTTTTGCCAAGGGTGCTTGAAACTCCGGTAACAAAGACCGTGAGCCTGCAGAAAAGATATATCTTTATGCCGTATTCACAGGCGATAAATGTGGAGGAGGATACAGATGAGGACAGTGCTTCTGTGATGGATGTGCTCATGACTTCCGAGGATTCATTCATGAAAAAGGACCTGAGTGAAGGCGACAGCCTGGACAGGGCGCCCGAAGATGTCAAAGGCCCTTTCAGGACAGGTGTCTATATCACAAAAGATGATACAAAGATAGCGCTGTTTACAAGCGCGATGGCTTTTACTGATGACGCATACCGTGTTGTGGGGGATGCAAATATCACGATGATCTCGGACGCTGCAAAGGATATGACGCCGGTGGTGACAGGACCGCTCATACCCGTAAAGAATTATGGAACAGAGTATCTTACCATTTCGGCTGCTTTTGTGATATTATACAGTCTGGTATTTATCATACTGGTTCCGGCCCTGATCCTGCTGCTTGGCATAGTGCTCTGGGCACGCAGGAGAAAGAGGTAAGAGATAATAAAGGAGAGAAAAATGACAAAAGTAAGAACAAGATTTGCTCCATCGCCGACCGGAAGGATGCATGTCGGCAACCTGAGAACGGCGCTTTACGCTTATCTCATAGCCCGTCATGAGGACGGGGATTTCATCCTTCGTATCGAGGATACCGACCAGGAAAGAGAGGTCGAAGGGGCTGTCGATATCATAAAAAGAACCCTTCAGAAGGCCGGGCTTGAGCATGATGAAGGTCCGGACAGGGAAGGAGAGTACGGTCCCTATGTGCAGTCTGAGAGAGTCAGGGAAGGACTGTACATGAAATATGCAAAAGAACTTGTGGAAAAAGGAGAGGCATATTACTGTTTCTGCACGCCTGAAAGGCTGAAAACCTTAAAGTGCGGAAACGATGCGGATGGAAAGGAATATACCGTATATGACAAACACTGTCTTTCCCTTTCAAGGGAAGAGGTCGAAGAGAACCTGAAGGCCGGAAAACCCTTTGTCATCAGGCAGAACAATCCGACAGAAGGTACTACCGTATTTCATGATGAGATCTACGGAGATATCAGCGTGGACAATTCGGAACTTGACGACATGATACTGATCAAATCCGATGGCTTCCCGACATACAATTTTGCAAATGTTGTGGATGATCATCTGATGGGTATCACACATGTAGTCAGGGGAAACGAGTATCTTTCAAGCTCTCCGAAATACAACAGGCTGTATGAAGCCTTCGGCTGGGATGTGCCGGTATATGTACACTGTCCGCTCATCACGGATGAGGAGCACAAAAAACTCTCAAAGAGATCCGGTCATTCCTCGTTTGAGGATCTTCTGGAACAGGGTTTCCTTCCTGAAGCGATAGTAAATTTTGTCGCGCTCCTTGGCTGGTCGTCTCCGGACAATGCGGAGATCATGACAAAAGAGGAACTGATAAAAAAATTTGATTATCGTCTTATGAGCAAATCTCCGGCTGTTTTTGATTATGGGAAGCTTCGCTGGATGAATGGCGAATATATAAAGGCCATGGATTTTGACCGCTTTTATGAGATGGCGCTTCCGTATATCAAAGAGGTGATAAAGCGGGACATGGATCTTAAAAAGGTGGCGCATCTTCTGCATACCAGGATTGAGACCTTCTGTGATATCAGAGATCATATAGATTTTCTGGAAGAACTTCCGGATTATGATATCTCCATGTACACTCACAAAAAGATGAAGACTGACGCAGCCTCCGGGCTGGAAGTGCTCCAAAAGATACTGCCCTTGCTGGAGGAACAGAAAGATTATTCAAATGATGCCCTGTATACGCTCCTTACCGGGTTTGCCTCGGAAAACGGATATAAGAACGGGTTTGTTCTGTGGCCTTTAAGATGCGCGGTTTCGGGAAAACAGTCAACTCCGGGAGGCGCCACGGAACTGATGGAACTTCTGGGCAGGGAAGAGTCCCTGAAAAGAATAAGAAAAGGGATAGAAATGCTTAATGGATAAAGGACTTTCAAAGGAGCAGTCAGCCGCGATAAGGCATGACACGGGTCCGGCGCTGGTGACGGCCGGTCCCGGCTCCGGCAAAACCACAGTCATCACCGAAAGGATCAGATATCTGGTCTGCGAAAGGAAGGTGGATCCCGGAGGGATACTTACGATCACCTTCACAAATGCCGCGGCAGATGAAATGAAAAGGAGAACTTCCGTACTTTTGCCGTCTCAGGCGCCATATCTTACATTCGGAACCTTTCATTCGATCTTTTTTCTCATTCTCAAACATTCACTTGATCTGAATTCATCAAATATCCTGAAAAACGAAACAAGGTACATGATACTGAATGATATCCTGAAAAAAGCCGGTATCGTGACAAATGACAGAAAACAGCTCATAGCGGATCTGGTTTCGGCGGTAAGCCGCTATAAAAACACAGGGGAAATGAAAAACAGTACCGAACTGTCAGACGATGAACTTACAAGTGTAATTGATAATTACAGGCACAGGCTTGATCAGATGAGGCTGCTTGATTTTGATGACATGCTATTAAAGTGCAGGGACCTATTCACGGACAGAAAGAAGGTTCTTGAGATCTGGCAGGAAAGATACAGATATATCCAGATCGACGAATTCCAGGATATAAATGAGGTGCAGTATGATGTGATAAAGCTGCTGGCCGGGTCCGGCAGAAATCTTTTTGCGGTGGGGGATGATGACCAGGCTGTTTACGGCTTCCGGGGCTCGACTCCGGGGATCATGAAAAGATTTTTTGACGATCATCCCGATGCGGCTGATTACAGGCTGTCGATTAATTACAGGTCGGGAAGGAGCATCGTGCAGGCTGCTTCGGATGTCATCATGCATAATAAAAACAGGCTGGAAAAGAACATCTCTGCATACGGCAGTGAAGACGGGCAGGTAATGTCAGTGAAATTTGCCGGCATGAATGAACAGCTTGAATTTATCATCGAAAAGATAAGGGAATTGCAGTCGGACATGCCGTTTGAGGATATCGCCCTGCTGCTTCGTACGAATACTACCATTGATCTGTATTCGGAAAGGCTTAAGGAGTGCGGGATACCCTGCAATACCGGAAAGAGAATGTACGGCATATATCAGAGCGGGATAGGAAAAGAGATCTTTGATTATATGAGATTTGCAGACGGGGATGATTCAAGGGGAGTATTCCTGAATATCATGAACAGTCCCGAAAGGAACATCTACAGGGGCGCGCTGGAAGACGGAAAGACAGACATGAAACGGCTGCTTGATTATTACAGGGACGATCCTGAGGTTTATGATGCCGTAAAGAGGCTGGAACATGACAGGAGCATGATGAAAAAACTGAAGCCCTACGCAGCGATCCATTATCTTTATAATGTCATGGGATATCTCGATCATCTGAAGCGCACAGCCGGGGGCAACGGGGATGCATGGCTGTCGGCAAAGAAAACAGCTGATGAGATCCTGATGAGGGCAAAACCTTATAAAAGCATAGCTGAATGGATCAGATGCGCGAAAGAAGATGCGAAAAAACCATCCGCGCAGGGAGGGGTCAGCATCCTTACCATGCATGCCGCAAAAGGGCTTGAGTTTCCGGCAGTCTTCATCCCCGACTTAAACGAAGGCACCGTCCCCTACGGGAAAGCAGTCATGCCCTCCGAGGTCGAAGAAGAAAGGCGGCTTTTCTATGTGGCCGTGACCCGGGCAAAGCAGAAACTGTTCCTTCTATATACGGAACAGCTCTATGGTAAAAAGCGCCTTCCCTCGAGGTTCCTGGGGGAGTTAACCACTGTTATGCATCTGCCGTGAACCGGAACTTTTTTTGAAAAAAACAGTTGACAGGATTGGTCTATGGGTATAGACTGATAATCGGTCTATAGCTATAAACCGAATTATTTCTGTACCGAAGGGAGGAGTAACAACACATTATGTCTGACTTGCTGCTCAGTGAGAGTGAATACAGGATCATGGACATCATATGGAACAATGCGCCTGTTGAATCAGGGAAGCTTGTAAAGCTGTGTGAGAGTGACCTGTCCTGGAAAAAATCAACAACCTATACGATGCTGAAAAAGCTCTGCGATAAAAACATAGTAAGGAATACCGATTCGGTTGTATCCGTTATCGTGCCCAGAGAAAAGGTTCTGTCGCAGGAAAGCGAACATGTGATAAAAAGAAGCTTCGGAGGCTCTCTGCCTGCTTTTGTCAATGCATTTCTAGGCAACGGCAGGCTGAGCAAAAAAGAAGCGGACGAGCTGATCGACCTTATCGAGACACATATGACGGAAGAGTGAAAGCACATTCAGACATTGGAGACGATTTATGGAAAACATATTTCAACATGTATTACAAATGAGCATATACGGCAGCATAGCGATCATCGTAGTCCTTATCCTGAGGAAGTGCTTTCGCAATCTTCCCAAAGGGGTGACCTGTCTGTTCTGGCTGATCCCGGGACTGAGACTGCTTTGTCCGCTGAATTTCGATACGGTCTTCAGCGTGATGAACATCGCAAGGCTGTCCGGCAAAACTGATGAAACTATAAACAAAGCGGCAAATGCCGTACTTCCCGCCCTCGCGGCAGGGTCTGCCCGCGTACCGGTACAATATGATAATAAGAACGGCGCGTCAGCGGGCCTTCTGTGTTCGCATGCCGATCCGCGGACCATAGCGGCTTTTGTATGGATTGCAGGCATGATCGTGATACTGACATTTCTGACAGTAAATACCGTCAGAATGGTGAACGCGCTTAAGACAGCATATTATGTGTCCGACATGGATTACTATGTGTCGGATGATGTCGACACATCATTTGTTGTGGGAGTATTCAGACCCAGGATATACATGCAGACCGGACTGAACGAAAGAGAAGAGGCCTATATATTGCAGCATGAGCGCATGCACATTAAAAATCTGGATCATATCACGAGGTTGGTCGGTGTTCTGCTGGTATGCGTATACTGGTTCAATCCTTTTATCTGGCTTGCATTCGTCAAGATGTGCTCTGATCTTGAGATGCGCTGCGATGAGGCTGTGATAGACCGGATGGGCGAAAGGATCAAAAAAGATTACTGCCGATCCATGGTGATACATGCGCTGGATCGCGATGCCGTAAGCAGGGGAGTATATGCAGCA
>JAGACK010000047.1 GCA_017614155.1 Lachnospiraceae bacterium
ACAAAGAGGCTGTGGTTGGAGCCTTTCAATAACCGTCTAAGCGGTAGGAGACAAAAACCAATCCACAGCATCTTCAACAGCATACCCTATACCTATAGAAAAGGTAAAGAATGGGTATGACTATATAATACGAGGAGACAAAAGGACCGTCCCCCTGTCTCCCCCTGTCTCCCCCTTAATGTAGTGTTTTCTCTTGCAATATGCTACAAGATAGTGTATCATGAATCCTGTTTGGATTACATAAGTTTCCAAAGGGAGAGTTTTCATGAGGTTTTGTAATTTTGCCAGCGGCAGTTCGGGGAACTGTACATATATCGGCGATGATAACACACATCTTTTCGTGGATGTCGGTATTTCAGGAAAAAGAATCGAAGCAGCTCTCAATGAGATTGGACTGACTGCTTCAGATATGACAGGGATCCTTGTCACACATGAACATACCGACCATATCAACGCCCTTTCAGTCATTTCTAAAAAACACGAGATCCCAATCTATGCTACAAAAGGAACAATAGAAGCGATAAAGAGGATGCCGAGATTTTCTGCGATCCCTGATGGGCTTTATCATGAGATAAAAGCAGACCGCGCATTCATGCTCGGCGATTTCTGCATCAGGCCGGTAAAGATATCGCATGATGCTGCTGAACCGGTGGCGTACAGGCTGGATAATAAAGGCAAGTCTGTGGGGGTGATCACTGACCTCGGCAAGTATGATGATTATACTGTAAACAGCATGAAGGACTGCAGCACGGTCATGGTCGAGGCAAACCATGATGTGAACATGCTCCAGGTCGGACCCTATCCCTATATGCTGAAAAAGAGGATACTCGGTGACAAGGGTCATCTTTCAAACGATGCGTGCGGAAGATTTCTGGTCGAGCTGCTGGGCAACAGGCTTGAAAATATTATCCTGGGGCACCTGAGCCAGGAAAATAACCTTGCCGAGCTTGCTTACGAGACCGTCAGGATGGAAGTTACCATGTCGGATACACCCTTCAGATTCTCGGATTTTCGTGTTCTCATAGGCAAAAGAAATGAAAGGACGGAACTTTTAACGGTATGAAAAAAGCAATTATCACTGTTGTAGGACATGACACCGTGGGCATAATCGCAAGTGTCTGTACATATCTTGCAGAACAGAATGTGAATATACTTGACATCAGCCAGACCATAGTGAACGGGTATTTCAATATGATGATGATCGCGGATGTGTCGGAGCCAAAGACCGGCTTTTCGGAACTGGCAACGGGACTTGAAGAGATCGGGAAAAAGGTGGGCGTGCTGATACACTGCCAGAGGGAAGATATCTTCGACTCGATGCACAGGATATAGGAAAAAAACATGATAAACATGAACGAGGTCATTGAGACCAATGAAATGATAGAAAAGGAAAATCTCGATGTCAGGACGATTACTCTCGGTATATCTCTTATCGACTGTATTGATCCTGACATTGATAAGCTGTGCGCCCATATAAGGGAAAAGATAGAGCACAGGGCTGAAAAACTCGTTCGGACCGGAAATGACATCGAAAAGGAGTACGGAATACCGATAGTGAACAAGAGGATATCGGTTACGCCAGTCGGCCTGATTGGCTCATCAGCCTGCAGGGAAGGCGCTGATTTTGTAAAGATCGCAAAAACGCTTGATGATGCAGCGAAAAATGTCGGTGTGAATTTTGTCGGCGGATACAGTGCCCTTGTTTCAAAAGGGATGACGAAGGCTGAAGAGATGCTCATCAGATCCATACCGGATGCGCTTTCCGCAACGGAACGGGTAATGTCAAGCATAAACGCCGGTTCTACAAGGACCGGTATAAATATGGATGCAGTCAGGCTTATGGGGGATGTGATCTGTGAGACCGGGAAAAAGACTGCGGACAAGGATTCCATAGGATGCACGAAGCTTGTCGTGCTTTGCAACGCGCCTGATGATAATCCGTTCATGGCAGGTGCATTTCACGGTGTGACGGAAGCGGATGCTGTCATAAATGTCGGAGTCAGCGGGCCGGGAGTAGTAAAAACCGCGCTTCAAAAGGTCAGGGATAAGGACTTTGAGGTGCTTTGCGAAACGGTAAAAAAGACTGCGTTCAAGGTTACGAGGGTAGGACAGCTAGTTGCAAGGGAAGCTTCAAAAAGGCTTGACATTCCTTTCGGGATAGTCGATCTTTCGCTTGCGCCCACACCGGCGGTAGGAGACTCGGTGGCGGATATATTAAAGGAGATGGGGCTGGAACAGCCGGGAGCACCCGGGACTACTGCTGCCCTGGCACTGCTCAACGACCAGGTCAAAAAAGGCGGCGTGATGGCATCAAGCTATGTCGGCGGTCTTTCGGGGGCCTTTATTCCTGTCAGTGAAGACCAGGGCATGATAGATGCGGTAAAAGCCGGAGCGCTTTCGATAGAAAAACTTGAAGCCATGACCTGTGTCTGTTCGGTTGGACTTGATATGATAGCTGTTCCCGGAGATACGAAGCCTGAGACAGTGGCAGGGATTATTGCCGATGAAATGGCGATCGGAATGGTCAACAATAAGACTACGGCTGTAAGAGTTATTCCGGTGGCCGGAAAAAAGGTCGGAGACATGGCAAGCTTTGGTGGACTTTTGGGATATGCTCCGATAATGAAAGTTAACGGATTTTCATGCGATGATTTTGTGAACCGTACCGGAAGGATACCGGCTCCGATCCATTCATTCAAGAATTAAAGAATATCAGCATATACAGATGCCGTCTGTCTTTTCGGCCTTTCTTGAAAGGTCGTTTACGGGGACGGCATTATATTTTTCCTCAGCAAGTTTATTATAGATTTCCGAAGCTCTCAAAGTGTCATTGAACATGTCCAGTGCACTTCCTGCAAGTATATCTTTTGCATCCGAGGGACGTGAGATCACCGGGACAAGCGCATTTTCCCGGATCTTTTTTATTACAGGAGATGCCTCCTCCCTGAACCCCAGTATCCTTAAATAGGAATTTGAAGCGTCGAGAGTTTCTTCGGGGGCTTTTATGCCCAAAAGTATGTGCAGAAGAGCGCGGCTTATACGGGCATAAGTCAGATCCTTTGATTTTACCAGTTGTATCAGGTCGTCCGTATCTATGAAGCTTATGGCTTTTCTTGCGATACGGTCAGCCATGTTCTTTGATACTCCTGCATACCGGGTCAGATCCTCTTTGTCATAGATGGCGTTTACGAGCCTGTATTTCAGCATCGAGGACAGGTCTGAAGCCAGTATCGGCAGAAGCTTTTTGTATTCATTTGCCAGTATTTCGTAGGTGCTTTCCGGCAGCTCGTTTCTTAAAGGCTCGATATCATCCCTTTCTATCATTGCGGAGCGTATCGCCAGAGCAGATGATGTCACCGGGCTTATGAGATTGTCATGGTATCCGGCGCCGAGACGGGAAACGAAGTGAGGCTGTATCTTTGAATCCAGGCGCTTTAGCGACTTCAGATATTCGATGGCGAGTATATTATTGGGCGAGGACATGATGATCGAAAGGTCGTGAAGCTTTGGAAGTATGTTCAAAAGAGCCGTCTGTCGGGCGGTGGGATAGGAACGGCCTTTTTTAAGCTCGTCTTTAAGATTACTTCTGTAAGATTCGGGCTCGGCTGCCAGCACTTCGCTGATCTTTGAAAGAGCATCCCTGTCATTTGATTCCACTCCGAATATCATATCCGTGACTACGCCTGTGGCCTCAAGCAGGAATACCCCCGAGGAGGCAAAGAATTCGGCCGATGAGGTCGCGGCCTTGACCGGGAGTTCTATGACTATATCAGCGCCTGCCTTCAGCGCCATCAGAGCGCGCAGATGCTTGTCACAGAACGCGGGATCGCCGCGCTGCGTGAAATCGCCGCTCATGACAACGATGACGCAGTCAGCGCCTGCATCGGATCTTGCCCTGTCGAGTATATACTTGTGTCCCTTGTGAAGAGGGTTGAATTCAGCTATTATACCCGTTACGTTCATGTTTTCAGTTTTCGTCATCCTCAATATCTGCTGTATAGATGAAATTCTTTCTCGCGTCAGTATTTGTCGCAAGATATTCATCATAGGTTGTGATCTTGTCTATGATGGTTCCGTCGGGTCTGATCTCCATGATGCGGTTTGCCGTCGTCTGTACAAACTGGTGGTCGTGACAGGAAAAGATCACTACTCCCGGGAACTTGATGAGCCCGTTGTTGAGCGCGGTGATCGACTCCATGTCAAGGTGGTTCGTGGGCTCGTCGAGCATCAGGACATTTGATGCCGAGATCATCATTTTTGACAGAAGGCATCTGACCTTTTCTCCTCCTGAAAGGATACGGACTTTTTTGACTCCGTCTTCGCCGGGAAACAGCATCCTGCCCAGGAATCCTCTGACATAGGTCACGTCCTTTACAGGCGAGTAGCCCGTAAGCCATTCGGTTATATTATAATCGTTGTTGAATTCTTCGGTATTGTCCTTGGGGAAATAGCTCTGGGATGTGGTGACGCCCCATTTGTAGGAACCGCTGTCAGGTTCCTCTTCCCCGGAGAGTATCTTAAAGAGCATGGTGATGGCCTGTTCATTCGGTCCTATCAGGGCAACCTTGTCCTCGCGCCTTAAGGTAAAGGTCACATTATCCAGGATGATCTTTCCGTCCTGATATTTGGTAAGGTTTTCAACAGCCAGGACCTCGTTGCCGATCTCGCGCTCCGGCCTGAAATCGATGTAGGGGTATTTTCTTGATGAAGGCTTGATATTGTCAAGCTCGATCTTTTCGAGAGCCCTTTTTCTTGAAGTCGCCTGCTTCGATTTGGAAGCATTTGCCGAGAAGCGGGAGATGAATTCCTGCAGTTCCTTTATCTTTTCTTCTTTTTTCTTGTTGGCTTCCTTCATCTGCTGGATCAGAAGCTGGCTGGATTCATACCAGAAATCATAGTTGCCGGCAAAAAGAGTGATCTTGCCGTAATCTATGTCGGCAGTCTGTGTGCAGACCTTGTTGAGGAAATATCTGTCGTGGGATACGACTATGACCGTATTGTCAAAATCTATCAGAAATTCCTCCAGCCACTCTATCGCGTCCAGATCGAGGTGGTTTGTCGGCTCGTCAAGGAGAAGTATGTCGGGATTGCCGAAAAGCGCTCTGGCAAGGAGGACCTTGACCTTCTGATTACCGGTCAGATCGCCCATCAGCGCGCGGTGAAGATCTGTTTCTATGCCAAGTCCGTTTAAGAGCGTCTCGGCATCGGACTCTGCTTCCCATCCGTTCATCTCGGCAAACTCTGCCTCGAGTTCTGCGGCCCTTACACCATCTTCATCGGTAAAGTCCTCTTTGGCGTATATGGCATCCTTTTCCTTCATTACCTCGAAGAGGTGTTCGTTGCCCATGATGACCGTATCGAGCACAGTCTCATGGTCATATTTGAAATGATCCTGCTCGAGAACGGAAATACGCTGTCCGGGTGTGACCGAGATGTCTCCCGAAGTGGTCTCAAGCTGACCGCTCAGGATCTTCAGAAAAGTAGACTTTCCTGCGCCGTTTGCGCCTATCAGGCCGTAGCAGTTTCCCTCGGTGAATTTGATGTTGACATCTTCAAAAAGTGCTTTTTTTCCTACACGGTAGGTAACATTGTTTGCAGCTATCAAAAAAATATCCTCCCTTTTGACCCTTTTCTAAAAATGTAGTATACTAAAGTGTCAAAAAATGTGCAAGGATAGAGGGGACAGCATGATCAATCTGAACATACATATGCAGATCATCGGACTTGTGCTTGCAGTGATGATCATCATAATGAATTCGACCAGGAAAAAGATAGGCTTGATGGCCGATTTTTCCTTTGAGCTGCTTTCGGTTTCAGTGGCGGTCAGCATAGTATTTGATATCTGGTCCGTTTTTACCATCAACCTTGCAAATGACAGGAAGATTTCCGAAAGCTATAACATGTTCGTCTGCAAGACCTATATCGTGACGCTCACGCTGGTGGCAGCGATGGCTCTGTTCTATACCCTGACCGAGATATACGGCGGGGCAGTGCTCAAAAGAGGAGCCCTTTTCGGCTATGTCCTGCTTGAACTGCTTGCGATTCCGGCGATCTATGTCCTGCCGCTGGATTATTATATTGATGTGAGGAGCATCTATTCCTATGGTTATTCCACCGACATAGGCGCTGCAGTCGGACTTGTATTTCTTGTACTCAGCTGCGCATATATCATCCTGTTCAGGAAAAGGATAGACCACTCCAGGATAAACGCCATAACGGTCTTTTGCATAGCCATGACCGCCGGGGCGGCTTTTCAGGCGTTCAACCGCCGGCATCTGATTGCAAGCGTGACTGTCGCGATAGGTACCATCTATATATACCTGAGGCTCGAGGATCCCAGCAGCTATACAAACAAGGATACCGATACCTTTAATGTCAAGGCGCTGGCAAAGTATCTGGACGGCATATACAGCGAGGGAAAGCAGGTGTCCCTGATGTATCTGAATCTTGCCGGGTCCCGCTTTTTCAGGGATGTTTACGGCGATGACAAATACCACAAGCTTATGGCTTCCCTCGTCAAGTACCTTGAAGGTTCAAAGAAACGCGGGGTGTTCAATACCGATGAGATGGACTTTATCATCGTCTTTGACGGGAATGCAAATATTGAAAATGAAGTTTTTTCGATCAGACAGGATCTGATGTCGCTTTGGAGCGTGGATGACATCAAGGTAGAGCTCAATCCTACCATCATTTCTTTTCCTAAAGAGAACATACCTTACAGTACGGCAGATGATGTGATCAGCACACTGAGGTTCTTTGCGACCGAGATGAAGGAGAACGGCCGGAAGGATTATATGGTCATCGGCCCGAATGACATCAAGGAAAAGGAGCAGAAGGATCTCCTTGAAAACATGCTCCTTGAAGCGATGGATAATAACAACATCGAGGTTTTCTATCAGCCCATATATGATCTCAAGACCGGAAAGATATTTGCGGCGGAAGCTCTGGCAAGAGTCAGGAACGCGAACGGTGAGTTCATCGTAAATGACGATATCATCCCTGTTGCGGAAAGAAGCGGTATCATACTCAGAATGGGCTTTCGGATCTTTGAGGGCGTCTGCAAGTTTGTCAGTGCCAATCCGTTAAAAAAGCTGAAGGTCAAAAAGATAACGGTCAATCTGTCGTCAGCTCAGTGCATCCAGAGAAACTTTGCCGATGACATGATCGAGCTTATGAAGATGTATGACATCGCAGGCAGCAACTTTATCTTTGAGATTACCCAGAGCGGGGCGGTACTTTCAAAGGAAAGCCTGATGAGAAATCTTTACAGGCTTTCATCCTATGGTGTGGAGATCGCCTCCGATCAGTTCGGTAAAAAGATGGGAGGCTTTGAGGAACTGACCGCGCTTCCGATCTCGATCGTAAAGATAGACAGGGAAGTGCTCAGGACATGTTTTTCGGAGGAATCCGGAGAGATGGAAAAGGCAGGGTTCGCGCTGGTGGCTCTGATTAAAAAAATGGGCAAGAAGGTTGCTGCTGTCGGAGTCGAGGACGAGCATATGCTGGAGGAACTGAAAAAAGTCAAGGCTCACTATGTACAGGGAAGGCTCATGTGCGACGCGGTAGATTCCGAGACCTTTGTGAAGCTTTGTAAAGGAGAGATCATAAAAGATGAGCAGGGCTGATGAGATATTCAGGGATATGTGCCTTGACATACTTGAAAACGGCACGGATACCAGGGGCGAAAAAGTCAGGCCTCACTGGGAGGACGGGACGAGTGCCTATACGATCAAGAAATTCGGCGTGGTCAACAGATACGATCTGGGCAAGGAGTTTCCGGCGCTCAGCTTCAGAAAGGTTGCTTTCAAAACCTGCGTAAACGAGCTTTTGTGGATATGGCAGAAAAAGTCAAATAATATAAACGACCTGAAGGCGCACATCTGGGATGAATGGGCGGATGAGAACGGCTCCATCGGAAAGGCTTACGGCTATCAGCTCCAGGTGAAGCACAAATACAGTGAAGGTGAATTTGACCAGGTCGACAGGGTCATATACGATCTGAAGAACAACCCGTTTTCGAGACGCATTATCGCGAATATGTTTGTGCATGCAGATCTTCATGAGATGGCGCTATACCCTTGCGCGTATTCGATGACCTTCAATGTCACGCAGAACAGGAAGACAGGCGCGCTTGTATTAAATGCCATATTGAACCAGAGATCCAGCGATGTGCTGACCGCGAACAACTGGAATGTCGTCCAGTATTCGGTCCTGGTCCACATGCTTGCAAGCATCTGCGGCATGGAGGCCGGCGAACTGGTCCATGTCATAGCGGATGCGCATATCTATGACAGGCATGTGCCCATAATAAAAGAACTCATAGAAAGACCCATGTATCCGGCGCCGGTTTTTCACATCAACAGGGATATAAAGGATTTTTATGAATTCACGGTTGACGACTTTGAGCTGACCGATTATAAATACGGAGAACAGGTTAAAAATATCCCGGTTGCGATATAGTGCATCATTAGAATAATAACAGATCGTACTGTTCAGACCCGGAGAGGTCTGAATTTTGTACTTATTACGGAAGAAAATAAGAAAGGAGGTGATGATAAATGGCTGAGCATGAAGAAAAGAACTTTGTACTTGACAGGGGCACTATTTCGCCCATGCTGGAGGCCTTAAGCTGTGATGAGCTCTATGATGAACTCATTGGGAAACTGAGAAAGTATCATCCCTCCGATGACATATCGGTGATAAAAAAGGCTTATGATCTTGCTGTTGATGCCCATAAGGGCCAGCTTCGCAGGTCCGGAGAGCCTTTTATCATACACCCCTTAAGCGTTGCCATAATCCTTGCCGACCTTGAGATGGACAAAGAGACGATAGCGGCCGGCCTTCTTCACGATGTTGTCGAGGATACAGATATCTCCTTTGATGAGGTGAAAGAGCAGTTTGGAGAGGATATCGCTTATCTGGTCGATGGCGTCACAAAGCTGTCAAAGCTTTCCTACCATGGCAATAAGATGGAGTTCCAGGCAGACAATCTCAGGAAGATGTTCCTTGCCATGGCAAAGGATATCAGGGTCATCATAATCAAACTCGCGGACAGGCTGCACAACATGAGGACGCTGAAGTATCAGAGCGTTGAGAAGCAGATAGAAATCGCCAGAGAGACTCTTGATATCTATTCTCCGATCGCCCAGAGGCTTGGTATTTCAAAGGTGAAAGTAGAGCTGGACGATTTGTCGCTCAAGTATCTTCAGCCGGATATCTACTATGATCTGGTAGACAAGATTGCGGCAAAAAAGAGCGAAAGGGAAAGGATAGTTTTAAGCATCGTCAATGAGGTGCAGCAGCATATGGATGATGCCGGCATCAGGGCGAGGGTCGACGGCAGGGTCAAGCATTTCTTTTCCATATACAAAAAAATGGTCAATCAGGGAAAGACCCTGGATCAGATATATGATCTTTTTGCAGTCAGGATCTATGTGGATTCGGTCAAGGACTGTTATGCGGCGCTTGGAATCATCCACGAGATGTACATGCCCATGCCGGGACGGTTCAAGGATTACATAGCAATGCCGAAACCGAATATGTACCAGTCCCTTCATACGACTCTCATCGGTCCGAACGGGATCCCGTTCGAGATACAGATAAGAACCTATGAAATGCACAGAGTTGCCGAATACGGTATAGCCGCTCATTGGAAATACAAGGAGTCAAGCGACGGGAAGAATCCCGACATGAAGGAAGAGGAAAAGCTTTCGTGGCTTCGGCAGATCCTCGAGTGGCAGAAGGACATGTCGGACAATACCGAGTTCTTAAGCATCATAAAGGGCGATCTGAATCTCTTCTCGGACCAGGTTTACTGCTTCACGCCCACGGGTGATGTGAAGACGCTCCCGTCCGGTTCGACGCCGGTGGACTTTGCCTACAGCATCCATTCAGCTGTGGGAAACAGGATGATAGGAGCCAAGGTCAACGGCAAGCTTGTTAATATCGATTACAGGATCAATAACGGCGACCGTATAGAGATCATCACTTCGCAGAATTCCAAAGGCCCCAGCCGCGACTGGCTTGCGATAGTCAAAAGCACCCAGGCGCGTTCAAAGATCAACGCCTGGTTCAAGAACGAGCTCAAGGAAGACAATATCGTAAAGGGAAAAGAAGCTTTTCACGAGTACTGCAGGGCTCATGCCATACAGGTAACCGATATCATGAAACCCGAATATATGGATGCCGTGCTCAAAAGGTACGGTTTCAGGGAATGGGATGCTGTATATGCGGCGATCGGTCACGGTGGCCTCAAAGAGGGTCAGGTAGTGAACAGGATGCTTGAAGGTTATGAAAGAGACCATTCAAAGCATCTTTCGGACGAGGAAGTTATCAGTGAGATAGAGGAGCAGAGCAAAAAGTCGATCAAAAGACGACAGGGCGGAGGCATCATAGTCAGAGGCGTGCATGATGTTTCCGTGCATTTCTCGAAATGCTGCTCGCCGCTTCCGGGTGATGAGATCATTGGTTTTGTGACCAGAGGAAGGGGAATATCGATCCACAGGACTGACTGCGTCAATATCATAAGCCTGACCGAGGATGAAAAGAGCAGGCTCATAGATGCCGAGTGGGAGTCTGTCCCCGGAGAGGAAAGCAATGAAAGATACGCGGCTGCGATCAATATCTATGCAAATAACAGAAACGGGCTCCTGGTTGACATAACAAAAGTGTTCACCGAGGCAAATATAACCATCCTTTCCTGTAATACCAGGACCAGCAAGCAGGGAGTAGCGACCATAAATATAGGTTTTGAGATCCATAATACTAACGAACTGAAGAGAATGGTCGAAAAGCTCAGAAGTATACAGAGCATCATAGATATAGAAAGGACGAGTGGCTAAGGTGAGTATAAAGAGCATGGTCTTAGGACCGGTGCAGACAAATGTTTTCTTTGTAATAAACGACGAGACACAGGAGACCATATTGTTCGATCCCGCATATGCCGGAGAGAAGATAGTGAAATACCTGGAGGATAAGGGGCTGACGCTCAGAGCCGTTTTTCTTACCCATGGGCATTTCGATCATATTACAGGCGTAAGCAGTGTTGTTGATGCGCTGGGAGTGCCTGTATATGCCGCGGAAAAAGAAAAAAGGCTTCTGTCGGATGGTCAGCTGAACGAGTCGCTTGAAAGCTACGGCTACAGTGTTACCGTAAAGCCGGATGTTTTATTAAGCGACGGCCAGGAGACTGAAATCGCAGGATTGAAGATAAAGATGATAGAGACCCCGGGACATACCGAAGGAAGCTGTTGTTATTATCTTGAGAATGAAAAAGCCCTGATCAGCGGGGATACCCTTTTTGCGGGGTCTGTGGGAAGGACTGACCTGCCCACGGGATCGATGAAACAGCTTCTTTCGTCCATTGAGGACAAACTGATGCTCCTGCCGGATGATGTGGATGTTTATCCCGGTCACGGGGAGTTTACTACCATAGGATATGAAAGAAGATGGAATCCGTTTTTCGGATGATCCCTGTATCAAATACTGAAGGAGATTGAAATGGAACTGATAAAAAAAAGTGTCACCGGAATGAAGGATATACTGCCGGAGGAGATGGAACTGCGCGATCATGTTGTGCGCCTGGTAAAGGAGGTTTATACATCCTTTGGTTTTCAGTCAATACAGACACCCTGTGTTGAACATATAGAAAATCTCTGTTCAAACCAGGGCGGAGAAAATGAGAAGCTGATCTTCAGGATCATGAAAAGAGGCGAAAAGCTCGATATATCCGGGGCACAAAATGAAAATGATCTTTGCGACAGCGGACTCAGGTATGATCTGACTCTGCCTCTTTCAAGGTATTACGCAAGCAATAATTCAAAGCTCATCATGCCCTTCAAGGCGCTTCAGATGGGAAATGTGTTCCGTGCAGACAGGCCCCAGAAAGGAAGATTCAGGGAGTTTATGCAGTGTGATATAGACATCCTCGGTGAGCCGGGGATACTGGCGGAGATCGAACTGATAAATGCCACAACGACGCTTTTGGGGAAACTGGGGCTGAAGGACTTCAAGGTCAGGATAAATGACCGGAGGATGCTGAAAGAGATGGCGTCATCGTGCGGGTTTGAAGAAGAAAGCCAGCAGGAGGTATTCATCATCCTTGACAAGATGGACAAGATCGGTATCGGGGGTGTAAGAGAGGAACTTATTAATTCAGGCTTTGACAGGGACAGCACGGATGAATATATCTCGCTTTTTGAAAACGCGGGAAATGACCCGCAAAAGGTGGCAGAACTGACAGGGTCAGAAAATACCGCACAGATCTCGCAGAGCATCAGATCCATCATGGATGCCGTAAATGCCGTGAGAAATTCCGATTTTTCGGTTGAGTTTGATCCTACGCTTGTCAGGGGAATGTCTTATTATACCGGGACTATTTTTGAGATAGAGATGAAGGAATTTGGTTCCTCTGTAGCCGGTGGCGGAAGATATGATGCAATGATCGGCAATTTTACCGGAAATCCTGTCCCTGCCTGTGGATTTTCCATCGGATTTGAGAGGATCATTACCATACTTGCAGAAAAGGGGTACAGACCGTCAGATGAAAGTAGCAAGATGGCTTTCCTGGTAGAAAAAGGCGCCGATGCCGAAAAACTTGGCAATATTATGAAGGAAGCGGATCTTTTAAGGAAGGAAGGCAAAACGGTCAGGATCGACACGATGGCAAAGAACAGGAAGTTTCAGAAGGAATCGCTTGCAGCTCAGGGGTATACGGAGTTCAGGGATTTTTTCAATAAATGATGAGGGGTATGAAATGTTACTGAAAAAAAGAGATATGCAGCTCATGGCTGTGGCGGATTCCGCCCTGCTGCTGCCGGACATCAGCCTTCATGATGCCGTGGATGCGGCCATAGAGGGCGGAGCGAGTACCATAATGCTCAGGGATAATTCTCTTCCCGAAGATGACTATATGCGTGAGGCTGTCAGGATCAAGATAATGTGCGGGATGCATGATGTTCCCTTTCTTGTATACGGGAATATGGAAGCGGCTGAGGCTGTGGATGCTGACGGTATCGTGGTTGAGATAAAGGATTTCAATCCGAAAGAGATCCGCAGAAAGTTCGGTGCGGACAGATCGGCCGGGGTCGTCATAGGAACCGTGAGTGATGCCATAAAGGCCGAAAGGGATGGAGCATCCTTTTTGCTTTTGGGTCCTGTCAGCCACAAGGGAAAGAGAAAAAAGAAAGGCACTGTAAATGTTGAGGAAGTTGAGGAAGTGTGTTCCGTTGTTTCCATCCCGGTGGTCGCCCATGGCGGGATCGCTGATGAGAACATGAACGATCTTCGCGGGACAGGCATCTTTGGCATCGGAGTAGGGACAGGCATTTTCGGGAGTGATGATATCGCGGGGGCAGCCAGAAGCCTTAGGAAACTGGCTGTTGATGTGTTATGATCGTTAAATGGATAGTTCTGGGAATACTTCTTCTCTTGTCTGCGTTTTTTTCGTCGGCTGAAACGGCGTTGACGACTGCAAACAGCATCCGCATCAGGACGCTGGCAAACGAAGGGGACAAAAGGGCCCTGAGAGTCCAGAAGATACATGAAAAATACTCAAAGATGCTGATATCGATCCTGATCGGGAACAATGTAGTCAATCTCACGGCATCAGCGCTGGCCACGACAGTTGCCATATCGATAGGCTTAAATGTCGGGATAATGACGCTTGCATTGACTCTGGCGCTCCTGATATTCGGAGAGATCACCCCGAAGAATGTGGCTTCTGCGCGTGCGGAAAGGATATCCCTCTTTTATTCCGGCCCTATATACTGCCTCATGATAATACTTACACCTGTAATATGGATCATAGACAGGGTGTGTTTTTTTATCGCCTGGATCTTTCATATAAATATCGAGGACAGGAATGACGGCATCACCGAAGGAGAACTCAGGACAATGGTTGAGGTAAGCCATGAGGAGGGTGTCCTTGAGAGCGAAGAAAAGGAAATGATAAAGAATGTGGTCGATTTCGGCGACTGCAGGGCAAAGGATATCATGATACCCAGGATCGATGTGGCCGAGGTCGGCATTGATTCCACATACGAGGAAGTAAGGGCTCTTTTTGAAGAGGAAAAGTATTCGAGGCTTCCCGTCTACAAGGATGATACGGACAACATCATAGGAGTTGTGTATCTGAAGGATTTCTTTTTTGTTTCGGACGCGTCCTTCAGAGTGAAGGATGTGATGAGGGATGCGTATTATACCTTTGAGATGAAAAAGACATCCGAGCTGATGGTGGAGATGAAGAAAGAATCAGTCTCGATTGCCATAGTCCTCAATGAATACGGCGCTGCAGAAGGAATAGTGACCATGGAAGACCTTCTTGAAGAGATCGTAGGAGAGATCAGGGATGAGTATGATGAGGATGAAAAGGAACTGATCAATGAAGTCGGCGAAGGCGAATATATAGTAGAGGGAAGCGTGAAGCTTGATGATCTGAATGATGCCATAGGGACGGATCTTCAATCAGATGACTATGATTCCGTCGGAGGCTATATGATAGGTCTTCTTGACAGGATACCAAGGGCAGGAGAGAAGGTCACGGATGCATCGGGAAATACCCTTGAAGCTATGGGAATATCAAAGAACAGGATAGACAGGATACACATCATATTAAATAAAGAGGAAAGCGATAGCTGAGATTTCGCGGAAAAGAGGAAAAAATGTTTCAGTCAAGAACCCACAATTGTAATGAACTTCGGATCGAAGACGCCGGAAAAGAGGTTACGATCACAGGATGGTATGAAAACCTGAGAAAAGTGAGCAAAAACCTCGGATTTCTGATTCTCAGGGATTTCTACGGCAGTACACAGGTGGTCATAGAAACCGAGGAGATGATGGAAGCCTTAAACGGGGTCAACAGCGAGAGCACGCTTTCCGTTACGGGTACAGTCCGGGAAAGATCAAGCAAAAATCCCGATATTGCAACCGGAGAGATAGAGGTGGTTCCGCAAAAAATAGAAGTACTCGGGAAATGCATTTACAATGAGCTTCCGTTCGAAATACGCAGGTCTTTAGAGGCGGATGAAAATGTACGCCTGAAATACAGATATCTGGATCTCAGGAATCCTGCGGTAAAGGACAAGATAGTACTCAGGAGCAGGATAATTTCAGCGCTTCGGAAAGCCATGGAGGAACACGGGTTTCTGGAGATCACGACTCCGATCCTTACATGTTCTTCCCCGGAAGGAGCAAGGGATTACCTGGTGCCCTCAAGGCTTCATGCCGGAAAGTTCTATGCTCTTCCGCAGGCGCCTCAGCAGTTCAAGCAGATACTCATGACCTCTGGTTTTGACAGATATTTCCAGATAGCGCCCTGTTTCAGGGACGAGGATGCAAGAGCAGACAGATCTCCGGGAGAGTTCTATCAGCTTGATATGGAAATGGCCTTTGCAACCCAGGAGGATGTGTTTGCGGTGATTGAGGATGTCCTGCCACCGGTTTTTGCGGAATTCGGGGTGTATGACAAAGCATCAAAGGCACCGTTTGCGAGGATACCCTACAGGGAGGCGCTTGAAAAATACGGGACGGATAAACCTGATCTTCGCATCGATCTGACCCTTACAGATGTAAGCGAACTGTTTGCTGACTGTGGGTTCGAGCCCTTTGCTTCGGGAAATGTGATAAAAGCGGTAGTAGTTTCGGATTTTGAGGGGTCAAGAAAGGTCATTGACAAGCTCTGCGCTGATGTTGAGGTCGTATCCGGAGCAAAGCCCTACTGGTTTAAGGTGGGAGAGAATGGTGAGCTTGCAGGCGGTATCTCAAAATTCCTCCAGGACAGAGCGGGAAAGATCATAGAAACGCTCGGTATTTCAAAAGATTCCTTTGTCGCGGTATCCGCCGGAGACAGGAACCGGGCATACAAAACCGGAGGAACCCTCATAAAGATGCTTGGCGAGCTGGTTCCTTCGCATATGAACAAAGAGTCCTATGAGTTCTGCTGGATAGTTGATTTTCCCATGTATGAGATCGGGGAAGAGAGCGGAGAACTTGAATTTTGCCACAATCCTTTCTCTATGCCGCAGGGAGGAATGGATGCCCTTGTCAATGATGATCCGCTGTCGGTACTTGCATGGCAGTATGATCTGGTCTGCAATGGCGTTGAGCTTTCAAGCGGCGCGGTCAGAAATCATGATCCGGAGATCATGATAGAGGCGTTCAAAAAAGTCGGGCTCGGAGAGGAAGATGTCAAGGCAAAGTTCCCTGCAATGTACAATGCATTCTGCTATGGGGCTCCGCCGCATGCGGGCATAGCACCCGGAGTTGACAGGATGGTAATGCTTATCGCAGGATGTGACAGCATCCGCGAGGTCATCCCCTTCCCCATGAATAAAAACGCTCAGGATGTGATGATGGGCGCGCCTGCCGCAGTTGAAAAAAAGCAGCTGGATGATGTCCATATAGCTGTGGTCAAAGATGAAGAAGATCGGTAAGCTCATATCGGCTGTTCCTGCTGTGACATGGGCTTATGTGATTTGGCTTTTTTCGGATACGCCCGCAGCTGCATCTACAGACGAGAGTATTACGGTGACGGAGATCCTTCTGAACCTGGTCTCGCATTTCTATACTGTCAGTCCCGAAAAAAAGGCCGCTCTCATTGCCGCAATGGAACCGCATATCAGGAAGATCGCGCATATGACTGAGTTTGGCATACTGTTTTTGCTTCTGATGATACCGGCCGGGCTTCTGGTCAGGAAACTGGCATCACGGACAGGCATTGTGTTTTTTGTCTCGTTCCTGTACGCCTGCTCGGACGAGATACATCAGCTCTTCGTGGAAGGACGCGCCGGCCGGGCTTCGGATGTCCTTATTGACATGCTGGGCGTAGCGGCTGCCGCCGTCGTATACCTGCTCTTTGCCATACCGATAAATCTGAAAAAAGAAAAAACAGCAGGTAAAAAATCCGTTGACAAATAGGCGTACGGTCTGTATAATCACATAGTGCGCGTTGAAATGCGCATGGAAAAAGAAGTTTTGTACCGGCTTTGCCGGCTTTACGCATAAGGAGGTGTGAAAGATGTCGATCTGCCCGAAGAATAAATCATCAAAGGGACACAGGGATCAGAGGAGAGCCAATTGGAAGATGGATACCATGAACCTTGTAAACTGCCCTAAATGCGGAAGCCTGATGCTTCCTCACAGGGTCTGCAAGAATTGCGGCACTTACAACAAAAAAGAGATAGTTGCAGTTGACTGATGAAACAAAAATAAGCGGACAGCCGAAAGGCTGTCCGTTTTCATGTCTTTTCAGTCATCGCCGGCACCGTCAGATCCGTCTTCATCCGGAAGCAGAAAATGCCTTGTGCACCCGAAATGTGCTTTATAGACCTTCTGCCACACGGCCCAGATATACTTCCTTGAAATGAAGGGCCTGTCGATCTTTTTCATGTCCTGCAGAGCGGAAACTTCCGTATATAACTGTTTCGTAAAATCCGAATCAAATCTTATATCGCTTTTCATAATAGTATATTTTATATTTTTAGAATAGAAAATTCAATACAATAATGTGCTGGCAGTCCCTGAAGCCGGACATGGGATTCTTGAGGGGCGTTCGGAAAACGGTCCAAGAGGTCCAGTGGACCTCTGCTTTGGACGGACCGAAGCGGATGCGTAGACCGGTGCTTCCGAGCGTATTTTGCGAGGTTAGCACCGCTGCGTTTGGAGCGAGTGGAAACATCCCCGAAAGAACCCATGTACCGGCTGAAGGGCTGAATACAGATAAATATATGTGTTGGCGTTGATTTTTTCGAACGGGTATTGTAAAGTAACTAATTGGAGTAATCTGAGGTTTTTATTATGAGAGGGAAAAATGTCCGAAATGGTCAATGTGGCGCTTGATGCCATGGGAGGAGACAATGCGCCGGGCGAGATAATTGCAGGCGCGGTCGATGCGGTAGGAAAAAGAGATAATATAACCGTTCATCTCGTGGGCGATCATGATGCCATACAAAACGAACTGAAAAAGTATTCCTATCCCGAAGGAAGGATAAAGCAGGTGGATTCGACCGAGGTCATCGAGACCGGAGAGCCTC
The DNA here is from genome assembly GCA_017614155.1 of Lachnospiraceae bacterium. Classification (GTDB taxonomy): domain Bacteria; phylum Bacillota; class Clostridia; order Lachnospirales; family Lachnospiraceae; genus NK4A144. The sequence goes on from JAGACK010000047.1 coordinate 18,030, forward strand.
CGGTAATGGCCATACGTACAAAAAAGGATTCATCCATAGTCGTGGGTCTCAATCTTGTCAAGTCGAAGGAATGTGATGCCTTTATCAGCGCGGGAAGCTCAGGCGCTGTACTGGTGGGAGGACAGCTCATCGTAGGAAGGATCCGTGGGGTTGAAAGACCGCCCCTTGCGCCTGTTATCCCTACGAGAAAGGGAGTGTCCCTTCTGGTTGACTGTGGGGCCAATGTCGATGCCAGACCCTCGCATATGCTTCAGTTTGCAAAGATGGGGTCGATATATATGGAATATGTCCTGGGCGTAAAAAATCCAAAGGTGTCGATACTGAACATCGGTGCCGAGGAAGAAAAAGGAAATGCTCTTGTCAAGGAGACCTACCCCATGTTAAAGAACTGCCCGGATATCAATTTCGGCGGTTCCATCGAGGCAAGGGAGATACCTGAAGGCGGGGCTGATGTTATAGTATGCGAAGCATTTGCGGGAAATGTTGCCCTGAAGATGTATGAGGGGGTCGGAAACGTACTGCTTGCCGAAATGAAGGATGCCATGATGGCAACACCCATGACAAAGATCGGCGCTCTTCTTATAAAGAAGTCACTGAAAAATACGATGAAGAGGTTTTCGGCATCGGAATACGGCGGAGCTCCTCTTTTGGGACTGAACGGGCTTGTGGTCAAAACACACGGGAATGCCAGCAGAAAAGAAGTATCGAATTCCATCATACAGTGCATATCATTTAAGGAAGAAAAGATAAACGACAGAATAAAAGAGAAACTGGATATATAAAAGGGAAATTAGGAGGAGAAATCATGGAGTTTGAAAAACTGAAAACGATCATTGCAGAGGTCTTGAATGTAGACAAGGATGAGATATCGCTGGAGACAACATTTACGGATGATCTCGGAGCGGACAGCCTGGATGTTTTTCAGATCATAATGGGTATCGAGCAGGAGTTTGAGATAGTGATCGATACCGAGGAAGTGGAAAAGATTGTAACGGTCGGTGATGCGGTCAGTAAAATAAAGGCGGCAAGAGATAAATAAACAAGCAGGTTTTCGTTTGAGCCGGGGTAGAAGCCCGGCTCTTATGTTGGTAGATGAATGAATGACAGATATCCCCTTGAGGAATTGGAAAAATCAATAGGATGGGAGTTTAGGAATAAGGACTATCTGTTTACTGCGGTGACCCATGCCTCATACATGAATGAGAGGGTCATGAACAGAACACAGGACTATGAAAGACAGGAGTTTCTGGGCGATGCGGTCCTGGAACTTGTTGTGAGCGAGTTCCTTTTTAACACATATCCGGATATGGATGAAGGAAAGCTTACGAAGCTGCGTTCATCCCTTGTGTGCGAGCCGTCTTTGGCACTCTGCGCAAAGGAGATATCTCTTTCGGAATATATACGCATGGGAAAGGGAGATGATATCCATGGAAGCAGGTACAGGGATTCCATCGTTTCGGATGTATTTGAGGCGCTGATCGGCGCGCTGTATCTTGACGGCGGACTGGATGTGGCAAAGCCGTTCATAGAACGGTTTGTCCTGAAGGATCATGAAAAGAAGACAGCCTTTGTTGACAGTAAATCCATGCTTCAGAATCATGTACAGAAGAACGGGATGTCGCTAGAGTATATACTGGTCGGACAGGAAGGGCCCGATCATGACAGGATATATGAGATGGCTGCCGTGATAAACGGAAAAGAGAAGGCAAGAGGAAAAGGACATACGAAAAAGGCCGCAGAGCAGCAGGCAGCCCGCGCGGCATATGAAATGATAAAGGACGGAGAATAATGTATCTCAAGAGTATAGAAATCCATGGATTTAAATCATTTGCGGACAGGATCAAGCTTGATTTTTTGAACGGCATCACGGGAATAGTGGGCCCTAACGGCTCAGGAAAGAGCAATGTTGCCGATGCGGTGCGCTGGGTCCTCGGAGAACAGAGCGCAAGGCAGCTTCGAGGGTCCTCCATGCAGGATGTCATATTTTCGGGAACAGAGATAAGAAAACCGATGGGCTATGCGTATGTTGCAATAAGCATAGACAATTCGGACAGGGCGCTTTCGGCTGATTTTGACGAGGTCACCGTGACCAGAAGGGTGTACAGGTCAGGCGAGAGCGATTATCTGATAAACGGAAACGAATGCAGGCTCAAGGATATCAATGAGCTGTTCTATGATACGGGAATAGGAAAAGAAGGTTATTCCATCATAGGACAGGGGCAGATTGACAAGATCCTTTCGGGACGTCCCGAGGACAGGAGAGAGCTTTTTGACGAGGCTGCGGGCATAGTTAAATTCAAAAAGAGGAAGGATACTGCCTTAAAGCGCCTTGAATCGGAAAAGAACAATCTCGTCAGGGTCAACGATATCCTTTCAGAAGTAGAAAGACAGGTGGGTCCGCTTGAAAAGCAGTCGGAAGCGGCAAAGGAATACCTGAAGAAAAAAGAGGAGCTGAAGACCCTTGATGCCAATGTTTTTGTTCTGGAATCAAAAAGGTATGAGGATCAGATAAAGGACCTTGATGAGAAATACTCGATCATTGAGAAGGATTCGGCCGAGGTTGATGCTCAGATCGAGCAGTCCAGGCAGCGTTATGATGAGATGGGAAAACAGGTCACGGCCCTGGAGCAGCTTATCGCGGATATGCGCAATGAGCTTTCAAATTCTTCGGTACAGAAAGGGAAAATCGATGCGCAGATCCAGGTTCTCAAGGAGCAGATCAACTCCATCCGGACCTCTGACCAGAATTTTTCCGAGAGGATAAAGGCGGTTAAAAAAAGCCTGGCTGACCATGAAAACGATCTGGAAGTCCTCAAAAAAACAAGGGATGAGATCGAGGCAAAGCTTTCACAGATAGAGGGATCCGGTGCTGATAATAAGACCGCCCTTGAGGAATTTGACAAAAAGATAGCGGAACTGAATGAGAAGATTGCGTCAAAGAAGCAGCTTGTTGTCGATACCATAGAAGCAAGGGGCGAGATAAAGGGTAACCTGGAAAGATTAAAGACCATAGAGGAGCAGACGCTCTTAAAAAAGGCTGAACTGAATTCCAGGCTATTAAAGACAAAAAGTGATGAAGAGTCCCAGAATGAGACGATTTCCGCCTTTGAAAAAGAACTTGAGGAACTGAGCGAATCCATCAGGAAAACGGATGAAGAGATAGCGTCGGTCAATGAGGAGACCGGCAAAGTCAGGAAACTCCTTGAAGAAGCCGATATGAAGGAAAGGCAGCTCGACGGCCAGTACAGGGAGAACAAAACAAAGCTTGAGACTCTGAAGAATATAGCTGAAAGATATGAGGGCTATGGAAATGCCGTCAGGGTCGTTATGGGCCAGAAGTCTTCAGTCCCCGGGATAAACGGCGTGGTGGCGGATATCATAAAGGTAGAGGATAAGTATGAAAATGCCATTGAGACTGCTCTTGGTGCAAATATGCAGAATGTCGTGGTCAAAGATGAGCAGACTGCAAAGAAGCTGATAGGATATCTGAAAAGCGAAAAAGCCGGAAGAGTTACCTTCCTGCCGCTAAGTTCGATCCAGAAAAGAGAGTTCAACGCGCCGGAAGCACTGAACCGTCCCGGGGTCATCGGGATGGCTGATACCCTGGTAAATGTTGAAAAACAATATGTAAAGGTTGCCCAGAATCTCCTTGGAAATTTCATTGTCGTGGATGATATAGACAACGCCATAAAACTTGCCGCGGAGTTTCGGTATACCTTAAGGATAGTTACCCTTGCAGGCGAGGCCTTAAATCCCGGAGGCTCCATATCGGGTGGATCCTTTAGGAACAGGAGCAATTTCCTGGGCAGGAAAAGAGAGATCGAACAGCTTGAAGCGGCGGGAAAGGAACTACTGAAAGAAAAGGACAAAGTCCTCGCCCTGATAGAGGAAACCCGGGACAAAAGAGGACAGCTTCGTCAAAAGGCGGAGGATCTTTCCGAAAAGATGCAGAATGAGCAGATAAAGCTCAATACCGTAAAGATCAATCTTGATGCCGCAAATGAAAAGAAACAGGATGCCTTAAGCGGTTCCTACGGGATTTCAAAGGAAGGCGCCGAACTTGAAAAGCAGCTTGCCGGGATAGGTGAAGACAGAAAGAAGTACGAAGAAGAGCTTTTATTATCCGAAAAGACTGAAAAAGAAGCTGATGAGGAGGCGATCATGCTTGCTGCCGAGCTCGAAAAGCTTGAAAATGAAAGCTCACAGCTTCGGCAGTCCGTGAACGAGAACTCGATGAAGAGCGCGCAGTTTACCCAGCAGCTTGCTTTTTCAAAGGAGAATATCGATCGTGTTGAGGGTGAAAGGTTAAGGCTTGGAGAGGAACTGTCGGCAATCGAGGCAAACATGGAAAAAAATGCCGTCGATATCCGGCTAAAGGACGAACAGATAAAAGAGCTCATGCTCACACTTGAAACGGCAGATGATGTAAATGATAAGAAAAGCGAAGAACTGAAGCAGAAGGAAAAGGAAAAGGAAGAGCTGACGAAGGTACAGCAGAAGATATTCTTTGAAAGGGACGAGATCTCATCAAAGAAGGTTGGGCTTGATAAGGAAAAATACAGGCTTGAGACTTTGAAGGAAAAGGCCACGGCATCCTCGGCAGGCCTTGCACAGTACATGTGGGATGAATATGAGCTTACCCTTATCGGCTGCCGTGAATTTGTAAACGAGGAGCTGGGTTCGCTTTCCGACATGAAACAGAATACAGTGCGGATAAAAGCGCAGATCAGGCAGCTGGGCGATGTAAATGTCAATGCCATAGAGGAATACAGGGAACTGATGGAAAGGTATACCTTCCTCAGCGGGCAGAGGGATGACATCATAAAGGCTGAGGAGGATCTCAGGAATATCATAGCAGATCTTGATGAAGCCATGAAAAAGCAGTTCACCGAGCAGTTTGCCGAGATCCAGAGGCAGTTCAACGAGGTGTTCGTCGAGCTCTTCGGAGGAGGAAAGGGAACACTTGAGCTTGTAGATGAGCAGGATGTTCTCGAGGCAGGGATAATGATTACGGCTCAGCCTCCGGGAAAGAAACTCCAGAACATGATGCAGCTTTCCGGCGGAGAAAAAGCGCTGACGGCCATAGCGCTGCTATTTGCCATCCAGAACATGAAGCCTTCGCCGTTCTGTCTGCTTGATGAGATAGAGGCTGCTCTTGATGAGGCAAATGTTGAGAGGTTTGCAAAATACCTGCAGAAGCTCACGGAGCACACCCAGTTCATCGTCATCACGCACAGGAGGGGCACGATGGTAAAGGCTGACAGGCTGTACGGAATAACCATGCAGGAGAAAGGAGTATCGACTCAGGTCGCAGTTGACCTGAGCGATGAGACATATAAGTAATGGCGGGCATATTTTCAAGATTATCGGGTTTTTTCTCTGAATATGAGGAGATATCGGACGAGTTTTACGAGGAACTCGAAGAGACTCTGGTAATGGGGGATGTGGGCATATCCTCGACAGAAGAGATAATCGAAGAACTTAAAGGACAGGTGACAGAGCGGAAGATCAGTTCTCCTGACGAATGCAGGCTCCTTTTGGCAAATATAATAAAAGACAGGCTCGGGGAAAAAAGCTCATCATCGGACTACGATTTTGAACTGAAAAAGTGCGTGATACTTGTTGTCGGTGTAAACGGAGTTGGAAAAACTACAACTGTAGGAAAACTGGCGGCCAGATATAAAAGGCTTGGAAAAAAAGTAATGCTTGCAGCGGCGGATACATTCAGGGCTGCCGCAGGAGAACAGCTTGATGTGTGGGCGGAGCGCGCCGGGGTGCAGATAGTCAAAGGAAAGGACGGAGGAGACCCGGGAGCGGTTGTGTTTGACGCCATTCAGGCTGCAAAGGCGAGGGATATCGATATACTGATCTGTGATACTGCAGGACGCCTTCATAACAAGAAGAATCTGATGAATGAGCTGAAAAAGATCAATTCGATCATAACCTCGGAATATCCGGAAGCCGGAAAGGAAACTCTTGTCGTTGTTGATGCTTCGACCGGACAGAATGCAAAGGAGCAGGCAAAGGAATTCAAGGAAGTGACGGATGTATCCGGAGTTGTTCTGACAAAGCTGGACGGAAGCGCCAAAGGCGGTATAGTCATTGCCATAGAATCCGAGCTGTCCATCCCGGTGAAGTTTGTTGGAGTGGGTGAAAAGATCACCGACCTGAAGAAATTTGATGCAATGGGTTATGCCGCGGCTCTTACCGGAAGTGAGGAGCTTGTGGCGCATGAAGAAGAAAAGGAAAAGGATATAAAGTCAAGGACTGTGGTCTATGCGACACAGGACGGCAGGGATGAGGTCGTTGTCGGTGCAAGTGAGCAGGAAAAGGAAGATGCTTTTGCGTTCTTCAGGAGCCTGCGGGGAGAATGAGGATGAAAGAATACCTTACACTGGAAGCTTTTGAAGAGGCTGCAGAGAAAGTAAAAGAAGTCACGGTCGAAACGCCGCTGGTTTACAGCGAGTATTTTTCGGCACTTGCGGGAAACGGGAACAAAGTCTTTCTGAAACCCGAAAATATGCAGAGAACCGGGGCGTACAAGCTTCGCGGTGCTTATTACCGTATCAGCGCTCTTTCTGAAAAGGAGAGAAAAAAAGGCGTTATCACCGCGTCAGCCGGAAACCATGCCCAGGGCGTCGCGTATGCCGCAAAACAGTATGGATGCAGGGCTGTGATCGTTATGCCGAATACTACTCCGCTGATAAAGGTGAACAGGACCAAAGCCCTCGGAGCCGAGGTCATACTCTTTGGAGATGTGTATGATGAGGCGTGTGAAAAGGCGCTTGAGCTTGCAAAGAGCAAGGGCTATACCTTTGTTCATCCTTTTGATGACCCGTGTGTTGCTACCGGACAGGGAAGCATTGCGATGGAGATATTCAAGGAACAGCCGCTTACAGATGTAATACTTGTTCCTGTCGGAGGAGGCGGACTGGCAGCCGGAGTGTCGGTTCTTTCAAAGCTGCTCCATCCCAAATGTCAGGTTATTGCGGTTGAACCCGAAGGGGCCGCTTGTCTTTCAGCTTCTTTCAAAAAGGGCGAAGTGGTAACACTTCCTTCGGTATCTACAATAGCCGACGGTACAGCCGTCAAGACGCCGGGTGAAAAGATCTTCCCGTACCTCAAAGAGAATATAGACAGGATCATCACGGTCGATGATGCAGATCTGGTCATGGCATTCCTGGATATGGTCGAGAATCACAAGATGATAGTCGAGAATTCCGGTCTGCTTACTGTTGCAGCTTTGAAAAAACTGAAGTGTAAAAACAAAAAGATAGTCTGTATCATGTCCGGGGGAAACATGGATGTTATAACCATGTCATCCGTTGTCCAGCAGGGACTGATCTATCGTGACAGGATATTTACCGTATCCGTCCTCCTTCCCGACAAGCCCGGTGAGCTGCAGAAGGTTGCGGGTGTCATAGCAAAGGTGAACGGAAATGTCATCAAGCTTGAACATAACCAGTTTGTGACTACAAACAGGAGTGCCCAGGTTGAGCTTCGCATCACTCTGGAGGCTTTTGGGACAGATCACAAGGAACTGATCTTAAAAGAACTTGACAGGGAGGGCTTTATGCCGAAGATCGTGAGGACTACTCTGTGATATGGACAAGCTGATACAAAGAGCCGTTCTGTTTGACCATTATGGCGAGCTTTTGAACGATAAACAGAGAAGGATAGTTGAATATACCGTTTCGGATGATATGTCGCTGTCGGAGATAGGGGAAGAGGAAGGCATCACCAGACAGGCCGCCTCGGATCTTCTGAAGAGAGCGGATGAAAAGCTGTCTGAGTTTGAAGAAAAGCTCGGGATCATCCGAAAGTCTGAAAACATCAGAGCCTGCATCAGGCGTATCCGCGAACATGGCGCGGATGCTCATGTCGAAACCGAACTTTCAAAGATCGAATCCGAACTGAACAAGTAAATTGCCGGAACACAGGGTCCTGTTTTGCGCTGTTCTTTTTCGCGCCTATGATACTAAAAAAGTGCCTGAAGCATCCTGATATGTCACGGGCCCGGTCTCCATTCGCGTCCATGCTTATCTCGACCTTGCCGGTACATCCATGTACCGGCATCAGCACATATGTTTTGTGAACAATAAGCCGTCAGTTCTTAGCGAATCCAAGGCTTATAAATTTCGCGGGTGCGAAGGCCGCGCCGCTTTTCAGGCGCGGAACGGCGCAGAGCGAAATTTTGTACATAAGACGACGGATGAGCTTAGAACTGGACGAGCCGTGAACAAAACATATGTGCTGATGCCGGAGAGAACCATGTGGGAGTGCTGTCAAGAAAAAAAGTTGACAGTGTTTTTTGTCTGTGTTAATATGATGAAGCTGTTTATACAAAAAGGAGACCTATATGGCATTTGAAAGCCTTACCGATAAACTCCAGAATGTATTCAAATCACTCCGGTCAAAGGGATCTCTGACCGAAGAAGATGTGAAGATTGCCCTGAAGGAAGTAAAGATGGCCCTTTTGGAGGCTGATGTGAACTTCAGGGTCGTTAAACAGTTCATAAATTCCGTTACTGAAAAAGCCGTCGGAGCAGATGTGATGAACGGCTTAAATCCCGGACAGATGGTTGTGAAGATCGTAAATGAGGAGATGACAGCCCTCATGGGATCCGAAACAAGGGAACTTGTCTTTGCACCCGGAAAGTCCGTTACCGTTATCATGATGTGCGGCCTGAACGGTGCCGGAAAGACGACGACCTGCGGAAAACTGGCGGAAAAGCTCAAGACAAAAGGAAAAAAAGTACTTCTTACTGCCTGTGATGTCTACAGACCGGCAGCTATCAGACAGCTTCAGGTAAACGGCGAAAAGACCGGTACAGATGTCTTTACGATGGGCGATGATGTAAGTCCTGTGCATATAGCAAAAGAAGCCGTGGCCCACGCAGAAAAGAACGGTTACAATGTGGTGGTACTCGATACGGCAGGACGGCAGGAGATAGATGAGGAACTGATGGCGGAACTGGCGGATATAAAGGCTTCCGTTACCGTGCATGATACGATCCTTGTTGTTGATTCCTGTACAGGACAGGCTGCGGTGGATGTGGCTGTCGGATTTGACGAAAAGGTCGGCATCGACGGAGTGATACTTACAAAACTGGACGGTGATTCAAGAGGCGGTGCGGCTCTTTCTGTCAGGGCCATTACCGGAAAGCCGATCCTGTTTGCGGCAACGGGTGAAAAGCCCACTGATTTTGAACAGTTCTATCCCGACAGGATGGCATCGAGGATACTCGGCATGGGGGATGTGCTTTCCCTTATCGAAAAGGCTGCCGAGAATGTCGACATAGAGACCTCGAAAAACATGAACGCCAAGCTCAAAAAGGGGCGTTTTGATTTCAATGATTACCTTGACAGCATGAAGCAGGTAAATAAAATGGGTGGCATGGCTTCGGTGCTCTCGATGATGGGAATGGGCGGAAAGAACATGCCGGCTATAGATGAGGCTTCGTTAAAGCGCAATGAGGCGATCATCTTTTCCATGACAAAGGCTGAAAGGGCTGATCCGAAGCTGCTGAATCCGAAGAGAAAGCACAGGATAGCAAAGGGAGCCGGAGTGGACATCATGTATGTGAATCGTCTGGTCAAGCAGTTTGAACAGGCTTCAAAGCTCATGAAGCAGATGGGCGGGAGCATGAAAAAAGGAAGGATGGGACTGGGGTCATTAAACAGCCTCATGAAGAACCTGAAGATGTAAATGCCGGGCGGAAAGCACTGATTTAATCGTCAGAAAGTACGGATCCTGTTTGGCTTTGGCAAAGAGGAGACGGGACTTTTCATAAATTTATTATTTTTATTGAAAGAGAGGAAACAAAAATGGTAAAGATCAGACTCAGAAGAATCGGAAAGAAAAAGGCTCCTTTTTACAGGATCGTTGTTGCGGATTCAAGGACATCCATGCAGGGAAATACGGTCGCTGAGATCGGAACCTATGATCCTTTGAAAGAGCCGGCTGAGATAAAGGTGAACGAGGAAGAGGCAAAGAAATGGCTGAAAAACGGAGCGCAGCCTACTGTTACCGTTTCAAGGCTCTTCAAGCAGGCCGGGATAGTAAAGTGATCCGGAAATACGGCTGTTCATCGGAGGTGTTAAATGAAAGAATTGGTTGAGGTGCTGGCAAAGGCCCTTGTCGAAAAGCCTGACGAGGTTGTCGTGAACCAGACCGAAGATAGTGACAGCATCACCGTAGAGCTTCAGGTGGCGCAGTCTGATATGGGCAAGGTCATAGGAAAGTCCGGCCGCATCGCAAAGGCGATAAGGACAGTGGTAAAGGCAGCATCAGCAAAAACAGATAAAAAGGTAAATGTCGAAATTGTCCAGAAATGAAGGAAATGGCCTGATCCAGATAGGCACAGTGACGACTACGCATTCGCTGAAGGGAGAAGTAAAGATATTTCCCCTGACGGATGATGTGAAAAGGTTTGATGACCTTAAAGAGGCTGTCCTGATCCAGAAGGACAGACAGATACCCGTAACAAAAGAACGGGTCAAATATTTCAAGAATCTTGTTATAGTCAAATTCAGGGAATTCAATGATATATCCGAGGTCGAGGGCCTGCGCGGTGCGGAACTTTATGTTAACCGAGATAATGCTGTAGCTCTCGGAGAAGACGAGTATTTCGAGACGGATCTTATCGGACTAGATGTATACGATGAAGATGATACTCTGATCGGAAGCCTGAATGAGGTAATCCATACCGGCGCGAATGATGTGTATTCCGTAAAGACCGGGGATGGAAAAGAGCTCCTGATACCGGCTATAAAGCAGTGTATCCTTGATGTGGATACGGATGAAGGAAGAATGATGGTTCATCTTCTGGAAGGACTTGTGTGATGCGTTTTGAGGTTCTGACGCTTTTCCCCGGGCTTATCAGGGATACGTTCACGACCGGTATCACGGGACGTGCCGTTGCGAACGGACTGGTCGAACTGGATACCGTTGATATCAGGGACTTTGCTGTAAACGATTATGGCAGCGTGGATGATTATACCTATGGCGGCGGCGCGGGTATGCTGATGATGTGCGAACCCGTGTACAATGCATTTCTGGAGGCAAGGCGAAGGATAGGGAGTGAAAGATGCAGGGTCATTTTTCTGACCCCGTCAGGGCAGACCTTTGACGAGGATATGGCTTTGGAGTTTTCAAAGGAAGAAAGCCTCATCTTTCTGTGCGGACACTACGAGGGCATAGACGAGAGGGTGACGGATGAGATCGTTACAGACCGGGTATCCGTCGGGGACTATGTGCTGACCGGAGGAGAGCTGCCTGCGCTTGTGGTTATGGATGCGGTGACAAGGCTGATACCGGGTGTGCTCGGAAATGACATGTCCAGTGAGAGTGAATCGTTCAATAATGGTCTGCTGGAGTATCCGCAGTATACGAGACCACCGAAATGGCATGACAGGGAGGTGCCCGAAATACTGCTGTCGGGTGATCATAAAAAGATTGAGCAGTACAGGATGCGGCAGGCCAGACGAAGGACAAAGGATATGCGTCCGGATCTGTATGAGGAGTATATCAGAAAAAGAGGTATTTTTTAGTTGAAATATCCATAAAAGTGTGTTAATATGTTGGTTCGTGAGACCGGACGGTCCTCTGGCGATCACAGTGGTTGCGAAAGAACGTCTGATTTTTAAGGAGGATAATATGAGCGATATAATCAAGGAGATCGAAGAGGAACAGAAAAAAAAGGAACTTCCCGAGTTCAATACGGGTGATACCGTCAGGGTACACAACAAGATCAAGGAAGGAAACAGGGAAAGAGTTCAGGTGTTTGAGGGTACTGTCCTCAAGAAACAGGGAGGAAATACCTCGAGAGCTACTTTCACTGTCAGAAAGATATCAAATGGTGTAGGAGTCGAAAAGACATGGCCCATTCATTCGCCTTTCATTGAGAAGGTTGAGGTTGTCCGTCGCGGTAAGGTCAGGAGAGCGAAGCTTTTCTACCTGAGAAAGCTTACCGGAAAGAGGGCAAAGGTAAAAGAAGCCATAGACTGATGAGTACTGACTGCCGCAGAAAGCAATGCTTTCTGCGGTTTTCTTTTTTGTCCTTATTATGGTAAAATTCCTGTATGGGCAGGAGAAGAAGCGGAGGTCTTACTTTTTATGAAAAGAAGAAGACCATATCTCACAATCAGATATATCAGTTCATTTCATGGATCGTGCTGACTGCAGGTGCCATACTTCTGGCATGGGTCCTGGTTTACGGCTGGGGCATTAAGTCTGTTGTGATAGGCGATTCCATGTCGCCGGGGCTGGTAAACGGTCAGGAGATACTGATCGACAGGATCCGATACAATATCCTGGAGCCAAAAAGAGGAGATATCATCGTATTTAAGCCAAACGGAAATGAGAATGTACATACCTATGTCAAAAGAGTTGTGGGTGTGCCGGGCGACAGCATACAGATAATGAACGGGATGCTTTTTCTGAACGGACAGGCACAGGCAGATCTGTTCCCCGACAGCATAGCCGATCCCGGGATAGCGGCAAACGAGATGACATTAGACACGGATGAGTATTTCGTGATGGGGGATAACTGCAATTCTTCGGAGGACAGCAGGACTGCAAATATCGGAAATGTCCGCAGGGAATCGATCATAGGAAGGGCGTGGTTCCATATGGCCGGAGGTGACAAAGGCCTGGGGATGATAGACTGAGGTGGCAAATGGGAGATCTTCACTGGTATCCGGGGCATATGGCAAAAGCAAAGCGCGCCATAGCAGAGGATCTGAAACTTATAGATGTAATAATTGAACTGACTGATGCCAGAGCGCCGATGTCATCAAGGAATCCTGACATAGATGCCATGGCAAACGGAAAAGACAGGATCATGGTCATGAGCAAATCGGATTTGGCTGAAAGCCCCGCAAATGATATATGGATCGGATATTTCAGGGATCTGGGACTTGATACGGCATGTGTTGATCTGAAAAGCGGCGCGGGGATGAAAAAAGTTAAAAGTCTCCTTGCCGGGGCGGCTGAGAGAAAACACGAAAAGGACAAAAAGAAGGGCATAAGGATGCAGCGTCCTGTCCGTGCGCTGGTGTGTGGCATCCCAAATGTGGGAAAATCGACCTTCATAAATTCCATGGCCGGGAAAAATATAGCAAAGACCGGCAACAGGCCGGGCGTGACAAAGGGAAAGCAGTGGATAACGGTTTCAAAGGGGATAGAGCTTTTAGATTCACCGGGCCTTCTCTGGCCGAAGATCGAAGACGAGAGAGCTGCTCTGAACCTGGCGCTCCTGGGGTCGATGAATGATGAAGTCATCGACAGGGAAAGGCTGATAACGGAACTGGCAGGCATATTAAGGGAAAGATACAGCAGCATGCTTTCCGGCTTGTACGGCATCCTTCCGGAGGATGACAGGGAGGCCGTGCTTTCAAAGATTGCCATTACGATGAATATGCTGCAAAAGGGCGGACAGCCGGATATAGACAGGGCAAAGCACTATTTTCTGGATTCGTTTCGAGGCGGAAAGCTGGGGAGGATCACACTTGAGCTCCCGGGATAAAAAAAAGAAGAAAAAGAGAACCCCGTTCGGGGAGTTTTTAAGCCTGAGCCTGTATTTTCTGGCTGTGGTGGCTGCCGCGTGGCTTCTGAACAGTTTTGTCATAACAAGGGATGTCGTGTCGGGAAATTCCATGTATGATACCTTAAATGACGGGGATGTGCTGATGGTCGACCTTATATCCTACAGATTTTCATCGCCGAAGCGTTTTGATATCGTGGTCTTTCCTTCGCCCTTCGAAAAAAACGCGAATATCGTAAAGCGTATCATCGGCCTTCCGAACGAGACGGTCAGTATTGATGAGGACGGGAATATAACTGTTAACGGGCGTATCATAAATGACAGATACGGCACGGAGAAGATAGCGGACCCGGGACTTGCAAAGGGCAGCGGCATTACGCTGGGAAACGATGAGTATTTCGTCCTGGGGGATAACAGGAACGATTCCCTTGACAGCAGGTCTGAAAAGATAGGGAATGTGAGGAAAAAGAAAATAAAAGGCAGGGCAGTGCTTATTATCTGGCCGTTTAAGGATTTTGGAAAGGTGAAAGGCAGATGACAAAGGAAGAAAAGCTTGAGGCAGAGAAGCAGAGGATATATGAGATATCGGCCTATGAAAGGGAATACTCTTCCTGCGGTCTGGTCTGCGGTATTGATGAGGTGGGCAGAGGCCCTTTTGCGGGTCCGGTTGTAGCCGGCGCAGTGATACTTCCAAAGGACTGCGATATACTTTATATCAATGATTCAAAGAAACTATCCGCCAAAAAGCGGGAAGAGCTTTGTGAGATAATAAAAGAAAAGGCTGTCGCATGGGCTACGGCACGCGTGGAAAATGACAGGATAGATGAGATCAATATCCTTCAGGCCACATTTGAGGCAATGAGGGAAGCGATTAAGAAACTGGAGAAGCGACCCGATATACTATTAAATGATGCTGTCACGATCCCGGGCGTGGATATCAGGCAGGTTCCCATAGTTAAGGGAGATGCAAAATCCATTTCGATAGGAGCGGCAAGCATCATAGCCAAGGTCGAAAGAGACGGATATATGAAAGAATATGACAGCATATATCCCGGATACGGATTTGCAAGCAACATGGGTTACGGCACTGCTGCCCATATAAAGGCATTGAAGGAACTCGGGCCGACACCGATCCACAGGAGAACCTTCATACATAAGTATATCTGAGACGGTTTTATTATGAGTATAAGAGTCAGTCATGAAAATCAGGTCCTCCAGAACGGAGGACGCAATATCGGCGGTGCTTCGCAGATGGAGGAAAACAGGCCTGTTTCAAAAGAGGCTATCCGTCTTGCGGCAAATGTCAGGTATATGAATGTCGGGGATACTTTTACCGGCAAGATAACAAATATCGACGGAATGGCGCTGGAACTCCTGCTTGCCGACAAAAGCACCCTGAATGCAAAGCTTTCGCAGAAGATGAATCTGAGCCTGGGACAGACCATGTCCTTTGAGATAACCGGAGGCGGGGGCGGAAAAGTTTCACTGACGCCGCTTTATGCCAATCTTGCAGGGGACAGTCAGGTAACAAAAGCTCTGAACGCGGCACAGCTTCCTGTTGATTCAAGAAATGCCGAGATGGTGCAGGCCATGATGAAGGAGGGAATGTCCATTGATGTCAACTCGCTCCTTGGCATGGCGCGGACAGTTGCATCCTATCCGCAGGCTGCGCCCTCGTCCATAGTGCAGATGCAGAAGCTCGGCATACCGCTTTCAGAGGAAAATGCCGAACAGTTTGAGATCTACAAGAGTAATTCACATCAGATCGCATCTGAAGTGTCTGCCCTGGCAGAAAACTTTGCAAAGGAGGCGGGCACCGATCTTTCGCTGAATAACGCGCTGCTTCAGATCGTTACCAATGATACTGAAACAGACAGTCCGGATATCCTGAAAAACGCTCTGGCGGAAGAAGAAAATACAGTGCCCATACCTGAACAGGAGGGTGAAGAGGCGGAAGCACTGCCAAAGGAGCCTGTCAGTGAAGAAGCAAAACCGGGAGAAACCGTGCAGGATGGTAAAATGCCGGCTCCGGAGACTGCCATGGATGGTCCTGCAAAGAATGTCATCAGGGATACGGAAGTCATAAAGGAGCCTGAACCGGCTTCTATCCTGTATGGAAAGAATACCGTGACGGATGACCTGGAGCGTCTTTTTACCGCAGAGGAAAGAAATGCCCTTGCAGAAAGCATGGAAAAAATGGGCGTACCGAAATCTATCACTACAAGTGTAAGAGACGCAAAGATGACCTCTTACGAAACCCTCGATATGATAAAGACGGCTGTCGATCTCTTTTCAAAGACTGCGCAGGATAAGGAAGAGTTTACCCATTCTCTGAAGGAGCTGACGGGAAGCAGTGAATACGGGAAACTCCTGAAAAATGAGCTGGCGGGAAGGCTGCTTCTTTCACCGGAGGATGTTTCGGACAGGGAGAAGGTCAGGGATTATTATGAAAGAGTGGTCCGTGATACGGCAAAGCTTTCCGAGGCGCTGTCGTCATCCGGCAGGGAGGATACGACACTTTTCAGGGATACGGTCAATATCCGGGATAATATCGATTTCATGAATCAGCTCAATCAGGTATTTACCTATGTCCAGCTACCGCTGAAGATGAATGATGAAGCCTCGCACGGGGATCTGTATGTATATACCAACAAAAAGAAGCTTGCCGAAAAGGACGGGAATGTTTCGGCGCTCCTTCATCTGGATATGGAGCATCTCGGGACCATGGATGTCCATGTTTCGATGAACGATACAGGGAATGTGAAGACTCATTTTATCATGCAGAAGGCTGAATTGCTTGATTTTATAGCAGAGCATCTTCCTGAGCTGAACGAAAGGCTTGAAAAGAGAGGTTACAGGGTGACTTCGGATGTGGCCCTGAACCGTGAGGAGAAAAATGTCCCGCAGATAATGTTCAGGACGGTAAAGGACGACAGACTGGTACAGAAGCTTTCCTTTGATGTGAAAGCGTAAAAAAGAAGGATAGTTATGGAAGAGGACAAAAAAAAGATAAAGACCGCGGTAGCTTTAAGCTATGAGGCCGGTGATGCAGCCCCCAGGGTTGTGGCAAGCGGGCGCGGGCTTGTAGCCGAAAAGATCATAGAAAAGGCAAAAGAGAGCAATGTTGCCGTTCATGAGGACAGCAAGCTTGCCCAGACACTGGCAAATCTCG
Source organism: Lachnospiraceae bacterium (assembly GCA_017614155.1). Classification (GTDB taxonomy): domain Bacteria; phylum Bacillota; class Clostridia; order Lachnospirales; family Lachnospiraceae; genus NK4A144. The sequence continues at coordinate 34,749 of JAGACK010000047.1, forward strand.
AGATCGGCGAGATGATACCTCCGGAACTCTATGAGGTTGTCGCTGAGGTTCTCGTATTTGTTAACGATATGGAAAAGATAAGACAGAAGATCGATATGAGTGGGAGAGTTCCGAGATAGAAGCGAAGAAGGATGATACCCGGAAAAAAGGAAGGGAAGGAGAAGATAAAGCCGTAAGCTTCCTTGAAGAGAACGGGATCAGTGTGATCGAGAGAAATTACAGATGCAGGCTGGGGGAGATCGATATCATCGGTCTGGACGGGAGTACGCGTGTCTTTTTTGAGGTCAAGTACCGGAAAAGCGATGCGTTCGGACAGCCTTATGAAGCCGTTGGGTACAGGAAGCAGAGGGTGATCTGCAGGACGGCAGATCATTACAGGATGACGAGAAGCCTTCCCGTTGATATGCCCTGCAGATTTGATATAATATCGATTAGGGGCGACAGCATCGAATGGTACAAAAATGCTTTTGAATACATATACTAGGAGGTAGGTTATATGAGCAGGATCGCTTTTTTTCTTGCGGACGGATTTGAGGAGATTGAGGGACTGACACCTGTAGATATGTGCAGGAGAGCAGGGATAGAGGTCGTGACTTTTTCGGTCATGGATGAACTCCTGATAAAGGGTTCTCACGGGATAAAGCTGTATGCGGATGAAATGTTTGCTCCGGGAGCATATGACGGTTTTGATATGCTGGTTCTTCCGGGAGGCGGCCTGGGTACGCAGAATCTTGAAAAGCATGAAGGCCTTCTGGCAGAGCTGAAAAAGGCCTTTGATTCGGGCAGATACATAGCTGCTATCTGCGCCGCACCGAGGATCCTGGGAAGGCTTGGTTTTCTGGATGGAAAAAATGCCACCTGCTATCCCGGCAATGAGGAACACCTGAAGGGAGCGGTATATCATCCGGAATGCAAGGCAGTGACTGACGGGAAACTCATCACTGCAAGAGGAATGGGGGCTGCTGTCGATTTCGGAAAAGAGATCATAGCTGCATTGGAAGGAAAGGAAAAGGCTCAGGAGATACTGGATCAGATACAGTTCTGAAACACTTTCGCAATGAGCAGTAACGGAGGACTTACATATGTCAGAAAAGGATATCCTGGCTGAACACAGAGTGGTAGCGCCGTTAAAGATAGCGGTAATGGACAATATAGGTCCGTTTGGGGATATGGTGAACAAGTATCTGGTGGAGTACCGCAGGGACAGGGATCATGAGCATGCGGAATCGCCCATATTCCAGGGATATACCGCCGATAATTACAAGATCGATTTCACCCTGTCGCGTTTCGGAACCGGAGAAGGAAAATGCGTGCTGAACGAATCTGTCAGGGGCAAGGATCTTTACATCATAGGAGATATCACCAATTATTCCATGACCTATACGTTGAACGGTTTTGTGAACCATATGTCACCCGATGACCATTATCAGGACTTGAAGAGGATCATCGCGGCTGTGGCGGGAAAGGCCCACAGGCTTACCGTGGTCATGCCGTTTCTGTATGAATCCAGGCAGCACAAGAGGAGCACCAGGGAATCTTTAGACTGCGCGATGATGATAGAGGAGCTGGCTGATATGGGCGTTACAAACCTGATGACATTTGACGCTCACGATCCGTCGGTCCAGGCTGCTTCACAGCTTTGCGGATTTGATAATTTTTCGGCTTTTTATCAGTTCATCAGGGCTCTTCTTGACACCGAGGATGACATGATAATAGACAAGGATCACACTGTAATAATAAGTCCCGATGAGGGCGCTCTGAACAGGGCCATTTATTTTGCCACCGTGCTCGGGGTGGATACAGGTATGTTCTACAAGAGAAGAGACTACAGCCATATCGTGAACGGGAAGAATCCCATCGTGGCGCATGAATTCCTGGGAGATGCCGTGGACGGAAAGGATGTCATAGTTGTCGATGACATGATCAGCTCCGGCGGCTCCATGCTTGATACTGCAAAGCAGCTGAAGGCGATGAATGCAAAGAGAGTCTTTATCTGCTGTACCTTCGGACTGTTTACCGACGGGATGAAGGATTTTGATGAGGCTTTTGAAAAATGCTATTTTGACAAAGTTATCACGACAAACCTGAATTACAGGAGAAAAGAACTTCTTGAACGTCCTTATTATGTTGAGGCGGATATGAGCAAATATCTTGCGCAGATCATTGATTATTCAAACCATGATATCTCCATGGATAATGTGCGAACGCCTACTGACAGGATCAGGGAGATCCTGGTCCGTTACAACAACCGGGAGGATGTTCCCATAGCAAAATATCATGATGAATGATAAGGCACGCAAAATATCGGGGATCAGGCCGGGAAGCCCGGCCTCTCTTTTGGATATATGCACAGGCGATGAGCTTGTCAGTGTCAACGGTCTTGAGATAAAGGATGTCTTTGATTATCAGTACGCGTCTTTAGATGAGGAGTGCCTGCTTGAACTGAAAGGCGAGGACGGCAGAAAAAAAGAGGTGCTTGTAACCAAGACTGAGGATGAGGACATCGGTCTCATATTTGAAGAGGGGCTGATGGACTGCTACCGGTCATGCCGCAACAGGTGCATCTTCTGCTTTATAGACCAGATGCCGAAGGGCATGAGAGAAACCCTGTATTTTAAGGATGATGATTCAAGGCTTTCGTTTTTGCAGGGAAACTATGTTACTCTGACCAATATGTCCGATGAGGATATAGATCGCATAATCAGATATAATCTGAGTCCGGTCAATATTTCATTTCAGACCACAAATCCCAGACTCCGCGTAAAGATGATGGGCAACCGGTTTGCGGGTGAAGCCCTCAAAAAAGCTGACAGACTGAATGAAGCAGGCATAACCATGAACGGACAGATCGTACTGTGCAGGGGCATCAATGACGGAGATGAACTTGAAAGAAGCATAAAGGATCTGTCGTCGTACATACCTAATCTCCAGAGTCTTTCCGTTGTTCCCGTGGGTCTTACAAAATACAGGGAGGGGCTGTATGAGCTTGAGCCCTTTGATGAAAACGACAGCGCCCTTGTCATTGACACGATAGAAAAATGGCAGAAAAAGCTTTACAGGAAACACGGCATCCATTTTGTCCACGCCTCTGATGAATGGTATGTAAAAGCCGGAAGAGATCTTCCTCCTGCTGAAAGCTATGACGGTTATCCGCAGCTTGAAAACGGCGTCGGGATGCTCAGGCTCATGGAAACCGGGTATGCAGCATCGCTTTCAGGCCTGCACGGCTCTGCGCTTTCGGGAGAGTTTTCGTGCGTAACGGGCAGGCTGTCCTTCCCTTATGTAAAAAGAATGGTTGAGGGGCTGAAGGATTTTTTTCCGAATGTGGATGCTCATGTGTACTGCATCGAAAATGAATTCTTCGGCGAGAACATAACCGTCACCGGCCTTCTGACCGGAAAGGACATAATAAGACAGCTGAAGGGAAGAAAGCTTGGAGGCAGGCTGTATATCCCTGAAAATGTCCTGAGGGCAGGGGAGGAAGTCCTGCTTGACGATATAACAATCGACGATATTGAGCAGGCTTTACAAGTCAAAGTCGATATTGTAAAATCAGACGGTACTTCGTTTGTGAGTATGTTTGAAGGAAATAAGATACGGAGATAGATGATCATGAGAAGAGGTCTGGTCGCCATAGTCGGAAGACCGAATGTCGGAAAATCCTCTCTTTTTAATATGCTTGCAGGTGAGCGCATTGCCATAGTCAAGGATGAGCCCGGCATCACGAGAGACAGGATCTATACCGATGTGGAATGGAACGACAGGAGTTTTACCATAATAGATACGGGCGGCATCGAGCCTGAGAGCAGCGATGAGATCCTGAAGCAGATGCGTTATCAGGCTGAACTTGCCATAGAGGCTGCCGATGTGATCATCTTCATGACGGATGTCCAGCTGGGGCTTTCCGACGCTGATCATAAAGTGGCTGATATCTTAAGACGCAGTAGGAAACCCGTCATACTTGCCGTAAACAAGGTGGACAGCTTCAAAAAATATGAAGCGGATGTCTATGAATTCTATAACCTGGGCCTTGGGGATCCTGTTGCAATATCGGCCGGACAGCGCCTGGGCATCGGGGAGCTGCTTGATGAAGTTACAAAGAATCTGCCGGGGGGGGCTTCTTCTGAAGCAGAGGATGACAGGCCGAGGATTGCCATAGTAGGCCGGCCCAATGTCGGCAAATCGTCCATGATCAACAGATATCTGGGGAAGGACAGGCTTATAGTTTCGGATGTTGCCGGAACAACGAGGGATGCCGTTGATACCGTGGTGAAAAGAAACGGCAGGGAGTACATTTTTGTGGATACCGCCGGTCTCCGGAGAAAAAGCAAAGTGAAGGAGGAACTGGAGGCGTACATGATAGCCAGGACCGTCTCGGCAGTTGAGAAGGCCGATGTTGTCATCCTGGTAATAGATGCATCCGAGGGGGTTTCCGAGCAGGATGCAAAGATAGCAGGGATTGCTCATGAACGCGGCAAGGGCGTGATCATAGCCGTAAACAAGTGGGATATCGTGGAAAAGGACGACAAGACCATCTATAAGATGTCCAGGGATATCCAGCAGAAGCTGTCCTTCATGCCCTACGCCGAGATTCTTTTTGTTTCCGCAAAGACCGGTCAGAGGCTTGAAAAGATGTTCGCATCCATAGATACTGTCATAGAGAACAGGTCGCTTCGTGTCCAGACAGGGGTATTGAACGAGATCATGGCAGAAGCAGTTGCCATGCAGCAGCCGCCTTCGGATAAAGGAAGGAGACTACGCCTCCTGTATATCACACAGGTGGCTGTCAAACCTCCGACATTTGTAATATTTGTAAATTCGTCAAAGCTTATGCACTACTCATATACAAGATATATAGAGAACCGGATCAGGGAGGCCTTCGGATTTGCGGGAACTCCCATCAGGTTCATCATCAGGGAACGCGGAGAGGAGAAAGAAGCATAATGTTTCGGTTGTACTGTCTTTTGATCGGATATGTCTTTGGGCTTTTCCAGACAAGCTATATATACGGAAAGGCTCACGGCATAGATATCAGGGAACACGGCTCCGGAAATGCCGGGACCACCAATATGCTCCGTACCATGGGGACCAAAGCGGGACTCATCACTTTCGCGGGCGATGTGCTCAAAACCATGGCTGCGGTATGGCTGTGCCGTCTGACCTTCGGCGCCATGTATCCGGACCAGCTGCCTGTCATAATCTGTTATGCAGGGCTGGGCGCCATACTTGGACACAATTTCCCCTTTTATCTCGGCTTCAAGGGTGGAAAGGGCATAGCCTGTACGGCAGGATTCATCTTTTCTCTTGATCCGGTGATGTCAGTCCTGGGGCTGACGGTTTTCTTTTCCATCTTTTTTATCACTCATTATGTTTCATTGGGATCCGTGATGGTCTATATCACTATATTTATAGAATTTGTCGTCTTTGGTGTCCTGCATCTTCTGATGTTTAAGGGTGCAACGGATGCGGAGGTCATTGAATGCTGTCTGATAGTTGCGTTTCTTACAGCCATGACCATCTTCAAACACCGGGAGAACATCAAAAGACTCAGGAACGGGACCGAAAAAAAGACTTATCTGAAGAAGAACAAACCGGAGATAACGGACCTTAAGCAGGAAGAGAACGCCGGACAGACAAAAATCAAGTAAAGGAGCATCAGATGGCAAGGATAGGGATGATCGGAGCAGGAAGCTGGGGAACTGCGCTTTCAAAGCTTTTGGATAATAACGGACACGACGTTACGGTCTGGTCCGCCATACCGGATGAGATCGATATGCTGAATAAAAACAGGGAGCATAAGGACAAGCTGCCGGGAGTGCCTTTGGGTGAAAAGATGATCTTTACCTGTGACCTTAAAGAGGCAGTCGAAGATAAGGATGCTCTGGTACTTGCGGTGCCCTCGCCCTTTACAAGGAGCACGGCCGCGCGGATGAAGGAGGTCGTTCCGAAGAATTCGCTTATCATCAGTGTCGCAAAGGGAATAGAAGAGAACACCCTGCTTACGCTTACGGGTGTAATAAAAGATGAGATAGATGACTGCAGGACAGTTGTCCTCTGCGGTCCAAGCCATGCGGAAGAAGTCGGGCGCGGCATGCCTACAGCCATTGTGGCCGGAAGCCGCGATACTGAGGACTCAAAGACTGTTCAGGATCTTTTCATGTGTGAAGTTTTCAGGGTATATACATCAGATGATCCTTACGGCATGGAACTTGGCGGAGCGCTGAAGAATGTCATTGCGCTTGCTGCGGGCATAGCGGACGGGCTGGGATATGGTGACAATACCAAGGCTGCCCTTATCACAAGGGGCATTCATGAGATATCGGTCCTCGGTGAGGCTGCCGGTGGAAAGAGAGAGACCTTCCAGGGGCTCACAGGAATAGGAGATCTCATAGTGACCTGTGCATCCATGCATTCAAGGAACAGGAGAGCGGGTATCCTCATCGGGCAGGGAAAGAGCTATGATGAGGCGATGAAGGAAGTGAATCAGGTCGTAGAGGGCGTATACAGCGCAAAAGCGGCAGTTGCGCTCGCGGAAAAATACGATGTGCAGCTGCCGATTATAGAGCAGGTAAATGAGATCCTTTTTAAGGGAAAATCCCCGTCTGATGCGCTTTCTGAGCTCATGGGAAGAGCAAAGAAAACAGAATTCATCTGATGCTTTCAAATATCCTTTTTGCAAGAGCAGGTTTATTCATAATATACAGGTGTATCCCGTCGACACCTTCCCTGAGCAGGTCCTGCGACTGTTTTATGGCATAGTCAATGCCTGCTTCTTTCATTCCTTCGGCATCCTCCCCATATCTGGCTATGATGTCAGAGAGGGCTTTGGGAACTGAGGTTCCTGAAAGCGTTACGGTGTTCCCGAGCATTTTCGCGCTTGTTATGGGCATGATCCCGGCGGAAACAGGTATATCTATATTTCTTTTCTTCATCCTTTCAAGCATCCTCAAAAACGCGTCATTATCAAAAAACAGCTGCGATATGAAGAAACTGCAGCCTGAATCTGCTTTTATCCTCAGATTGTCCGTATCCGTCTCCAGGTCGGGAGATTCGAAATGCTTTTCCGGATAGCAGGCTCCGGCTATGGTAAAGTCCGGGTAGTTGTTTTTAATGAAGGCGGCCATGTCGCTTGCATGCAGGAAATCCCGGCGGGCGTATTCTTCATCGGTCATGGCGGCAGGTCTGTCACCTCTGAGCGCCAGCACATTTTCTATGCCGCATTTCCTGAAAGAGTTCAGGCCTTCTTCAAGCAGCTTTCTGTTGAAACCGACACTTGTTATATGTGAAAGAACTTCCATGGAACAGCTGTTTTTGGCGTATGAAGCGATCTCGACGGCTTTGCCGGCATTTGATCCACCGGCCCCGTAGGTTACGGATATGAAATCAGGGCTTATCTTTTTTAGTTCTTCGAGCTTGTTATTGATATCGGTAAACTCGGCCTCCTTTTTCGGTGGATATATCTCACAGGAAAAAACCGGTTTTTTCCCGTCGTAGAGGTTCCTGATAGAAGACATAATAATTCCTCCTCTTCTTTAAAAAGTATTCCGGATATGTTATGATTATCTCATATTTTGATGACAGGGTCAAAAGTTCAGACATAAAGAAGGAGCGTTTTGACATGAAGAAGGTACTGCTCATAGACGATATGAAAACGGTACTTGCGCAGGCAAGCCGGATCCTGCAGGACAGATATGTTCTTTCTGTCTGCGACTGCGCAGAAGACGCACCGGAGCTGATCAGGGAAGACAATCCGGATATAATCCTTGTTGATATGTATCTTGAAAGCGACGGAGCATACAGGCTGCTTGAATTTGTTCGCAATGATGAGGCCCTGAAGGATATCCCCGTCCTCTTTACAGGCTGTGATGTTTCTGTCATGGCTCTTTCAAAAGCGTTTTCGCTCGGTGTGGCGGATTTTGTGAAAAAACCCTTCACCGAAAACATAGTATTCAAAAAGATCGAGGAACAGCTCAGGCTTTCTGAGACAGGCTACAGGTATGATTCGTAATCTTTTCAATGCTTATTTCGGCGAAGACATTCCGCTGGAGGAAAGAAATATCAATTTTGCCATGGTGGTCTATTTTGTCATTATGGCAGTATCGCTGTTCTACGGGATCATCATCGGCCTTCCCGTGGCTTTTTTTGTCGTGACGCTTGCGGTTTTTCTGGTAACGCTGCTCTCTCATGCATATATAGTGCGTTTCAGGCTTTATAACAGGGGGGCTTTTATTACGGCGCTTATCATGGGTATGGTGGAACTGCCTGTGTCTTACTATTGTGACGGCAGACAGATCTGTCCTGCCGCCATTTTTTATATTATGTGTTTCTTTTTCTGCATATTCTGCATAAGGGGAGCGCTCATGTATATAGCTGTCTCGCTATGTGCTGTTTCCTACATTTTTTCCTGTGTCGGAATGTATATCAGGCTTTACAGATATGAGCCGTTTGATATGGGCAGGATAAATGTGCCCGTAGAGGTGGTGATCCCGGTGGCAGTCTGTACTGTATACGCATGCAAGGCCATGGATTACAGGAACAGGATATATGAAAGAGAGGAAAAGAGCGTTGCTGAGGGTCAGAAACACTCTGAAGAGATGGCCAGGTCCAAGGAACTGTTTTTGATGAACATGTCACATGAGATGCGCACTCCCATGAACACCATAATAACTGCGACCGGGCTCATCGGTGATAAGACACAGAACAGTGCCCTGAAGCAGAATGTGGTCTATCTTCAGAATGCGTGTAACGCCCTAATCTCAAATATAGACGACCTTCTTCTTTTTTCGAAAGCCGAAAACAGTACGATGAGACTGAGCGAGGCTGATTTCAGCTCAAGGATCCTTTTTGAGGACATCATAAATATCATATCCGTAAGGCTTATCGAGAGCCCTGTACAGTTCAGGATCATCCTTGACCCGGCCATCCCGTCGGTCCTGAACGGAGACTGCGCAAAGATCAGGCAGCTGTTCATCAATATCCTGAACAATGCCGTCAAATATACACGGGAGGGCTATATCAGCCTTGAAGTCGGTTTTGACAGGCTTTCCGATGAGGAGATACTGTTGAAAACCGTGATAAGGGATACCGGCGTCGGGATCAGGCCTGAGGATATCCCGAGGCTTTTTGATGCCTTCGAAAAAATCGATGACAGAAAAAACGAAACCATGAAAGTGGAGGGGACTGGTCTGGGACTTTCGATCTGCAAGTCGATCATCGATATGATGGGCGGAAAGATAGATGTCAGCAGTACCTATAACGAAGGAAGCTGTTTCAGTTTTGAGATACCTGTAAAGATCACAGATGAGAGTTTCATGCTTGATGTTGAAAATGCGAAGCATATTTCGGTGCTGCTCTATGAGGAGGATGAAGAAAGGTCAAAAATGGCGCAGAGGGCACTTGACGATCTGGGCATCACATATAAACCGGTCTGCGATGACGGCGGCCTGCAGGATGAGCTTGAAAACGGGCACTATACACATCTTATAGCATCCGTGGCCAATTATGAGAACTGCCGGGATCACTACGGCAGCATCGAGCCGAAGTATGTGGTGATCTCGGATATCGAGGGGGCGGACAGGATCCCAAGGGATGCAGACAGGCTGCTTCGTCCGGTCTGTTCTCTTTCGCTGGCCAGGTATTTCAACAGTGACGGAGACACCAAAAACCAGGATCTGAAACGCGGGTTTATGTGTCCTGACGCTAATGTCATGATAATTGATGACAACAGAACGAATCTTTTTGTTATCGAAAGGCTGCTGAAGCGTTATGGGATGAATACAGTCACTGCGCAAAGGGGTCAGGAAGCGCTCAATCTGATCGGGGACAACAGATTTGACATGATCTTTATTGATTATATGATGCCTGAGATGGACGGCATAGATACGTTGAAAAAGATCAGGGAATACGGGAAACCATGGTGCGCGGATGTTCCGTGCATAGTACTGACTGCTGACGCGGCAGACGGGGCCAGGCAGATGCTTATAGATGCAGGCTTTGATGATTATATCTCAAAGCCGATCCGGGTCGAGAGACTGGCTGAAGCCATATATGATCAGATAGATCCTTCGCTTATCGAATGGGTCGGGGATTGAGGTGGATGGTTTGAAGAAACTTACAGGTGTCCTTTTTAATGATGAGGCTGCATACAGGGAGAGGATGTTCGTACTGGTTGCACTGTATTCCATGGTAACATTCACTCTTGGCATAATAATGACTGCGATTGGCGGAGGTCTGGCAGGCGCTGCGCTCATGTTATCGTTCATGATACTGCATGTGGTGCTTTTGATGTTCTATGTTCATTTCGGACACTATGAGATAATGTCGGTCATTTTCTGTTATCTGATGAATTTTCTGCTGCTTCCGCTCATGTATATTTTCAGCGGCGGTCTGAAGGGCGGGATTGAGTTCCTGTTCATACCCGGCATCATCGAGGCCTTTATCCTGCTTGAGGGCTCTGTCAGGATCATTTCCCTGATCCTGTTCTCATCATGATATGTTTTCATAATCGTTGTGGAACTGCTGAATCCGAATCAGGTCAGAAATGTCCCTGAAGGGATCGCGGCAGTATTAAGCAATGTAGTTGCGGTAGCTTTTTCGGTCGCCCTGAATCTTTTCCTTGTCAGAAATCAGAACACACTGCTGAAAATGGAGAGCGCAAAGGTGAAGGAGGCTATGGATTCCTGCGATGACAGTGCAAGGACGAAGAGCCGTTTTCTTGCGAATATGTCCCACGAACTCCGGACTCCCATGAATGCGATCATCGGAATGGCAAGGCTCATGGAAAAAGAGGATGTGGAAAACGAGGTGTCTGACGAGATTGATGTGATCAGGAGCACTGCCGAAAATCTTCTGAAGATCATCAACGATATCCTGGTCTATTCAAAAATGGAATCAGGCAAGGTTGAGACTATCAATGAGCAGTTTTATCTTGACAAGCTGATAAACAGCATAATACTGGAAGCACAGAGTGTTGCGCAGGATAACAGGACCGATCTTGAACTGGAGCTTGATCCGGCTATGCCGTATATCTATTACGGAGATGAGATCAAGATTTCGAGGATACTTACGACTCTTCTCATGGGCGCCGTTGAGAATACCGAGGACGGAAGGGTGATCATGACGATAGGAGCAAAAAGGAGCAGGGATGGTTCGAAAGCCAGGATCGAGGGACGAATTACAGATACCGGTGAGGGCCTTTCAAAGAAAGATCTCGAAAACATATACAACGGTTTTGAAAACTATGATTCAAAAAAGGGAAGCAGGATCAAGATACTGGGTCTGGAACTGACTGTATGCAGGGGACTTTTGGGCATGATGAACGGAGATCTGGAATATGAAAGCATAAAAGATGTCGGAAGTTCCGTCTCGTTTTGGTTTGACTGCTTTGTGGCTGACAGGGACAGGCTGCTGGATGTTTCGAATATAGAAGCGTCGAGGATTCTGGTGGCTTCACAGTCGGAGTGGGAAGTCAGGACATGGAGCAGAAGGCTCAATGAGTTCAAGACGGTTGCGGATCACGCCTATAACGGGGAAGAATTTGAATCACTGGTGCAGAGTGTTGATTATTCATACATTTTCATAGATTCATCACTGTATTATGGAGTAAAGGAGCATCTCGATGGCAGGATAGACAGGGAAAGGGTATATGTTGTATGCGATAATACCCACCAGTACGGTGATTTCGGAAAATGCAGGGTTATACACAGGCCGCTGACTCTTATAAACCTGAGTGATATTTTCTGTGACAGGTGGAATGAAAAGGAATTCGGGAACATCAATGATTCAGGAGGTTTTATCTGCAGGGATACGGTTGTGGTCGTGGTTGATGACAACAAAGTGAACCTGAAGGTCGCGCAGAATCTGCTCGAAAGCTATGGCATCAGGGCAATACCGGCAGAAAGCGGCTATGCCGCGATTGAGATCCTCAGAAATGTGAAACCCGATATCATATTCATGGATCAGGTAATGCCGGGAATAGGCGGAGTAGAGACCATGCAGGAGATCAAATATGACAAACGTAATGCAAATATTCCCGTCATCTGCATGACAGCGGATCTGGATGATGATATAAAAGAAAACCTTATCGCAAACGGTTTTGATGACTATCTGCCAAAGCCTGTCAAGGATAAACAGATGGAAAAGATCCTTCTTGAGCATCTGGGTGAAGACAAGATTGTCCGCAGGAACATGAAACAAAAATTGGAGGAAAGGAACAGGTGAGACTGAACAAGTTTCTTTCTGCATACGGTGTCTGTTCGCGAAGGATGGCTGACAGGTACATAGAAGAAGGAAGGGTTACTGTAAACGGAAGAGCGGCTGACATCGGCGAACAGGTGGAGCCGGCAAAAGATGAGATCTGCTTTGACGGGAAAAAGATCGAAAACAGACCGGAAAGGGTCGTCGTGGCATATCATAAGCCGGCCGGAATTGTGTGTTCAACGGTTGCTCAGGGAAAGGAAAAAAATGACATTGTATCCGCACTTGGCCTTGATATGCGGGTTTTTCCGGTCGGAAGGCTGGACAAGGACAGCACAGGCCTCATCCTGCTTACAAATGACGGTGATATGACGGATGTAGTTTTAAGGTCGGAGGGCGGGCATGAGAAGGAATATGTGATACGTGTGACCGGGGATTTTTCCGATGAAGAGCTTGTGATGATTTCAAAGGGCGGGATAAAGCTTGATGGAGAAAGAAGGACGAAACCCTGCAGCATACACAGAACGGCTCCCGGAGAGTATGATATCGTACTCACAGAGGGGATGAACAGGCAGATACGGAGGCTGTGCGAATATTTCGGGAAAGAGATCGTTTATCTGCACAGGATCAGATTTATGAATATCACGCTGGACGGCCTGAAGGAAGGCGAATACAGATTTTTGAGCAGAGAGGAGACAGATGGGCTATTTAGAGGAATATGATGAACTGAAAAAAACAATAAAGTACCACATGGGCAGGTATTATGACGAGGACAGCCCTGAGATATCCGACCGGGAATATGATGAGCTCATGATGAGGCTGAAAAAGATCGAAAAGGAGCATCCCGAGCTCGTAAATGAGGATTCGCCGACCCGTATCATCGGAGGAAGCACAAAAAGGGAAGCAGGTGTAAATGTAGAACATGATGTGCCGATGCTGTCGATACAGGATGTTTTCACAAAGGAAGAAGTGGCTGAATGGATAAGTGAGGTGAAAAGCCTTCATCCGGATGCGCTTTTTGATGTTGAGCAAAAGATAGACGGTCTTTCCATGAGCATCAGGTATGAAAACGGAAGGGTCATTATGGCTGAGACCAGAGGGGACGGCCTGATCGGTGAGGATGTTACAAAAAATGCACTCGTTATCGATGATGTTGTAAGGGAACTTGCGGTGCCTCAGGATTATCTTGAAGTCAGGGGCGAGGTATATATGACCCATGAGAGTTTCGAGAGGACAAATGCCGAACAGGAACTGTACGGCAGAAAGATATTTGCCAATCCGAGAAACTGTGCAGCCGGAACCCTGCGGCAGCTTGACAGCACTGTTGTAAGACAGAGGGGCCTTTCCATGTTTATCTTCAACGTGCAGAAAGGCAGCGATGAGTATATGACTTCTCATGCGGAGGCGCTCGAAAAGCTCTCAAAGGTTCAGGGGATGAAAACGGTGCCTTCAAGGATCTGCCGGGATGTCGCTGAAGTAATGGAAGAGATAGACCGTATCGGGTCGCTTCGGGGACAGCTCCCTTATGATATAGACGGTGCTGTCGTAAAGGTTGACAATGTTGCCTACAGGGATGATTTTCCTGCAGGGAGCAAGTATTCTGCAGGGCATATAGCATATAAGTATCCTCCGGAAGAGAAGGAAAGCGTGATCAGGTCGATAGAGCTGTCTGTCGGGATGACCGGAAGGATAAATCCTACCGCTGTCTTTGATCCCATAAGGCTCTGCGGGACTGCTGTTTCAAGGGCAACCCTCCACAACCAGGATTTTATTGATGAGCTCGGCATAGGGATAGGCCAGACCGTCATAGTTTATAAATCCGGAGAGATCATACCGAAGATAAAAGGCGTTAACAAAGACAAGGCTCCGAAGGACGGAAAGGTGTTTCGGATCCCGGACACCTGCCCTGTGTGCGGACATCCTGTAAGGCGTGAAAAAGACAGCGCAGACCTGAAATGCGTCAATCCCGAATGCAGCGCAAAGCTAATGAAAAGGATAGTGAATTTTGTCAGCAGGGATGCCATGGACATAAAGGGCCTTGGAACGGAGTCGATAAAAAGCCTTTTGGAAGAAGGCTATATACATGATATCAGCGATATCTATACCCTGAAGGACAAACGTGAGGAACTGATCGAAAAGGGGATCGTGGGAAAGGAAAAGAACACCGCAAAGCTCCTTGAAGCCATCGAAGCATCAAAACAGAATCCGCCGGAAAGACTGCTGACCGGACTGGCGATCGAAAATGTCGGCAGGACTTCCGCAAAAACCATCATGAGACATTTCGGGTCGATTGATCTTTTGATGGCGGCAGGGCTTGAAGAACTCACAAATGTAAGAGATGTCGGGGAGGTTACTGCAGCATCTATCCATGAGTTTTTCGCCAATGGGGATATAAAAAAGCTTATGGAAAGGCTGAAAGATTATGGCCTGAACATGACCTCTCAGGATGGCGGACAGGGAGATGATATTCTGGCAGGGAGGACCTATGTCATAACGGGAGATCTTGTCCGCTTTGCGAAAAGAGAGGATCTGGTCCTTCTTATTGAAAAGCACGGCGGGAAAGCTTCGGGCAGCGTCTCAAAAAAGACCTATGCCCTCATCAACAATGATGCTTCTTCCAATTCGGGCAAGAATAAGAAAGCAAAGGAACTGGGGATACCTGTGATCACCGAAGAGGAATTCCTGGAAGAACTGGGAGATATTCCATGAAAAAGATCAACATGTTTTTGGCTGACTGGCTTGTTGCGGCGGTCTGGGGCATCCTGTTTCCGTTTGGAGAATCTGTCTGTGCAGTTATCATGCTGTTTGTGACTTCGTTTTTTGCTGTGCTGAACTACAGGGCAGCAAAAAAGACCGTGACGCTTTTTTTATTGGATATAGATCTGATGGGGGCCTCGGTCTGCGGCATACTTCTGAATAATTTCTTTTTCATCAGGTTTGTCTATGCCGACAGGGACACGGTCAGCTCAATGGTCGTGATCATATTCCTGGCGCTGCTTTATCTGACCCTTGTCATGATCATTTCCATGGCCATAAAAGAGGCGGGACGCAGGCGGAGACGGCGGATCATCGACAGGCTCGCTTCATCGGATGATCGATCCTATCCGGAACCTGACGGGGAAGAGGAGGATTATTATGATGAGGAGGATGAAGAAGAAGACGAGGATGACGACGATGAAGGCTTCTTCCGTGAGAATGATTACAGGCAGGGATTTGAAACAGAAAGACGGGTACTTGAAAGTCTGAACCATATAAGCGATAATGGAGATGATGATGATGAGGAACCGGATGAAGAAGCGGATGATGAATCTAAAGGACCTAAATTCAAGGTCATAAAAAAGGGAAAGAAATAAAAGGGAAAACCACATTAAAAACAAGGAGGAAAGCGGATGGAAGAACAAACGGCTGCTGTTGTAAAGGGAAACAGCGAAAATGACTCAAATGGTACCGTGAATGTGACAGGTGTGGCAGTGCCGGCAGTTACGGCATCACAGGCAGATCCGGGCAGAAAAAATGATGAGAACAATGGAACAGTTTCAAACGGAGGTATGAAAATGGCTGAACAGGCAAATAAAAACGAAGTGGCAGCAGTTGACATGGAAAAGATCCAGGAAATGCTCAAAAGGATAGAAAAGTCCAATAAAAAGCAGGTTGGCTGGGCACGTACTGCCGCTATATTCATGATCCTTCTTTTTGTGGTTATAGGCGGCGCTCTGATGATGGTTGTTCCCAAAGTCATTGATACCCTTTCAAATATCGATGTTGCTGTCAATTCCGCAAACGAAGTATTGATGGAGGCCGATGCTGCCATAAGCGATATCAACGAGATGAGCAGGAGCCTCACAACCACAAGTGATGAACTGAACGCCATGCTTTCCCAGAATTCCGAGGCTCTGGCAAGCGCCATTTCACAGATTGAGGCTATTGATTTTGAAAGCCTCAATAAAGCCATAGTGGATCTTGAGACTACGGTTGGACCGCTTGCAAACTTCATGGGCAGATTTTCAAAGAAATAAAAAATGATAACGATACTCAGAGGTCCTGCAGGCGCGGGGAAAACAACGCGCCTGTACAGGATCCTTTTGCAGGAAGCGCAAAAACACAGAGACAGGAATTTCATACTAAGCGTCCCCGAGCAGTTTACCCTGAGCGCCATGAGGCAGATCATGGAGATGAGTGATGTAAGGGGAATCCTGAATATAGATGTTTTAAGCTTCAACAGGCTGTCTTACAGGATATTTGACAGTACCGGCACGAAAAGATCCGAGATCATGGATGATACGGCAAAGAATCTCCTGATCAGGCAGATCGCATCCGAAAAAAAGGACAGCCTGAAGGTATTCGGAAATAATCTCAACAGACAGGGCTATGTCAGCTGCGTAAAATCCGTCATATCGGAATTTGTGCAGTATGGATATGGCCTTTTTGATGTTGACGGAATGATCGAAAAGGTACGGGACAGGGAGCCGGCGCTTGCGGGCAAGCTTTCTGATGTGAGGGTGATATACGGTGAATTCCTGAACAGGCTCACAAAAGAGTATATGACCAGAGAGGAACTCCTTGTCAGAGCGGCAAAAGATGCAGTGAAGGCGGGTTTCCTGAAGGGAGCAGCTGTCTTCCTTGACGGGTTTACGGGATTTACCCCGGTTCAGTATGAATTTATTCAAAGCCTGTATGATATCACCGGAGAAATGTATGTAACGGTGACAGATGACGACAGCGGCGATCCGCTTTTTGAACTTGGAAGAACGACTGTTGACCATCTGGAGCATATTTCACAGGGAAATATCAAAGTCGAGGAGGTAAATGACGGACAAATTGTAAGGTATGCAGATATGC
This sequence comes from Lachnospiraceae bacterium, assembly GCA_017614155.1. GTDB lineage: Bacteria > Bacillota > Clostridia > Lachnospirales > Lachnospiraceae > NK4A144. Next base: position 51,783 of record JAGACK010000047.1, read on the forward strand.
CGGCATTTGAATTCCTCGGAAAAAACATTTTCAGAAGGACCGGAAAGTCCTTTGATGCGAATGAGTGCATAAGTTTTATTTCTGCTGAAAATATCGAAGAGGAAGTCAGATTCGTGCTTTCTAAGATCCGGGAGCTTGTATCGGATGGAGATTGCAGCTACAGGGATATGGCGATCATAATGGGAAACATCTCCGAGTATGCCGATATCCTGAAAAAAGAAGCCCTGCGATGCGATGTCCCTCTGTATATCGATATGACCAGGGGGATCGAATTCAACCCTTTTTCAAGGGTGCTGAAGTCTGCTTTAAGCTGCATCAGTGAGAACATGTCCTATGAATCGGTTTTTAATTTCCTGAAGACACAGATGACGGGAGTTTCGAAAAAGGATATCGACCTTGCAGAAAACTACATCAGAGCCTTCAGGATAAAAGGCATGGAAAGGTACAAAAAGGAGTTTGACTCGGTATATGAGGGTATCACGAATGAGACACTTGAGGCGGCTCAGCGTGTAAGGAAGCGTCTGGTCGAACTCCTGAAGCCTCTTTATGAGATCAGGAGATCATCTACTGCCCGTGTATTTACAACCGTGCTTTATGAACTGATATTGAATATGTCTGCCGCCGGCTATCTTAATAACAGCGCTGCCGAATTTGAGGCAGGCGGCGACCCGGTCCGGAAAATGGAATTTGAACAGATATACGGGAAGATCATGGAACTGTTTGACAGGATAGTTTCCGTTATCGGTGACAGCCGCATGGATATAGAGGAATATGCACAGATACTGGAGGCAGGGCTTTCGGAGATAAAAGTGGGTACGCTTCCGTTGTCAAATGACTGCGTCAGCGCCGGTGATTTTGAAAGAAGCCGCTTTGGGGATATAAAGGTACTGTTCTTTATGGGCCTTTCGGAAAACAATATCCCGTCAGCTCCCGCAAAGGGAGGAATCATTTCGGATATGGACAGACAGCTCTTAAAGGATAATGATTATGAGCTTGCGCCCACGGCTGCAGAAAAAGCGGCGACAGACAAATTCTATTATTACCTGCATATTCAAAAGCCCCGGCAGAAGCTGTATCTTTCGTATTCAGCAGTCTCGGGTGACGGGACGGCACAGAGGGCATCTTATTTTATGAAAGAGACTCTGCGTCTGTTCCCGCGGTCCATGGTGGAAAAATATGACAGTCTGAAGGATGAGCGGCTCTTTGGTAAATCCGATGCCATGATAAAACTTGCAAAAGTCATAGGCTGCAACGAAAAAGCCTATGCTCTCTACAAAGCTCTTAAGGGGGAAAGAGATGCGGACAGGATAGTGGATGCCCACTATGCCGCTCCCTGCGATCGCCTGTCTGAGGCTGCGGCAAAGGCTCTGTTTGGCGGCGCAAAGCTTGAAAGCGCCAGTCAGCTTGAAAGATATGCAGCATGTGCCTATGCGCATTATCTGCAGTATGGTCTGAAACTTCGTGAGAGATTTGATTTTGAATTTGATGCAAGAGACATAGGGACGCTGCTTCATGATATATTAAAAAACTATTCCGAAGAACTGAATGACAGGAAACTTACATTTGTAAGTGTTACTGATGAAGAGTCTGACAGTGTCCTTCGGGATATCCTGTCAGGGGCCGGGAATGAAAGAATAGAAAAGCTTTATGAGAGCAGCGCCAGAAACGCCTATATGAAAAAAAGGATCGAAAGGATCGCAGGAAGGACCGTTGATACGCTGCGCTTTCAGGCACGTCAGGGAGGGTTTGTTCCTTCGGCTTTTGAAAAAAAGTTTACCTATGACGGCCTGAAGGGTTTTATTGACAGGATCGACCGTTATGAAGACGGACAGGATGTTTATATTGATATTATCGATTACAAATCCGGCAGCAAAAAATTTGATTCTGACAGGATCTACTACGGCCTGGATCTGCAGCTTGTGATCTACATGTCGGCTGCCATGGATATTGAAGTTTCGCTTAAGGGAAAGGATGAGAGCGAAGTTCATCCGGCGGGACTCTTTTATTATCATATAGATGATCCGGTGGTGGAACAGTTACCGGGTTCTTCAGATGAAGAAGTTGCCAGGCTGATCTACAGAGAACTGAAGCTTTCGGGGATCGTGAATTCGGATGAGGCTGTGCTGACGGCATTCGACCGCGATATCCTGACAGAACAAAGCTCAGATGTCATTCCGGTGCGCCTGAACAGGGACGGCTCCGTCAGCGCGGCATCCCGGGCGGCAACAGAGGATGATATCAGAAGGATGATGGAGCACACCGCTTGTCTTATCTCAACATTCAGGAAGTCTGTCAGGGAGGGGCTTATCAAAAAAGAACCATTTGATCTTGGCGGTGAAAATGCCTGTAAATACTGCAGTTTTCTGTCCATGTGTGACAGAGGGAAAAAAAGGAAGCTGAAAAAAGGCAATGGATTATACTAAAGAACAGCAAAATGTAATAAATGCCCGGGGTACAAATGCACTGGTATCGGCTGCTGCAGGATCGGGAAAGACGGCCGTTATAGTTGAGAGGCTTATACAGCGGGTCATAAAGGACGGTATAAACATAGACGAGATCCTGCTCGTCACCTTCACGAAGGCTGCAGCTGCGGAGATGAAGGATAGGATCAAAGAGGCTTTTGAAAAAAAACTCGATGAGACCGACCCGAAGGACCCCTCCTTTCTGCATGTGGAAAAACAGTTTTCCCTCCTTTTCGGCGCGCCCATCGAGACAATAGATTCCTTCTGCCTGGATGTGATCAGAAACAATTTTGATGTGATAGATCTTGATCCTTCCTTCAGGGTGGCAGATGAGGGAGAGATTGCGATGATAAGGGCCGATGTCATGGATGCGCTGATGGAAAGACATTATTCGGCAGAAGAAGATGAGATTGGCTTTTATGATTTTCTGGAAAGCTTTTCAGTCAGAAAGTCAGATGCGGATATAACCGATGCTATAGATAAGATCCACGATTTTGCTGTTTCAAGACCCGATCCCGAAGGGTTCATAAACTCCGTTCTGTCAGTTTATCAGGCAAAGGATGAAAGTGACCTGAAAGACAGCAGGCTTTTTGCTGAAGCAGATGAACTGCTAAAAAGCAGGTTAACAGCGATCAAAAACGCCATGGAGAGGGCATGCGGTGTCGCCATGTCACCGGGAGGACCGCAGGGCTATCTTCCTTCTTTTGAAGAAGATGTCCGGATGCTTGAGGAACTTGTCCGGACTGAAGATTTTGCATCGCTCTTTGAAAAGGCCTCAAAGGCATCTTTTTCAAGACTGTCCACGCGGAAATCTCCCGATGAGGACAAAAATGTCAGGGAAACGGCAAAAGCATTGAGAGATGCGGCAAAATCCGCATTTGATAAGACCAGGTCATCTTTTTTTGAAGGCACGATCGGGGACATCCTTCAGGAACTGAAGGATGGAAAAAAAGATGTAGCGGTGCTTTCGGGGCTTACCATGGAATTCCTGACGGATTTCAGGGAAGAAAAGAAAAAAAGAGCCCTGATGGATTTTTCAGACCTGGAACATACCGCCCTGCGTATACTGAGGGATGAAAAAGTACAGAAAAGATACAGGGATCGTTTCAGGGAAGTAATGGTGGATGAATACCAGGACTGCAACCGTATCCAGGAGGAGATATTCAAATGCGTTTCAAACGGAAACAATCTTTTCTGTGTCGGAGATGTGAAGCAGAGCATATATTCCTTCAGGGATGCGTGTCCGGATCTTTTTACCGGCAAGTATAAAAGCTATGAGAAGGGGGAAAACGGAAAGCTTCTCCTGCTGTCAAAAAACTTCCGCAGCAGACAGGCCGTCATAAATGCGACAAATGTAATATTCAGGAATATCATGCATTCGGAAGTCGGGGGAGTGGAGTATGACAAAAGGGTTTATCTGAACTATGGAGACATCTATGAACATGAGAATCCGGATGATACTACGGAGTATCTCCTGACAGCAGTGGATGATGAGTCGGGACTGTCACAGGAGGAAAACCAGGCGCTTTCTGTTGCAAAAAGGATACATGAGCTTGTCGGGTCCCTTGATATAGAGGACAGGAAGAAAAAACAGGTCAGAAAATGCAGATACGGTGATATCGTCATTATGATGAGAGGCCTTTCAGGGTACGGTGATACATATGCGCAGATCCTGTCTGATAACGGCATACCCGTGTCCTTGGATAATAAAAGCGGGTATCTGTTTTCGGATGAGATCAGGACACTGATAAATCTTCTGCTTGTGATAGACAATCCGAGGCAGGATATCCCTCTTGCCGGGGCGCTGCTCAGTGTCTTTGGAGATCTTGATGAAAGTGAACTGGCGCTCATACGTGCCGCATCTCCGGATACCTCGCTTTACGAGGCGCTTTCTGCCGCATCGGAAAACGGAAATAATAAGGCATTGGCCTTTCTGGACAAGATTGAAGGCTACACAAAGGCTTCATCCTATCTTTCAATGTATGAGCTGCTGACACTCATCATAAAGGATCACGGGTATGATAACATTGTCAGGGCAATGAAGAACGGACAGCTTCGGCTGGCAAATCTGAACATGCTGCTTTTCAGGGCTTCCGAGTTTGAAAATACATCTTATAAAGGTCTGTTCAGCTTCATACGCTATATTGAGTACATGAAGAAATATGATATAGATATGAAGGGCCCCTCGGAGGAGGACTCTGAAAAAGATGCAGTGAGGATCATGACGATCCACCATTCAAAGGGCCTTGAATTTCCGGTTGTTTTTGTCTGCGGGATGCACAGGCAGTTCAATGAGACGGATATCAGGGAAAGACTCCTGACAGATGATGATCTGGGTATCGGAGCCGATATCATCGATCTGAAAAGAAGGACAAAGAAAAAGACCTTTGTGAAAAAGGTCATTTCGCTGAAAAAGAAAATATCGCTTATCGGGGAAGAACTCAGGATCCTCTATGTTGCCATGACCAGGGCAGAGCAAAAGCTTATATTAACTGCGGCGCAGGCTCAGGATGGCAGCGGCAACGGATTGCAAAGATCGGCAAAGGCTGTGCCTGCAGCGGTTTCGGATGCCAATTCTTTCGGGAAGCTCATAGACTTTGCTTTCAGTATGGATGCCAATGTGGGAACATTTATCAGAAAAAACGCACAGACAACGCAGGATCTTGTCATGGATGCCTTTGAGAAGGCTGAGGATGAAGTGTTTCTGAAAAAGGATTTTCTGCTGAAAGCCGAAGAAAGTGATGATGAGAGGGTAAAAGAGATATGTGATATGATCTCCAGGGATGCTGTTTTAGCCAGTCAGGCAGTGATTCCGGAAAAGCTGTCGGTCTCCTTCATCAAACATGAGGCCATGGAGGAGGCGGGGGTCAGGATCGGCGTGGCAGAGTCCGAAAAGAATGTTCCGGTACCGCGCTTTATCTCGGGAACGGACATGGATCGGGATGATGTGAATATCGGAGCAATCAGGGGAAGCGCGTATCATGCTGTTTTTGAGCACCTGGATTTTGGCAGGGCCGGCAGTGATGAAGACGTGGAAAAGATGATAGATGAACTGAAAGATGCGGGAATACTTGATGAAATGGAAGCGGGACTTATCGATCCGCATGATATAGCGGCTTTCGGGTCAACGGATCTGTTCAGAAGGATGAAAGAGGCCTGTGAGAAGGGATGTCTTTTCAGGGAACAGCCTTTTGTTATCCTGGTCCCGGCATCCCAGATCGACCGGTCATATCCTGACGATCAGACGGTCATGGTTCAGGGTATAATAGATGCATATTTCATTAAGGACGGAAGGGCTGTTATAATGGACTACAAGACCGACCGTGTAAGCGAAGGGGAAGAACTTGTGAAAAAATACAGAGCGCAGCTTGATTATTATGCAAAGGCGATCAGACAGCTTACCGGAATGGAAGTGTCCGGAGAAATAATATATTCCGTAACACTGGGAGAGGAAATCGTGATATCCTAAATTGCAGGGAGAAAGAATCTGATGATAAAAAGACTTTTAATGGCTGATATTTTCATAATGCTTATATTAGGTGTGGCGCTCGCCGGATGCGGCTCAAAGAAGGCTGAAGTATCCGGACCCGAAAAGGAAGAGGAAAATGTGATAAGCTTAAGCCTGACGGATGAGGTTAAGCCTGTCGGGACTGTTGATGTGAATATCGAAAGCTACAGGGTATTAAAACGGGCGGGAGCCGGACAGGAAGTATTTTTACAGGAGGATATCAGTCCGCTTATCGAGGAAGCAAAGAAAAAAGCTGCCGCCGCTTCGGATACACAGATGGCGGATGCCAAAGCATCGGCTGATACCGGTGAGTCCGCTGATGCGGAAAATGCTGGGCCGGAAGAAACCGAAGATGGGAAAAAAGCAGAACCGGAGGAAACCGGGGATGACGAAAACGCGGACGGACAGCAGGAGAAAGACCGGGAGGCTGAAGAAAAAGACGAGACTGCCGCAGAGGCTCCAAAAAGCGCAAGCGGCACAGGAAAGGTGGTCTGCATAGATGCCGGGCACCAGAGAAAGCAAAATTCCGCTCAGGAACCCGTAGGGCCCGGTGCGTCATCGACCAAGATGAAGGTGACGAGCGGAACTTCGGGCAGCACGACCGGAGTCCCGGAGTATCAGCTGACTCTGGCTGTAGCGCTGAAACTGCAGAGCGTCCTGCAGCAGAGGGGATATACGGTTGTCATGTGCAGGTCATCCCATGATGTTGATATCAGCAATGTGGAAAGAGCTCAGGTTGCAAATAATGCCGGTGCAGGAGCCTTCATAAGGATACATGCCGACGGTTCGAATAATTCATCGGCTGCCGGAGCGTCTACGCTGGCCCCGTCAGCTTCCAATCCCTACTGTGCGCAGATCGCATCATCAAGTCAGTCGCTTGCAAAGAATGTGATCAATTCATACTGCGCAAAGACAGGAATGAAAAACCGCGGCATGCAGCTCAACGACGGGATGACGGGCTTAAACTGGTCCCAGGTGCCCGTGACAATAATCGAGATGGGCTTCATGACCAATCCTTCCGATGACCAGCTCATGGAGACGGAGAGCTTCCAGCAGTCGGCTGCAGAAGGGATAGCGGACGGGATAGATGCTTATTTTGCGTCAAGGTAAAATATTACCGTTGTAATTATTAGATCGGGGTGATCGAAGTATATATGTTTGATCCAGGGAAAAAATGCAGAGTGCTCGGAACGGAAGTGGCTGTGGGGGATCTGAAAGGTGCAGCCCTTTTCGTGGCTGAAAAAAGGCATGAGCTTGCCGGAAGATACATATGCTTTTCGAATGTTCATACCACAGTGATGGCCTTTAAGGATGATGCTTACAGGAAAGCGCTGGCTGATGCTGCCTTTGTTTTTCCGGACGGGTATCCCATAGCGCGAGAGCAGAACAGGAAGGGCTTTAAGGAGGCAGAGCGGATCGCCGGTCCGGACTTCATGAAGGAAATGTTTGAAAGGAGCAGGGACGGAAGCATCAGCCATTATTTTTACGGCTCAACGCAGGAAACCCTCGATGCGCTGAAATCTAACCTTGAAAAAGACTATCCCGGGATCGATATCAGGGGCATATATTCGCCACCCTTCCGGAAACTTTCGGAGGATGAGATCGATCTTGATATAAAAAAGATAAACGATTCCGGCGCGGACTTGGTCTGGATAGGACTTGGCGCTCCCAAGCAGGAATTATTCATGCATGCCGTAAGCGGCAGGATCGGCGCCCTGATGCTCGGGGTCGGCGCCGGCTTTGATTTTCATGCAAAAACGATAAAAAGGGCTCCGAAGGCCATGCAGAAAATGGGACTTGAATGGCTTTTCAGGCTCTTTCAGGATCCGAAAAGACTTTTTAAGAGATATCTTGTGACAAATACGCAGTTTTTGTGGTATACGAAGGTCATGAAAAGGTGAAATGCATGTATCGGGAAGCTGATGATTTCTGTCCTGATGAGGGGAGGATGCCATGCCGGAATATCTGATGGCCCTGGATCAGGGGACTACCAGTTCAAGGTGTATCATATTTGACAAAAAAGGGAAGGCTGTTTCATCTGCTCAGAAAGAATTTGAGCAGTATTATCCAAAACCGGGATGGGTTGAGCACAATCCGAAGGAGATCTGGTCTTCACAGCTGTCCGTCACGGCAGAGGCCATGGCGGTCATTGGCGCGAAAAGTACGGATATAGCAGCCATAGGTATCACAAACCAGCGTGAGACCACCATAGTATGGGACAGGGATACCGGCGAACCGGTCTTTAATGCCATAGTTTGGCAATGCAGAAGAACCGCTCCCATGATAGACAGGATCGTAAAGGAAGGATGTTCCGATATGATAAGGAGCACGACCGGACTTGTCCCTGATGCTTATTTCAGCGCCAGCAAGATCGGATGGATCCTTGGTAATGTGGAGGGTGCAAGAAAACGGGCGGAGGATGGCAGGCTGCTTTTCGGAACGGTCGACACATGGCTTATCTGGAAGCTGACAGGGGGAAAAATTCATGCCACAGACTATACAAATGCCTCCAGGACAATGCTCTTTGATATACGGAACAGGAAGTGGGATCAGGACCTTCTGAAACTGTTTGGCATCCCGGAGTCTATGCTGCCTGAGGTTTATCCTTCCGGACATATCTTCGGGTACAGCGATGAGAGCATCACGGGAGGAAGGATCCCGATAGCGGGAGATGCGGGAGATCAGCAGGCAGCGCTCTTCGGACAGTGCTGTTTCAAAAAAGGAGAGGTAAAGAATACCTACGGTACCGGGAGCTTCATATTGATGAACACCGGAAAAGATATCATACATTCGAAAAACGGTCTTGTGACTACGATCGCAGCCGGATGTGATGAGGATCCGGATTATGCACTGGAAGGAAGCGTTTTTGTTGCTGGAGCTGCGGTTCAGTGGCTTCGGGATTCAATGAAGATGATAGATACGGCAGCCGGGTCCGGGGAATCTGCAGCTGCAGTCGATGACTCAAACGGAGTCTATGTGGTCCCTGCATTTACGGGGCTTGGAGCTCCGTACTGGGATCAGTATGCAAGGGGCTCAGTCTTTGGTATCACAAGAGGCTGTACGAGGGAGCATTTCATCAGGGCCACCCTGGAATCCATAGCTTATCAGTCAAATGATGTTTTCAGGGCAATGGAGGAGGATGCAAAGGTAAAGATCCGGGAACTGAAGGTTGACGGAGGCGCGAGCGCGAATGACCTACTGATGAAGTTTCAGGCAGACATCAGCGGTACTGTCACAGTCAGGCCCGAATGTATCGAGACTACAGCTATGGGGGCTGCCTGTCTTGCGGGACTGTCTGTGGGAGTATATTCGGACAGGGAGGAGATACGCCGGAATTTCACCGGGGAAAAGCGGTTCCTGCCGGATATGGATGAAAAGAAGAGAGAGGAACTTCTCAAAGGGTGGAACAGGGCTGTAAAGGCGGCGCTGTACTGGTCATCCTCCGAAGAGTGAAGGGTGAGTTTATTACAAAGGTAATATACACTGAAAGGAGAGTCTGTTTTGAAAGAATCATTACGAAAAAACGGAAAGGGGATAATACTGATGACGATATCAGCCTTCAGCCTTTCTGTTGGACAACTGTTGTGGAAGCTGGCGGATCTGTCGAGTCTGTCAGGTGATTTGGGAACCTTTTCGGGGCTTTTCACCCTGTTCCTGAAGATACTTCCCGGCTTTGTGATCTACGCAGTGGGTGCGCTCATCATGACCATAGCTTTAGGCTACGGGGAACTGTCGGTACTGCAGCCGGTCAATTCAATGAGCTATGTATTCGCGCTGATCCTTTCGGCGATCTTTCTGACCGAGCCGATAACTGTGCTCAAGGTGGTCGGGATCCTTGTGATCATCACCGGTGTCGTACTGATGGGAGGCAGCAGCAAATGAAAGTAGTGATCTGTGTATTGTCCATGACCTGTATAGCTTCATTTGCAAGCTATTTTCTGAAAAAATCCTCGTCTGCGGATAACAAACTGAAGATACTCCTGTCGCCGTGGTTTTATCTTGGCGGGGTTCTTTATGTCATATCAGCCGGGATCAATATCTATCTCCTGCAGCTGATACCCTATACAGTTGCGATGCCGGTTGGGGCACTTACTTATGTATGGACCATGTTCGTTTCAAACAGGCTTCTCGGTGAGGCCATCACAAAGAAAAAGATCATCGGAATGTTTGTGATTTTTGTCGGAGTGGTGTGCGTAGCGCTGGGTCAGTAGGCTATGGAGATACCGGCGGGATTTCTTGAAAAAATGAAGGAAAGCCTTGGGGACGAGTACGGGGCTTTTCTTGACAGCCTTCAGAAAGAAGAGGTGAAGGCGTTACGCCTGAACCCGTTAAAGGGTATCCATGGTCTTCCTGAAAACCTTGAAGCTTCATGGAGTCTGCAAAATGTCCCATGGGAGGAGAACGGCTACTATTATGAGATATCGGAAGGTTTCTTTCCGCCGGGAAAGCATCCGCTGCATGATGCGGGCGCTTATTATATCCAGGAACCTTCTGCCATGTTTCCCGTAAGCCTCCTCTCGCCCCGAAAAAATGAAAAGGTGCTGGACCTCTGCGCGGCGCCCGGCGGAAAGAGTACGCAGACAGCAGCCTTCATGGAAAACACCGGGCTTCTTGTCGCTAATGAGATAATAAGATCAAGGGCTGAGATCCTTTCTGCAAATATAGAAAGGATGGGGGTGAGGAATGCGGTCGTTGCCAATATGGAGCCGCATGGGATCGCGGCAGCCTTTCCCGCATTTTTTGACAGAGTCCTTGTTGATGCCCCCTGCTCCGGAGAGGGGATGATGAGAAGAGGAGATGCGGCCAGAGAAAACTGGAGCACGGAAAATGTCCGGATGTGCGCTTCCAGACAGGAAGAGATCCTGAATGAGGCTGCGAAATGTGTCAGACCCGGCGGGAAGCTTGTCTACTCTACCTGCACCTTTTCAAAGGAGGAAGACGAAGAAAATGTGGAGAAGTTCCTTGCGGGACATCCGGATTTTTCCATAATAAAAACGGAGAAGCTTTATCCGCATAAGGTGCGCGGCGAAGGACATTTTGCCGCACTCTTTGAAAGACAGGGAGATGCCGGCAATCTTATGGTTTACAAATGTAAGAAAAAGAGTGGCTGCCTTCCGGTGCCAAAGCAGGCGCTCGGATTTCTCGGATCTTTTCTGATGCAGGAAGCCTATGAGCGGATCGATCCCGAAAGGATTATCAGCTTTAAGGACAGCCTGTACCTTCTGCCTGAGGGAATGCCGGATATCGGCGGGATGAAGGTGCTGCGTCCGGGCCTTTGCCTCGGCTGCATGAAAAAAGACCGCTTTGAACCGGCCCATTCGCTTGCAATGGCGCTTTTGGCTGAAGATGCGCAGAATGTCTGCAACCTGCCGTCAGACAGCCCGGCCGCCGTATCATATTTGTCCGGCATGACGCTTAGCCTGTCGGGGGAGGAAGCGGCCTCATTAAATGACGGCTGGTGTCTTGTCACGATCGACGGCATATCGGCAGGGCTTGGAAAAAAGACAGGCCCCGTCATAAAAAACCATTATCCGAAGGGACTTCGCAGAGTGTAGATTCATCCGCCGTCACTAATTGCCTGTTTTCATTCAGGAGGAGATGTACATGACTATCTATCTGGAACACATATTTAAATCATACGGTGAAAAAGAGGCATTGAAGGATTTCAATCTGTCGGTGGAGGATGATAAGTGCTATGTGCTTGCCGGACCGGAGGGTTCAGGCAAGACCACTGCTCTGAAGATCTTTCTGGGACTTGTAAAGCCTGATTCCGGAAAGGTAAGCAGGATGGGGGATTATAAATATCCTTCCCTGCGAAGCGCCTATGTCCCGCAGGAGGAAAGCCTCAACGCCAAAAAGAATGCCGTTTGGAATGTCAGAAAGGCTCACAGGACAGCTTCAAAGAAACGTGCGATCGAGGAACTGGGAAGATTCCTTTCACCGGACGAGATGTCCTGCCCGGTATCGGAGCTTTCCGGGGGGAAAAGACAGATCGTAAAGATAGTGAAGGCGCTGTTTGTCCCGGCGGACTTTATAGTGCTTGACGAACCCTTTGACAAAATGACGGAGGACGAAAGGAAAGCGGCGCTTGAATACATCCTCGGACAAAGGGGCAGCAGGCCGCTCCTTATTGCAACAGAGAATGAACCGGGCGACAGCAGAGGGTTTATCATTCGTCATATGCAGTAAAGATCAGGCGCTTTTTGCCGTGCGCGGTTTCGCATAATAAATACCCGGGGCGTTTGACAAGAATACGCTTTAGCGTTAAGTTTATCAGAAAGCGTGCAAAATCAGAAATATGAGGGTCGATAAAATGTATATGGATAGAAGATTATTGAAAATGAACGCAAAGAATACTCTTTCAAGAGGGTATTGGAGCTGTGTTCTTGCAGGCCTTGTACTGGCTCTTGTTACGGGAGGCATTGGCAGCGCACCTTCCACAAAGAATTACACCTTCCGCAATTCCGGAAGAAGCGGAGCGGATTATTTCAGGGGTGAGATATACAGCAATGATCCCGGACAGGTCCTGGGGGAACTGTTCGGAAGCGCCAACATCCCGCTTTACATGATGGAGATATTTATTTCGGTCGTGATTGTGGCGATTGTGATATCCATACTTATAGCGATCTTTCTGCTTCAGCCGCTTGAGGTTGGATGCAGGAAATTCTATATTGACGCGCGAGAGAATAATTATGATCTTTCGGACATGGGAGCCGCCTTTTCGGCTTCATATTCGAATATCGTGAAGATCATGTTCCTGCGTCAGCTGTATATCTTTTTGTGGTCGCTGCTGTTTATCATTCCGGGTATAATAAAATCCTATGAATACAGGATGGTACCCTATATTCTGGCCGAGGATCCCGGGATGTCTGCGTCAGATGCTTTTTACAGGTCAAAATGCCTCATGACCGGATCCAAGTTTGATGCGTTCGTGTTTGACCTGTCTTTTATCGGGTGGTTTCTGTTAGATTCGATAACCTTCGGCATAGCAGGAATCTTTTATGTCAGGCCTTATTATTTTAATGCGTGTGCCGAACTGTATGCTTTTGTCAAGGCAAAGCCGGTAAGGGAAGGAATGTATGAAGAGGGGGCTTACGATTATCTCAACAGCAGCCGGAACAGGGAATACGGTTACACGGATGAGTATGGTACAGACGTTTCAGAACAGCCTTATCCGCAGCCTTCGGAGGATGACCGTGGGATGAGCGGTCAGAGTGAAGCGGGGACGGTTTCAGCTGACGATGCCAGACCGTTTAATACCCCGTACGGACAATGAGTTAGCCTGCTCCGGCCGATAATGGCCGGAGCAGTTTTTTTACTTCACATAAATCTGTTTATGTGTTAGAATATAAAGGCTTGGGTAGATTTTTAAAAACCCGCTGTATTTGAATTCTATTATTGGAGGAAGAAAGAATGGGATTGATAAAAGCGATCACAGGGGCTGCCGGCGGAGTTCTGGCGGATCAGTGGAAGGAGTACTTTTACTGCGAGTCCATCAATGAGGATGTTCTGGTTGTAAAAGGACAGAAGAGAGTTTCCGGACGTTCTTCGAATACAAAGGGCGAAGACAACATCATAAGCAACGGTTCAGTCATTGCTGTCAATGACGGACAGTGCATGATCATAGTTGATCAGGGAAAGGTAGCAGAGATCTGCGCCGAGCCCGGGGAGTTTACCTATGATTCATCTACCGAGCCTTCGATCTTCTCCGGAAATCTCGGAGACAGCATCCTCGATACCTTCAAGAGCATCGGCAGACGTTTTACCTTTGGCGGAGACACGGGAAAGGATCAGAGGGTTTATTATTTTAATACAAAAGAGATAATCGGAAATAAATACGGTACGGCAAATGCTGTTCCTTTCAGGGTCGTGGACAATAATATCGGCCTTGATATCGACATCTCCATAAAATGCTTCGGAGAGTATTCGTACAGGATAGTGGATCCGATACTTTTCTATACCAATGTATGCGGAAATGTGGATTATCAGTATGAGAGGTCGGAGATTGATTCACAGTTAAAGACTGAACTGCTGACAGCGCTTCAGCCTGCATTTGCAAAGATCTCCGAGCAGGGCATCAGGTACAGCGCCCTTCCGGGACATACAACAGAGATCGCGGATGCGTTAAATGAGGTTCTTACCAAGAGCTGGAAGGAAAAGAGAGGCATTGCTGTTGCATCCTTCGGCGTATCGTCTGTAAAGGCATCCGAGGAAGATGAGCAGATGATCAAAGAAGCTCAGAGAAATGCCATCAACAGAAATCCCAATATGGCGGCAGCGACCCTTGTCGGTGCGCAGGCTCAGGCTATGCAGGATGCGGCAAAGAACCCGAACGGCTCCATGATGGCTTTTGCAGGGATGAATATGGCAGGACAGGCAGGCGGAATGAATGCGAACCAGCTTTTCAGCATGGGAGCGGCACAGGCAGCACCAGCGCAGGCAGCACCCGCACAGCCGGCACCTGCACAGGCAGCAGGCTGGACATGCTCATGTGGCACGGTAAATACCGGAAAGTTCTGCTCGAACTGCGGAAGCCCGAATCCTTCAGCGCCATGGACATGCTCGTGCGGAACATCAAATACCGGAAAATTCTGCTCAAACTGCGGAAGTCCGAGACCATAATAATCAGACTATAGGAGGAAGAAATCGTGGAAGATAAATCATTTACTGATGTGATCAATGAGACAGTAGACAAGGCAGCCGAGAAAGCAAAGCCTTATGTGGACAAGGCGGCCGAGAAGGCAAAGCCGGTTGTAGAAAAGGCAAAGTCCAAGGCAAAGAGCGCAAAGGAACAGGCAAAGCCTGTTGTGGAAAAGGCAAAGAAGCAGGTCAAGCCTGTCGTAAAGGCTGCAAAGGACAAGGCAAAGGAAGTAAAAAAGGCTGTTGACAGCAGGATCTATGAGCATGAGGTCATTGTACAGTACGAGGGTAATTCGTATTATGCAAAGGACATGAATGAGAGAGCCATTGAGGATTTTGTTTCAAAGGGCGGAAAAAAGGATCAGATCAAACAGGTTCAGCTTTATGTCAAACCTGAAGAAAAAGCCTGCTATTATGTGATAAACAACAAGGAAACAGGCAGGGTGGATATCTAAAGGACCGGATTTTATGGAAAGACTACTTATCATATCGTCAAACACACAAAAGATGAGGGAACTGCAGCACTTCTTTGAAGCTGATTACAGAGTCCAGGCCCTGCCGCTGACAAACGGAAATATCATGAACGAGCTGATAGGGGTTCCCGACTGTATAGTGGTTCATGCGGAAACTCTTACGCGTACAAAGCTTTTCGGTATGATGGATCTTCGTGAGCAGGAGAGCATTATCAATGTGCCGCTGCTTCTCATCGCCGATGAGAATGATCTTGAGATCTTCAAACAGAATGTGAAACCGGCGCCTGACTATGTCGTTCCGCTGGATGCATCCATGCGTGATATCAGACTGGGAATCGAAAGGCTGTGCGCTACATCCGAAAAGATCAAGTCGATTCTTGTGGTGGATGATGATTCGGTTTCGCTGAAACTGGTGAAATCATATCTGGATGAGACCTATAAGGTAAACTGTGTGAAGTCCGGGATGCTGGCGCTGAAGTTCCTTGAGAAGCAGAGACCGGATCTGATATTGCTTGACTGCTACATGCCGGAAATGAACGGGGCGCAGACACTGCAGCATATCAGGAATATGCCGAACCTGAAGAGAGTGCCGGTTGTATTTCTGACAGGAAATTCCGACAGGAACATGGTTATGAACTGCATCTCGCTTCACCCGAGCGGATTTTTGGTTAAGCCCATCAAAAAAGAAGACCTGCTTGCAAAGCTTAAGCAGGTTATCTGAACAAAAATAAAGCAGGCGTCCCATAGACGCCTGTTTTTTGTTATCTGTTTTTGTCATATATTATCTTTAATCCTTTGAGCAGAAGATCGGGATCCAGGGTTATTTCATGCCTGCAGTGAGGGATTATGACTGAGGCCAGTCCGCCTGTTGCCACAACTGAGGCTTTCCCGCCGAGTTCTTCCTCAAAACGGTCTATCATCCCGTCTATCCTTGAGGCTTCACCATAGATGATTCCGCTTTTCATGGCGTCGATGGTGTTGGAGCCGATGACCTTTTTCGGAGTGGAAAAAGATATCCTTGGGAGCAGTGAAGTCTTTGAGACAAGGGATTCAAGCGATACATTTACTCCGGGGAAGATTATTCCTCCTATATAGGAACCTTCTGCATCTATCGCGGTCATCGTGGTTGCGGTTCCCATATCTATCACAATATTCGGCGCGCTGTAAAGGCTTTTGGCTGCAACTGAATCAACAGCTATATCCGCACCGAGTGAACCGGGATCATCTATCCTGATATCAAGACCGGTCTTCAGCCCGGCCCCTACAACCAAAGGTTCTGACCGGAAGAGTTTTCTGAGAGCATTTTTTACTCTGTGAGTCAGCGAAGGTATGACAGACGAGATGATGCTTTCCGTGATCTCGTTTTCATTTACCTTGTGGATATCCAGCACTGATTTCAGGAGCATGGCATATTCAAGCTCGGTAGAATTGAGATTGGTGGATATCCTTTCGGTAAAGTGTATCTTTTCATCATCTATGCATCCGACGACAATATTGGTATTTCCCAGATCCAAAGCAAGCAGCAAAAATGATCACCACGCTTTCTATGAAGTCTTTTTTATCGCTGACAGTATCTTGATTATCACGGGTGTCAGGACTATATCAAATACGAGCTCAAAAAGGAAATTGACGCCTATGAAGGCGACAAGGAGAAATACTACCGGATTCTGGCCGGCAGCGCTTTCTTCCAGAAGATTTCTGAACACTGTGAGCATCGCAATTGCAAAGAGTCCCGTGTTGGTGACGGGTGCGACAACAGCAGCGGTAGCGACTCCGACAAATTTGCGCTTCTCAAGACCTTTGTAAGCAAGTCCGGAAAAGAAGCCTGCACCGGCACCCTTTGCCAGACAGGTTACAACCGTAAAGAACGGATTCTGATTGAACATTATCATGCTGAATGGTTCGAGACCGGATACTACGGTGATCACGACTATAATCCCGAATATGAGGCCCAAAAGAGCCCCGGTAGCCGGCCCGTAAAGGATGGCACCTATTATTATCGGTATAAGGGCAAGCGTCGGCGTAAACGGTCCGAAATGGATACCTGATGCAAAAGCCTGCAGCACTATGACTATAGCTACAAGGATTGCGGTGCCAACAAGGCGCTGGACTTTTGAATTTCTGCTTAACATTATCTCCTCCTGCTGATATTCCTCAAAAATTGTGTTTTCTGCAATATAAAGGATACATCGCATTTGGTTAAACATAGCATAAAGAAGCTCAAAACACAAGAAATAATTGACCTTTTGACGGATCAGGGGGTAATATAGGTGTGCTGTCTGCAGAAAATACGCAGAGCGAAGGACGGAGGACAGGTCGTGATAAAGGATTTTGAACTGATCGAACGGAAAACGGTTGAAAAGACCCGTGTTTTTGAGTATTGCAAGGATACATTAAAGCTTCCTGACGGAAGGATAACTGTCTACGAGACGCTTATACACAAGGGTGCGGCAGCTGTCGTGCCGGTGCTTGATGACGGAAGGATACTGCTCGTCAGGCAGTACAGGCACGCGATAAACAGGGTGGCGCTTGAGATACCTGCAGGAGGAAGAAACAGCACGGATGAACCTTTTATAGAGGCGGCAAAAAGAGAACTTGAAGAGGAGACCGGATACAGGAGCGATGATCTGGAGCATCTGATTTCGGTAGTTACGGCGATAGCCTATTGCGATGAGGTCATTGAAGTGTTCGTGGCAAAAAACCTGGTGCCGTCATCTCAAAACCTGGATCCTGATGAGTTTATCGAAGTGGAAGCATTTGAGCCTGAGATGCTTTCAAAGATGATATATGAAGGAAAGATTCAGGATTCGAAAACGATTGCGGCGATCATGAGCTATCTTAATACATACAGGTCTTAAGATTTCATAAATCCTTTACATAAACAAATTATTTTTTTTTATTATGTCTTTTTACAACATGTTGTTGGGTGAAAAAATGCGCTCAACGACATGTTGTTGTTTTTGTCCGAAAGTGGGGATTTTAGGCGGAATTGAGGCAAAAAATGGCATTGCTTTTCTCAAAAATCATATATATAATGTCATAAGTGGCGCTTCACGGAAGCACTGCGGATGGAGAGGAAATATCAGTTTATGCAGGAACTCATTGAGGCATTCATAAATTATTTACATAATGTAAAGAAAACCTCAAAGAACACGGAACTGTCATACAGGCGTGATCTGATGAAGATGAATTCATATTTTTCGGCCAGGGGCATCCGGGATGTCCATGAGGTTAAAAATGAGGATCTCGTCGGATATGTACAGCATTTTAATGAAGAAAAGGCAGCACCGGCTTCAGTGTCAAGGAGCATAGCGTCGATCAGGGCATTCTTTAATTATCTGGAGAAGGAGAGCATCATAGAGGCATCTCCTGCCGATGGCATCAAATCGCCTAAGATAGAAAAGAAGCTGCCGCAGATCCTGACACAGGACGAGGTTATAAGGCTTTTGGAACAGCCCTCCGGAGATACTCCGAAGGACATCCGTGACAAGGCAATGCTGGAACTTCTGTATGCGACGGGCATGAGGGTGACAGAGCTTATCACACTGAAGGTTTCGGATATCAATCTGCAGATGAATTATGTGGATTGTCATGATCCGAACAAGGACAGGATCATCCCCTTCGGCATAGAAGCCAGAAATGCCCTGAAGAATTATATAGAGCATTCCAGGGAGGCAATGATAGAGAACAAGAGTGAGGAAACCCTGTTTGTGAACTGTTCGGGCGCACCGATGTCGAGGCAGGGGTTCTGGAAGCTGATAAAGTATTATACGAAACGGGCCGGCATACAGATGGACATCACCCCGCATACACTAAGGCATTCGTTCGCGGCGCATCTGGTCGAGAACGGTGCGGACCTCAGATCGGTCCAGGAGATGCTGGGGCATTCGGATATATCCACCACTCAGATCTATGCGGCGTTAAGCCACAATCATATCAGAGAAGTATATGAAAAAGCGCATCCGAGACATTAGGGGATGCGCTTTTCAGATCACTTCGCATGCACTTCATCGTATATGTCTGTCACTTCTTTTTTAGGCGCCGGTGTCAGGCTGCTTACTATCAAGTTCACAACGAATGAAACTATGAAGGCGGGAAGAAGTTCATAGATGGCAAATGCTCCGCCCATGGGAGCGATCAGGAATTTCCATACAAACACCATCACTCCGCCGGCGATCAGTCCGGCTATCGCGCCCTGCCTGTTTGAGCGTCTCCTGAAAAGTGAAAGGAGCATGGTGGGACCGAAGGTTGCGCCAAATCCGGCCCATGCGAAGGATACGACGCGGAATACGGAACTGTCGGGATTCCACGCCAGGATGATGGCTATCGCGGCTATGCTTATAACTGTTGCTCTGGCAGCTATCATGGTCGCACGCTGGCTCAGGCTGATTTTGAAGAAATCCTGCATCAGATCCTGGGACACGCTGGAGGCTGCGGCAAGCAGCTGCGAATCGGCGGTAGACATCGTTGCGGCAAGGATACCGGCAAGGATGATACCGGCTATCAGAGCAAGGATGAAACCGTGCCGGCTCATCAGGTCCGCTATTCTTATTATGACCGTTTCGGATTCAGAACTTGAACCAAGCATGGGTATCTTTCCGGCCTTTGAAACGCTGTATCCCACGATCCCGATGAAGATCGCCACTGTCATTGATACGAGAGCCCATATCGAGGCGATGCGGCGGGAGATCTTCAGATCAGTCTCATTCTTTATAGCCATGAAGCGGAGAAGTATATGAGGCATTCCGAAATATCCCAGACCCCAGGCCATGGTTGACACGATCGCGAGGAAGCCGAAGGAACCGGCTGTTCCCGTAGATGCATCATAGCCCTTGAAAACGGAAAGATATCCCGGCAGAGCCTTTGCGTTTTCCATTACATTTGACATGCCGCCGGCCTGGTCAATTCCGAAGAATACGACTACAACCAGCGCTATAGTCATGAATATGCTCTGTATGAGGTCGGTTGTTGATACTGCCAGAAACCCGCCCAGGGTTGTATAGGTTATTATAATAACTGCCCCGAAAAGCATGGCAATATGGTATTCAACCCCGAACAGGCTGTTAAACAGCGTTCCGACAGCCTTGAAACCCGATGCCGTATACGGGATGAAGAAAACGAGGATGATTATCGCGGAAATACAGGACAGTGCATGCGATCTGTCATCATATCTGTTCGAAAAGAATTCCGGTATCGTGAAGGCGTTTAGCCTTGCGGAATATCTTCGCAGAAGCCTTGATACCAGGAGGAAATTGAGATATGTGCCAAGTGCGAGGCCTATGACGGTCCAGCTTACTTCCGCTACTCCTGCTATATAGGCAAGGCCCGGCAGACCCATGAGGAGGTAGCTGCTCATATCCGATGCCTCTGCGCTCATGGCAGTGACAAGTGGTCCCAGAGTCCTTCCGCCGATATAAAAGCCGTCCGCAGTGTCGGCGACGCCCTTCCTGTTGAAGATGACGCCTACCATAAGCATTGCGAACAGGTACGCAACAATGGTTACAACAATGATTATCTGTGCGGTTGTCATGGTGATTCTCCTTAAATATCGATAAATTTATTCGTTTAGTATATTTTATTATGTCTCATCCGTCAAATGTCAGGGCTGATCCAAAAGCCTTACTGTTCAAATATAAGGTAATCTGATATAATAATAAGACTTATCGGCATATGTATAAGGAGGATTGGTTTGAGGATAGCGGTAGCGGATAAAGAAGGCAGTGTAGCTGATTTCAGGGATGCGGAAAGCTTTCTGCTCTTTGATCTGGAAAACAAAAGCGTGAAGCTTGCCCAGAGCGTCACCGTGAGGAAGGACTGGTACATGTCCGTGCCCGAATTCCTTGCAGAAGAGGAAACGGATGCCGTGATCTGCAATGGTATAGGAAGAGGGGCAAGGTCCTCCTTCAGGGAAGCAGACATAGAGGTTTACGGGGGCGTTAAGGGAGGCTGCGAAGATGCGATGCAGGCTTTTATGAACGGAACACTTTCCTTTGACCCCTTGGCCGGGATGATGTAACTGAACCAAGGGGATTATCATTAAATGGCTATAAAAAGGAAATTTATAAGTACCAGGCTGCTTCACAAAGGCATGAGGATAGACCAGGCGGTAAAGGATTCAACCGGCAGGGCGCTGATAGAGAAGGGAGCATATCTCGATGATTTTCAGATAGAGTATCTTCTCGACAAGGGCATAGGGGGCATATATATTTCGGAAGGAGAAGCAGATCCCGATGAGCTTGAACTTCAGATACCCCAGTATACGAAGGACCTGATACAGAAGGAAAGAAAGGAAGACAGAAAGAAAGTCAGGCTCAACGCGGAGGTCATCGAAAGAGTCGGAAAGGGAGTCCAGTATCTCTTTGACAATTCAGATTCGGAAAATCTCTCGGAGGCAACAAACAATGTCTCAAACGAGCTGATAAAGGTAATAAGTGACAGCGATGCGGTCGCCGTTGATATCAATCTGATAAAGGTCAGCGATGAGTATACTTTCAAGCACAGTGTTGATGTCGCGACCATGGCCATGATAATCGGAAAGAATTACGGCCTTGAGCAGGAGGAACTGCGGGAACTCTGTACGGCAGGACTTCTGCACGATCTGGGCAAATCAAAGATTCCGCTTGAAGTACTGAACAAGCCCGGAAAGCTTGATGATAATGAGTTCGCGCTTATGAAGCAGCATTCACTCTTTGGGTTCAAGATACTGAAAGAGAGAAACGAGTTCCCTGAGTCTATCATGCTCGGGGTGCTCCAGCACCATGAGAAGATGAACGGCAAGGGATATCCGCAGGGAGTACCGTCAAACCGTATACACAAATATGCAAGGATAATATCCGTGGCGGATGTGTATGATGCGCTGGTAACGAAAAGACCGTACAAGGACGGTCTTCCCAAAAGGGTTGCCATTGAGATGATAATGGCCATGACGCAGGAACTTGATATAGATGCCATGAGAAGCTTCCTGAAGAGCATAATCCTGTATCCGGTTGACAGCATTGTCCATCTTTCCACGGGAGAGCCATGCAAGGTCGTGGAGAATAACAAACAGAATGTCCTAAGGCCGAGGGTCGTTGGACTGAAGACGGGAAAGGTCTATGATCTGGCAAATGATGTGGCATGTGCCAGCATGCTGATCGTCGATTAGAGATTTTCTGCATTTATTATTAATAAAACCGCCGCTTGATGCGGCAAAAAGGGGGAATCCAAAATGAATAGGAAAGAAATGTTCTTCGGAAAGCTGTTGCCTGCCATCATGCTCGTTACAGTATTTGTTACCGGATGCGGTTCGGCCATGGGAAGCGTAGCCGAAAAAGCATCCGAGGTCGCATATGAAGCGGCTTCTGACCTTGCAGATTATGGCAGCATGAATGATGCTGCGCCTGTTGCAAAGGCTGCGAGAGGTTACGCCGCAGAAAACATGGAGTTTGATGCTGTGGAAGAAGCATCAGACGGGGGATATGAAGAACCTGCATATACGGAAGATGATATTACGACTGTAGGTTCAACGGAAGACACGCCTGTGCTTGATGCTGACAAGATTGTTTATTATGCGGATATCAGCCTGAGCTCAAAGCATTTTGAAAATGCAAGGGACCAGATTGGAAAGCTTGCCGATAAATACGGAGCGATCCTTGAAAATGAGAACTACAGCGAGGGCGATATAGACTGGTATACAAGGGGAGATGAGGACGGATCCAAACGCAGGAACTATTATGTGGTATACAGGGTGCCTGCTGAGAATTACAAGGCTCTTTTATCTGAAGCTTATGACCTTGATGCTGTTGTCAGCAGCCTGAACAGGAATGCCCAGAACATCACCAGAAGCTATTATGATACCAAGGCCGAGATAGAGTCTCTTGAAACAGAGATGGAGCAGCTTGAGGATATAATGAAGGATGCAAAGAAGATAGAGGATGTCCTTTATATCCAGGAGAGGATCACAGAAGTAAGGACACAGCTGAATCGTAATAAATCTGAACTTCAGAGGATGGATATGGATGTCGCCTATTCATATGTCAATATTTCGCTGCAGGAGGTGAAGGAATACAAAGAGCCTGAACCGCCGGCAGATCTTCCGTTTGATCAGCAGGTGATGCAGAGTTTCAACAATTCCATCATAGAGTTCTACCAGTTCTGTGACGATGCGACGATCTTTATAGCCAGAAACTGGATAAAGATACTTGCGTGGCTGGTAGTCATCCTGATAATCATTTCCATCATCAGGGGAGGCGGAGCAAGAAGATATGCAAGGAGAGAGCTTAAGCGTGAATATAAGGAAAAAAAGCTTGAGATGAAGAAGAAATACCGTCAGATGAAGCAGGAGAAAAAGGAAGAAAGAAAACGGGAAAAAGAATAGAACTGCTTTTTTTGCTGATGAAGATAAGGCCCTATCCTTCGGGAAGGGCCTTATCTTTTGAGTAAACCAGTTTGAGGAGTACGGGAGTGATGATGGAACTGGCGATTATCAGAAGGATAACTGAGGTAAAATATGTGTGTTCCAAAAGACCTGCGGCCAGTCCGCGTTGCGCGACTATCAGGGCAACCTCGCCTCTGGTCATCATCCCCAGTCCTATCTTGAGGCTGTCGTTCATCCTGTAGCCCATACAGAGCGAAACGCCCGAGCATCCGATTACCTTGGAGATAAGTCCGACGGCCACGAAAGCGACGGAAAACAGAAGAATGCCTGAGTTCACGCTCCGGATATTGGTCTGAAGTCCGATACTGCAGAAGAACACGGGACCGAAGAGCATATAGGAATTTACATCCATCTTTCTGGAAATATAATCCGAATCGTCAAGCGAGCTTAAGATGACACCGGCTATATATGCACCGGTGATATCGGCAACATGGAAATACTCCGATGCCAGGTATGATAGTATGAAAGCAAGCGCCATTCCCATGATGGGTATGCGTCTGGTGTGGGGGTAGCGTTTGTCTATCCGTTTGAAGATATGATAGACCACGATTCCTACTCCGAGAGAAAAAACAAAGAAAAGCGCTGTCCTGAAGACAACATCCCATATCTTTGCATCCGGATCCCGAAATCCTATTACGACCGTAAGAACAACAATGCCGATGACATCATCTATGATCGCGGCGCTCATTATTGTCGTACCGATGGCATCGGAAAGCTTTCCCATCTCCTTTAAGGTCTGTACAGTGATGCTTACAGAGGTTGCAGTAAGTATAGTGCCGATGAATAAGGCTTTCAGGAAGTGTTCGCTTCCGGGGGCGCAGAATCCGTAAAAACACATGTAGAGAACTGTTCCGAAGATCAGAGGCACAAAAACGCCGGCGCATGCGATGACGGTGGATTTGATTCCGGTCTCCTTCAGCTGTTTGATGTCTGTATTGAGACCGGCGGAAAACATGAGCATTATCACGCCGATTTCTGCCATGCCCTGAAGAAAATCTGATGACTGGACGATGCCGAGCAGAGACGGGCCTATTATCAGTCCGGCGATGATCTCGCCTACGACCATGGGGGCTTTTATCTTCCGGGCCACCAGTCCGAAGAACTTGGCGGCAAGTACTATTATGGCAAGCTGTTTTAATATCTCTGTGGTATCCATGATATTCTCCTTGTTTTGTATGATCACAGGATAATTATTTTAGTTTTTTATGTTTTTTTAGTCAAGTTGGATTTTTTATGATATCATAATGCTGTTATGGAAGAACAGATACTGCTTTTTATTCAGAACAATATCAGAAATCCTCTGCTTGATCCGGTGATGCTTTTTATAACAGGCCTTTGTAACGGCGGTATGATCTGGATAGCGCTGATAGTAGCGCTGCTGATCTTCAAAAAGACCAGAAAGATCGGGCTGTGCTGCCTGGCGGCTCTCCTGATCAATGCGATCATCGTAAATGTGATCGTAAAACCTCTGGTCGGAAGGATCAGGCCATATGAGGTCATAGAGGGACTCATATGTTTGATTGGACCGCAGAAGGATGCATCGTTTCCTTCGGGACATACGGCTGCTTCATTTTCGGTTGCAGTTGCGTTTTTTATGAAGGCTCCAAAGAAATTCGGTATTCCGGTTGTCATTCTTGCTGTGCTGATTGCCTACTCAAGGCTTCATGTGGGGGTGCATTATCCCACAGATGTTCTTTTCGGAGCGGTCTTTGGGATCGTTGCGGCCTTCTTTGGTGTGTTTATCGTTGACAGGGTTTTCGAGGCAATCAAAAAAAAGAAAGCCGGCGGTGTCAGCGAATGATTACAAAAGTATTAAATCTTTATTAAAAATCAATTGAACACCACCCGTTCCGGTGGTAAAATCATAAGAAAAGCATACTTGATCATTTGTGTCTGAAGCTGTCTGAGGATGGCATGATTATTTCATAATGATCGGAGGGAGAGAAAATGAGAAAATATGTTGCGGAGTTTATCGGGACCTGTGTCCTGACCCTTTTCGGCTGCGGCGCGGCTGCCATATCCGGCGGTATCGAGGGCGTTCTGGGAATCCTGGGCATAGCCCTTGCATTCGGCCTTGCCGTTGTAGCCATGGCTTTTGCGATCGGAGATATCTCGGGATGCCATATCAACCCGGCCATATCTCTGGGGGTATTCATTGCGGGAGGCATGACAGTCGGTGATCTGATCGGCTATATCGTGTCACAGTTCCTGGGAGGAGCTGCCGGAGCAGGGCTTTTGTATATCATTGAGATCATGACTGACTCGGTCGATGTGTCCTCAAACGGCCTTGGAGCCAATGGATACGGTGATTTTTCCTATGTCGGGATCAATCTCGGAGGAGCTCTTCTTGCGGAGACCTTGATGACCTTTGTTTTCGTGCTGGTAGTTCTTGCAGTCATCTCAAAAGCAGAGAATTCGATAATCGGAGGAGTGGTCATAGGGCTTACTCTTACATTTGTACACATTTTCGGGATACCCCTTACGGGCACTTCGGTAAATCCGGCCAGAAGCCTTGGACCGGCTATTTTCTCCGGTGTGGAGTATCTCGTGCAGTCATGGGTATTCATCGTAGGTCCTTTTGTGGGTGCGGCGCTTGCTGCTGTCATCTTCAAGCTCCTTTACAGTGACAGCGCGGAATGATAAAGCCTCTTGTCTGTTCATTTTCGGGAGTATATGACGGACAGAGGATACTGGAATGTTCTGATGTCATCGATTTTAGCGATATGAAGGGCTGCAGCATGTATGTGGATGAGGATTCGGAAAAAGCCATCCTTGAACGGCTTAAGAGTTATCCCTTCCGCGGCCTTCATTTCATCGATAACGGAAACTATCATTATATGACAAGATTGTTTCTTTCCTTTGCAGGGGAAGAGTACGATCTTGTCATTTTTGATAATCACAGCGATGACATCCCTCCGGCCTTTGGAGGGCTGAAATCCTGCGGATCCTGGGTGTATGATATCAGGAACGAAGACCCGTTTCTGAAGGAACTGACACTGATCCGGAGAGCAGGAGATGAAGGAGCGATCTTTGAAGGGAAAAGACCGGTTTACATCTCGGTTGACAAGGATGTGCTGTCAAGGGATGTGCTTGTTACGAACTGGGATCAGGGCGATATGACCAAAGAAGAGTTCTTTGACATCTTTACCGGGATAATAAAAACCCGGTCCGTCCTCGGGATAGATATCTGCGGAGAGGATGAACCGGGAAAGGATATATCTGAAAATGAAGCCTTCAATATGGAGCTGATATCGGCTGTCCGAAAACTTAAGGGATCATACGATCTGTTTTGAACGCTCTCGGTCCCTTTTTGAGAGATTCTCCCTGGCGGTCGAAAGCATGAGCTTGATCCTGTTCAGCTGGTTGACTTCCGAGGCCCCAGGGTCGTAATCTATGGCAACTATATTTGCCTTTCTGTATTCCTGACGGATGCGCTTGATGACACCTTTTCCGACAACATGATTCGGCAGGCAGCCGAAGGGCTGCGTGCAGACTATATTGTAGACTCCCATATGTATCAGTTCGAGCATTTCCCCGGTCAAAAACCACCCTTCTCCTGTCTGATTTCCGATAGAGACTATCCCTCTGGCAAGATCCGCTATATCTTTTATGTGCGAGTGCGGTGAAAAATGCATGGATCTCGCAAGTTCTCTGGATGCTGTCTTTCTCATCGTTTCCACAGCCTTTATACCGAGCAGGGATATCCTCTTTGCCTTTACAGAAGTCCCGAGTTTGTCGGATTTGTAAACCTGGTTGTAGAAGCAGTAGAGCATGAAGTCGAGCAGATCCGGTACTACTGCTTCAGCGCCTTCGCTTTCAAGCAGATCGACGAGATGGTTGTTTGCGGCAGGCATGAACTTGACCAGGATCTCACCGACCACACCGACTCTCGGTTTCACGAGCCTTTCATCGATCGGAAGATCGTCAAATTCCCTTATTATCTTCTTGCAGAGCCGTTTAAAGCGTGAATAGGAAACGGAACCGCTTGTCAGAAACTTCAGGCATTCGTTCGTGAGCTTCCGGTGAAGCGAATTCGCAGACCCGGGCTTGATCTCATAAGGACGCATGCGGTAGAGGCATCTCATGAAGAGATCACCGAATTCCGCAGCGTAGGCAAGTCTGATCAGCAGTCCGAAACTCAGCTTGAAGCCGGGGTTTGGCTCAAATCCCGACATGTTCAGTGAAATGACCGGGATTTGTTCCATACCGGCCTGCTTCAGGGCGCGCCTGATGAAGGCGACATAGTTTGTGGCCCTGCATCCGCCGCCTGTCTGGCTCATCACAACGGCTGTGCGGTCGAGATCGAATCTTCCCGAAAGAAGGCTTTCCATGATTTGTCCTACAACCATAAGAGACGGATAGCAGGCATCATTGTTCACATATTTCAGACCTACATCGACTGCTATATGTCCGTCATTCTCCATAACCTCCAGATTGTATCCCGCGGCGCGGAAGGCCGGCTCGAGGAGATTGAAGTGGATGGGTGACATCTGCGGGCAGAGTATCGTATAGCCCTTCCGGTTCATTTCCTCGGTATAGATTACTCTTTTGTTAACGCTGCTTCTGATGCGGCGTCTGACATCCTTCATCTCCCTGACACGGATGGCGGCAAGAAGCGAACGGATCCTGATACGGGCCGCGCCGAGGTTGTTGACCTCATCGATCTTCAGGCAGGTATAGATCTTGTCCGCGCTGTCGAGTATCTCCATGACCTGGTCGGTGGTCACTGCGTCCAGTCCGCATCCGAAGCTGTTCAGCTGGATGAGGTCAAGATCGTCCCTTGTTTTTACATACTGGGCAGCAGCGTACAGCCTTGAATGATACATCCACTGATCCATTACCCTTATGGGGCGGTCCACCTTTGCCATGTGTGATATCGAATCTTCTGTCAGAACGGCAACTCCGTAGGAAGTGATAAGCTCGGGTATGCCGTGGTTTATCTCCTGGTCGATATGATAGGGCCGTCCTGCAAGCACGATGCCGTGTCTGTTATTATCCCGCATCCACTGCAGCGTGTTCTCGCCCATCCTGCGTATATCCTCGCGTGCTTTTTCCTGCTCTTCCCATGCATCGTAGGTTGCGCTTATTATGCTGACAGGCTCGATCTCGGGAAAGGCTTCTATGAGCCTTGGATATATATGCTCGGGATCGTCAAAGGCGATGAAGGGATTTCTGAAATCTATATCCTTCAGGGCGAGGTTTTCGACATTATTCTTTATGTTCTCGGGGTATGAGGTAACTATCGGACAGTTGTAATGGTTCCCGGCTTCTTCAAACTCATTTCTTTCGTAAAAGAGCGAAGGGTAGAAGATGAGCCCGACTCCCTGATTGATCAGCCATTCGATATGTCCGTGGACCAGCTTTGCCGGATAGCATTCCGATTCCGAGGGTATCGACTCTATTCCAAGCTCATATATGGCATGGGTGGATGCAGGTGATAATACGACCGTAAAGCCCAGCCTGGTAAACAGTGTAAACCAGAACGGGTAGTTTTCATACATGTTGAGCACTCTCGGTATGCCTATCCGGCCGAACGGAGCTTCATCCGCAGCAAGCGGGGTGTAGCCGAAGACCCTCTTCAGCTTATAATCAAAGAGGTTCGGCACATCTGTATTGGTCTTTGGCTTTCCGGCGCCCTTTTCACAGCGGTTTCCCGAGATGTAGGTCCGCCCGCCGCTGAAGCGGTTGATGGTCAGCCTGCAGTGGTTTAAACATCCCTGGCACTTTGCCATCGAGGTCGTAAACTGCAGCTCGTTTATGTCCTTTATCGAGAGCATGGAGGATTCCTTGCCGGATACATGTCTTTCCTTTGCGATCAGGGCCGCGCCGAAGGCGCCCATTATACCGGCTATGTCCGGCCGTATGACCTCAAAATTTCCTATCTTTTCAAGGGAACGCAGAACGGCATTATTATAAAAGGTGCCGCCCTGTACTACGATGGTCGATCCGAGTGCAGAAGCATCTGATACTTTTATTACCTTGAACAGGGCGTTTTTGATGACGGAATAAGCAAGGCCTGCCGAGATGTCGTCAACTCCGGCGCCTTCCTTCTGCGCCTGCTTCACCTTTGAATTCATGAAAACGGTGCATCGTGTGCCCAGATCTATGGGGTGCTTTGCAAAAAGAGCCTTTTCGGCAAAGTCTTCAACGGACATGTTGAGGGATTTTGCAAAAGTCTCGAGGAAGGAACCGCAGCCGGATGAACAGGCTTCGTTTAGCTGTACCGAATCGACTGTGCTGTTCTTTATCTTGATGCACTTCATGTCCTGGCCGCCGATATCCAGGATGCAGTCGACATCGGGATTGAAGAATGACGCAGCATAGTAGTGTGCCACCGTCTCGACCTCACCCTCATCAAGCATCAGGGCGGATTTGATCAGAGCCTCTCCGTATCCGGTGGAGCAGGCTCCGGCTATTGATACATTCTTTGGCATCAGATCGTAGATCTCTTTAATCGATCTGATGGCGGTCATCAGCGGAGAGCCGTTATTATTTGAATAGAAGGAGTAGAGGAGTTCCCCGCCTTCGGAAATAAGCGCGCATTTGGTGGTCGTGGATCCTGCATCGATGCCAAGATACGCGCGTCCCCTGTATGATGAAAGAGGCTTCTTTTTGACCTTTGCCCTGGCGTGACGCCTGGA
Source organism: Lachnospiraceae bacterium (assembly GCA_017614155.1). Classification (GTDB taxonomy): domain Bacteria; phylum Bacillota; class Clostridia; order Lachnospirales; family Lachnospiraceae; genus NK4A144. The sequence continues at coordinate 81,923 of JAGACK010000047.1, forward strand.
GAATGCCCTGTATTCCGTGATATTTGCAAACAGAGGCTCCATCCTGGCAACCTCAAAGTCCATATGGATCGGGCCGGAGAGCATCTCTACCAGGCTGCTTAAAGGTCTGGTATGAAGAGAATCCCTGTTCATCGCGGAGCCGATCGCCGCAAAAAGGTGGGAATTTTCAGGTATGATCGCGTGAACATCATCGAGCTTCAGGGTCCTGATAAAGGATGCGCGGAGCTCTGAAAGAAAATGCAAAGGTCCGCCGAGGAATGCCACATGCCCTCTTATCGGTTTGCCGCAGGCAAGTCCGGAGATCGTCTGGTTTACCACAGCCTGAAAAATTGATGCGGCCAGATCCTCCTTTGTGGCGCCTTCATTTATGAGCGGCTGTATATCGGATTTCGCGAACACTCCGCATCTTGCGGCTATCGTATAAAGGCTGCTGTAGCCCTTTGCGTATTCGTTGAGTCCCATGGAATCGGTCTGCAGAAGGGATGCCATCTGATCAATGAACGATCCGGTGCCGCCGGCGCATATGCCGTTCATTCTCTGTTCGACATTCCCGTCCTCGAAATAAATGATCTTTGCGTCCTCGCCGCCGAGCTCAATGGCCACATCGGTCAGGGGCGCATAGTATTTGAGGGCTTTTGAAACGGCGATGACCTCCTGCACAAAGGGGACATTCAGCGCGTTTGCAAGCGTGAGACCGCCGGAACCGGTGATGACCGGATCCACATCCACATCTCCCGTGATTCTGAAAGCGTCGTCTAAAAGATCGCGCAGGGTCTCCTTTATATTTGCAAAATGCCGCCTGTAATCCGAGAAGACTATATCCATGTCCTCATTGAGGACGGCGACCTTTACTGTTGTTGAACCTATATCTATACCAAGCATGCAGGACATAATAAAACCTCTTTGATATTGCTTTCCCTTTGAAAATCAATTTTCTATGATAACACAAAAAGACGGGATATGGTATAGGGATAACGGTAAAAAATTCCATAAAATAAGAAGTGTTCATGACGCCTGTTATAGACAAGATTATCATTTTAGGGTATTATTCGTTAATGGTGCGGTTTTTGGAATGATAAGCCGGCCGTACCGGAAGATCTGCCAAATTTACGGAGCTTTTGAGATGGGAGACAAACAGATAGTCATAGCGGTCTTTATACTTATGTATATCGTTATGATCTTCTTTTCAAAATTCAGGGTTCATGCGGCGCTGGTCTCGGCGGCACTCCTTGTGATAACCGGCGTGATGCCGGCAGCTGCCGTTCCTTCGGCGATCAACTGGAATGTGCTCATGATGATCGCAGGGACAATGGTGGTCGTTTTTTATTTTATCGAGTCGGGGGAGCCTTCAAGGATAGCGGACAGCCTGATGGAAAAGTCGCCGAATGTCATGTGGCTGATCATATCAATATCCCTGTTTTCGGGACTGGTGTCAGCTTTTATAGACAATGTGGCGACTGTTCTGATGATCGCGCCTGTAGGCCTTGCCATATGCAAAAAGATAAAGATCGACCCGGTGCCCGTCATCATTTCAATAGCGGTCAGCTCGAATCTTCAGGGCGCGGCGACTCTGGTGGGAGATACTACATCCATACTGCTTGGCGGATATGCAGGCATGAATTTCCTTGATTTTTTCTGGATGAACGGGAGGCCGGGAATGTTTTTCACGGTTGAGTTCGGAGCTCTTGCCACCGTTTTTGTGATGTTCATTCTCTTCAGAAAATACAGGGACAAGGTGGAAGTGACGAAAAAGACCGAAGTAAAGGACTATGTGCCGACGGTCATGCTTCTGCTTATCGTCATTCTCCTTATAGCGGTTTCCTTCATACCTGAAAAACCGGAGATGATAAACGGCATCATATGCATGAGCATAGCCGTGATCACGCTTGTACAGGATTTTGCAAGACACAGGGATAAAAAGAAGCTTATCAGGGCACTGAAGGATGTAGATTATGCAACGCTTTTTCTGCTTGTAGGCATTTTCGTGGTCGTACAGTCCCTTACGGAAACGGGGCTCATTGATGATATGGCGCAGGGCATAATAAAAGCGGGCAGCGGAAACATCTTTTTCATGTACACGATACTGGTATGGGCTTCGGTTCTGATTTCGGCCTTTGTTGACAATATACCCTATGTGGCGACCATGCTGCCGGTAGTGAGGACCATATCGCTTTCAATGGGGCTTTCTCCGTATCTGCTGTATTTCGGACTGCTGACCGGAGCGACCCTGGGAGGAAATCTCACACCTGTGGGAGCTTCAGCAAATATCACTGCCATAGGGATATTAAAGAAAGAAGGACATGAAGTTGTATTTAAGGATTTTGCAAAGATAGGCATACCGTTTACCCTGACTGCAGTGTTTGTCGGGTATGTTTTTGTCTGGTTCGTCTGGAAGTAAGGAGTGAAAATGAATGCATTCTTAAACAGGATAGAAAGAAAGTTCGGGAAATACAGCATACCGCAGCTTACCAAATTTATCATCCTCACATACATCATAGGATATCTTCTTTATTTCATTCAGGCGCTCACGCATATCGATGTGCTTGATCTGATCTATCTGAGTCCGCGCCTTATCATCAGAGGAGGACAGTTCTGGAGGATCTTTACCTGGATATTCATGCCCCCTACAGCTCCTGATATATTTACCGTAATCATGCTTTTCTTTTATTATCAGATAGGTACGGCGCTGGAGCAGACATGGGGGTCGTTCCGGTACAATCTCTATATCTTTTCGGGCCTGTTTTTCATGCTGTTTGGCGCTTTTGTGCTCTACGGCTTCGGGATAAACGTGGACGGGATGTTTACGACATATTACATTACCATGTCGATATTTCTGGCTTTTGCGGCATGTTATCCGAACATGCAGGTCATGCTGTATTTTCTGATACCTCTGAAGATAAAATATCTCGCATTTCTGGATGTGGGTCTTATCGCTTTCAGCGCAATCGGGGCCTCAATGCCGGAAAGGCTTGCCATTGTGTTCTCGATGCTCAATTTCGTGATCTTCTTTTTTACGACCAGAAACTACAAGTCGGTATCGCCTTCGGAAAGAGCAAGAAAGAACAATTTCAGGAAGGCAGTGGAAAGAGGACCCTATGGCGCCGGCAGCAAAACCAGCGGAGGTTTTGCGTGGGGCAGCAGGGACAAAGTGGATTATAATGCGGGACAGACCATGAAAAAAGGACAGATATCAAAGCATAAATGCGCGATCTGCGGCAGGACGGAGATAGATCATCCTGAGCTTGAATTCAGATTCTGTTCAAAATGCGAGGGAAACTACGAATACTGCAATGATCATCTGTTCACGCACAAGCATATAGGGCACTGACACTTTTGAATAAATAGCAGACACACAGTAAAGTCAAAGATAAGGAAAGGACCGGAAATGAAGATAGAAGAAATAAAAGAATATGAAATTGTAAAAATGAAGGACTTAAAGGATATCAGATCAAAGGGTTATCTGCTCAGGCATAAAAAGAGCGGAGCGAGGATCTGCATCCTTTCAAATGATGACAGAAACAAGGTGTTTTATGTGGCCTTCAGGACGCCGCCTTCTGATTCCTGCGGGACCCCGCACATACTGGAGCATTCCGTCCTCTGCGGTTCGAGGAAGTACCGCGCAAAGGATCCCTTCATAGAGCTTGCCAAGGGCTCACTGAATACCTTTCTCAATGCAATGACCTATCCGGACAAGACGGTATATCCGGTTGCCAGCACAAATGACAGGGATTTTGCGAACCTGAGCGATGTATATATGGATTCTGTGCTTCATCCCGCGATCTATGATAACGAAAAGATCTTCAGACAGGAAGGCTGGCATTACGAGCTTGAAAGTGAAGACGGAGAGCTGACCTACAATGGTGTCGTTTATAATGAGATGAAGGGGGCATTTTCGTCACCGGAGTCGGTTCTGGAAAGATTCATACTGAATTCTCTTTATCCTGACACGCCCTACGCTCTTGAATCGGGAGGCGATCCTGAAGAGATTCCCAATCTTACATATGAAAGATTTCTCGAGCTTCATAAAAAATACTATCATCCGGGAAATTCCTATATCTATATCTATGGAAATTGTGACATGGCCGAAAGGCTTGAGTGGCTTGACAGGGAGTATCTTTCACATTACGAAGCGCAGGAGACGGATTCGCGGATCAGGATACAGAAACCCTTTTCAAAGATGCATGAATCGGAAAAGTCATATTCACTTTCCGATTCCGAGGAGCTTACAGGAAATACCTATCTTTCCCTGAATTATGTCCTGGGAAAAGACATGGATCCCATGATGAAGGCTGCGATCCAGATCCTTCAGTATGCCCTGGTCGAATCAGGCGGCTCACCCATCAAAAAGGCGCTTCTTGATTCGGGCATATGCAAGGATGTCGAAAGTACTTTTGAACCGGGCGTTCTTCAGCCGTTTTTTTCCATCACTGCCAAGTATTCGGATGAAGAACACAGGGACAGATTTATCAGTATAGTTACGGATACGATAAAAGAACAGGTAAAGAAGGGTATCAACAGGCAGTCGCTCCTTGCCGGGCTGAACATCTATGAATTCAGATACAGGGAGGCTGACTTCGGAAGCTACCCGAAGGGACTGATGTATGGTCTTGACAGTCTTGAAACCTGGCTTTACGACGATATGGATCCTTTCTCAAACCTTGAGATGATTGATGTCTTTGAGAGGATTGGAAAGGAGATAGAGAAAGGCAGCCGCTATTTTGAGGAGCTTCTTGAAAAGTGTTTCCTGAAGAACCACCATTCCTCCTTTGTAATGCTCAAACCCGAAAAAGGACTCACGGCAAAAAAAGACGAGGAAACGGCAAAAAAACTGAAGAAATACAGAGATTCACTTTCTGAAAAAGAGATAGAAAAGATCATAAAGGATACAAGAGAACTCAAAGAATACCAGTCATCCCCAAGTACGGAAGAGGAACTTAAGACTATCCCGATGCTGGATATCAGTGATATCGAAAAAAAGGCCCTGCCTCTGAAAAATGATGAAAAAACAGTTGATGATACGATCTTTGTACACCATGATATCTATACGAACGGCATAGCATATATAGGACTCCTGTTTTCGATGCAGAGCATTCCGGAAGACCTTCTTCCTGCACTGGCTCTGCTGAAAACGGTGCTGGGTTTTGTGGATACAAAAGGTCACACCTATCAGGAACTTATCCACCTGACCAATATAAAGACCGGCGGACTGACAATTGACGCGGCATACTATGGGTGCCTCGACAGCCCCGGCGATTTTGACGAGGAACTTGAAGTCAGGGTAAAGGTTAAGGAAAACAGGATAGAAGAGGCATTTGAGCTGATAAAGGAGATATTGTTCTCATCTGATTTTTCCGACAAAAAAAGAATCAGAGAGATCGTTGAAATGGGCATATCCGCCATGCAGTCTTCAATGCAGTCATCCGGGCATGCCGTGGCTTATACGAGGGCTCTTTCCTACATAAGCGATATCATGTATTACAATGAAAAGGTTCACGGCCTTGAGGTCTATGCATTCCTGGACGATCTTGAAAAAAATTATGACAAAAAAATAGACGGCGTCATAAAGGATATGAAAAAGGTGCTTGAGATCCTCCTTCACAGGGATAACCTGATGGTTGATGCCACCTGTTCAAAGAAGGCCTTTGAGGAAACTGTCAGGTGTACGCTTGATATAAAAAAGATGCTTTCATCAAAGAACTCAAAGCCTGCAAAGCTTCAGTTCTCGAGAAAGATCGCAAATGAAGGCTTCAGAAGTCCGGGACAGGTGCAGTATGTTGCAAAGGCGGGAAATTTCTCAGACAAGGGACTGCCTTACAGAGGAGAACTCAGAGTCCTGAAGGTGATCATGGGTTATGATTATCTGTGGAATAATGTCAGGGTTTTAGGCGGCGCATACGGATGTATGTCATCCTTTGCCAGGAACGGGAACATGTTCCTGGTCTCATACAGGGATCCCCACCTGAAAAACACAATGAAGGTATTTGATGAAGCAGCCGGATTTATCAGGAATTTCAAGGTGAACAAAAGGGAGATGTCCAAATATATAATAGGTACGATGGCCGGTTTTGAGATACCGCTGACTCCCGTTGCGGAAGGAGCCAGATCTTTCGGAGCATATATGACAGGACTTTCCTACAGTGACATTCAAAAAGAAAGAGACGAGGTGTTAAGCTGTACGCCCAAAAAGATTAGAGAACTTGCACCGTATGTTGAACTGACCATGAAGGACAATGTGTTCTGTGTGGTCGGCTCCGAGGAAAAGATAGATGAGAACGCATCTCTTTTTAAAGAAGTGAGGAATCTTTTATAGGTATGGAAGAAAACGGATTCAGATGCGGCTTCGCAACGATCGTGGGAAGATCAAATGTCGGAAAATCCACGCTCATGAACCGGATCATAGGAATGAAGATAGCTATAACATCCCCGCGCGTGCAGACAACGAGAAAAAGGATCAGGACTGTATTTACCGGTACCGGGGGACAGATCATATTTGTGGATACACCGGGGGTGCACAAGGCAAAGACGAAGCTTGGACAGTATATGGACAGGGCTGCGCTTGAAAGCATGAAGGATGTTGATGTATGCCTGTGGGTCGTCGAACCGAAATCAAAGATAAATGATGATGACAGGGAGATCGCACAGGTCCTTGCCGATTCCGGAAAAAAGATAATAATAGCAATCAATAAATGCGATACTGTCAAAAAAGAGGAGCTCCTTCCTGTCACGGAGGCGTTTTCAAAGCTTGTTCCCTTTGAAGCGATAATACCCGTATCCGCAATGACCGGGGATGGCGTGGACATCCTTACGGAAGAGATAATAAAAAACCTTCCTGAGGGACCGGCGCTTTTCGATGAAGAGACAGTGACCGAAGAAACTGTCCGGTTCCTTTCGTCCGAGATCATCCGCGAAAAGGCTTTGAAAAACCTGAAGGAAGAGGTGCCCCACGGGATAGCGGTTGAGATCGTGTCCATGAAGGAAGAAAGTGATATCACCAGGATCGAGGCTGATATCATCTGCGAAAAGAATTCACACAAAGGCATAATAATAGGCAGGGGCGGAGAAATGCTAAAAAGGATAGGCACCCAGGCCAGATATGATATTGAAAAAATGCTTGAAACACATGTTGCCCTGAAGCTGTTTGTCAAGGTGAGGGACAACTGGCGCGACAATGAAAATCTGATGAAGAGTTACGGGTACGACAGCGGGGATCTTTGAGATTGAGTGATTTGGTGCAGGTCTCGGGAATGGTCCTGAAGGCCTTTGATCATGCTGAATATGACAGGAGGGTGATCCTTCTGACCAGGCAGACAGGCAAGATCACTGTCTTTGCAAAAGGAGTAAGGAGACAGGGCTCAAAGAACATGGCATCGACAGAACCTTTTGTTTACGGGCAGTTCAAGCTGTTTGAAGGAAAGAATGCCTACAATCTGGCTGAAGCCGATATCGAAAACTATTTCGAAGAACTGAGGCTTGACATGGAAAAGATGTGTTATGCCTCTTTTTTTACGGATGCGGTTGAAAGGACCACGAAAGAGAATAACGATGAGGCTCAGATACTGAAGCTTTTATACAGATCCATGCAGGGACTTTTATCTCCCGGACTGACAAGCAGGTTCGTAAGTACGGTGTTTTCCCTGAAGCTTTTGATGGAAAACGGGGTCTATGGGGGCTCCTCGGCAGAAGAGGGCATAGAAAACGGCACAAAACTTGCGCTTGATCATATCATGAAAAGTGAGATAAAGGACATCTTTGCTTTCAGGGTAAGCGACAGCTGTGCCTCGGAGCTTGACGGCATAGCAAAAAAGCGCCTTCGGGAGTTTGTAGGGACGGGACTAAAAAGCCTTGAAGTGATGAAGGATATGGGATATAATTAACTGTTGCGTGCAGGCTTGAAAAGCATGCAAATAAACGGGACTTTATCGGTATTTTTACAGGCGTGTGACGGGAGAATATGAGTAAGAAGAGGAAGAAACGCAGACAAAAAGTTTTGATCGCAAGATTCGTATTTGCAATGCTGGTCGTCTCGATTTTGGGTCTTATCGTTGTTGGCGGGTTCAGTATCGTAAAGAAGCTTTCCGAGGGCAAAGACAGGGACATAGAGGTTTCAACCCTGGTCTTTGAAAAGAGCGGCAAAGTGAAGCAGGTGATCGTTGAGGATTTTGATCCGTCGCTTTATGACGAGGCAGGCTTAAGGTCAATGATAGACGAGGAGATATCAAGGTTCGGCAAAGCAGTTGATGTGGAATCCCTTGATGTGACGGACGGAAAGGCAAAGCTCACTCTGGTATATGATGATGTGCAGGTCTGCGCGAATTTTAACGGGATCACCCTTTATGCCGATACGATCGAATCCTTAAAGAAAAGGGGCGTGAACTTCCCTGAGGAGGCACTTTCTGCCGAAGGAAAGAACGCTGTCATCATTTCTTATCCGGTCAATGTCATAGTTCCGAAAAAGATCAGATATACATCACCCGGAGCTACGGTAGATCCTTCGGATGACAGGTGCGCGACAGTCACATCGGAAAACGGAAAGAACGCGCTGATAATCTATTAAGAATTTATGTGAGGAGATTTTATTATGGAAAAAACAATGGAAAAGATCGTATCCTTATCGAAGGGAAGGGGATTCATATATCCCGGTTCCGAGATCTACGGCGGTCTTGCAAATACCTGGGATTACGGCAATCTCGGGGTTGAGCTCAAAAACAATGTGAAAAAGGCGTGGTGGCAGAGATTTGTCACCGGTAATAAATACAATGTCGGCGTGGACTGCGCCATCCTCATGAATACCCAGACCTATGTCGCTTCCGGCCATATAGGCAGTTTTTCGGATCCCCTTATCGACTGTAAGGAATGTCATGAAAGGTTCAGGGCGGACAATATAATCGAAGACTGGGCAAAGGAGAATAATGTCACTCTTGAGTCTTCCGTTGACGGGTGGTCAAACGAGGAGATGATGGATTTCATCAAAAAGAACAATATCGGCTGTCCTACCTGCGGCAAGCACAACTTCACGGACATCAGACAGTTCAACCTGATGTTCAAGACCTTCCAGGGAGTCACGGAGGATGCGAAGAATGTGGTATACCTTCGTCCCGAAACGGCACAGGGAATATTTGTCAATTTCAAAAATGTCCAGAGAACCTCGAGAAAGAAGGTTCCCTTCGGTATCGGACAGATAGGAAAGTCCTTCAGAAACGAGATAACTCCCGGAAACTTTACCTTCAGGACCCGTGAGTTTGAGCAGATGGAGCTTGAGTTTTTCTGCAAGCCGGGAACAGATCTGGAGTGGTTTGATTATTGGAAAAAGTACTGCCAGGATTTCCTGTATGACCTGGGTATCTCAAAGGAGAATATCAAGACCCGTGATCATGATCCGGCAGAACTTGCATTCTATTCAAAGGCTACAACAGACCTCGAATATCTCTTCCCGTTCGGCTGGGGAGAGCTGTGGGGCATAGCGGACCGTACCGATTACGATCTGTCCCAGCATGAAAAGACCTCGGGACAGGATATGAAATACTTCGATGATGAGACAAATGAGAAATACCTGCCCTATGTCATCGAGCCCTCGCTCGGAGCGGACAGAGTGGTTCTTGCCTTCCTTTGCGAGGCCTACGACGAGGAGGAACTTGAGGGAGGCGATGTCAGGACGGTGCTCCGCTTCCATCCGGCTCTCGCTCCGGTAAAGATCGGTGTCCTGCCTCTTTCCAAGAAGTTAAACGACGGAGCGGAGAAGATATACGACAAGTTGAGCAATTATTACAATTGTGAGTTTGACGACAGGGGCGCGATAGGAAAGCGCTACAGACGTCAGGACGAGATCGGTACCCCGTACTGCATCACCTACGACTTTGATTCGGAAAACGACAATGCGGTCACGATCCGCGACAGGGATTCGATGCAGCAGGAGAGAGTGCCCATAGAAAAACTGGAAGAGTATTTTGCCCACAGATTTGACATCTGAAAAGTCTTTAGAGGGGGTCGTGACTGACCCCCTTTGTTTCATGAAAAACCGTACTGATTCGACATCCGATGGACAGTAGTTCCGCAGAGGGCGCGAGCAGGGGGTGACCTGCGGGAGCCCGGACAAAAAAATAGCAAGGAGAAAAGATAATGAAAAAATACGGCGTGAACGAACTTAGAAAAATGTTTTTGGAATTCTTTGAGGGCAAGGATCATCTGAAGATGAACAGCTTTTCGCTGGTGCCTCACAATGACAATTCCCTGCTGATCATCAACTCGGGAATGGCTCCTCTTAAACCCTATTTTACCGGTCAGGAGATACCGCCGAGAAAGAGGGTCACGACCTGCCAGAAGTGCATCCGTACCGGAGATCTTGAAAATGTCGGAAAGACGGCGCGTCACGGCACGTTTTTTGAGATGCTCGGAAACTTTTCCTTCGGTGATTATTTCAAGAATGAATCGATACCTTGGGCATGGGAGTTTCTGACAAAGACGGTAGGTCTTGATGAAAACAGGCTGTATCCTTCCGTTTATGTCGATGACGACGAAGCCTATGAGATCTGGAACAAAAAGATGGGTATCGCGCCGGAGAGGATATTCAAGTTCGGCAAGGAGGACAACTTCTGGGAGCACGGCTCGGGACCCTGCGGACCCTGCTCGGAAATCTACTATGACAGAGGAGAAAAATACGGCTGCGGAAAGTCGGACTGTACCGTGGGCTGTGACTGCGACCGGTATATGGAGGTCTGGAATATAGTCTTTTCGCAGTTTGACAACGACGGAAAGGGTAATTATTCGGATCTCGTTCAGAAGAACATAGATACCGGCATGGGCCTTGAAAGACTTGCGGTAGCTGTCCAGGATGTGGATTCCATCTTTGATGTGGACACTCTGGAGTCGCTTCGAAGCGAGGTGTGCAAAAAGGCCAGAGTTGCTTATAAAGATTCTGAAAAGACGGATGTTTCCATCAGGATAATAACCGATCATATCCGTTCGACTACCTTTATGATCTCGGACGGCATCCTTCCTTCGAACGAGGGCAGGGGATATGTGCTTAGAAGGCTTATAAGAAGAGCCTGCCGTCACGGAAGGCTTCTTGGCATACAGGGAACCTTCCTTACGGAACTTGCAAAGGTGGTCATAAGGGATTCAAAGGACGGCTATCCGGAGCTAGAAGAAAAGAAGGATTTCATCCTCAAGGTCATCAGCCAGGAGGAGGAGAAGTTTGACAGGACCATAGATTCGGGACTTTCCGTTCTGAAGGATATGGAAAAGGAACTTGAGGAAAAGGGAGAAAAGACACTTTCCGGAGAGAATGCCTTCAGGCTCTACGATACCTACGGCTTCCCTCTTGATATCACAAAGGAGATCCTTGAGGAGAAGGGTATATCTGTCGATGAAGAGGGATATGCTGCCGCCATGAAGGAGCAGAGCGACAAGGCAAGGAATGCCAGGAAAAAGTCCAACTATATGGGGGCGGATGCCACTATCTACGAGGAACTGCCGGCAGACCTTAATACGCAGTTTACCGGTTACGACAAAACAGAGGATACGGGAAAGATCACGGCTCTGTGTGTCCTTGGCGGAGAGGACGGCGATGAAGTCGCGGATGCCCTCACGGACGGCATGCAGGGGGCGATAATAACCGATAAGACCCCGTTCTATGGGACCATGGGCGGTCAGGTCGGCGATAAGGGCGTGATAAGCTGCGGCGGCGCCAGGTTTGAGGTTTCAGCTACAGAGCATGTGGCCGGAAGCAAGATCGCTCATATCGGAAGGGTCACATCCGGGATGTTCAAGACCGGTGACGAGGTCACATTGACGGTCGACAAAGAAGAAAGGCTTGCGACCTGCCGCAATCACTCCGCGACGCATCTTCTCCAGAGGGCGTTAAGGGATGTGCTCGGAACACATGTTGAGCAGTCCGGTTCCTATCAGGACAGTGAAAAGACAAGATTTGATTTCTCTCATTTTGAGGCGATGACGCCTGAGGAGATAGAGCGCGTCGAGAAAGAGGTAAATGAAAAGATAGCCGAAAAGATCCCGGTCGTAACGCAGGTCCTTACTTTGGAGGAAGCCAAAAAGACCGGCGCCATGGCGCTTTTCGGTGAAAAATACGGCGAGACCGTCAGAGTTGTCGGTATGGACGATTATTCAAAGGAATTCTGCGGCGGCACTCATGTAAAGAACACCGGGGATATAGTCACCTTCAAGATCGTCTCTGAAGCAGGCATAGCTGCAGGCGTCAGGAGGATCGAGGCCATCACCGGCTCGAATGTATTTAAATACTACGCAAAGATAGAAGAGAGGCTTGCAGAGGCTGCAAAGGCTGCAAAGACAACTCCTGATGCACTCGTTGACAGGATCGGAAAGCTTCAGGAGGAGATAAAGGCGCTTAAGTCCGAGAATGAATCATTAAAGTCAAAGGCTGCAAACGAAGCAGTTGCGGATGTGATGGATCAGGTTAAGGAGATAAAGGGAGTGAAGCTGCTTGCCACATCCGTAAAGGGCGTTGATATGAACGGCCTGAGAGACCTTTCCGACAATCTTAAGCTGAAGCTTGGCGAAGGCGTGGTGGTCCTTCTTTCCGAAAACGACGGCAAGGTCAATATGGTAGTTTCCGCAACGGACGGCGCCATGGCAAAGGGCGCTCATGCCGGGAATCTCATAAAGGAAATCGCATCCCTTGTCGGAGGCGGCGGAGGCGGACGCCCGAATATGGCCCAGGCCGGCGGAAAAAATCCTGCGGGCATAGAGGATGCTTTGAAGAAGGCGGAAGAGGTGCTTGAAGGACAGTTAAATTAAGACTGTGCCGACGCAGAGAGTGGCTTGAGTTACAAAAATGAAGCGGAGTAGCAATGGCAATTATGAAGTTAGAACCTTCCGTGAAGGACTATGTTTGGGGCGGAAGGAGACTGATAGATGAATATGGGAAAAAAGCTCCGGGAGATACCATAGCCGAAACCTGGGAACTGTCCTGTTATCCGGGCAGTGAATCGGTCATTGTAAACGGGGAATATGCCGGAAAGACGCTCGCCGAATACATCAGTATTTCGGGTGGGAAAGTCCTTGGAAAAAACATAACAGATCCCGAGCATTTTCCGATTCTTGTCAAGTTTATCGATGCAAAAGAGGATCTTTCCATACAGGTGCATCCGGACGATGAATATGCAAGAGAACATGGCCATTACTATGGGAAAAGCGAGATGTGGTATATCATCGATGCTGCGGAAGATGCGGTTCTGTGCCATGGTCTGAACAGGAAGATAACAAAAAAGGAATTTAAGCAGAGGATAAATGACGGGACTCTGATGGAGGTCTTAAACAGGGTCCCGGTTAAAAAAGGAGATGTGTTCTTTATAGGCGCGGGAACCATCCATTCCATCGGAAAGGGCATACTTCTGGCGGAGGTCCAGCAGAACTCCAATATCACTTACCGCGTATTTGACTACAAACGTAAGGATAATAACGGCAAAGAAAGGGAACTGCATATAAAGGAAGCCCTGGATGTTGCCAGACTTGAGCCTGAAGGCGAACGTTACCAGGGAGTGTTCAGTTCCTTTGACTGCGCATATTTCACAGTTGACAGGAAGAATACGATAGAAAGTACGGATGACGGGATACATGTAAAAGTCGGAAAAGATTCCTTCAAACATCTTCTGGTTACCCGGGGAAGCGGAAAGATAAAAAACGGGGACGAAGAGATGGAAATAAGCAAAGGTGACAGCTTATTCCTGCCGGCATCAAGCGGGGATCACAGGATCACGGGAAGGTTTGAAGTCCTTATTACATACGTAGGATAAAAACCGGGGAGATTTTATTATGATGAAAGACAAAATGTCTTTAAGTGATGACAACAAAGTATTTGCGGGAGAAACCGTATCGGTAAGCCAGATACCCAAAGGCGTGCGCGTCAGGACGGACAGCCTTCTGACGCTTGATATTACAAGCTTTGCAAAGGATGATCTGAAATTCACCCTGTCGCGCCTTTTAGGTTTCGAGGGAACTGACAGAGGATATGAGCCTGCCGGTGAACCTGAGGAGACCGGGCTTTCAGCAGGGGAGTCCGAGGTTGTTTTCAGCGCAGGGGAATTTGATGTCATTGTCAAAAGAGGCATTCTTGATATATGCATCAAAAAAGAAGGAAGGGTACTGACTTCCATTGTATGCGGAGGGCTCGGATACGAAAGATGTGAGATTCCCGATGTTCCCGGAGGTTATCCCGTATCGCTTTCGGCACAGCTTACCGTTACTCCAACGGAAAGCATATGGGGAAGCGAGGTTTTTCCGGTAGTTTATTCAGACAGAGGATATATTCTTTTCTGCGATCACAGGGAAGGGGTATCTTTTTTTGTACCGGGTGAAGAATCCGGCAGGATCATGATCAGGGTTGCGGGAGAGCGGCTGACATTTCACCTGATCAGCGGAAAAGATGCAAAGGAGACCGTCGGGTCGTTCAAAAGAATGACGGGGATGCCGGATCTGCCTGCGGCTGCGGATTTTTCTCCATGGCTTTTTGCGGATCCTTTACGCATCTTTGAGGGAAAGACGGCAGATGCTCTTCGTGAAGAAGGCTTCAGGATATGCGTGAATGCCGGCCCTTTTGTCAGACAGGACGATGTGCTCTTTGAGGAAGGGCTTGAAAACGGATATTTTGCCGAAAGGGAAGACGGACGCGGCGTGATCCAGGAGGAGCGTCTTCCGGGGGCGCCTGCTCTCATAGATATCACAAAGCCTGATGCCGTATCATGGTATTTCGGGAAGGTAAAGGAACTGCTTGACAAAGGAGCAGACGGTATCAGTTCTTATTATCCGGAGATCTTTAACGGGAATCTGACGGGACTTGACGGAGAGGCGGCCGGAGATTTAAGCGTGCCGGTCTTTTCGGCAAATCCTGATGTGGACACCCCTTTTGTGATATACAGGACGGGATCGCAAAATGCGGATCTTTACAGTATGGCGCAAAGCCTCAGGACAGGTCTTTCTGCCATATTTAGCGGAGCATCGTATTTTTGCCATGAGATTCCCGGTGACAGAACAAAAGGAGATTTGGAAGCGGTTGCAAGATGGATCCAGTTTGGATGCTTTTCCACGCATTTTGGAATCGGGATCCCGGAAACGGAAAACGGCGGGGGTCTTTTTGAGGGAAAAGAGTCTGAGGTCTTCAAAAAGTTCTCGGGCATAAAGAATATGCTCATGCCGTATCTTTATGAACAGGCCCTGCAGGCGCATGAAAACGGTTTTCCCGTTGTCAGGCCCATGGCTCTGGCATTTCCGGAAGATCCTGCATGCGTTTACCTGGATCTGCAGTATATGCTCGGAGAGAGCATCCTGGTGGCTCCGGTCTTTGAAAAAGGTGGCAGATCGCGTTTTTACCTGCCGTCCGGCAGATGGAAAAATCTGCTTGATGATGAGATACTTGACGGCCCCGGTTTTTATGACAGGACTTATGATCTTCTGCACATGGCCGTGTTTGTGAGGGAAAATTCACTCCTGCCCGTAGGCGGAAGCGGTGACGGGCCTGATTATGACTATACAAAGGGGCTGACGGTTCATTATTTTCTGCCTGTCATGGGAAAAGGAGTTGTTCTGGAGATCCCTGATACCGGCGGAAACAGGGTAATGTCCTTTAAAGGGTTCTACGGGGGCGAAAAAGCTGAGGTCAGGATGCTGAAACCTACGGGAATGGGGAAGGTTCCGGTTACGGTTCATCACCCTGACGGCACGGAAGAGAACGGATACTCTCTGTAAATACAGGATCTGTCCGGTGATACTTTGACGGTGAGCGTGTCTGATCTGCAGGCATGGCGGCCACGCAAATGATTTTGCTTGACGAGGGAAGGGTTAGTGTATATAATCATTGTGTGTGTTTTCGGACACATAATTACCCATTCAGTTGAGATCGGCTGCAGGATAAGTTTGGCAGCCAGTTAAAAAGATTGGGCTGAAGGGAGGGTTGAGAGAATGTCAAATGTTATCGTAAAAGAAAACGAATCTTTGGACAGCGCGTTGAGGCGTTTCAAGAGAAATTGCGCAAAGGCCGGCATACAGCAGGAAATTCGTAAAAGAGAGCACTACGAAAAGCCGAGTGTCAGACGCAAGAAAAAGTCTGAAGCAGCACGCAAGCGCAAATATAACTGATCGGAAAAATCAACAGCCCTGTTTTTACGGGGCTGTTTGCCTTTAAAAACAGCAGCTGGCATCGTTTAATGTTTTTGACAGGAGAGTTTAAATGTGGGACCGGCAGATCCTTGGATTTGACATATATCATATAGCATTGTGGTTCATCATATACAGTGTGATAGGCTGGGCTGTTGAGAGCGCCTATATGACATGGTGCAACAGGAAGCTTACGAACCGCGGTTTTAACAAGGGTCCTTTCTGCCCGATATACGGCTTCGGGTTTGTGGGGGCTTATCTGCTTTTCAGGCCGTTTGCCGAGCGGTATGTCCTTTTGTATTTTCTGGGTGTTATAGCGGGGACTTCTTTTGAGCTCTTTGTGGCTCTGCTCATGAAGCGTTTTCTGGGACAGGTCTGGTGGGATTATACCAACAAACCATTCAATTACAGGGGCATTCTCTGTCTTGAAAGCAGCATAGCCTGGGGATTTTACTGCCTGTTCCTTTTTGGCTTCCTTCAGAAGTTTGTTTCGAAGACTTCCAACCTGATACCTGAAAATGTCGGGATACTTTTTATCAAGACTACTGCCGTTGTCTTTATTCTTGATTTTACCGTGCAGCTTACCAGGGCGCTGGGTATCCACTATTCCATGACAGAGATGAGGAACAAGCTGAAGAACTACAGAAAGGATCTGTAAATGATTGGTTTTTTAAGGGGACAGGTGGCAGGATTTAGTGAAAATACGCTGATTCTGGATGTTTCCGGGGTCGGATTTGAGATAAATGTCGGAGCGCCGTCTTTTGCGTCGCGTCTTTCGAAGGGTGACGAAGTGACGGTTTACACGCATATGTCCGTCAGGGAGGATGATATATCTCTCTACGGCTTTGCGACATCAGATGAGCTTTCTCTTTTCAAACATCTCATAAGCGTGAGCGGCATAGGACCGAAGGGGGCAGTCCAGATCATATCTTCAATGGGGGCTGACGATCTTCGTTTTGCCATTCTCACCGGAGATGCAAAGGCTATAGCAAGGGCTCCCGGCATCGGCCAGAAGACTGCACAGAAAGCAATACTTGAGCTGAAGGACAGGATAGGCGACGGAACCTTTGGGGGAGAAGGAGAAACCGCCTTTGCGGAGGCCGGACAGTCCGTGACAGGCGATGAACGCTCGGAGGCGGCAGAGGCCCTGATAGCCCTAGGCTACAGCAGGACCGAGAGCTACCGCGCCGTAAAGCAGGCGGCAGAGGCTGTGGATAAAGATGCCGATGCCAATACAATACTGAAGAACGCACTGAAGTACCTGGGATGATAAAGCATGGAAAAGCGTGTCATTGAGACAAATCTGACAGCAGAGGATGAAAAGATAGAAACATCCCTGCGCCCTCAGAGCCTGTCTGAATACATAGGTCAGGAAAAGATCAAGGAAAAACTGAAGATATACATCGAAGCTGCAAAGAGCAGGAAGGATCCTCTCGATCATGTCCTGTTTTACGGCCCTCCGGGTCTGGGAAAGACTACTCTGGCTGAGATAATCGCTCATGAGATGGGCGTCAATATCAGGATCACCAGCGGGCCGGCCATAGAAAAGCCCGGAGACATGGCTGCGATCCTCAACAATCTGCAGGAAGGAGATGTTCTTTTTGTAGATGAGATCCACCGTCTGAACAGACAGGTCGAGGAAGTGCTGTACCCGGCGATGGAGGACTACTGCATAGATATAGTCATCGGAAAGGGCCCGACGGCAAGGTCGCTGAGGCTTGAGCTCCCCTGCTTTACCCTGATCGGAGCGACAACGAGGGCTGGACTCCTTTCGGCGCCACTGCGTGACAGGTTCGGCATATCCGAAAGGCTTGAGTATTATAATAACGACGAGCTGAAAATGATAATAATGAACTCGGCGAAACGCCTCAATGTGCAGGTCGAGTCAGACGGGGCATTCCAAATGGGCATGCGCTCAAGGGGCACGCCGAGGATAGCGAACAGGATATTGAAAAGAGTCAGGGATTATGCCCAGGTCAGATATGACGGCGTGATAACATCCGCCATAGCCGACGAAGCTCTCGACATAATGGAGGTTGACAGGTACGGGCTTGATAATCATGACAGAAATATCCTGACCGCCATGATAGAAAGGTTCGGCGGCGGTCCGGTTGGACTTGATTCGCTTGCCGCAACCCTCGGAGAGGATCCCGGGACGCTCGAGGATGTTTATGAACCGTTTCTTCTGAAAAACGGATTTATAATAAGGACGCCCAAAGGCCGTATGGTAACGGAAAAGGCTGTTGATCATTTAGGATTGAAGTTGGACGGGGAATAGTGTTATTATGTTTCCATGGTGCTATAAGGGCATGATGCATCCGCAGTGATGCCAGAACACGCAGGAGGATTGAGTTAGAATGTCAAACTATTCAGATAAGAGGGATTCGGATGTTACGATCGCAGGAAAGGTTTATACTCTTACCGGATATGAAAGCGAAGAATATCTTCAGCGCGTTGCAGCTTATATAAACAGCAGGATATCGGAGTGTCAGAGGTCCGACGGTTTCAGGCGTCTGCCGGTCGAGACACAGAATGTGCTGATGCTCCTGAATGTAGCAGATGATTATTTCAAGGCAAAGGAGCAGCTTGACCAGCTTTTGTCCGATCTGGAAAAGAGGGACAAGGAAGCTTATGACTTAAAGCACAATCTGGTCGTTCAGATGACGAAAATGGAGGCTCTGGAGAAGACCTTCAAGGAACTTCAGGAAGAGAACAGCCGTAATCAGCGGAAGGTCATAGAACTCGAGGCAGAGCTTCGGGGCAGGGATCGGATGGCGAGCACAAACAGCAGACGGAAATGACGGTCGAAAACGATTTAGTAAAAAAAATAAATGGATCCGGCTTTAAGGCTGTCAGCAATGACGGCCTTATTTTTTCGCGCGAGCTTCTTTCACCGGCGGGAGATGAAGAATGCCTGTATGAAGCTGTGGCTGCCGGGGCAGATGCGGTCTATGCAGGGGTCGAAAAGTTCGGTGCAAGGGCGTATGCCGGGAACTTTTCATCCGAATCCTTTGTCCGGGCGCTGAAATATGTACATCTTTTTGAAAAAAAGCTTTATCTGACACTGAATACGCTGATAAAGGAAAAAGAACTGGCGGAGCTTTTTGACCTGATCAAACCACTGTACGAGGCGGGACTTGACGGGATTATTGTCCAGGATCTCGGAGTCGCAGCCTTTGTGAGAGAGAATTTCCCGGATCTTCATATCCATGCGAGCACGCAGATGTCGGTGAATACGCCATGGGGTGTAAAGCTTCTGGCAAAGGCAGGGATAAGCAGGGTGGTGCTTTCGAGGGAACTGTCTTTGGGAGAGATAAAGGCCATAAAGGATGAGACCGGTATGGAACTGGAATGTTTCATCCACGGTGCGATGTGCTATTCATATTCGGGACAGTGCCTCATGTCATCCTTTTTCGGCGGCAGGAGCGGTAACAGGGGCAGATGCGCCGGACCCTGCAGGCATTCCTACACTCCTTCAGGCAAAAAGGAGTCGTACATCCTGTGCATGAAAGACCTTTGCACGATAGATATACTGGACAGGCTGTTTGCTGCCGGCATCACATCCTTCAAGATAGAGGGAAGGATGAAATCTCCTGCTTATGTGGCCGGTGTCACAAGGATATACAGGCGTTATATGGATATGCTCCTGTCCGGAAAGACAGACTATCGCGCGGACCCGAAGGACAGAGACGAGCTTCTGGCTCTTTACAGCAGGGAGGGAGTGAATACCGGATATTACGAGTGTAGGAACTCTCTTTCGATGATAGCTGAGGAAAGTCCGGGATACAGGAGAAGGGATAAAGAGGGCAGTTTGAGCGGGATGCAAAAGAAAAAGGTCAGGGCCGTCTGCACAGTCAGAAAGGGCAGCCCGGTGTCGCTGACCCTCGCTCTTAAAGATACTAAGATCTGCCGGAAAGGAACTGTAGCGCAGGAAGCAAAGAACCGCGCGCTTTCAGAAGAAGATATCAGAAAACAGATAATAAAGACGGGAGAGTCTTTTTTTGAGGTCGAGGAAGCGGTCATAGATACTGACGGCGCATCATTTGTGCCGGTTTCGGCACTCAATGACCTGAGGCGCAGGGCGCTTGAAGAGCTCTTGGAGAAGCTTGATCATGGAAATAAGCGTAGTTTGTGAAAGAGATGATGTAAAAAAAGCAGTCCGAAGATCATTTCCCGGTATTCATGTTTATGAGACCGTTCTTCCCTATGTTTTCCGGACCGGAAATACGGATATCATGGAGGAGGCGCTTGAATCGGACGAGGCTGTCGCAAGGACAGTTGATGAGCTGGCATTTCTTACCGAAAACTCTTACATGGGAAGGATCATAGGGGATACTTATCTTTATGCCATGAACAGCCGGGCGGCTGATATGCTGAAAGAGATGGGGCTTTGCCGCGACTGCGCCCCGCTTGAGCTTACATTTAATGAACTGAGGGAAAGGGGCGTATCCGAAAGCGAGCTTATGGTGTACGGCAGGGTGCCTCTCATGGTAAGCGCCCAGTGCGTTTACAGGAACACGCATGATGACAGATGTGGAAAAGATGAAAAAAACGGCCACTGGGTAACCCTGAAGGACAGAACAGGCAGGGACCTGCCGTGCCGGTGTGACTGCAGATGCTGCTGTAACATTATATATAACAGTGTGCCGCTGTCGCTTCACAATATGATGAAAGAGGTAACAAAACTTGATCCGGCATCGCTCAGGCTTGTTTTTACGACCGAAGGACCGGAAGAAGCGTGCAGCATAGCCGGGTATTACACAGAACTGGTCAATGAGGGGAAAAATGACAGACCGTTTCCGGTAAAGGAATATACAACAGGCCACTTCAGGAATAAAGTGGAGTAGAAGGGGATTTTTATGTCAGATGCTGTTGTGGGCCTTTCAAGGTATCTTTTGACAATATTTGCGATCTTTTATACATTTCACTGCTATGTCGTTTTTATCTTCAAGAGCGAAGAGGAAAGGACTCCTTTTTATGTCATACAGAATATCCTGATGGTCATGACCCATGTGCTGGGCTTTTATGTGCTTTCGGAAAGGAGCGGAAATACTGATCTTTTGTTTATCTGCGCATTTCAGGAGGTTATGTTCTTTGCCGTGCTGATATTGTACAGGATGCTCTATCCGGAAGCTTCGCGGCTGATCACGAACAATATCTGCTTCCTGCTGTCGATAAGCTTTGTGATACTGACCCGGCTGTCATATTCAAGATCCATCAGACAATTCGTTGTGGTGGTGATTTCACTGATCCTTACACTTGTGATACCTTTTGTAATAAGCAGGCTGGAATACCTGCTGAAAAAGTATACGCTATATTACGGCGTGGCCGGAGTGCTCATTCTTCTTGCCATGATGACTCTCGGCACGGTGACCAACGGTTCAAAGATCACGCTGTCCATAGGCGGTGTGACCTTTCAGCCATCGGAATTCGTCAAGGTGCTGTTTGTGTTCTTTCTTGCAGGCATGCTGTCGGATGAGAGCTTTATCGATGAGGAAACCGGCCGCCCGGACAGGAACAGGATCATAGCCACTGTCCTGATCAGCGCTCTTCACATCCTGATACTGGTCATGTGCAAGGATCTGGGGGCGGCGATGATCTTTTTTGTGGTCGCCCTGTTTACCATATATGCTGCGCTGAAGAAACCGCTGATCCTCGCGGGAGGCGCGGCGGCTTTTGGACTTTCGGCGTTTGCCGGATACAGGCTCTTTTCGCATGTCAGGGTCAGGGTCGCGGCATGGCGGGATCCTTTCGCTGATATAGAGGGAAAGGGGTATCAGCTGTCACAGTCTCTTTTTGCCATAGGCACGGGTTCGTGGGCAGGCATGGGGCTTCTGATGGGGTCTCCGGACAAGATACCCGTTGTTGAGGCTGATTTTATCTTCTCTGCCATCTCGGAGGAAATGGGCTGTCTGTTTGCATTGTGCCTGATACTTATATGTTTAAGCAATTTCCTGATGTTCATGAATATATCAATGTCTATCGGGGATGAATACTTCAGGGTCATATCCCTGGGACTTGCCGTAAACTACGGGTTTCAGGTGTTCCTGACCATAGGCGGCGTCACAAAGTTCATACCGCTGACAGGAGTGACGCTTCCGCTTCTGAGCTTCGGAGGTACCAGTGTAATGTCGACCCTCATAATGTTTGCAATAATCCAGGGGTTGTATATAATAAAGAAAGGGTCATGACAGTGAGAAGAGACCGCGAAGATGACGATCTGATATATGATGATCTGACATATGATGACAATGACAGGGATCCGGGCAGAGACAGAAACAACCGGGAACTGATGGTGACGGTATATATATTCCTGTTCCTGTTTGTGTCGCTGATCCTTTATTTTGCTTATTTTGTGCAGTTTCGTGCTCCGAAGCAGATTGTCAGCTCATACAACATGAGACAGAAGAATCTTGAAAACAGCGTCATCAGGGGCACGATCTATTCGGATAATAAGGAAGTTTTGGCCAGAGAAGCCTTAAAGGACGGGGCAGAGATCAGAAACTATCCGTATGCTTCTCTTTTTGCCCATGTAGTCGGGTTCTCCACCTACGGGAATTACGGCCTTGAAAAGACAGCCAATATAGAACTTCTGACATCCAATGCCCCGGTGGATGAAAGACTTGGAAAGGAAATGGCGGGGGTAAGGAATACCGGGGATGATATCTATACCTCCTTAAACATTTCCCTTCAGAAAACCGCATATGATGTGCTGGCAAATTACAGAGGCGCGGCAATAGTCATGGAGGCAAAGACGGGAAGGATACTTGCCATGGTATCAAAGCCTGATTTTGACCCCAACACTGTTTCGGAAAACTGGGCCAAGATTACGGAAAATGAGGATGAAGCGGCGCTGGTCAACAGATGCACAGCTGGTCTTTATCCTCCGGGATCCACCTTCAAAACAGTGACATTGCTCGAGTATCTGAGGGAGCACGATCTTGACGGCAGTGATTACGCATACAGCTGCAACGGCAGCTTTGTAAAAGACGACAGCCGGATAGAATGCTATCACGGCAGCGTCCACGGAACAGTGGATCTGTTGCGCTCGTACGCAAAATCCTGCAACTGTTCGTTTGCAAATATAGGCGCGATGCTTGATATACCGCGTTTTGAGGACACTGCGGATTCTCTCCTGTTTGGCAGAGCCCTGCCGGTGGAATCCGACTATAAACGGTCTTCGTTCGCGCTGAACAGTTCCTCGGATACGGACGAGATACTCCAGACATCGATAGGGCAGGGAAAGACCCTTATGACTCCGATGCATCTTGCGCTTATTACCCAGGCGATAGCAAATGACGGGGAAATGATGAGGGCAACGCTGATCGACAGACAGGAAAACTACCTCGGGACAGTGATAAGGGAGCAGAAACCTTCGGTGTACAGAAGGGTGATGAAGGAAGATGAAGCGAAGATGCTGAAAAGCTATATGCTCGATGTTGTGTCGGAGGGCACGGGGAAGAAGCTTCAGAGTCCTTATTATACAGCAGCCGGAAAGACCGGGTCGGCCGAATACGGCAGCGAAAAGGGAAAGAGCCATGCCTGGTTTACCGGGTTTTCGCAGACCGGCAGCCCGGATATAGTTGTGACCATAATTATAGAAAAGGCAGGGAGCGGCGGAGACTACGCGGTTCCCGCGGCAAAAAGGATATTTGATGCCTATTACGGGGTTTCGGCGGGCGGATTCTGAACAAAAGCTCCCGGATACGGCGGGCAAAAAAGGAGGCGGAATTGAAAGAGATCACTATGGATGCAAAAGTCGAAAACATCGACATCATTACAGATGACCTGAATGTGTGGTTTGAAGAGAACGGCGTATCCACAAAGTCAATACTTCAGCTGGATGTGGCGATCGATGAGATACTCAGCAATATCGCTTTCTATGCTTACGGTGACGGTGAGGGAGATATGACCGTAAAAGCGGATAAGATAAACGGAGGAAAAACCGTAAGGCTCACATTCATGGATCGCGGCGTGTATTTCGATCCGCTCAAAAAGGAAGATCCGGATATCACTCTGTCTGCAGAGGAAAGAAAGATAGGCGGGCTGGGAATATTTATGGTAAAGAAGAGCATGGATCAGGTGTCTTATGAGCGCAGGGACGATACAAATATCCTTGTGATAGAAAAGAATCTTTAACGATTCAGTTGGAACTGCGGGTCGGGCAAATGCCCGATCCGCTTTATTTTTGGGCATCGTGTACAACATCACTAATCCGTAAACGATTTCGCGGAAAAATTTTTGTTGAAATCTTCCAAAAGGTGTGTTATAGTTCTATAAACAAACGGTTTATGGTGCGGAGTCTCAAGTACGGATCCGTACCGCAATTTTCACAAGGGAGGTTTTTAACCAATGAAGAAAAAAGTTTTAAGCGTACTTCTCTCAGCGGCCATGGCAGCAAGCATCCTTGCAGGCTGCGGACAGGCAGCAGCTCCTGCAGCACCCGCTGCTGACGCAGGTTCTGATGCATCAGAGGCAGAGGCAGAGGCACCTGCAGCAGAGGCAGAGACACCTGCAGCTGATACTGCAGCATCAGGAGAGGGCGGAAAGGTTCTCAACATCGCTGCATGGAACGAGGAGTTCAAGACCAGGCTTACCGATCACTATCCCGGATATGAGGTAGTTGACGGAACACACGGCAAGATCGGTGATGTGACTGTAAACTGGCTTATCACACCCAACGAGAACAATGCTTATCAGGACAGACTTGATGAGATCCTTCTCGGACAGGAAAGCGCTTCTCAGGATGACAAGCTTGATATGTTCCTCGTAGAGGCTGACTACGCTCTTAAGTATGTTGATACAGAGTATGCTGCATCGGTTGAGGGTCTTGGCATCAACCTTGACGAGACAAAAGATCAGTATCAGTACACAAAGGACATCATGACTGACAGCAACGGCGTTCTCAAGGGAGTTTCATGGCAGGGATGCCCCGGCGTCATGATCTATCAGAGAGCAGTTGCAAAGGAAGTATTCGGAACAGACGAGCCCGAAGAGATCCAGAAGCTCTTTGCTGACTGGAACAAGTTCAACGAGTCAGCTGACAAGCTCAAGGAAAAAGGCTATCTTACAACTGCTTCAGTTGCAGATACATGGAGAGTTTATCAGAATAATGTTTCAAAGCCCTTCGTAGACGGAACAACCATCCAGATCGACGACAACATCAAAAAGTGGGCAGAGGACAGCAAGGATCTCTATGACAGAAAGTGTACAACAACCGTTCAGCAGTGGACAGATGACTGGAACAAGGGCTTCTATCCCGAAGGAAAGGTATTCTGCTACTTTGGACCGGCTTGGCTCATCGACTTCTGTATGGCAGCTGATACCGAAGGCTCTATCGCACATGACGGCGGCTGGGCAGCAACCGAAGGACCTCAGGGCTTCTTCTGGGGCGGAACATGGATCTGCGGATGCGAAGGAACAGACAATGCTGATCTTGTAGCTGACATCATGAGAAAGATGACAATGGATCCCGCTGTTATGAAGGACATCGTTCTGAAGGATAACGATTTCGTAAACAACAGACCTGTTATGGAAGAGCTTGCAAACGATACAAGCTATCAGAATGCAGTACTTGGCGGACAGAACGCTCTGAAGATGTTCTGTGCAGGAGCTGACAAGATCGACATGTCTAATCTTACAGCTTACGATCAGGGTCTCCTTGGAGATTACCAGACATCGATGATGGGCTGGATGAACGGAAACTTTGCATCATATGAGGATGCTCTCGAAGACTTCTACAAGTCAGCAGAAGTAAGATATCCTGAACTTACACACTGATCAGGATAAGAAAACGTTCAGATAAGTAAAAGAAGGCTGCCGGAGGCTTTTTCATAAAGCCTTCGGCATTCTTAAAAAAGCACATTATCCCGGAGGGTACTTAAGATGAAGAATTCCAAGGTTACGCGTGTGAACAGGTGGGGATACATCTTCCTGATACCGTTTTTCCTGACCTATGTGATTTTCCAGGTCATTCCTTTATGTTCTACAATCTACAACAGCCTTTTTGAGAATTACAGATCCGGTTTGAAACAGATCGGACCGAATTTTGTCGGATTTGCAAATTTCGCAAAGCTTCTCGGCACCATAGACGTATGGAATTATTTTGAAAATACTCTTTTTATGTGGATTGGAGGGTTTATACCCCAGATCGTGGTATCGCTGCTTTTGGCATACTGGTTTTCTGATCCCAGTCTGCGTTTGAAGTTCCAGCAGTTTTTCAAGACTGTCATATATATGCCGAACCTGATCATGGCATCGGCGTTCGCAATGCTCTTCTTTACCCTTTTTGCGGATCAGGGTCCCATTAATTCAATACTTATAAGCATGGGGATATTGAAGGAGCCTTTCAAGTTTTTTGCATCAGTCACGGCCAGCCGTGTGATAGTTATGTTCATGAACTTCCTGATGTGGTTCGGAAACACCACCATCCTTCTGCTTGCGGGCATGCTCGGAATAGATTCGGCGCTGTATGAGGCGGCAGAAGTGGACGGGGCTACTTCGAGCCAGGTCTTCTTCAGGATCACGCTTCCGATACTTCGTCCCATTCTGCTGTATGTGCTTGTCACATCGCTGATAGGCGGTCTGCAGATGTACGATGTGCCTCAGATACTTACAAACGGAAAGGGCGATCCGGCAAAGTCCACGCTTACCGTCATCATGTACCTGAACCAGCATCTGACCAGCAAGAACTTCGGAATGGGCGGCGCGCTTTCAGTGATAATGTTCTTTATTACCGGCGTGCTCAGTATAGTGATATTTAATCTGAACAAGAGAAAGGATTGAGGGTGGCGATATGGAAGAAAACAGAAAAGTAAGCAAAGGCATCCCTGTCCGAACACGAAGAGTGATAAGTTATATAGTGCTGATATTTTTCACGCTTCTCTGTCTGATCTGGTTCTACATCCTTCTGATCAATTCGACCAGGTCACATGCGGAGATGACAAAGGGATTCACACCGATCCCCAGCACTCATCTTATTGATAACTGGATGAACCTTGTACACGGTACGCTGCCGATATTCAACGGTTTTATCAACAGCTTTATAGTTGCGGGCGGCGCTGCTGTCCTTGCATCATATTTCTCGGCAATGACTGCTTATGCGATCCATGCATATGAGTTCAAAGGAAAGGCTGCGGCTTCAGCGTTTATCCTGGCTGTGATGATGGTTCCCACACAGGTTACCGCGCTCGGATTCATAAAGCTCATCAACAGGATGAAGCTGGATGATACGCTGATCCCGCTGATCGTGCCTGCAATAGCGGCTCCGATCACATATTTTTACCTGAAACAGTATATGGAAGCCAACCTTCCGATGTCTCTTGTTGAGGCGGCAAGGATAGACGGTGCGAACGAATTTAGGACGTTCAACAGCATAGTCCTTCCGATCATGAGACCTGCGATGTCGGTCCAGCTGATCTTTGCATTCGTCGGAAGCTGGAACAATTACTTCACTCCGGCGCTCATTCTTCATACCGATGTAAAGAAGACGCTCCCGGTCCTCATCGCACAGCTTCGTGGAGCTGACTGGCTCAGGTTTGACATGGGTCAGATCTATATAATGATAGCTGCATCCATATTCCCGGTCGTCATCGTATACCTTATCATGTCGAAGTTCATTGTCGGCGGTATCTCAAGCGGTGCCGTCAAGGGCTGATATTTACCGGTTTTTCCATCGGGCAGGGTTACCTGCCCGATTTTTTTATGTCCGGCGCCAGGAATACGTGCATCAGCTTTTGTCTTATAGAATAATCCTACTTGTAAAGAATATTATCGGATAGTAAAATGAAAAAAGGTTGTTCGTAAAAAATTGGAGATTTAGTATGGATTGGATTGTTGTAGTTGATGATGACAAGGCTAACCTGATTCAGGCAGGCCAGATCCTGAGCGAACACAATATGCGAGTGTCTGCCCTGAGATCCGGCGTTGCTCTGCTGGAGTATGTAAAGGAAAACAGACCCGACCTGATACTTCTTGATATCAGGATGCCTGAAATGGACGGGTTTGAGACCCTGCAGAAACTGAGGGAGATGATGCCGCCCGAGGAGGAGATACCGGTCATCTTTCTGACAGGAAACGATGATGCGGAGTCTGAGACCAGGGGACTTCAGCTCGGGGCGATGGATTTTATCAAAAAGCCCTTTGTTGCCGATGTTCTTTTGCTGAGGGTAAAAAACACGATTGAGCTTGTCCGTCTTCAGAGAGACCTGGAATCCGAGGTCGAAAAAAAGACTGAGGAGGTTGAGAAAAAGGCAAAAGAGATCGAAGGACTTTCTCTTCATGTGGTCCAGACACTTGCTGAAGCAATAGATGCAAAGGATACATATACAAACGGACATTCTAGCCGCGTGGCCGAATATGCAAGGATGATATCGGAGCGCTTCGGTTATGACAGAAAGCAGGCTGACGAGATCTATATGATGGGTCTTCTGCATGATGTCGGAAAGATAGGAGTTCCCGATGCCGTGATAAACAAGCCCGGCAAGCTGACCGATGAAGAGTTTGCGCTTATCAAAAAACATCCCGAGATGGGATCGAGGATACTGGAATCTGTCAAGGAGATGCCCGGGTTAAAGATCGGCGCACGCTGGCATCATGAAAGATATGACGGGCACGGCTATCCCGACGGGCTTTCAGGCACGGATATTCCGGAAGAAGCGCGCATCATAGCGGTAGCCGATTCCTATGACGCCATGACGAGCAATCGAAGCTACAGGGATGTCCTTTCCCAGAGCGTGGTAAGACAGGAGATTGAAAAAGGCAAGGGAACACAGTTCGATCCTGTTTTTGCGGATATCATGCTGGAGATGATAGATCTGGATCATGATTACAAAATGAGGGAGAGATAAAGCTTTTGGGGGTATTGTTCCTGCATGAATGAACTTGTTCTTGAGATAGCTGCTTTTGCGATCTGTCTGTTCTGTGTTGTTGATAATCTGAAAAATCTGTCCTATACCGGAAGGCGTTTTCCAAAAGGATTTTTGCCGAAGCTTCGGGACCGCAGATTTATCTATCTGCTGATGGTCGTTTTCCTGATGGCCTCAACCGCAACCGATGTTCTGTCTATCATTGTTGAGCGTTATGTGCCGATCCGCATGGTCGGGACAGCGGCGTTCTTAAACGGGCTGTTTTTTGTCACACATACCATCATCCCGGCACTTTTGGCGCTGTATATAGTCTGTTCGGCCGGCCTGTCAAAAAAGATGGGTATCCGGTCTTTTATTCTCTTTTTCTTTCCGTGCATAATCTCGGAGCTCTTTATAATAACAAATCCGTTTACCGGCCTGATATACAGGATCGATGAAAATGTGACATATTTCAGGGGTCCGCTGATGTGGATGCTCTATACTAACGCGGCGGTCTATCTTGCGGTAAGCGTAGTGTTTTTCATAATGACATGGAAAAGGCTGCCAAAATCCGACAGGTTTTCCATCCTCTGTATCTTCTTTATCGCCACAGCCGGTGTTGCTATCCAGGGGCTTTATTTTGTGAAGGTTGAGCTGTTTTTTGACAGCATAGCCATGCTTTGCTTCCTTCTGCTTTTTGAGGAGGGATACTCCGGCACGAAGCAAAAAAGGAGAAGACATTTCAGCAGGGGCTTTATTGTCATCATCGCGTTTATCTTTATCGCGGTCATCACGATGAACCTGATGATCATATTCGACAGTGGTATCAGGCAGACAAACAGGATAGGTCAGGTTCAGGTAAACAACCTCAAAGGAGAGCTTCAGCATTCGCTTTCCGAGGCAGAGAACAACCTGCTTCGATATGCGATGGGACTCGAACAGCTGATAAACGATAAGGCTTCCTACGAAGATATAGAAAAATATGTGGAAGCCCAGAAGGAGTCTTTTTATGAGCTCACGGACGGCAACTGCTTCCACGCTTTTGCGGCATCCGAAGACTGGACCGTGATACCCGGTTTTGAGATCCCGCAGGGATTCCGTCCAACCGAGCGTGTCTGGTACAAAGGAGCGGTAAAGTCCGCCGGCCAGGTTTTTATTTCCGAACCTTATATAGATGTTGACACTCAGGAACTGTGCTATTCCTTCTCCTATGCTCTGTCAGACGGCAAGACCGTGGTCGGCATAGATTACAAGATGTCCGATATCCAGGAAATAGTTGAAAAGATGGGAGAAAGCGAAGAGCGCTTTGCGATGATCGTTACGGATAACGGTACGCTGGCCGGCTGCTCCGATGAGAGATACCAGGGTGAAAAGATCATGGAGGTTCTGGATCAGTATACCGAAGTGTTTGAGAGGGTAAAAGCATCAAGAGAGCACAGGAGCTTCAGGACCAGGATAGGAGGCAGGGAGAGCATAATATTTGACAGTGAGACGGACAATGGCTGGAAACTGATACTTGCCGTAGATTACAGCTCGTATTATTCAGATATCTTCAATCAGATGATAATGCTCGGGACCATCGACTTCATGATGGTTGCCGTTATCATTACCTTCTATCTGGTCAGCGTGAACAGCCAGGAAAAGGCCGAAAAGACGCTGGCATCCACGGAAAGCTTCATAGCAGGCCTGTCGGAAGATATAAAGATACCTCTGCAGGAGATAATAAGTACGAGCACGATAAACCTGAAACAGACCGAGGATGCAGGTCAGAAGGCGGTTCTTCAGGGGATACTGGAATCCGCCGGCCATCTTTCGGAACGGCTGGAAAACCTTTTTTCCTACTCGAATATGCTGAAGGAAGAGATGGATACCCAGTCCCGCATTCAGGGGGAAAAGAAAAAGAAGGTATCTTCTTCCAGCAGATATATCAGGAACGGCATAGTGGGCATCATGATAACAGCTTCCGTGATAGGATTCGGGCTCTGCCTTGCCATGACAGTCAAATGGGGTTCCGAAAAGCTTGCTCTGCGCGCGCAGAAATACAACAGTGAAGTCGATGTGTGGATGGAAGAAAAAAACAGTATCCTAAGCATGTTCTCGAATGTGCTGATAACCGATCCCCATATTCTTGACGATTATGATCATGCCGTGGAATGGCTTGATGATATTGCCGGAAAATACGGCGATATCACCTTTGCTTATGTTGCCAATCCATATAATACCGACCATACCATCATAATGAACAACGGATGGGTGCCGGATCCTGATTACAGGGTTGAAGAACGCCAGTGGTATATAGACACCGAGCGTTCCGGTGACGGATACAGCATGTCTGCCCCGTATTTTGACGCCCAGACGGGTCTTTACTGTGTCACATTCTCAAGAGCAATGTATACCGGGGACGGAGAGTTTCTGGGGATCTTCGCGATAGACTGTCTTTTGGACAACCTGATAGATGTCCTCGATAACAGCTATACCTCTGACAGTTATGCTTTCCTGGTCGATCGTGACGGGACTATCATAAACCATCCCGACAGTGACTACGAGATAAGCAGGAATAACAATATAAGTATAGAAGATACCGAGTATGCGGACGCGTATCACAAAGGCAGGGCGTTTATTATGCGTGAAAAAGGCGGCAGGCTGTGTGCGTGCAGCGTCGCCTCGAACAGGCTGTCCGGGTTTTCGGTTGTATTCGTCCAGAGCTGGTTTGTGATCTACGGTCTGGTGTTTTTCGTGATTACCCTGGCTCTTCTGATGATTGTTATGTCGGCGCTTGGCGTGGTCACCCTGATCAACAGATTTATCAGATGGCAGGGAGAGGCCAATGAAAGACTTTCACAGACGGCAGACAAAGCGGTTGCGGCAGAAAAGGCAAAATCAAGATTCCTCGCACAGATGTCACATGAGATCAGGACGCCGATAAATGCGGTACTGGGCATGAATGAGATGATACTTCGTGAATCATCCGATGCAAATATCCGTGATTATGCGGGAAGCATACGCTCCGCAGGAAGAAATCTCCTGGGGCTTATAAATTCCATCCTTGATTTTTCAAAGATCGAGGAAGGAAAGATGGAGATCATGCCGGTAAAATATGACACTGCATCCATGATCGACAGCATAATAAATTCAATACTCAAAAGGGCGGCGGAAAAGGGACTCGTTTTTGAAGCGCATGTGGACAGTTCCCTGCCGTCATCACTGTTCGGTGATGATATGCGTATAGCGCAGATCGCAGTTAATCTGCTGACAAATGCGGTCAAGTACACAAAACAGGGCCGGGTTGACCTGTTCGTGGAGGGCGTGCGCACTGATGAGCATGCCATAGTCCTGAAAATGCGCGTAAAGGATACAGGTATAGGCATCAAGCCGGAGGATATGGGCAGGCTTTTTGAATCCTTTACAAGGCTGGAGGAAAACAGGAACCGCAATGTTGAAGGAACCGGGCTTGGCATGGCGATAGTAAACAGGCTCCTTGACATGATGGGCTCAAAGCTTGAGGTGCAGAGCGTATACGGAGAGGGATCCGAGTTTTCCTTTGCGGTAGAACAGGAGATAATAGACGACAGTCCCATGGGAGACTATGAGGTCAGGGCAAGGGAAGAGATTGAGGAAAATGCCGCAGAAAGACATGTCTATGCGCCGTCGGCCAGGCTCTTGCTTGTGGACGATAATGACATGAACCTGAAGGTGGCAAAAAACCTGCTGAAGAGAAACGGCATAGAGCCCGATCTGGCTCTTTCCGGAAAAGAGGCGCTCGATCACATGAGGGAAAATGCCTATGACCTGATCATGCTTGATCACATGATGCCTGAGATGGATGGTATAGAAACGCTTCAGAAAGCA
The DNA here is from genome assembly GCA_017614155.1 of Lachnospiraceae bacterium. Classification (GTDB taxonomy): domain Bacteria; phylum Bacillota; class Clostridia; order Lachnospirales; family Lachnospiraceae; genus NK4A144. The sequence goes on from JAGACK010000047.1 coordinate 114,742, forward strand.
AAAGAGGATGGGCTTATAAAGGAAGGCTGCCCGGTTATCGCGCTGACTGCAAATGCAGTTGTCGGAGCCAGGGAAATGTATATCAAAGCAGGATTTGACGACTACCTTTCAAAGCCTATAGAGGTAAAAGCGCTTGAAAATATCCTGGGAAAGCATCTCCCGAAAGAAAAGACGGAATACAGGACAGATGCGGAAGAAAAAAACAATACGGGCTCAAAGGAAAACAGGGCAGAAGGAGTCGGAGAAGGCGCGGATATCTACAGAGTACTTGAGGAAAACGGCATAGATACGAAGTCTGCCCTGAGCTTCTGCGGAGGAAATGAGGATTTTTATATCGAACTGTTGAAAGAGTACGGGGGCTCCTATGAAAAGAAACTCAGGGAACTCAAAGATGCTCTTGATTCCAAAGACCTGAAAAATTACGGTATAATGGTACATTCGTTAAAGAGCACATCAAAGACCATCGGCGCTTCAAAATTGTTTGAAGCGGCAGCAGAGCTTGAAAAGGCAGCTGATGAAGGAAGACTTGATGATATCATAGACGGCCATGAACCGCTGTCAAAGGAGTATTCCAGGGTCGTTTCGGCCATTGCTTCGGCTGGCGTCGTTTTTGAAGAAGCCGGGGAGGAAGAGGATGATGACATGATCATGGAATTCATGCCGAAAGGCAATTGAAAAAAGATACTGCGTAGTTTAACATGGAATTATGTTTTTTAAGTAAGTTTGTGTTTCAAAGGAGGGGAAAATGACTGAGAAAGCATCCTACAAGGCGCGTGCAAACAAGACGGCGCTGGTACTGTTTACCGTACTGACATCGATCATCTGTGTAGCTTATCTTATCCAGCTGATAAAAGGTGAGCTTGAGGTTTACAAGGTCGTTCTTGTTGAGGTATTTGATCTCGTTCCCATGATCCTGGGCTGGATCTTTTACAAAAGAGATAACGATACGGGCATGGTAAAGCACTTCATAGGGATAGGCTATGGATTGTTCTATGTCATAGTCTGTATGATAACAACCAATACAGTCCTGGTCTTCGTATATGCCATCCCTGCGATCCTCCTTGTTTCGCTTTTTGATGATGTGAGACTGTCCATAACGACCAGTGTGATCGTTTCGATCATAGCCCTGATACATGCAATCAAATTTGCGTCATCCAGGAACTGGGAGGGAGGAGCTGTTGCAGATCTTGAGATCGAAGTCCTGATCATGATCGTGATCTCTGTCTTTTCCACTGTGGTAAACAGGGTCCTTTCGGATATCAATGCTGACAGGATGGAGGTCATTAACGAAGAGGGAGAAAAGAACGAAAAGATGCTCGATTCGATCATGGAAGTTTCGGGTATCCTTGCGGATGATGTGACAAAGGTCTCTGAAAAGATAGACGTCCTGGCGCTTTCAAGCGAGGAGACTCTTAATGCCATGCATGAAGTGCAGTCCGGTTCCACGGATTCGGCGGAATCGATACAGAACCAGCTGATAAAGACCGAAGAGATCCAGCGTCAGATAGAAAATGTCACCGATACCTCGCAGAGCATAGGATCAAATGTAAAAGATACCGTGGATGCCATTGATGAGGGAAGGAATAATATCGAAAAGCTGATCGAACAGGCAGGTATCTCCGAAAACGCCGGCAATGAGGTGGCGACCGAAGTGGAGGGCCTGAGGGCAACCACCCAGCAGATGGAGACCATAGTCGAGCTCATCAATTCCGTGGCGTCCCAGACCAGCCTCCTTGCGCTGAATGCAAGCATAGAAGCGGCAAGGGCCGGCGAGGCAGGCAGAGGTTTTGCCGTAGTTGCGACCGAGATATCAAATCTTGCCGGACAGACCCAGAATGCTACGGGAAATATCAGCAGTCTTATCGAGGGCATATCTACGGAGATAAACAAGGTGGTAACAGCCATCAATTCTCTCGTTGAGAGCAACCGGATACAGAATGAATCCGCTCAGGTGACATCGGGAAGCTTTGACAGGATCGTCGAAAGCGCAGGAAAGATCAAGAATGATTCGGAAGAACTGTCCAATATAGTCGGAAGGCTGGCAAGCGCAAATAACGAGATCGTAGAGAGCATCCAGACTATATCGGCGATAACCGAGGAGGTTTCGGCACACTCGACTACGACCTGCACCACAACGGAGACAAACCGCGGGATAGTGGAAGAGGTAAGGAGTCTTGTCGAGGAAATGACTGATGCGGCGGAAAAGCTTAAAAGCATGGAATAGAGTGAAAACCCCGGTGATTAAAGGCGAGTAGTCTAAGGGATTTTTAATCCCCGAAAGATCGGCATAGTTGGAATAACATTTCCGGCTATGCCGTTTTATTCTGGGTAGGTATTTCGCCTATGCAGTTCCAGACGATTCTGACACGCTGGGTTTTCTGCCCGTTTATCTTCTCCGGATGATAGACATATACCTTTTCTATAAACTCTCTGATGATCTCTGCCGTAAGCTCCGGCACTTCCGTATATCGCTTTACGAGATCAAGGAAGTGGTTCACATTCAGAGAATTCTCTTTATCTGTTGCTATTTCACATTCAAGCTCCGAGATCCTTCGTTCATCAATTATCTTGTGATGCAGTTTATTTATATCAAATCCGATTGCAAGAATAATGCTTTGTGTGAGGACGTTTTCTTTGCCACGATAAAGATATCTTCTAAAATTCATGTCTTCCTTCACGTTGGCAAAGGATC
>JAGACK010000048.1 GCA_017614155.1 Lachnospiraceae bacterium
AGTATTCCGCCCGTTCTTCTTTGGTCATGTCATCTGTGTTGATCATAATAAAACCTCCTTTTGCGATCACCTCTGGCTACACCAAAAGCCTACCGCATCGGAGGTTATTTTTGAATGATGTCCGTTTTGTACTATTTACCGAAAAAGAACATCGAAAAACAATGTCTGCAATTCATCCTACTGTATACATCTCATATACAACACACCCCCGGGCTGAACCCGGGGATGTGAGTAATTCATATCATATTGTCCGTCTGTGGTTGTCTGTTCCGATCCTGATTATTCGCTGAGGATCAGGTTCTTGTTGTTGTGAGGCACGATCTTGAACTTCATTGTAGCGCTTCCGCCGTAAGGATATGTTGCATTTCCTGAAAGCGTCTTGTCAGCTGTGTTCTTCTTGAGTGTCACGGTTACCGTAGCGGTACCAACTTTGACATTGTTGCTGTAGCTTACTATGAAGTTGTCAGATACATTAAGTGCCTTTCCGAATGTTGTTGTCTGTCCGTCGATTGTAATTGAAGTCACACCAGGCTTGATCTCATTGCCACTCATGTAGATATAACCCTTCTGAGCTGCATCGTACCTGGAAGCCTCACCCTGTGAAAGAGTGAATGTGATCTTCTTTGCCTTCTGTCCGTATACATTGAAGTCACCAACCTTGATGGTTGCATCCTTACCCTTATCATCTACGAACTTGAAGTTCTTTGATCCTGAAGTATTTCCGGAGATCACATAGCTGTTGTCCTTAACCAATGCAGGTGCAAGCAGCTTGTAATCTGAATTATTCTTCAGAACCTTTGACTTGTTCAGGTAAGAACTCTTCTGATACAGCTTAACTACAGGCTTCGGATCTTTTCCGCTCTTCGGTGCAACCGCATCAGTAATAACTGCGTATACATCATCTGCTGCTGCACTTCCTGCATCATAGATTGTGTCTACCTTCTTCGGGTTGATCGTAAATGTTGTCTTTACCTGACCCTTGTAAAGTTTCTTTGCACTGCTGCTCTTTGAATTAGCCTTGATCGTAGCTGTAGCTGTTCCGGCCTTTGTATTCTTTGAATACTTAACCTCAAACGGACCTACATTAGTAACTCCGCTGCTATTTACCCAGCTAGTCACATAATAGAATCCATCTGATGAAAGAGTACCCTTGTAATCATTCAAAGGCTGCTTTGACTTCATAACGACATCAGTATAGGTTCCGTTTACATTAAGTTCTGCATCTGCTGCCTTGAACTCAACAAGCTTTGTCTTTGAAAGATTGAAGCCTGCCCTGGTGTAGCTTAAGCGTACATATCCGCCATCTGCATAATAAGGTCCTGTAGGATAGATGTAGATGTAGTAAGTACCCATATCCTGGTTTGCAGGATTGTAGCCGAAGTTCCAGGTATTTTTGTTTACTTGAGATGCAAATGCTTTCACACCTGTATCTGCATAACCGTTACGTACCTGAGATGCTATGTTAAGCTTAGCTTTTTCCGGATTAGAGACATTAGATGCTTTATATGCTACCTCAGCAGCATTAGTCTTATACCAGTTAAGAGCTTTATCCTGTTTATTTGCATCTTCCCCTATGTACTCATAGATGTTCTTGTTTGCAAGCGAACCGTTCTTCATAGGTATGTACTTGTCAGAATCCGCAAGTGCTTTCTTAAGTGTTACCTGTACAGGCTGCTTGGTAGCCTCTCCGTCATACTCAAGGCTTAGCTTTGCCTTTCCATCAAGCAGGAAGTTACTTGCCTGAAGCTTCTTACCCTTAACCTCTACGGTTATGGTCTTGTCACCGAAGATCGATGAATCCTTTGTAAGCTTGTCAGACGCCCTCAGTGTAACATTGTACTTTCCGGCATTTGCATAATCACCCATCCTGGTAAGGAGAGTTGTAAGTCCTTCATCTTCAACAATCACAGGGTAACCATACATATCTTTTACTTCTGATACATAATAACCGGCCTTATCGTTTGTCTCGGACGCTTTAACTACAGGTATCTCCGCTTTCGCTTTCTTGTTTGTAACCTTGATGTTGAATTTCGAAAGCTTGGTATCTGCTGCCCAATCAACCTTCTTCGTAAACTTAAAGCCCTGCTTTGCGAACGGAACTCCGTTGATAACTGTTATAGGCTTTACAACTGAATCATAGTAGTTGTTAACACCCTTGATTTCAACTTCATAATCGCCGTCAGCAATCTTCTTGAAGTTGGTAACGAGAGTTCTGCTGTTTGTTCCAACCTTGTATACATTGACAACATAATCACCGGTAAATCCGGAAGCTGCCTTTGCGCTAGCCTTTCCAGCCTTCACATTGACTTTCTTCCACTTGTCATTATCCTGCCAGTATCCGTCAGTGACCTTCTGCTTGATCTGAAGAGTCTTTCCTGCAAGATAGAACTCGTCAATTCCGGTAATTGATATTTCATCATTTACTGCAGGCCTAATGTTTCTCGGTAAAATATCAAACAGTATTGTGGTATTAAGCTTCTTGTAATCACCCTTGCCTTTTACTACTACCTGAGGTCTCTTCTTCTCAGCAAAGAGCTGCTTGAAGGTTCCATCCTCTCCGTTATTGTTGCTTACAGAAGGATCATATGCTACGGATGCATTCTTGTTGTTCTTGACTGTGATCGTGTAATCCTGGCCATATACTAGTTTAGGACAAACCTTCACCCATGCCTTAGCAGCCGTTGTATCCTTTTCAATGAGTACACAGTTGGGGTTGATGTACCAATCATCAACAAGAGCATCATCATCAAAGAAGCAGCCATATTTCGAATCACCCTTATTGAGCTTCACGGTCTTGTTCTTATCATAGAGAACTACATCAAGATCTCTTGATACATTCTTCTTTGAACTTCCCTGCTCCACATGTGCCCTCATACTGTAGGCAACAGGTGCAATGGACTTGACCATGACGCCTTCCTTGGTGGCAGCTGCAGTAACGACAGCATAGACGAGGTAGTCATACTCTGTTGCATAAACATCCGTTGTTCCATTGTAAGTAGATATTTCATCTACATTTGTATAATCGCTTCTTGTTACTTTCCAGCCTGTGATCTCATCTCCGGCAGGAAGAATTCCTCCCCAGCTGAGTGCCATCTTCTCTCCAAGGGTTGTAGCGGGATCAATAGTTATCCAGCTGCCATAAGTAACAGGATTATCCAAATTATCCTTGTCAATTACATTGGTAGAAACATACTTCTTCTTGATGCTTCCATCAGTTCCGCTGTACTCAAGGATATACTGTACATAGTACCTTGCTTCGATCAGATAATCGACGGTATCAGAACCTGTTGTAAAGTTCTCAAGCAGATTGCTCGAAAGACTATATCCTGTAAGAGGTACAGCTTCTGTTCCATCTGTAGGTATATTCTTATCAAGCATTGATGTGTCGAGTTTTACATCCGGACCCTTTGTTGTATCGATAAGAACTGATCCCTTAAGAGTCTTTGATTCTGTTCCATGGAAGTCCATTTCAATTTCATTGATCGTACCAACAAGCTTGCTTGCGCTTACAGTTGAGATAAGATCTGCTCCTCTCACTGTCTTAAGTGTATCAGCTGTTCCGTTTCCATCAGCATCATAGATGATATCAATAGGTCTCTTTGAAATGGTTACAGGTATAGCTGCTGAAGATACAGTGAGACTCTGGAATTCACATGTCTTGTAATATGCGTAAACTGTCTGGTTTGCACTGATCTTTGCCATTTCTGCATCGGTCAAAGCCTTTGCATGTACAAGGTCATTTGATACAGCAGAAAGTACTATAAAGTTATCTTTGTTAGTAAGTGTTACCTCGGTTCCTGCAAGAGTTGCCTTTGTCTCTACAGCGCCCTCTACAGCGGCAAGATTTGCACCATAGTATACCGTACCGCGATCATCCGCACTCTTCTGAGCGCCGGTTACCACAAGATTTGTTGCCTTGTTGTCAATAACTGTCCAATCGATCTCTGTGCTGTAGTCTGTATAATACCTGCCTGTCTTGTCTTCGTCATTTTCTTTGCTGACCGCATAATAACTACTTGCAAGATCTCCAGCACTTACAGCAACCTTATATGTTCCGGCGGGTAATTCACCGTTAAAGCTTGTAGACACCTTGCTGTTTATAAGGTAGCTTTCACTTCCTGTAAAATATGTAATCCCTGTATTTACAGGTGCTCCTGTTACAATGTTTGTTGCCTCATAATCCGGAGAAACAAGACTTCCGGATACAGAAGGATTAGGGGTTACCTTGGGCACATACTTAACAGGTGCCTTTACCACATTAAATGATATAGTATTTGAATCTGCCTGTGCACCATATACCTGAGATGCCTCACTATAGGGAGCAAAACTTACGCTAACACCCCAAAGTCCGGGAGTAAGTGCATAGTACGCAACATCCTGTTCGTTAGAGAACTTTCCAGCCGAATAATCTTTGTAGAAGTGAAGTGTCAAATCTCCCACTTTGTTTCCATCTGAATCATTTACTCGGAATACATTATCTTCTTCATCCAATTCGTATTGATATGCATATTTGCGTTCATCTACTACAGATAAACCTGTAGGATAATTGTATGTGAAGCTGAACATTGAAAGATTTACTGCATTAGTATTCTGGCTTGAAAGGAATTTTGCAGCATCCTCAGAATCTAAATTCCATACATCACCTGTATAGTTAGGAGATAAGGTTCTTGCAAGGTTGATGGATATGGATGTGTCCTTAAGCGGTACGAATGATCCAACTACCTGTGCTACAGATGCAAATTCTGATCCAGTTGCTTTCTTACGAGCTATCAGGTAATATGTCTTTCCGGCTTCAACACCGGCGTTATTTACTACCTTCTTAATTGTAGTTCCGGTTACCCATGTGTTCCATCCGGTTCCAGTCCTTGTGGTGTACTGATCTAATGTTTCATTAGATGAAATAATGAACTCATACTTGGATATGTTGTCATACTTCTTATCCTTATTGTAGATCCACTGTGTAAGATCTACGCCACCAGCTGTTGCTACACCGCTGTTCAGAGCATTCTCGATATTGTATTTGCCCTGTACAGGAACTGTAATATAGGTAAATGTTGCTGTACTGATATCGCTATCAGTTGCAAGGATTATTACATTTTTCTTTTCTTCCGTACTGTATTCAACGGAAACACCCTTTATTGCATCCTCGCTTGCAACAAGCTTTGTGGCAAAAGGCACCAGATCTAATGTGTCTACACTAAGTGTATAAGATGCGCTTGCAGGAGTGAAAGCCTCATCACTTGTGCTATAAGACCAGCTTCCAGTATCCTTTGATGCAATAGCAATCCTTACAGCGCCTTCGTCAACCTTTTTTCCTGCCTCTTCTTTAGTAATGAGTGTGTATTTTGTTGCAGCACCCTCACTGTCAACATTTATGGCAAGAACATCAACATCATTTCCGCTTAATGTAAGGCCGGATGCTACGCTTTCGAATGTTCCTTTCTTCGTGAACTTAACCAGTCCGGTTCCCTTGAAGCTTACAGGCATATCTCCTGTTATCGAATCATCTGCTACCACTGTAACATCCGCTGTTGCAAGATTAACAGAAACAGGATCTGCTGAACCTGTCTTTTTCATGGTTACAGAAGCTTTCTTGCCTTCCTTTGCAGAAAATGTTACTTCTCCGATTCCACCAGTATAACTGATATCTGAAACAGTGGTAGTATCATCTATTTCGAATGTGAAACCGCTTACTGTGAAAGAGCCTTCAGGTGTAGGTGCAGGAGTATAATCAATCTCAGCAGCAACTGAGGCAGGTGTTGTTATTACTGATCCTGTATCTTCGGTCTCATCATATATCGCCTTAACCCTGACAAACATCTTCTTGCCAGCAGCTTTGTCTGTAGCAGTTATATCCGCACCTGTTGAATTATCAAGATCAGCATATGTTCCTGTGCTGGATGTTGCTACAAGATATTCGAGTCGCTGGCTGGCGTTTACAGCCTTTACTGTCCACTTGTCTGCAGCAGATTTATCGATTGTATAATTTGTTGTAGCAACAGGAGCGTCAGGCTGATCTGCAACTTTTTTCAAATCGACGCCTGCCGTCATGGAAGATGTCAAACTGAATCCATTTGCTTCAACAAAGCTATCGTCTTCCTTTATTACATAGAATTTATTATTTCCACCAGTAATTGTGATAGCCGCTGTTCCTGTTCCGTTACTACTTAACGTAATATCCTGAGGATTGGTCGCATCTGTGATAGTGGTACCAGCATAACTAACTGTAACAAAAGCTCCCTCATAAGAAGGTGCTTCTTCAGGATTACTATCATCAAATCCAAATGTCCAGCCAAGAATTTCCAGTGTAGTGTCACCTCCAGCCGGTTCTTCCGCCTCTGCGGGAGCAGGCGCCTCTGCTGGAGGAGCTTCTTCCTCTGCAGGAGCAGGCTCTTCTGCTGCAGGTTCCTCGGCTGCAGGTGCTTCTGCAGGCTGCTCTGCTGCGGGCTCTTCGACAGCTACCGGATCGGTAACTTCGTCTGCGAATGCGCTGACATTCATGGAGAATACCATTGCAAGCGCGAGAACCACTGACAGGATCTTTTTCCATTGTCTTTTTCTCATTTCACATATCATCCTTTCTTTAAATTTTGGAAAAATATAATGTACGAGTGTGCGTCTCTAATTCTCCCTAAATCTTGCATCTCTCCAATCCTTCTCCGGGCTCGTACCCCCGGTCCGGATACCATGCAGGCCCGTACTCCTGCCTGGAAAAGCCTTTCGCCATCCCTGTGATCGAATGGTTTAAAACTTTAAAGTTCCGCGTGTGAGACGGAACTTTTTGAAAGATTGCCCGGGACGGCTCACACTTCCGTCCCGGGCTGCACACAACTAATTCCATAGATGATATGAAAATAGTTTAAATTTTGAGAGCTATTCACACTCGGTGTCACTATACCCCCCCCGCCCTTTTGTCAACCCTCCGCAAATCCGCTCCGGCTCTGGGTTTCAGCGTGTTCACCTTCTGTAATCCGCATGTTTACTGCATTATGCAGGACTCACTTTTTTCATATTAAAAATGCACAGAAAACCTCTGTGCATTTTCTACATCAGGAATCCGGTCCGGACCCCTTTATTTTCTTATTATCATTCGAATGCTTAATCTGTGATGTAAATCTTTTCCCGTACTGTAACATGGTATCGGGATTTTTTTATTATATCCTCTTTTCTATCTCGGCTTTGAGGACATCGAATTTGCCGTCGTAGATGGTGGTCAGAAGTGAATCAAGGGACAGCAGGGCGCGGCGCACATCCTCCATGGTAAGGAGTCCGTTTGTGAGCGCCTGCTCGAATTCGTCGAGATCGACGACCTTGACAAAGCCGTCGGGATAGACGATGACATCAGCAAGAAGATCCCTGAAGATATAGGAATCGTCCGCCTCATTAAATGTATAGTCGATGATATCGCAGTACCAGTAGATCAGAGAATCGTTATTGTAGAGAAATTTAGAAACCTTGTAGCCCGCATCAAGGAAATATGCGGAATATCCGTGGTCTAGATCATGCTTCGGATGGAGCGTGCGCCATTTGGTAACGATGATCTCCTTATCATGATAGAGGATCTCATCATCCTTCAAAAGCACACACTCATCCGGTATAAGTCTTTTTCTGTAGAGGACGGGGACCTTATCCATTCGCCTCTCTCTCCTTGTAGTGATGGGCAGCCTCAAGCAGCATATCCTTCACCTTCATGAGCCTGATCTGGGTGCTTCGCTCATTCTCATCAAGCTTTGAGGAGATATATTTGATATTTGCCTCTGTTTCGGGAATGAGGACATGCTCCAGCGCATTCACGCGTCGTCTCGTCTTTTCGATCTCGGCTGCCATGAGCTGGCATCCTTTTTCGATCTCGGCAAGCTTTAACATATCAGGCAGGATGTCTGAAAGGCTCTTTACCGCATCATCGAGATCGCTTGAGGTAAAAGCAAAGCCGTAGGAATAGATGTCGTTTTCGTCGTTTGTCTTCATTTTGGTATCAAATACCGGTATCTCCACGGACATGACATTTTTGTCCGAAACCTCTAAAGATACCTCCTGCTTTGCTGCCATGAAGGCAACCTTTACTGCCTCATCGGACATGGTAGACTTGGCAAGCACGAAGTTTTTGTTTGCGCGCGCTATGCCCTCCTCGACCTTCTTTCGAAGTTCCATGTTCTGGCGCACCATGTCCATGAACTGACGCATCAGCTCGTCTCTTTTATCTTTGAGGAGCTTGTGGCCGCGCCTGGTCGTGATCAGCTTTCTCTTCAGGCGCGTCAGCTCCATTCTTGTAGGGGTTATAGCTTTTGATGCCATATCGTCTCCTTACTTTGCAGGCTGATAGTACTTGTCGAGGAACTCGTCCTTGATACGCTTCAGCTCGGCTCTCGGAAGTATTCCGAGAAGATCCCATCCTATCTGCAGGGTATCCTCTATGGAACGGTCTGTACGATAGCCCTGGGACACGTATTTCTGCTCGAACTCGTCTGCAAATTTCGCATACAGCTTGTCTATATCTGTCAGAGCCGCTTCTCCGAGGATCATCATCAGCTCCTTTGCGTCCTTTCCTCTGGAATATGCCGCAAACAGCTGGTTCATCGTATTTGCATGATCGGCTCTGGTCTTGCCCTCGCCGATACCCTTGTCCTTCAGACGTGAAAGTGACGGAAGAACATCGATCGGAGGCTCGATACCACGGCGGTAAAGCTCTCTGGAAAGGATGATCTGACCCTCTGTGATGTATCCGGTAAGGTCCGGGATGGGGTGGGTCTTGTCATCTTCAGGCATGGTAAGGATCGGGATCATGGTGATGGAACCCTTCTTGCCTACCTGGCGTCCTGCTCTTTCATAAAGCGAAGCAAGGTCGGTGTACATGTATCCGGGATAGCCGCGTCGTCCGGGAACTTCCTTTCTCGCTGCGGAAACCTCACGGAGCGCATCCGCATAGTTTGTGATATCCGTCAGGATGACGAGGACATGCATGCCCTTTTCAAATGCGAGATATTCCGCTGCGGTGAGCGCCATACGCGGTGTTGCTATACGCTCGACAGCAGGGTCGTTTGCCAGGTTCATAAAAAGAACTGTCCTGTCTATGGCTCCGGTCTCACGGAAGCTTTCAACGAAATAGTTGGACTCGTCAAAAGTGATACCCATTGCGGCAAATACAACCGCGAAAGCCTCGTCCGTGCCGCGGACCTTCGCCTGACGGGCGATCTGTGCGGCAAGTTCTGCATGGGGAAGACCCGATGCCGAAAAGATCGGGAGCTTCTGTCCCCTGACGAGGGTGTTCAGTCCGTCTATGGCTGAGATACCGGTCTGGATGAACTCCTGCGGATAGCTTCTGGCTGCGGGATTCATGGGAAGTCCGTTGATATCCCTTCTCTCATCGGGAAGGATCTCGGGACCGTCATCTATGGGATGTCCCAGACCGTCAAAGACACGGGAGAGCATATCCTCGGATACTCCGAGTTCCATGCTTCGTCCCAAAAATCTTACCTTTGAGCTTTCAAGGTTCAGACCAGTGGATGCCTCATAGAGCTGTACGAGCGCATTTCCTTCCTCGATCTCGAGGACCTTGCATCTCCTTCTCTCACCGTTTGCCAGCTCTATCTCTCCAAGCTCATCATACGCGACGTTTTCAACGCCTTTTACAAGCATCAGAGGACCTGCGACCTCTTCTATCGTTCTGTATTCCTTTGGCATATCAGAAGTCCTCCTTCTTTGCTATCAATTCCTGTACCTGGGAACTCAGGCTGGAGTTTATCTTTTCAAACACTTCGTCAAGCTTTCCTTCCTCGGTATATTTGAAACGTCCTATCTCCTCCCTGACATCCATGACGATCAGCTTTTCTATGGAAGCGCCCTTTTTGAGAGCTTCCGAAGCCTGGTCATAGAAATTGAGGATCAGCTGCATCATCATGTGCTGCTTTTTGAGCGATGTATAGGTATCGACCTCGTGGAAAGCATCCTGATGAAGGAAATCCTCTCTGATGGAGCGTGCTGCTTCCATCTTGAGACGGTCGGGTGCCGAAAGGGCATCCATACCGACGAGCTGAACCATTTCCTGCAGCTCGGATTCGTCCTGCAGAAGGTTCATCATCTTCTGACGCAGTGCCATCCAGTCGTTTCCGTCTACATTCTCGTCGAACCATCCGCCGATGGTGTTCATATAGTTCGAGTAGCTGGTCAGCCAGTTGATGGCCGGGAAGTGTCTCTTGTAAGCCAGAGCGGAATCAAGGCTCCAGAACACCTTCACGATACGGAGGGTTGCCTGGGTAACGGGCTCGGATATATCACCGCCTGCAGGCGAGACTGCGCCGATAACCGAGAGCGCTCCCTCTCTGTCATCGGATCCAAGCGCTGTCACGCGGCCTGCTCTCTCATAGAACTGGGCCAGACGCGAACCGAGATATGCGGGATAACCTTCCTCACCGGGCATTTCCTCAAGTCGTCCCGACATCTCACGCAGGGCCTCTGCCCAGCGGGATGTGGAGTCAGCCATGAGCGCCACGGAATATCCCATATCCCTGAAATACTCTGCTATTGTTATACCTGTGTATATAGATGCCTCACGGGCCGCAACGGGCATGTCGGAGGTATTTGCTATGAGCACTGTCCTCTCCATGAGGGACTTGCCTGTCTTCGGATCCTTCAGCTCCGGGAATTCGTTCAGAACGTCCGTCATCTCGTTTCCACGCTCTCCGCATCCGATGTAAACAACGATGTCAGCCTCTGCCCATTTTGCCAGCTGATGCTGCACGACTGTCTTTCCCGAACCGAAGGGGCCGGGAACCGCTGCAGTACCGCCCTTTGCTATAGGGAAGAGCGTATCGATGACACGCTGTCCCGTGATGAGGGGCTTGTCACTGGAAAGCTTCTGCTTGTAGGGACGTCCGCGACGGACGGGCCATTTCTGCATGAGGCCTACATCCACGCTGTTTCCGTCATCTGTCTTTATCTTTGCGACAGTTGCAGTCACATCATAATCGCCTTCGGATATGGCATCAACCGTTCCGTCTGCTCCGACAGGGACCATGATCTTCTGGGTGACTATCTCGGTCTCCTCAACCGTTCCTATGATATCGCCGGCGACTACTTTTGCTCCGACAGAAACGGCGGGCTTGAAATGCCATTTTTTGTCCCTGTCAAGCGAAGGGACTTCCACTCCTCTTTTCAGCAGGTTTCCGTTCGAGACTTCCATGATCTTATTCAGAGGTCTCTGGATACCGTCATATATGCTTCCGATAAGGCCCGGTCCGAGCTCAACGCTCATGGGAACTCCGGTTGATTCCACCGGCGCCCCGGGTCCGAGTCCCGAGGTCTCCTCATAAACCTGGATCGATGCCTCGTCTCCGTGTATTTCGATGATCTCGCCGATCAGTCTCTGATCGCTGACCCTGACGACGTCAAACATGTTGGCATCCTTCATGCCGCGAGCGATGACCAGAGGTCCGGCGACTTTTTTAATAGTACCTTTGCTCAATTTTCACCTCCAAATAAAATGTCAGAACCTACAGCCTGTTCTACGGATTTCTTTACACCCATGATACCTTCTCCCGTATTTCCCGAAACTCCCGGGATCCGGATGACAGCCGGTATCTTTGAATCCTGATATCTCTCTATCTCGGGTGCGATGAGCGATGCGAGTCCCTCCGTGATATAGATCACGGCGTAGTCGCTGTCGGCCAGGCGTCTTAAAGCCTGTCCCGCATCCTCCGCACTGTCAAAGGGAAAGGTATCAAGCCCGAGTGCCGCAAAGCCGTATATGCTGTCCGGTTCACCCATCACAGCTATCTTATACATACATTTCCCTTACCCTTTCCCTGACAGAATCCTCGGGCAGATCGTTGATCTTTCCCGACATCACGATCCTGACAGTTTTTATCTCGTTATCACGCGCTATCATATATGCAGCCAGAGGCCCTATCGTATACGGATGATAGATCTCGGGCCGGATATTCCTGATGATGAGATTGTCACACCATCTCTCAAATGCCGAAGCCGAAGAACGAAGTTCGTCTGCAGCTTCTGCATAATCAGTGAGCGCTATGTATTCGCAGATCTCATCCGTTCCCTCAACGGCCGCTTTTGCCAGCGCGTCGATATCAAGGCTCTCGCACTCTGCAAGCGCCGCATCAAGGAATTTTCTGTCTTTTCCCGTCTTTGAAGCGCGTACTGCAATCTTGATGTCTGCCGACGCCACCTTGAGCTCGCCGAAAAGCTTCAGTATGTCGCTCCCTGACTTTTTCCCCGCTTCATAGACTGCCTCAAGCGCTGCCTTGTCGATCATAATATCGCAGAGCTGTCCGTCCTGTGTATGGAGCAGCACATCCATGGCTTCTGCGGCAACATCCCTCATATTTTCGGGAAGCGCCGAAAAATCCCTTGTGGCTGCCGCATCCTTCATCACTGATGAAGGTATCGTCCCTTCCTCTGTATAGATGCCGGGATGCTCGTCGCTGGTAAGCGCCTGCTTGATGGCGGCCTTCAGATTGTGATAATCATATTCCAGCCTCAGCACATCAAAGACCGACATATCGTCGACCATTTCCTCTATCAGGGCTCTCGTCTTTTTCTTTTCGGATGAAAGCATCTTTTCCACCCGTTCAGACTCGGAAGATGCCGTCTGTTCGGTATCCCATCCTTTGTCTGTCAAAAGTCTCATGCCTTCAGCTACGGTCTTTGCTCCCAAAAGCTGCTCCAGGAAAGAGGCCGACAAAAGAGAGAGCTCCTTTGTACGTATTCGCGCGACAGCATAATAATACTGTTTATCGGACATATTCCTTACCTTTCCTTTGCCTTAAGTGAACAAAATCTCCTGAACCCTGTCCTGCAGCGTCTCCTTTGAAGCCTCTACAAGAGCAGAAAAAGTGCAGTTCTGTTCGACTCCGCCGTAGGAAAGTATGAATCCCTTTCCGATGGGACGGGTCGTGTCCGAAACCTTAAGCTTTCCGTCTTTCAGCTGCGCGTTGAGGCGCATTTCAAAATCGGAAGGTACATTTGCCCTGTCATCCTTTGAAAAGATGATCTCTCCGTCCTGACTGAGAGCATTTTTCACTGCGATCTTCATCACGGCATCATAATAACTGCTGCCGGACAGATTTGAAAGCTCGGCATAAGCCTTTTCAAACACACCTGAAATGATGCGCTGCTTTTCAGCCAGCACTGCCTTTCTCTTGTACAGATCAGCTGCCGATACGGCTCTTTTTCTGATCTCCTGTGCCTCATTTCTGCCGTTTTTCTCAATGCTCTCGCACTGACCGGATACATCCTTTTTTGCCTCCTCCAGTATGGAGTCGGCACGGTCTTTTGCCTCAGACAGCTTTTTTGAAACGGTTTCGTCAGATTCTTTTTTTATCTGTTCCAGGATCTTGTCTAAACCTGTCATCATTGCCTCCCATTTATCTCACATTGTGCCTGATACAATATCTGCCGGTTTTGCCGGCATCAGGCAGACCGGAAAACTACATCAGCTCGGAATTCCGTTTATTGCAAGGATCGATACGAGAAGCGCAAGGATAGCATAGGTCTCAACCATGGCCGGGAAGATCATTGACTTTCCGAACTGGTCGGGTCTTTTTGCAACAAGTCCGATAGAAGCGACCGATGCTTTTGCCTGCTGCATAGCCGATACGAGACCGACGAATGCCATGGGAGCACATGCAAAGAAATACATGAGTCCTGTTCCAACCGAGAGATCTGCAGGAGATCCGCTCATGACTCCCAGACGGCTGAGTGCGATGAATGCGATCAGCAGTCCGTAAATACCCTGTGTTCCGGGCAGAAGCTGAAGAATGAGAACCTGAGAGAACTTGTTTGGATCCTCAGTTACCACTCCTGCAGCGGCCTGTCCGCCTCTTCCTACACCGATGGCAGACCCTACGCCTGCAAACAGAGCCGCAGATGCTGCTCCCGCCAGTGCCAATGCTGTTCCGATACCCATTTGTTAATCCTCCTTAATCTTGAAGTATTTTGTTTTTACTGCAAACGGCTCAAATTTCCTGCCGCCGCCATTGTAGAACTTTCCGAAAAACTCAACGAACTGAAGCCTGTTTGCATGCACATAGGCACCAAGCGCGTTGATCGCCATGTTTAAGCCATGGCCTATGAGGAAAATGACGAGGAAAAGGATCACTCCGATCAATGCCCCTAAAATATTGGAGTGTACCAGGTTTTCGCTCACCATCTGACCCATCGAATTGAAAACGGTGGATATGACCGAGGTTGCAAGTCCGAGTGCGAGAAGCCTCGAATATGAAAGAATGTCACTTAAGTATCCGGTGACTCCGTAGAGCGCATAGGCTCCCTTTGCCAGCCTCTTGCCCCAGTTTCTCGAATCCCTGCCTCCCATGACAAGGATGCCTGCCGCTCCGATGACTGCGAACACCGCTCCGATAGTACCGACCGGTGCGGGAAGCTTTGTGAGCGCCCCGGGGAACATGTTGACCACCATGTCAGTAGTCATGCCGTAGAGAATGAGTCCTCCGACAAGCAGCATCCAGAAAAGGCTGTCGCTTACAGCATCCACTATCCTGCCCTGTTTGATCGCCTGATACATATTGAGGATCAGGCCTGCAAACAGATGTATGATGCCTATCGCAAAAGAGAACACCAGAACCTTCATGGAATTTGATATGGGATCCACATAAAGAGGCGGTATCACAAAGTCCTTTCCAAAGAACAGTTTTGCGACAACCGTGGGCGCATCACCGAAATAACTTCCGAAAAGGATGCCTGAGAACATGGTTCCTATGCCGCAGTAGCAGAACATCTTCATGCTCCTCTTCATCCCGGCTTCCATGTTCTTGAATTTCTTTAATATAAGCGCCGTTGCAACAGTCATGAGAAGACCGTATGCAAAATCCGAGAGCATCATACCAAACATGAAATAATAGAAGACGGCGACCGGCATGGTCGGATCGAGTTCTCCCTTTCCGGGCATCGAATAGCTTTCGATAACTCCCTCGACAGGGGCCGCGAAACCGTTATTTGACAGTGCCACCGGTACATCCTCGTTTTCACCGGGATCCGTGATCTCCACACAGGCATCAAACCGGCTCGAGATCTTTTCTTCAAGAGCAGGCGCTGCCGCTGCCGGTATGAAACCGCTTAAAAGGAAGGTCCGGTCTGACTGCTCGAGAGCGCCGATAACTTCATATTTATCTGCCCTCATCGTGTAATAATCCCGTATGAACCGGATATCGTCACGCTCTTCGGCATAGCCTGCCAGCATGCCGTTTATCTCTTCTATCTTTCTGTCACAGTCCTTTATGTCATTTTCATATTGTTCCTGAAGTTTCGAAGGAACGATATCCGATGCGGGAGGACGGGAAAAATTCATGTGCCTGAGGGCATTGTCCACTGCATCCGCATCTTTTTTCATGCAGACTATGACTGCCGATGATATCTCATTTGAAGTATAGATGACATTTACATCACAATCCGCCTCGGGCGCCAGCTCGGAAAGCCTCACCGTGATGCTCTCTTCCGTCACCGCATCCGAAAATGACCCTATGAACACCGCTGTCTTTTTTGTTCCCTTGTATGAAAGGGGAAGATCCAGCGTGAGCCAAGGGCTCAGTGCCTCTATCTGGGTCTGTATCTTGGGGATATCTGCCTTTGCCTGTATCAGTTCCTTTTCCAGGCGGAGTATATCCTGTACATCCTTCATTATGGCTTCGCGTCTGCTGACATTTGACGTAAAGTCCTCCACGCTCATTTCCCTTCTCCCCTCAAATGATGAAAGGAGAGATGTCTTTTCGGGAGCCGCGGTATTTATGATCTCCAGGGCTTTTTCAGCCGAATCGGCATTTTTTGTGAATATCTGCGAAGATGAAGAAACATCTATCTTTGTGAAGATGTCTTCTCCGGCGCCCGACAGCGGCGTCATGTCTATCTCAACTGCCTCGGAACGCTGGATGGTCTCGAGTATCGCCTTCCTGTCTTTTCGAAGGCCGATCACCGATATTCGCTTCATTGGCAATACGGACATACCGTGTCAACCTCCTTTACTGTTGGATCCCGTCAAGAATAAGCTTTACCGCAGCGTCTTCTTTTGAAGATACACTGTTTTTCAGCTCACCGATGAGGGCGTCTGCTTCCTGCTTTGCACGGGAAAGAACTTCGTCAGCTTCGGCCTTTGCAGCATCTATCTCCTGCTTTGCCTTTTCCTTCGACTTCTTTTCGAGCTCGTCCTTCAGATCCATCGCTTCATTTTCCGCTTTTGCGACTATGCCGTCGGACTCAACTGCCGCGTTCTTTTCGGCTTCGTCTGCGCTTCTTTCGGCCTGCAGGACCCTGTCAATGGTATCAAATGCCAATCTCATCACCACCCTTTTTCTATATGAAATGTTTATGCATGATCAAACGCAAAAATACTTGTATATTTTACTCTATCCCGTATTTTTCGTCAACTTAAAAACAACTATTATGAATACTTTCAAGTATCTTCACAGAGGGAAAGAACCGGCAAGCAAAACAACGTATGCAGCCCCTCCCGCCGGAAAAATAGAGTAAAGATTTTGTCAGTTGAATAAAGAAAAAGAAATGAGAGTGAACATCCTCTAAGGTATAATGATTTTGGCTAAAAAAAATAATACTAAGGAGGAGCCACTCTCATGGATATTTTAGCATTAATCGAACAGG
>JAGACK010000049.1 GCA_017614155.1 Lachnospiraceae bacterium
TATGGATCCTGTTGGGGACGGTTATATCAGTATATGCCAGAACGCCGGTAAGGGCAACAATCAATACATTTTTGTTTTCCATTTGCATGGTTGCCGGATACTACTTGTATTGCCATTATGTATTGGGCTTCCTGCCAATAAGTCGCAGTTCTACTCGATATGAGTAGAACTGCTGTTTTGTTTATTCTGGGAGTCTTGAAATTGAAAGAATATGATTATTTGAGAAAGATCGGGAAGGGGATCTTATGTATAAATCTCCGGAAGAGCGTATAAGGATCTGGTGATCCGGAGATCACTGACTGATAAAGCTGTCAATTTCCGGAAGAGTGATATTGTTTACGATACCTGCTGGGAGAGATCCCGGTAGTCTTCTGAAAAGTCCTGAAAAAATGAGCGTAGCTGGAAAAGGCCAGGGCCTCCTGGACTTCGGTTACGCTCTTTCCGTCTCTGAGCATGGTCTCTGCTGCCGATATCTTTAAAAGAGTTATATATTTCCCCAGTGAAATATGCATATGATCTTTAAAAAGCCGTGCGAGGTAATCGGGATTCAGATAAAAATATTCCGCAAGACCGGTAATACCGATGTTTTCGTGTATATGCTCCTGCAGATATGCGATCATCCGGTTGACTTTTTGCTGGGCGGATGATACCGGCAGCCTGCTTTTGCCTGGTGTTCCGATACTCAGCACGGCGGAGTGGATGAGCTTAAATAACTGTAAAAATAAGATCAATGCTTCGGGCGTGGTGCGGTCGGATATATTGAGCGATCCGTTAAGGCAGCGGATCAGCTCTTTTTTTTGCCGCTTATCCGGGAAAAAAAGAATGGGCGTCGTATTGTCATACAGATAAGAGTAGTCCGTGCTGCTGTCGCAGAATAATGATCTTATCCATTCGGTGTTGATGCTTAAGATATAGCGTTCATAAGTCAGTCCGGGCTCATGATAGAGCTGGTGGATGCAAAAAGCCGGGATGATGATGACCGTTCCGGCCGGAACTGCCGAAACCGTATCGTTCAGCAGTACGTCAGGCAGATCGTTCAGAGTAAAGTAAACCTCCGCGGCATTGTGAGTATGAGGCCCCACAGGATGTGACACATATTCTTTCCTGTATGCGATATCGAAAGGCGGTGCCACAGGGAACATATAAGTATCTGTTTTGGTTCTGTTCATCTGAACCTCCCAAAGTAAAAGTCGGAATATTACATAAAAATGGTTGTATATATACATATTATTCTATCCGTCCGGTGATTACAATAGCAGAAAATAAACAAAACCGGGTATTTTGAAACCATACAGCCAGGAGGAGGTGAAATGAAGGAAAAAAGGAAAAAAACAGGTATTATAGGATGCGGCGGTATAGCACAGGTTCATGCCTGGGCGCTGCGTAGTATGAGGGATGTTGATCTTGAGGCATTCTGCGATGTGGACACAGACAGGGCTAAAACTCTGGCCGGAGAGAATGGGTGGATCTGTGATGACTGGAGGGAATTCTGCGATTCGGATCTGGATGTGATACATATATGTACTCCGCATCACCTGCATGCACCGATGGCGGCAGAACTGTTAAGGAGAGGGAAGGCCGTATTTGTCGAAAAGCCGTGTGCAATTACGGCCGCGCAGTTTGAGGAACTTACAGCTGAAGATGAAAAACATCCCGGAAGGCTGGGATTCTGCTTTCAGAACAGATACAACGAGACCACACTTCGGATCGACAAGATAGTGAGAGAAGGAACGATCGGCAGGATACTGGGAGGAAGGGCAGCGGTGACCTGGAAAAGAGATGAAGACTACTATTCTTTCAGCCCGTGGAAAGGTAAAAAGGAGACCGAAGGGGGCGGTGTACTGATAAACCAGGCGATCCACACCCTGGATCTTCTGCTTAAGTATATGGGGGAACCGACAGTTGTTAAAGCCGGTACCGCGGATCATCACTTAAACTGCGCGGGGATCGATGTCGAGGATACGGTGGAAGCATGGATGGAGTTTCAAGGCGGAGCAAGAGCCTGCTTTTATGCCTCAAATGCATATGCGGCGGATGCTCCCGTATTTCTTGAACTACAGGGAGAGCTGGGACGTGTTTATATGAACGGATCTGAAGTGACTGTCTGTAAGAACGAAACGGTACCTGAGCATTTCCTGTGTGAAGGGAAAAAAGGCATAGGGAAGGATTATTGGGGCTGCGGACACAGGGATTGTATAGAGGATTTCTACAGATGCCTTGACTCAGGTGCACCGTATGTGAACAGCCTTGAAGGGGTGCGGAGAACTTTTATGACTGTGATGCGTATATACGGATCGGCAGCAGAGAAAGGATATTAATGAAGGGAGAACAGGAAAGATGAAAGAGATAAGACTGGGGATCATCGGAATAGGCGGGATGGGAAGCGGACATGCTTTGAGTATCGCAGAAGGTAAGGTCCCGGGGATACGCTTAAGCGCAGTAGCCGACATCAGAAAAGAAAGACTAAAGTGGGCAGAGAAGGAGCTTCCTGCCGGAATAAAAACTTATTCCGACGGAAGGGAGATGATAGATTCCGGAGAATGTGATGCCGTATTGATAGCGACACCACACTATTATCATCCGGAATTTGTCATATACGCTCTGGAACACGGACTTCACGCGTTAAGCGAGAAGCCGGCAGGGGTATATACGAAACAGGTACGCCGGATGAACGAAGCGGCGGAAAAGAGCGATAAGGTCTTTGCGATAATGTTCAACCAGCGCACCAACTGTGTCTATCGTAAACTTCATGAAATGATAGAAAGCGGGGAGCTTGGGGCGATGAAACGCGTGAACTGGATCATAACCGACTGGTATCGTACCCAGAGTTATTATGACGCCGCAGGCTGGAAGGCGACCTGGGATGGAGAGGGCGGAGGAGTACTTTTAAACCAGTGCCCTCATCAGCTGGATCTGCTGCAATGGCTGTGCGGTATGCCCTCTAAGGTCAGGGCCTTCTGTCATGAAGCAAAATGGCATGATATCGAAGTAGAGGATGACGTTACGGCTTATCTTGAATTCGAAAACGGTGCGACGGGAGTGTTTGTGACAACGACCGGAGATGCACCGGGAACCAATCGCCTGGAGCTTACGTTTGAGATGGGGAAGATCGTGTGTGAGAACGGAAAGCTTATATTTGACAGGCTTAAGGAAAATGAGCGAGAGTTCTGCAGAACGTCCGAAAACGGATTTGCAAAACCCGAAACAGAACACACAGAGATAGAAACCGACGGGATGAATGAACAGCATATAGGTGTGTTTAAGGCTTTTGCGGATCGTATATTAAACGGCGGTCCACTTATTGCAGAGGGTAGGGAAGGTATCAACGGTCTTACACTTTCCAATGCGATGTATCTGTCTTCCTGGCTTGATAAGACAGTGGACATACCGTTTGATGAAGATCTTTTCCTGCAGGAGCTGGATAAGCGCAGAAAGCTTTCAAAGAAGAAAGAGGATAAAGGCATAGTATTTGACACAAAGGGAACATATTAAAAGAAAGGTGGGAATAAAAATGGAAAGATATGACAGGATCACGGGATTTGCAGATGAGATAGCACAGGATCTGAGTACTCAGATCGAGAGTTTCGGAAAGCTTGGTATCAGATATATAGAGATGCGCGGCGTGGACGGCAAGAATCTGATCCATCATGATAATGCAAAAGTTACGGAGATCAAAAAAAGGCTGGATGATGCAGGTATCAGACTCTCAGCGCTTGGATCGCCCTTAGGGAAGATCGGGATGGATGATCATTTTGAACCTCATTTTGAGGAATTTAAGAGAGCCTGTGAGATCGCGCATATGATGGATACGCCGTGCATCAGGATGTTCAGTTTTTATCCGCCTCATGATAAGGATGCCGTATTTGAACGTCTTGGCAGATTCGCCGGCTATGCAAAGGAAAACGATGTATGCCTTTTGCATGAGAATGAAAAGGATATATATGGCGAAAAAGCAAAGGAATGTAAAGAGATCATGGATGAATTCGGCGGAGAGCACTTTAAGGCGATATTTGACTTTGCAAACTTTGTGCAGGCCGGTCAGGATACCCTGGAAGCTTATGAAGTATTAAAGGATCATATTGCATATATCCATGTAAAAGACGCTATAGCAGGCAGCGGAAAGGTCGTACCGGCAGGATACGGAGACGGTAACGTAAAGGAGATACTCACACGTCTTTTTTCTGACGGTTTCAAAGGTTTCTTATCCCTGGAACCGCATCTGTTTGATTTTGACGGCTTCGCAGGTCTTGAAAAGGGAGATATGAAACTGCCGTCGTTTGAAGAAGGAAAGAAACTTAACGGTTTTGAAGCTTTCTCACTTGCCTATGATTCTCTGGTGCGTGACATTATAGCTGAAATAAGTTACAATTGAAAAACAAATACAATATCTGTTTGCTTGTTTTTTCAACAAAGGAGGAGCGGATGAAAAAGAAAAATCACTTAAAGCTGTTTAAGAGAGGAATGGCATTTTTGATGGCCGTTGTGTTTACCATGACGACCGCACTTCCCGTCAGTGCCGCTTCGGCAGCGGATGCAGCCGTAAGCGAAACGAAGCCGCTCATCCTGCAGGAAGAGCCGGCTGCGGAAGAACCGACGGCTTTGGAGGAAGAAACTCCGATGCCTGAGCAGGAGATGGCTGAGGAAGCTGAAGGCGAAGAACCCTCCGGGGCAGCGGAGCCTGAAACCGAGACCATGAGTGAAGAGGCAGGCAACGCCCCCGAGGAAGAGAGCGGGCCGGCAGACGTTACGATCATGTACTATATGGTCGGTTCTGATCTGGAAAGAAGGGACCTGCAGGCCACAAAGGACCTTGTTGAGATCATGACCGGCA
>JAGACK010000050.1 GCA_017614155.1 Lachnospiraceae bacterium
ACAGAGGGTAGAAGAAGCAGAACAGAAGGCAGAACAGAGGGTAGAAGAAGCAGAACAGAAGGCAGAACAGACAGAATATAAAAAACTTATCAGCAAGGTTTGTCGGAAACTTCAGGAGGGGAAGGATGACGAAAGGATCGCAGATGAGCTCGTTGAGGAAATAGATGATATCAGACGGATCACGGCAGTGGCCGGGAAGATGGGCCCGGACTACGATGTTGAAAGGATATATGAGGCTCTAAACGGTATTTCGTGATTTCTATTCCTTACCATAAACCTGTAGTTATTTTCTCAATGATTCCCCCGGGATATTATTATCCCGGGGGTTTGTTGTTACTATTCACAGTTCAGGATGTATATGATGTTATAGAAAAAGAATATGAACGACATGATTCATTGATGATCTTTGGAGGAAAGGCAAAATGCAGGTCGGCCTGTTTTTATAACTGCCCGGATGAGCATAACGGTAAGGAGTACTATGTTGAACATTGATACAGACTCAGAGCAGGTGACTGTAAAGTCAGCAGCATAGGGATCGAAACATTTAAGGGATTTCAGGTGGTAATCAATCCTTCGAAGTATCTTTTTGCGGAAAGGGTGAATGGGGAGAAATTGTTCCGGGCGAGGTGCTCGCTATTTGTCCCGGGGAACTTGCGGAAGAAACATACCTGCAATTTGAAAGGGACTTAAATAAACGAAAAGGAATAAGCCAGGATGAAATAAACAGATTGCTGGGTGGCGAATGAGAGGAGTGCTGCAGGACTATGTGGAAAAGATAATCATTGGTCCTGTTGCAGGGGACGCTGCCTGATGCCTGGTAAAACGGAACAGATTGTAAATTCTACCCTGCTCAGGTAAAATGTTCACATCTGTGCGAACCGCTGCGGTTTGGTTGAAAATAATAATAAAAATTGATATAATCAACCAAATAAAGCTTGGCATTGTTAATTTTGGTTGAAAATAAAGGCGGGACAGATAAATGAGTATTATTGGAAGGCATATAGAGCAGGATGTACTTTTCGAATGTGTTAACTCCAAACGACCGGAGTTTCTGGTTGTATATGGCAGAAGACGGGTCGGAAAAACATTCCTGGTAAAGGAGTATTTTAATGACAGGTTTTCTTTTTATGCCACGGGGTTGCCGAACGCAAAAACCAGGGATCAGCTGAGGGTCTTTGGTCAGGAACTGATAAGATATGGAAGTGAAGAGAAAAAAATGCCTGCGGATTGGCTGGAGGCATTCGAAAGACTCCGGAAACTATTAGAATCAGGTAAGACCTTTTGTCATCCGGGTGCGGGAAAAATGATCGTGTTTTTGGATGAACTTCCGTGGATGGATACGGCAAAGTCGGATTTCAGAATGGCGCTGGACTATTTCTGGAATAGCTGGGGCTCTTCGCGAAAAGATCTTTTGCTTATAGTTTGCGGATCGGCAACATCCTGGATCATGGATCATATATTGAACGATGCCGGAGGCCTGTACAACCGCATCACAAGACAACTTCACCTGGCTCCATTTACGCTTCGGGAATGTGAGACATTCTTGAATTACGAGAACGAAGCTGTTTCAAAAAAACAGGCGATGGATTTTTACATGGTGTTCGGAGGAATTCCATATTATCTGAACATGTTCGACAGGCGCCTATCCGTGGCTCAAAACATAGATATGCTCGTGTTTGATGAGAACGGACCGCTCCATTATGAGTACGACATTCTTTTTCGTACCCTTTTTAAGCATGCGGAACGATACGAGGCGCTGATCAATGCCATGGCGAAAAGGAAGTCAGGGGTGGCGAGAAACGAGCTAATTAAGGACCATGGCGCTTTGCAGGGAAGCTCGTTGACGAAGGCGCTGAAGGAGCTGGAAGAATGCCATTTTATCCGAAAATACAGGGATTTTACGAAAAAGAGTCAGGAGTGCATATACCAGATCATAGATCCCTTTGTTCTGTTCTGCCTGAATTTTGTCAGTGATAACAGGATCCAGGACTGGTCATCCTTCATGGGTTCTCCCGGATACTATGCCTGGAGAGGAAATGCATTTGAGGTGCTTTGTTTCAATCATCTGCCGGAGATCAGGGCGGCTCTTGGAATTTCGGGAGTCAGTACTCAGGAGTGCGCATGGAGAAGCAGAAAGTCTGAACCGGGAGTTCAGATCGACCTTTTGATCGATCGAAGAGACGATATCATCAATGTTTGTGAAATGAAATACTCGGATGGTGAATACGTGATCGACCGTGATTATGAAACAAAGCTTAATGCAAAATGCAGAGTCTTCCGTGAGGAGACAGGAACGAAGAAAACGGTTCAGCTTGTTCTGATCTCTGCGGAAGGGCTGAAACGCAATGCTCACTCGGATATTGTGATGCAGCTTGTCACGGGGGAAGATCTTTTCAGGTGAGATTTTCTTAAGAATGACCACATTGCTATAGAAGGCGAGGGTTGTTTGTCAAGGACGAGGCATTCAGGCGGCTTCGTAAAATACTGGAATCCAAAGCTGTGTATCGCAATGTGTCCAGCGGGAAAAAGGTTGTCTTTTTTGATGAGGCGATCTTCATTATGAATATGATCAGCTCTTCAGGTCCTTGTTTAAAAAGCCTGATAATCACATGAAGATCATAGAAACGATCGCCAAACAGAAAAAGGGGCTTCGGCGAACAGATCTTGCGGAAAGATCAGGTGTTTCGGACGGTGAGGGGCTTACCAAGGCTATTCGTGAGTTAGAGCAGTGCGGCTTTATCAGAAAGTATAAAAGCTTTACTACTTCTCAAAATGGATGGTTTTACCGGGTGACAGATCCCTTCGTGCTTTTCTGCTTATATTTTCGCAATGGAAAGATAAAGTCATGGCAGTCGTTTATTAAGTCACCCGATTATTACACATGGAGAGGCAATGCTTTTGAGACAGTATGTCTCGAACACATTCCTCAGATCAAGGCAGCGCTTGGGATATCGGGAATTGAAAGTTCAGAGTATTCCTGGAGGAGCAAAAAGAAAAAGGGTGGAGCACAGATAGATCTTCTTATCGACAGACGTGATGATGTTATTAATCTGTGTGAAATGAAATGCACCGATAAAGCTTATGAGGTTACTGCAGACTACAGAGAAAGCCTGATCAATAAGGTTGCCTCTTTTACCGAAGAGGTTCATCCAAAGAAATCAGTGTATGTCACACTGATAACATCAAACGGTTATAAGCATAATGAATATTCGGATGTGGTTCAAAACGATGTGGGGCCGGACAGTTTGTTTATGAACTGAAGACTGCATCTTTGACAAATCTTTCACCGTCGTTCCGGCAGGGATAGATTTGCCAAAGATTACTTGACAGATACTCTGAACAGTTGTGTATATCAGATCCGGTGGAAATATGGTATGATGATCACGTTGCAGCAAGTACGGTTTGGGAAAAAGAGATTAATATCGGACAGATAGCTGCCGCTTACATCATCAAATGAAGGGTCTGACAGTAAAAGATCAGGGTCATATCGCATGAAGGCAGGAAGAAACAAGACAATCGATATCGGCATTGAGGAGGGACGCAGTTATCTGGAACGGTGTATCCGTGTAACAGAACCGGCTTCTCTTGAACAGATAACGGATAAAACCATAGTTGGTGACTCTTTTGATGTATTGCCTCTTCTGCCGGAAGGTTTTGCAGACCTTCTTATTGTTGATCCTCCTTATAATCTGGATAAAGATTTTCACGGAAACAAGTTTAAGAAAATCAATGATGATATGTATGAAGAATATACAGAGGCATGGATAGCAGAGGTAAAACCTTTGCTGAAACCGAATGCTTCTGTATATGTCTGCTGCGACTGGGATTCAAGCCTCACGATCGGTACGGTTCTGAAGAGGCATTTTAATATACAGAACAGGATCACCTGGCAGAGGGAAAAAGGCAGAGGCGCTTTGAGCAATTGGAAGAATGGCATGGAAGATATCTGGTTTGCAACAAACTCAAAGTCGTATACGTTCAATGTGGACAGTGTAAAGGTAAGAAGAAAAGTCATTGCGCCATACAGGGTTGACGGAAAGCCGAAGGACTGGGAAGAAACAGCAGATGGCAATTTCAGAAATACATATCCTTCGAATTTCTGGGATGATATATCCATTCCCTACTGGTCTATGACGGAGAATACCGCGCATCCCACTCAGAAGCCGGAAAAACTGCTGGCAAAGCTGATCCTGGCAAGTTCCAATGCCGGCGATACAGTGCTGGATCCGTTTTTGGGCTCCGGATCAACATCTGTTACAGCAAAAAAACTCGGAAGGCATTTTGTGGGGATCGAAGCCAATGAGCAATACTGTGTCTGGGCTGAAAAAAGAATTGAGATGGCAGACGAAGATCCATCGATCCAGGGATATGCGGATGGAGTTTTCTGGGAAAGAAATACAAAGGCTCTGCAAAAGAAATCGCAGACGGATCAATTCGATATAGTTTGCGGCAGGAAATCAGGGAGAGTATAGCAATGCCTAAAGGAACCAAACAGAAGCTGAAGCTGTATTATCTTGCAAAGATAATGACCGAAAAGACTGATGATGAGCATATGATCACCATGCCGGAGATCCGGGCGGCGCTTGAAGCCTATGGGTGCACGGCCGACAGGAAAAGCCTGTATGACGATCTGGAGTCTCTCAGGGTTCTCGGAATAGATGTCATAGGTGAGAAGGTCGGGCGCAGCTTTTATTATCATGTAGGCGGAAAGCATTTTGAGATCGCTGAGCTCAAGCTCCTTGTGGATGCGATCCAGTCCTCGAAGTTTATAACGGAGAAAAAATCAAATGAGCTGATAAAGAAGCTGACCGCCATGGCAAGCACTTATGAAGCGTCTCAGCTGAAGCGCCAGGTGGTGGTGCAGGGCAGGGTGAAGACCATGAATGAGAGCATTTATTATTATGTGGATGATGTGCACCGTGCCATTGTTGAGAACAGGCAGATCAGTTTCGAATACATGAGATGGAATGAAGAGAAGAAAATGGTCCGCCGCAGGGATGGCTGCTATGTTGTCAGTCCGTGGGCGCTTACCTGGGATGATGAGAACTATTATCTGATCGCGTATGATGAAGAGGCGGACTGCATCAAGCATTTCCGTGTCGACAAGCTGAAAAGCATACAGGTCCTCGACGCGAAACGGACCGGCAAGGAAACATTTAAGGCTTTCAATCTGGCAAAATACTCAAAGATGAATTTTGGCATGTTCGGCGGTGAGCCTGTCAGGGTGAAGATAGCTTTTGCCAATGAAATGGCAGGCGTGTTCATCGACAGATTCGGCAGGGATATCATGATCCATCCGTCGAAACTAAAAGACTGGTCGGAGATCAGTGTGGATGTGGCCATGAGTGACCATTTCCTGGGATGGATATTTGCGCTGGGGACAAAGGTAAAGATCCTTGGTCCGAAAGAAGCAACAGACAGATACAAAAAAGAACTGGGTGAAATGATGAAACTCTATAAGCAGTAAAAGACAGAGCAGGGATAGACGCGGAAAGCCTATCTCTCCAGCACATACCCGTTCAGATTGATCTCCATCTTTTCGGGTTCTGTCTCGTCGTAAATGACTGTGATCTCTTTTATGAAAAGGTCGCAGTCATTATTTATCTTCAGGAACCTGTATTTCCCGAGGCTGAAATCGTATTCATGGCCGGCGTCATACTCTGAGACGGCGTATTCGGCGAGTTTCTGCAAGTTAATATAATATTCATGATTCTCATTGCCGTCATCTGCTGAAAGGATGCATACTTCATAAGGCCTGTCTTTTATATCGCCGTACTCCCAGCTGATATACCCGGTCTCATGGATCCTTTTGTATTCAGTGATGTCAAGCTCGTCGATCCGGCAGTCGTCCCTCATATAAACCCTTCGTGAATATGCTTCGGTATCATTTTTCCTGTGTTCGTTTATTATACTGAGCTCTTTTTCGGAAAATGATTTTTCGGCAGTTTTTTCTCCTTTGTAGCTGAGGTTTCTGATCTCGTTATATGCGCTTGAAAGCTCTCTCCCGTCATGCGCATCGATCTTTTCGAGAGCGAGGATATCCTTTGCCCTTTTCAGCTGTGAACGGATCACGGCGTCATCAAAGCTTATGCGGGGCACAAACGCGCATATGGGGGCGATGATAATAAAAGCAAACAGCAGCATGAAGATGATGTCTTTTTTCTTCAGCTGTCCAATAAGATACAGTACAAAATAGATCACCTCGAATACTATAAGCACGATGCCTGAGTATCGCTGTGTGGTAAGGCCGTACTGCCTGATCCTGATGCCGAGGCTCCAGCACTGCAGAAATATGAAAGGAATATAGACATAGGGAACGAAGACTGAGATCTTTTTCATGATGTTTCCGTCCTCGCCTATGTCGTGCGCCATGGTCCATATCGGGACGCCCAGCGCAAACAGCCCGGTAAGTATTGAGAATACTGAGTTTGAAGGGACATCATCTGTTACAAAGATCTTGATCATGTACATGTAGATGATGGCATAAGCGATGAGAAGCAGCGGAAGGAGCGCGTACATCACGCAGATCTTTGCAAAACGCCCGGGCTTTTCGTGCCGGACAGTCAGCGCCCTGATCGTCATGGCCGTGATAAAGCCTGTGGCAAGGAATGCTTCGGAGCATTCGAGAAGGTCGCCCGTACTTATTATGAGCTCATTGAATATGTATAATATGACAGCCAGGCCTGCGGCAAAGATGCCGTAAAGCACATATGACCTGAGCAGAACGAGAAAGGACCTCGTGCAGTAGGATTCAAAGTCTTCGGACAGGCGTCTGAAGATATGGAATATGGCCAGGGAAAAGATGATGATGCCGTATACGACCCAGATCTTGGCCCAGATATCGCCTATCATCCGGGAACTGAGGCCAAAGAGAGTTTCTTCTTTGTATGAGGCCAGATAGACAAAAGTAAAGGAAAACAGAGCGGCAAAAACAAAGCTGCCGATCCTGGGGATGAGTTTTTTTCGGAAGATCTCTTCGAACACAAAGCACTGCGCCGCCATGCAGAATGCATACTGCATGATCCTTTCAAAGGGCTCTCTCATTTTGTCCTGATAGCCGACATGCAGCTCCAAAGCCACAAACAGGGCGGCGATGAGGATCATGGCCATCGTGAAAGGATAATCCTTTATCACATCCGCAAGTGACGATATCATATTTTTAAATTTGGTTTTCAGAGAGATCATTTTTTCTTTCATGACGATGATTATAGCACGATGTGGTATAATACGGAAGAATGAGGAGTCATCAGATGATCGCATCGTTTTTGTATTTATTTTTCATATATCCCATAGAGATCTTTATCGAAACGGTCTTTTCGCTTTCGATGAAGGTTTTTTCCAATCCCGGTGTTTCCATCATCTTTGTAAGCCTGTGCGTCCAGATGCTTGTCCTGCCCCTGTACAAAAGGGCAGATGCCCTTCAGGAGGCCGACCGCAGGAAACAGGAGCAGATGAAAAAATGGATCACCCATATCAAAAAGACCTTTCAGAAGGATGAGAGGTTCATGATCCTGTCTGAATACTACAGGCAGCAGGATTATGAGCCGGTCATGGCGCTGAGAGGGTCCCTGCCCCTGCTTTTGCAGGTTCCTTTTTTTATCGCGGCCTATCATTATCTGTCAGGACTTGAGATATTGAAGGATACCTCTTTTTTGATGATTGGCGATCTGGGAAGTCCGGACGGGCTGCTATCTGTCACTCTTCCGGCAGTGGGACTTGTAAGGATCAATATCCTCCCGATCCTGATGACTTTGATCAATATCATATCGGGAGCGATCTATACCAGAGGCTTTGCTTTTAAAGAGAAATTTCAGCTGTATGCCACTGCTCTCATTTTTCTCGTCCTTTTGTACGGTTCGCCTGCCGGACTGGTTTTTTACTGGACTTTGAACAATCTGTTCTCGCTTCTGAAAAACATAGTGATGAAGGTTCTGCATCTGCCGGAAAAAACAGGGGAAGCGCGAAAGGAAGAGACTCCCGGGGAAAAAGGATCGAAAAAGGATGGTACATTCTGGCTTGCTGCGCTGTCGCTTTCCTTTCTTGCAGGGATGTGGATGCCGAGCGCGGCCATTTCGGATTCGCCTCTGGAGTTTTCGATCCATGGGCATTTTGTGGATCCGAACCTTTTTATATTTGAAGCTTTTGCGATCGCGTCCGGTATTTTCTTGTTGTGGTGCGGCCTGTTCTATCTTTTGTCGGATCTCAGAAAAAGGCGCATATTCGCCGTAGTGATGACTGCCCTGTTTTTCTGCGGCATGTGTCAGATGTTCTTTTTCTCGAGACGCCTTGGCAATATGTCCAATATCATGGTCTATGATTTCGAGCCTTCCTGCAGCGTGACGATGATGTTCATAAATGCGGCCGTTCTTATTATACTGGCAGCGGCGGTGGTCTTCGTGCAGAATAGATTTCCTGTTCTGACAGGGAGGGTCATGGGAATACTGCTGACCGGAATTGTCGCCATTTCGGCTTTCAATATAATAAAAACGGAGAGGACCATAAACGCGAACGCCTACATAAAGGATGATGCGGCCTATACGCAGGCGCTGCCTTCATATAACTTAAGCAGGAACGGAAGGAATGTCATGGTCGTCATGCTTGACAGGGCTCTTGCAGGATATGTTCCTTATATTATGGAAGAGTTTCCGGAGTTAAAAAAGCAGTTTGAGGGCTTTACTTATTATCCCAATACATATTCCTATGGCGCCTGCACGCTGACTGGGGGTCCGGCGCTTTTCGGCGGCTATGATTTTGACCCGTTCCTGATAGAAGCGGACAGCGAAGGAATCCAGGACAGGCTGGATGCCTCCATAAAGTTTCTGCCCTACAATTTTTCCAGGGCCGGTTTTAACTGCACGGTGTTTGATCCGCCAGATTATATAGATCTTTCGGGTAAGGATCTGCAGGGATTTTTTGATGATACCGGCAATACGAAGGCTTTTTTCACGGGCGGGGTTTTCAAATCACCGGAACAGGCGCTGGAGGACTACGAATATCTGCACAGATGGTCGGTGCACAATCATATCAGGCACAGTTTTTATCTGCTGGTTCCGGACTTTTTGCGGAGCATCGTATATGATGACGGAAACTACCTGAGCCAGGATAAGGTCAGAAAAGATCTGACTTTGTCGGGTGAGGTAAAGTCTATGGAGCTCGTGTCCGGGATGGCCCGGATCTCCGACGGGGATGATGACAATCTTTTTGTATACACGAACCTGGCAGCGCACAGCTATGCTGAACTCCAGCTTCCGGATTTTACTTTTGAAGAGGATGTGGATAATAAAGAATTCATTGATGAGTGGAATTTGGCGCTGAAAGCTGAAGATGCGATGCCGCTGACAGATATGACAGACAGGGACAGGTTCAGGAGCTACTGCGCAAATGTGGCTGCCCTGAGGGGGCTCGGGCAGTGGATGGACAGGCTTCGGGCAGCGGGTGTTTATGATAATACGCGAATCATCCTCGTGGCGGACCACGGATTTGCGGTTTTTGCCTTTCCGCAGATGATCTACGAGGGAGGGACCAGCTTTGAGCAGTTCAATCCCCTGCTGATGGTGAAGGATTTCGGCTCGGATGAGTTTCAGTCCTCGGACGAGTTCATGTCCAATGCGGATGTATGCTCGATAGCGATGGAGGGCATAATAAGCGATCCCGTGGATCCGGGCACGGGACAGTCGGCAAGGATAAAGCCGGATGACAGTGACAGCACGGTGCAGGTTTCCGATGTCCGTGAATATGACGGTCTCAAAAGGCGTCTGTACGAACTGCATGATGATGTAAGGGATCCGGAGAACTGGACCGTGGATTTTGCCGAGTAGGTTTTTCTTATTTTGTAGTTGAGTTTTTTTGAATAAATAGGTATGATATTAGTTGGAATTTATTATCCATAATCGGTCCTATAGAGAGGAAGGGTTTGTAAGATGAGCAAGAGATTAGTAACGAGAAGTGATTTTGACGGTCTGGTATGTGCCATGCTCCTGAAGGAGATAAATCTGATCGATGAGATCAAGTTTGTGCATCCCAAGGATGTTCAGGATGGCAAGGTGGAGATCACTGAAAATGACATTACGACAAACCTTCCCTTCGATCCGCGAGTAGGCCTGGCGTTTGACCATCATGAGAGCGAGCTTTCCAGAGTAAAGGCTGAGGATGTGAAGGACAGGTTCATCATAGAGGGCGAGGCAAAATCAGCAGCCAGAGTCGTTTACAATTACTACGGCGGGGCAAAGACATTTACCAGGGTTCATGATGAGATCATGACGGCTGTAGACAAGGGCGATTCCGCGGATTTCACTGTTGACGAGATATTAGAGCCCACAGGCTGGGTTCTCCTCAACTACCTCATGGATGCAAGGACCGGACTTGGAAGATTCCATGATTTCAGGATTTCAAACTATGATCTGATGATGGAGCTCATTGATTACTGTCTCGAGCACAGCATAGACCAGATCCTCGAGCTGCCTGATGTGAAGGAGAGGGTGGATCTGTATTTCGAGCAGCAGGAGCTCTTCAAGAAGCAGCTTGAAAAAGTAGCGGTTGTCCATGACAAGGTCGTTGTCGTGGATCTGAGGGATGAGGATCCCATATATTCCGGAAACAGGTTCATGATTTATGCGATGCATCCCGAATGCGAGATGTCGGTGCATGTGGCATGGGGCTTCAAAAAACAGAACACTGCCGTGATGATCGGAAAGTCCATCGTGAACAAGAATTCAAAGGTCAATATCGGAGACATCTGCCTCAGCTACGGAGGAGGAGGACATGCAAACGCAGGTACCTGCCAGCTGCCCAATGATTCGGTTGACAAGGAGCTGCCGATCATTATCGAAAAGCTTCAGGGTTAATAAATAACAGCCATAAAGACCGGTCCTTGATGATAAGGACCGGTTTTATTATATACGGAGTCTGTGAGTTATGGTAAGCCGGGGGACTTATCCCTGACTCATTCCCGGGGAGGTTTTTATTATATGACAAGATACAGGGTTACAGGGATGAGCTGTGCTGCCTGTCAGGCCAGGGTGGAAAAAGCGGTGAACGGCCTGCCGGGTGTGGAAAGCTGCGCAGTGAGCCTGCTTACCAATTCGATGAATGTGGAAGGAGATGCGGATCCTTCAGCCATTATAAAAGCGGTGGAAAATGCCGGCTATGGAGCATCACTGAAAGGTTTGGAGGGTGAAGCGGATCCAATGGCCGCGAAGGCTGACGGTGATCCCGGGGATCAGGAAACAAAGAAGATAAGAAACAGGCTTATTGCATCGCTGATACTGCTGGTACCTTTGATGTATGTTTCCATGGGACACATGCTGTTTGATGCGCCCCTTCCTTCTTTTTTGGACGGGAATCATACGGCTATGGGGATTTATGAGCTTTTGCTGTCCACTTTCATCATGGTGATCAACCAGAGATTTTTCATAAGCGGGTTTAAGGCCCTTTTTCACAGGGCTCCCAACATGGATACTCTCGTGGCGCTGGGCTCTGCGGCATCCTATGGCTATAGCGTTTTTGCGCTCTTTGCCATGACAGCTGCGGCAGCGCGGGGAGACCGGGCGTCTGTATTACTATACATGGATGATTTGTATTTTGAGTCAGCAGCAATGATATTGACGCTGATCACGGTTGGAAAGCTTTTGGAATCCGTTTCAAAAGGAAGGACCACGGATGCTCTGAAGGGACTGATGAAACTGGCGCCGAAGAAGGCTGTCATAATAAGGAACGGCGCAGAAACCGAAGTGCCTGTTAAAGAGATCGGGCTGCATGACAGGTTTGTACTGCGTCCCGGAAGCAGCGTGCCGGTGGATGGGAAAGTAGTCGAAGGAAACGGCGCGGTAGATGAGAGCATGCTCACAGGAGAGAGCATCCCTGTTGAAAAGAGCGTGGGAGACGGTGTTTTCTGCGCGACGATCAATAAAAACGGGTACATGGTCTGTGAGGCTGTAAGGATAGGAAGGGATACCACGCTGTCTCAGATCATACAGATGGTAAGCGATGCTTCGGCCTCAAAGGCTCCGATCGCAAAGATTGCAGACAGGGTATCAGGGGTGTTTGTTCCGGCAGTGATAGTGATATCTTTACTGACCTTTCTGGGGTGGATCCTTGCCGGTTACGGAGCGGGCTTTTCGATGGCCAGGGCGGTTTCGGTGCTGGTCATCAGCTGTCCCTGCGCGCTGGGGCTTGCCACTCCTGTCGCGATAATGGTCGGAAGCGGAGTCGGCGCAAGAAACGGGATTCTTTTCAAGAATGCGGCGGCCCTTGAGGAAACCGGGAAGGTAAAAACGGTAGCTCTTGACAAGACAGGTACCATCACAAAGGGAGAGCCGGAGGTAAGGGAGATCCGGCCATCTGCGGGTGTAACGGAGGCAGAACTGCTGGAAACAGCCTATGCGCTGGAAAGCAGATCCGAGCATCCCCTGGCAAAGGCGGTATGTGCATGTGTCCTCGGGAGGCTCTCTGACGGAGGATCTTCAAAGGCTGCAGGGGATAACGATCTGACTGTAAAGGCTGCCGGGGTCAGTGATTTCAGGGA
The DNA here is from genome assembly GCA_017614155.1 of Lachnospiraceae bacterium. Lineage (GTDB taxonomy): Bacteria > Bacillota > Clostridia > Lachnospirales > Lachnospiraceae > NK4A144. Next base: position 12,524 of record JAGACK010000050.1, read on the forward strand.
GATCGCAGGCAGCGGTCTTTGCGGCATGTCGGAAGGAAAGGAGATTGTTGCGGGAAACAGGGAGTTTGCGGCTTCGAGAGCCCGGATCGGGGAGGAAGACAATGCCTTTGCGGATTCTCTTTCGGAAAAAGGCCATACGCCTCTTTTCTTTTCAAAGGGAGACAGATATCTCGGACTGATCGGTGTCTGCGATGTGATAAAGGATGATTCGGCAGCGGCCATAGAGGAAATGAAAAAGCTGGGCCTTGAGGTGGTGATGCTTACCGGGGATAACGAAAGGATAGCCGCATCAGTTGCCCGTGAAGCGGGGGTGGACCGTGTCATAGCCTCGGTGAAACCGGATGAGAAGGAAAGGGTGATAAAGGATCTGCAAAAACGCGGAAAAACCGCCATGGCAGGGGACGGGATCAATGATGCCGTGGCTCTTACTTCGGCGGATATCGGAATAGCAATAGGCGCGGGCTCCGATATTGCCATAGATGCGGCGCAGGTTGTTCTCGTGAACAGCTCGCTGATGGATGCAGCAGATGCCATCAGGCTTGGCAGGGCAACTTTAAGGAACATCCATGAAAACCTTTTCTGGGCGTTTTTTTACAATGTGATTGGTATTCCGCTTGCGGCAGGAGCATTTATCCCGGCCTTCGGCTGGACACTCAATCCCATGTTTGCCGCGGCGGCCATGAGCCTGTCGAGCTTCTGCGTGGTAACCAATGCGCTGCGTCTGAACCTGTTCAGGCGCTCGGATGCGTATAATAAGAACGGATATGACAGTGAAGAAGTTCACGATATGGATAAAGAGGAGGAAGGAAAGATGAAGATCAGGGTAAACGGGATGATGTGTCCGAAATGCGAGGCGCATGTAAAGGAGGCTATAGAGAAGATACCCGGTGTCGTAAAGGCTGTGGCTGACCACAATGAAGCGCTTGTGACGCTTACGGTATCGTCAGAGGTATCAGAGGATGCGCTGAAGAAGGCCGTGGAAGAGGCAGGATACGAATATGAGGGCATTGCGTGAGCTGAGAGGCTGCAAATATGATAAATTCGTTGAAATTCTGCACACCATGTAACATATGACCGGAATTTGTCCTTTTTGGGCGGAAAAGATGAGGCTGAGGGGGTCGTTTTGGCAGGATACAGAGGCAGAGAAAAGGACAGAATTGACTTTCACGGCACTGAATGTGATCAAAAATGCGGATGTGATGACAGGCACGGACCGGATCCGACGGAGATTTTAGGTTACATAAAATGAAATAGTGTTGTAATTGCATCTTTTGACAGACAGTATGGAGTGATTTGGACAACCGGGCATAATGCTGATGAATACTATACAGAGAAGAATGTATGAGGATTCGGTGCCTCTGTCTGTCCATAGGCGTATAGTTGACATAACAGAAGACGCGTTATCAGGAAAAATATACATGTCCGGACAGACGGAAAAAGCGCCTTGTTTGAGTTATGTAAACTGATTTTTCGAGGTGGATCGAGGCTCATTAAAGACATATTTGAAGATAGTTTGTGTTATGTAAACCAAAATCGGGCTATGAAGCAGCTTCCCCGGTCCCGGATGTAAAATCCGGTTAATCTGTATTTTTGTTGCCGAAAACGACAAAAAAGTGTCAGGCTGATATCCGGAAAACCGGGTGAAGGAATTGTTAAAGAAGGAGATCCGGTCCTGGATGTCGGAATCATTATGAGAGGATGAGATTCGTTTAAGGCCGTTGAAAATGATCCGGGAAGGAAGAGAACCGATTTTGCTGTCGAAAATGATCCGGGAAGGAAGAGAACCGATTTTGCTGTCGAAAATGATCCGGAGAGGACGAGATCCGATTTTGGCTGTCAAAAAAGGATCCGGAGAGGATGAGATCTGTTTTTGACTGTCGAAAAGGATAAGTGGAGAACGGGCCCGGTCGGAAAAGGGAGAGGAAAGAGAAACATCACGGGCGATATAAAAACGAGCGATATTTTGGGGATGCGAGCGGATGTTCAAAATGATATGAAATTATGTAAACTACATACCGCTGTTATGTCAACCACAATAATCGGATCGATCCGGTGGGCTTAACCGTCTCTCTTGAGTCGGAAAAATATTCTCTGCTCTATACGAAAAACCCCAGTAATACTGGGAATGACGGGTTTTTCCGATAGTTTACATAATTTAGATAACAATAGTTATACCAAATTTATAACAGTTTCGGTCCTATTTTTCATAAAAGGTAACAGCTGATTGAAAAAGAAAATACAAACAGACAGATTATAAAATGAAAGGAAACACGATATGACCCTGATAAAGACAATAGCGGCGGCATTCTCTATGTTTACCATAGTCCCCATGCCGCAGTTTGACTTTGACGATCGGAATAATAAATACATGCTGGCGCTCTTCCCTCTGGTGGGGGCTGTGCAGGGCCTGCTTTTGTGGGGGATCTACGAGCTTGGTGTGAGAATGTCACTTCATCATATACTCAGGAGCGCCCTGCTTTTTATAACACCTATTATTTATACGGGCGGGATACATCTCGACGGTTTCATGGACACCTCTGATGCCCTTGCAAGCAGACAGGAAAAGGAAAAGAGGCTTCAGATCATGAGCGATCCGCATGTGGGCGCTTTCGCCGTGATTGCGCTGGCAGTATATTGTGTACTGGGCTTTTCGCTCTGGTGCGCCATGGAAAGGTTCGAGCCGGTCTTTTTCATACTGATGTCCATGCTTTCAAGGAGCCTTGCAGGGTATGCCATGCTTTCATTTAAGCCTGCAAAGAACAGCGGGCTGGCAGCCTTTTTTTCGAAAGCCGGTTCAACCTCCGCTTCGGGTGCCGTTTCGGTTCTCATCACGATATTCATAGGCATAGCCCTGGTCATGAAGGGCGTGCGGGGAATGATGATCCTGGCTGTGGCCCAGACAATGCTTCTTATTTATTATCTGACTGCCAAAAGGAAGTTCGGCGGGATCACGGGAGACCTGTCCGGATGGTTCCTTTCGCTTTGCGAGCTGCTGATGCTTGGGGCATATGTCCTGACAGCCGGCCTGAAATAAACGGAACTGAGATGAACGCAAAAGCCTTAAAATGAAAGCAAATGCCTGTCCGTCGGCTTTACTACAGGTTCTTCCGTTTCCGGGCGATATCTATCATTTCCTCTGCTTCGTTGAACGCATCCGAAAGAAACTGTTCAACAGGCTCTTTCCCGTTCTTTTCCTGTGCCTTTATCGCATCCCAGTTCTTCAGCACTTCCTCAGAAGTCTCGGCTTTTGCGTCGCCGAAGATGTGAGGGTGCCTGCGGATCATCTTCTCGCTGACTGTTCTGCACACATCATCCATGGTAAAAAGCCCTTCTTCCTCGGCGATCGTCGCATGCATGACAACCTGAAGCAGCAGATCGCCCAGCTCTTCCTGCATGTTTTCGGCATTTCCCGTCTTTTCATACATGTCGATTCCTGCGATCAGCTCGACGGCCTCCTCTATGCAGGCTTTTTTGAGAGACGCATGTGTCTGCTCGCGGTCCCAGGGACAGCCGTCAGGCGCCCGCAACTTTGATATGATACCCTGAAATTTCTCAAATTCAGTCATGTCTGCCTCCGTAATAAAAGATCCGGCCGTACCGGCCTGTTCTTATTATAAGATACATGAAATCTGTCATCAACAGCCTGCGGATGATACGGATTGCGCCGGCAGAGCAAACGGGTTTATTATGGGGACATGAAGAGGGAAAAGATAAATACGGTAACAACCAGGCTCATCATAATAAATACAGCGGTCTTTCTGCTGGGAATTCTTTCGATGGTCTCGCCGCTTTTTGCTGGTCTCCCGCTGGGCAGCGAGACAGGAGGCGTTTATTATCCGGCAGTTATGGCGGGGCAGTGGTGGAGGATAATAACAGCAATGTTCCTTCACGCCAACATCGCGCATCTGGCCTCGAACATGCTGGCTCTCTTTGCGCTGGGGAGCACGGCGGAAAGGATGCTGGGACACTGGAGATATGCGCTTACATATTTCCTGGCGGGCATAGCGGGAAATCTCCTGACCCTGCTCTGGGACGGCTTTACGGGCCGTTATTATTTCACAGTCGGCGCATCGGGTGCGATACTGGGCATCCTCGGCGCGATACTGGCCGTCTCGGTGAACAAAAAAGACGGGATACCGGGGATGAATGTGAAGAGGGTGATCCTGGCCTGCATACTCATGCTCATACCCTCGTCGGGAAATATCAGCATGAGCGCACATATAGGAGGCTTCGTGGGAGGCTTTGTCTCAATGTATGCCATAGGGACGATCTTTCCGAAAAGCAGATAAAGGGCGGAATTCGTAGAAATTACGAAACTGATAAATGAAAAGGAGTTATTATGGTTGCAGGCCGGCGGAAAACATAAAAAATTAAACCAGCGGTTGATTGTTCTTTAGAAACAGCCGACATATAATAAAGACAGGCTGAAGCCGTACACGGCTTTGAGAAAGAATCGAAATCAGGAAAAGAAGAATTGAGCGACGGGATTTTTGCGCCCAAAGCTTGGATACCTGAGGCCGGTTCTTTTTTGTTGCTCCATGACAACCGAATACCGCTCTCAAACAGAAGGCCCGGTCCGGGGAAATGACCGCGACGACCTGCCGCAAGGCAGCGAGCGCATCAAGGACTGCTGTATGAGAGGGATGAAACACAACAATCCATTTTGGAAAGGAGAAATATCATGGAAAAAAGAGAAAACAGAAGCTACACGGAAATCAGCCTTGAGACGGACGGATTCGACAGGACCTACAGGAATCCGCTCGCAAAAACCTACTGCTATGAGTATGCGCTGTACAGGGCAGTGTCGGACCTCTTTGCATCAACGGAATGCAGTTCCAGATGCATCGACAGCCTGAAGCTCTACTTTGCGGAACTTCCGGACGGATGCGACAGGGACGCAGACACCCGGACAGGCGGCGGGAAGACCAGGACGAAGAAGGACTATCTTGCAGAAGTCGCCGGACTGGCTGCAAGAGATGTGGCCGGCCATGTGAGATTTCCGATGATGAACATCTGCGCCGCAAAGGTTCAGACATTCACGGAAAGTGATGGCACACACACCTTCCTGTTCACGGACGGGCTGTACGGATTCCTGGTACATATAAAGGTTCCGTCCAAAGGGCATCCCGAGGGGATTGCGGTAAAGGACATGCATCCCCTGAAAAAGAAGGACGGAGAAACCGATGAGAAAGCGGCGCTGAAAAGCGCCGCATGATTCGGACAAAACAGACAGGAAATGCTGCATGTCCTTATTATTTTTCGTAAAAATTACGAGCGTTTCCGGCTGTCGTGTGGTATTATCGGTACAGAGCGAAAGCCGGAAAGGAGAAGATGATGGACGAAAACAAAACAGCGATAGAATCGCTTGTCTACAGGAGGCACAGGCTTCAGGCAAAATACGAACAGATTGAAAAACTGGTTGCCGGATCTGACAAGGGATATACATATCTGATCAGGACGGGCAAAGGCAGATACTCCGAACCGAAGATATCAAGACTGGTAAATGAACTGATCGAATGCCTTGTTGAGTACAAGTCGTACAAGAAGGCGAAAATGAGCCCGAACTGGTGGGTGAAAACGATACCGGTAAAGCTGAACAAAAAGGAGCGGGATTTTTTTGAGAGCTATTTCCGCATGCTGATAGGGCTTGCTCTCTATAATAATAACTGCCCCCAGGGGAAGCTTTCACATCCCGGCACATGGAATGCCCTGATCGAAAGGATCGACGCGATCCCAGCTTATAATGAATGCGCCGAACTCTGCCGCGACATGATCTGCTATGAGAACACGGTTATGCTCAGCGATTATCCGTCAAGGATCCCGGACGGGGTCTTTTACGACATGATGGCCGCCTGCACAGAGATAACCGGCAAGTCTCTGTATGAGCTTGCTCCCGCTTCGGACAGAAAAAGAGCCTTTGAGCTCATGACGGATAAAGAAGCGGAGCTTATAAAAAAGGAAGAGAAACATCCGGGAACGATCCAAAAGATGATTGATGAAGAGCAGGAAGAGATAATCAGAGACAATGAAGAGATCATGAGACGCTTGGAAAACGGGGAGCTGGAAGATACAGATGAGTTTGATGACTTCCGGCCGGAAGAGCCGGATGAATTTGAGATGGAATACATCATGGATAATGTGACATGCCCGGACAAGGATGAAAACATCCGGGAATGGCACGGGTATTTTTCTGACAGCGAACGGTTTCTGAAAGACTGCAGGGTGATCGTCAGGGATATCGTTGATATGTGCAACAGGCAGGATCTTCGTGACGACCTGTCAAATGCTCTGCAGCTTTACCTGGCAAAGAACGGGATAACAAAATGGCTTGATGATGACGCGTATTTTATGGTGTATACATACATGAACAAGGCGCTGAAGGCAGCCGGTGTGAAAATGGGGAATAAAAGATGACTTTGCGGGATGAGATATTTGAAGAGATCCGGAACGATTACCGGATTAACGGAAAAGATTCTTTCCTGTACAGATATCTGCGGAAAGGAAAGATGAAGGAAAAGTGCGAAGAGGAGCCTGCAAAAGAGGGGACGCTGATACACAAGTCTGCCACGGACCTCATGTACAACCTCGGTTACCCGCTTGCGAAAAAATCATCCGCCGGACAAAGAAACGGGGCGGGATCGGGAACCCGGACACATAATACAGCGCTGGATCTTATAGATGCATGGTATGCGGAGCGCGGGGAGTTCCTCACAGGCGGCAGCAGAAGAAAGATCAATGAGAAAGAACTGCAGGATCTGTTCGTAGTGCTGAACAGAAACCGGAAATCAAAAGCGTTTGTTCCGGTCGAGATCGACGGGCTTACCGGAGCGGGGCTCTACATACTGGGAAGGGACCTGTATCCCGAAAACACTTTCCCGTATGACGGGAACCATTACTGCGGCTTCTGCATAATAAGTGACTGGATCTATGCGACGAAGGAGGAAGGGATAACTCTAAATTACGGCAATCTGTTCAATCAGAGCCTTGGGGCGTGTGAAAATGTACATGATGCAGTGGTATTCTTCGAAACATCCCTGAAGGAGGATAAGGCCGATTACCTGTATGAGATACAGAACCTGAACGGAGATATGCCGAAAGGCTGTCCGGAGAGTCAGAGATTCTATTTTACAGGCTCCGATGACGGAGATGACTTTGACAGGATCACCGACGAGGACCGTCGGGAAGCAATGGAAGATTTCGGCTGCTGAAAAAGGATCGATATCAGGAGGACATGGATCGCGCGAGGCGATCTTTAGTACCGGGAGTCAGAACTCCTGATATCGATTTTTTGTACCCTTTTTTCGGGAGACAGATGCCGGTAATTCAAAACGAAACTCGTAAATATTACGAAATCAAAAATCAAACAGGATTAATATCAGTTTAGAAACACGAAAACACAAACTCGAAAGGAGAGCAAAGAAATGGCAAAGAACAAGAACAGATACGGATTCAGGATGCTTGCGGAAAATGAGAGGATCTCGGATGACACGAGAGAGACAGGGCTGAACAACAACGACCTGATTATAGGCACCAGCGGCACCGGCAAGACAGGAGGCTATGTTATCCCGGCGATCCAGAACATCTCCGGCAACCTTGTTGTTTCAGATTCGAAAGGCCTGCTGGAGCCGAGATTCAGGAATGAACTAGAAAAAAAGGGGTATCAGGTATACTCGCTTGATTTCGTAAATCCCTTAAACTCCTGCGGCTACAACCCGCTGAAGTTTATCAGGAGAAATCATGACGGAAGCGTCAGGGAGCAGGATGTGATCTCAATCTCAAAGATCCTCTGCCCGCAGCTTGACAAAACTGAGCTCATCTGGGACCAGTGCGCACAGGGATATGTCTCATTCCTGATCAGCTACTGCCTTGAAGCTGAGGACCCGGAGGACCACAACATGTCCATGATATGCGAGCTTCGCAGGACATTCAGCCAGCCGAACGGACAAATGCTCTTTGCTGACTGGGTTGAAGCCCATCCCGACAGCTATGCTTCAAAAAAATACCACGAGCTCATGTTTAACCGTACTGCAGAAAAGATGTGGTCGAGCGTCGAGGGATTCGTGAGTTCGAATTTTGAAGTGTTCAACATCCGGGAAGTAGCCCATATCTTTGAGCAGAAGGACGGGATCGACCTGAACGATCTGGGAAATAAGAAGACCGTAGTATTCATTCACCAGAGCGATACTGACCGCGCATTTGACAATATCGTGAACCTGTTTCAGAGCCAGGTCCTGACCACGCTGTGCGCGCAGGCAGATAAAAACCCGGACGGAAGGCTGAAGATACCGGTCAGGATGATAATGGATGATTTCGCATCCGGTTCAACGATCCCTGATTTTGACAAGGTGATCTCGGTCATCAGGAGCAGGGATATCAGCACCAGCCTGATAATACAGTCCCTGACACAGCTCGAGACGCTTTACGATCATCCGACATCGACCACGATCATAAACAACTGCGACAACATACTCTTTCTTGGCGGGCAGGATAAGGATACTGCTGAATATATCGCTTACAGGGCGATGAAGACGCCGGAAACGATACTCATGATGCCAAGGGACAGCATGTATCTGATCCGTTCAGGAGAGCAGGCCAGGCTGGTAAAAAAGATCGCGCCATACAGCACTCTTGAGAAAAAGAACAGCGGATTTCAGGCCGAATGACAGCTTTCCATAATAAGAAGGTCCTCAAAACCAGATGAAGCATATCCATCATTAATGAAAGGAGACATCGACAATGAACACAGAAAGATCATTAGAGAAACTGTTTGCGGACGATGAAAAAGTCAGAGATGTGATCGACAGGTTCGTATCGATCAGGATCGGGCAGATGAGGGAAATCCTCGGAAAAAACCAGAAGTGGCTTGGATATGTAATGAATGACCTCATCTGGAGAGACGGACTGTGCAGGGAAGCGTGCGAAGACATGACCTACGCAGAGCTTGTAAGACTGCTGGATGCAGAAAGGCATCAGTGTGCCACATGGACAGGCAGCAGGGACAGTGTATATGAGAGCTATGCGTCCAGCGCTGAATGGCTGTCCCTTACCATAAAGACGATAGGTGATACCAACTTAGATGCAAAGATGTTCCTGATGCTCCCTGTCGAAAGGCTCATAGAGTGTCTGTATATCGGAAAGGAGGCCAGGCGCGAAAAAAAGATGAAGGAGATAATGCAAAACTACTGGGAAAGCGACAAGAAAGACGGTCCGGGGAAGGGCGCCGAGATGCCTGTAGAGCAGATGATCTCCAGGACAATACTGTCTCCCAGGACCTGGTCTCCGGCGACCATTTCCATAGAAGAATACAGAACAAGGCGGATGACAACCTGCAGACTGGGAGCACGACTGATGATAGAAAGCATAAGTGATGGGCTGTGGGATCAGTATGATACTACTGAGATCCTGAGCAAATACAGCCCTGTGCACGGATCAGACGGACCGGAATATGAGGAAACAGAAGAGATTTCAGATGAAATGAAAGGAGAATGAAAATGGCAAATGTGATCTATGAAAGCGTCAGAGGACTGTCGGCAATCGCTATCGAGGATGCATTCCTCAGGGATAGGAAGATCTTTCTGATCGGTGAAGTGAATGACGAATCATGCAACGAACTGATCAAGCAGCTGCTCTATATGGAGGCTGAAGATGATTCAAAGCCCATCACGCTGTTCATCAACTCCCCCGGAGGAGATGTCGGATCGGGGCTTGCGGTATACGATACCATCAGGCTGCTCAAAAGCCCTGTTACCGCAGTCGTTACCGGGATTGCAGCAAGCATGGGAAGCATCATCATGCTGGCCTGCGATAAGAACAGGCGCTACATGCTTCCAAGCAGCAGGATAATGATCCACGACTGCAGCTGGGGAAGGCACGACATGGGCGGCAAGAAGCCGTTTGAAGTCGAGGAAGAGCTCAACCAGCTGAAGAATACAAACGAGAAGCTTCTGAATATAATAGCGGAGCGGACCGGAAAGACAGTTGAGGAAGTAGCGGAGGTCACGAAAAAAGACAGCTACTACAGCGCAGATGAAGCCATAGAGTTCGGACTGGTAACCGGTGTCCTTGACGGGGAAACCTTTGCAAAGATATAATAAAAGACAGTCTGCGTATGGGCCCAAAATCCGGGTCCGGCGCAAAAAGGAGAAACCTATGGATTTTGAGAGTATAGAGATCAGATGGCACGGCAGAGGCGGGCAGGGCGCAAAGACTGCGGCCCTGCTGCTTGCCGATGTATGTTTCAAGACCGGAGCGTACGTCCAGGGCTTTCCGGAATACGGGCCCGAGAGGATGGGCGCTCCGATTACTGCATTTAACAGGATCAGCAAAAAAGAGATCCGCGTTCACAGCAACATCTACACGCCGGATCTTGTTGTGGTTGTCGACGAGACCCTGCTCGAGGCGGTGGATGTGACCTCGGGGCTGAAGGAGGATGGTTCCATCATAATAAATACCCCTTCATCACCCGAAGAGATCAGGCCGAAGCTTGGCGGCTACAAAGGAAAGGTGTACACGGTGGATGCCAGAAGGATCTCGGAGGAAGCGCTCGGGAAATACTTCCCGAATTCTCCGATGCTTGCCGCGGCAGTAGCTGTAAGCCGTGTGATGGACAAGCACGAATTCATCAGGGAGATGAAAGCTTCCTATGAACATAAATTTGCAAAGAAACCCGAAGTCATAGAGGGAAACATGAAAGCGCTGTCGATGACATTCGAAGCGCTGGGAGCATGAGAGCATGAGAAGTGATGTATCAAAGATTAACGAAAACACGCCGTATGAGGAACTGACAGAAGGACTGACGATGTTCGCGCAGGGGACGGCAAGGGAATTTGCGACCGGTCCCTGGAGGACCATGACACCGGTATTTGACAAGGCGCTCTGCAAGCAGTGCCTGCTGTGCGCGCCGGTCTGTCCCGACGGATGCATACCGGTTTCGGATATGAAGCGTTCTGATTTTGACTATGATCATTGCAAGGGATGCGGCATCTGCGAGAAAGCATGCCCCTTCAAGGCAATAACCATGGTACCCGGCACGGATGCTTCAGCGATGAGTTAAAGAGCCTGTACTACTTTAAATATATATAATGAAAGGAACCACCATATGTCAATGAAAGACAGAATGAGCGGGAATGAGGCAGTAGCCTATGCCATCCGTCAGATCGACCCGGATGTCATGCCCGCCTTCCCCATAACTCCGTCAACAGAGATCCCGCAGATGGTATCTACCTATATCGCAAACGGTCAGATGAATACGGAATTCATCCCCGTGGAATCAGAGCACTCTTCCATGTCGGCAACGATCGGAGCCGAGGCAGCGGGAGCCAGAAGCCTGACAGCCACTTCATCGTGCGGGCTTGCCCTGATGTGGGAAGAGCTGCTGGTTGCAGCATCCGACAGGATGCCCTGCGTAATGGCAGTCGTAAACCGGACGCTGTCCGGACCGATCAATATAAACTGCGATCATACGGATGCGATGGGAGCCAGGGACACAGGATGGATCCAGATCTATGCCGAAAACAATCAGGAGGCCTATGACAATTTCATTCAGGCTTATCCGATAGCTGAGGACAAAAGGGTGCATCTTCCCGTGATGATATGCCAGGACGGTTTTATTACCTCACATGCAGTGGAGAACATCATCCTCAATGAGGACCCGGATGTGAAAGAGTTCGTAGGCGAATATGATCCCGAGGAATACCTGCTCAATCCCGGAAAGCCGATAGCCATCGGACCGTATGCCATCAGCAGCTATGTGATGGAGGCAAGAAAGGCCCAGGAAGAGGCCATGGAAAACGCGAAGACCGTGATAAAGGAAGTCGCGAAAAGATACAGGGAAAAATTCGGCAGAGGATATGAATTCTTTGAAGAATACAGGACAGAAGATGCAGAGTACATCATGATCATCATGGGATCTGCAGCGGGCACGGCAAAACAGGCCGCAGACGACCTGAGGGAAAAGGGCATCAAAGCCGGAGTCCTGAAGCTTCGTGTCTTCAGGCCGTTCCCTGCTTCAGAGATCGCGGATGCGGTAAAGAACGCAAAAGCCATCGCCATAATGGACAGGTGCGAAAGCTATAACGGGCACGGCGGACCGCTTTCATCTGAGGTCCGGGCGGGACTTTACGAAAGCGGCTCATCCGTCAGGGCGCTGTGCTACACCTACGGCCTCGGCGGCAGGGACTTTACCGTGGAATGCGTATACGGGGTCTTTGATGAGCTGCAGGAGATGATGAAGGATAATAAGAAATTCAAGCAGCACAGATACATAGGGCTTCGAACCCGTGAGCCGGAGGTGGGATGATGGCATACAATCTGAAAGAAGTAATGAACAAAAAAGAACGCCTGACCCCGGGGCACAGGATGTGCGCGGGATGCGGAGCAACGATAGGGGTCAGGGCAGTGCTGCGGGCGCTTCACGAAGAAGACCGCGCTGTCATAGGAAACGCGACCGGATGTCTGGAGGTTTCAACCTACACCTATCCCTATACCGCATGGGAGGACAGCTATATCCATAATGCCTTTGAAAACGCGGGAGCGACCTTGAGCGGAGTCGAGACTGCATTCAGGGCACTGAAAAAAAGAGGAAAGCTTCCGTCAGACGAGAACTTTAAATTCATAACCTTCGGAGGAGACGGAGGAACCTATGACATAGGCTTCCAGTCCCTGTCGGGAGCCATGGAGCGCGGACACGACATGGTTTATGTCTGCTACGACAACGGCGCTTACATGAACACCGGCATCCAAAGATCATCGGCAACTCCGATGTATGCCGATACAACGACAACTCCGGTCGGATCAGCCTCGAACGGAAAGATGCAGAGCAGGAAGGACCTGGCCTCCATCATAGCCGAGCACAATGTTCCCTATGTCGCGCAGACCACTTTTACAAAGGATTTCAAGGACATACACAAAAAATCCGAAAAGGCGATCTATACCGAGGGCGCCTGCTTCCTCAATCTGCTGGCACCCTGTCCGAGAGGCTGGAGATATGAGACCGCCGACATCATGGAGATCTGCCGGCTGGCAGTGGAAACCTGCTACTGGCCTCTCTTTGAGGTGGACCACGGCAGCTGGACACTGACCTATGAGCCAAAGCACAAGCTTCCCATCGAGGACTTCCTGAAGCCCCAGGGAAGGTTCAGGCATCTTTTCAAACCCGGAAACGAGGATCTCATCGCGCAGTTCCAGGCGGAAGTCGACAGACGCTGGGAAGATCTTTTGTATAAATGTTCGAGGTAGACAGGAGGTATCGGATGGAAGAGAGATTATTCAATAATAAGAACGTCATCTCATGGCTTCAGTACTTTTCAGACAGGACGGATGTGGATCTCGAGCATGTGAAGATCCTTGACATCACAAGAAAGAACAAAAACCTGATCCCTACCTGCGAGGCACACAGATGCGTGCTGGTCTTCACGGAGGCTGGGCATCCCGATATCTTTTACCGCATGTACAATGCAGGCCTCGGCGACTGCACTGTCATATATAATGAAGGAAGCGAACCGGAAGGCCCTATCAGGCAGGATCCGGTTTCAAACATGATAGACCGCGGGATTAACGCTTCGGCAGGAATGCTTATATTAAATCCCAATGCAAGGTCGACGAAAAGGTTCGGCATGGACAACAGCGCGCTGGCAAAAGGAACCGTCAAATATGTCGGCTCTGAGATCAGAGCAATCATTCTTTCAAAGATGCAGATCGAAGAAGGAAAGAATATCTGCGTGATCTCCGGCGAATCCATCGTCGTGGAGTCCTCCATATTAAACGGTGAAGGTTCCATCATCGCAGTGGAATACAACGGAAACGACAGGCGCCAGCTTGAAGAAAATGTAGAGCTGTTCGGCCTGAACAATGTGACGATAGTCGACCATGTAGACGAGGAGACTTTCAGGACGCTTGCTGTTCCGGACATAACCATGCTCGTGGCATCGGCCTCCATGGAACAGGAGATAGAGACGCTTTTAAAGATCAATCCCCATATGGAATTTGTTATCTATACCCTTGATTTTGTTCTTGCGGCTTCAATGCCGGCCTATTGCAAAAATATCTGCATATCGGATCCCGAGATCATCCAGGTCTCGGTCTCAAAGGTAACGAGCCGCCACGATTACGACCGCCAGCCCGCGCCCTGGATCATATCCTTCAAGGCCGGAGAGTAGGAAGATGAAGAAAAGCTGAATGATCATTTTTTTATAAGGAGGAAAAACTATGGCAGACAAAACAAATCAGGCTCAGGCCTACAACTGTATTTCCTGCGGCGCGCCGCTGCATTTTGATCCGGCATCGGGAAAGCTGAAATGCGATTACTGTGATTCGTATTATACTCCGGAAGAAGTAGAGGAACATTTTAAGAACAAGGAATCAGAGCAGGCCGCCGAAAGAACAGATGATGAGTTCAAGAGTTATTCATGTTCATCCTGCGGAGCAGAGCTTCTGGCAGATCAGAACACAGCAGTCATCCTCTGTCCTTACTGCGGAAACAACACGATAGCCACAGCCCAGTTTGCTTCCAATATAAGGCCTGACTGTCTCATTCCTTTTGCCGTGGAGAAAAAGCAGGCAATGCAGAAATATGAGAGCTACTATCAGGATGGAATGATAAAGAAGTTCCTTCTTCCCAAGTCCTTCAAGACAGGCAGCCACATACAGGATATCCAGGGCGTCTACATCCCGTTCTGGCTTTTCTCCGGAAGCGGAGATATTGACGGAACCTATGAAGCATCAAATGACAAGAGGGAAGGGGATTATATAATCCACGACATCTACGAGGCAAAAAGATCCGGTACCATAAATTTCAAAGATGTACCGGCGGATGCTTCAAAGAGGATGCCGGATGATCTCATGGATTCGATCGAGCCTTATAAGCTGGAGGATCTGAAGGACTTTTCGATGGCTTATCTTCCCGGCTTCCTTGCGGAGCGTTTTGATGTGGATGAGGCTGATGACAAGAAAAGAGCAGAAGATCGTGTGAAGGGCACCATAACGGAAAAGGTCAATGAGACACTTCATTATGATACGATAAAAAGCAGAAACGAGAAGATAGATGTTTCGATAGACAAGACGAAATATGCCCTGCTTCCCGCATGGGTGCTCACCACCAGATGGAATGACAAAGAGTTTATGTTTGCCATGAATGCCCAGACCGGAAAATTTACAGGCAATCTTCCCATAAACAAGGGAAAATACTGGGCGACAGTCATACTGAGCTTTCTGATACTCCTGATACTCGGGTCACTGATCGGCGTGGATACCGTAGTCGCTGCCACGATCGGACTGATCTTTGCCATAGTTCTGGCGCTGGTGATGCACGGAGTCATGAAGCCTGTTGCAAAGGCGGCAAATGCAAATGCGTATGCCGGGGACAAGCTGGAACTGTCTGTGAAGCAGGACAGCTTTCTCAGGAAGGAAAAGGAGCATTCTCCGCAGAGCAGGAGCTGAGAGCTTTCCGGGCTGCCTTTATCTTTTCATTCACGTTCTTTACCACGGTTTTAAGGTTTCCTGTCCCGTTCATGCAGTATACTGCTCCAACGAGGACAGAGAGACCTTTTTCTTTTGAGTTCCTTTCAAACCTGGCAACATCATCGCGGAAATATGTTTCGTCTGTCTCAAATCCGAAGGCCACGAATCTGGAGCCGGCCAGGCGGTACACATTTTCTGTGCCAAAGACATCTGACAGAAGATGCACCATGTCGGCGATCAGATCATCTCCGACTTCGAACCCGCCTTTGTCGCTGATCTCTTCCAGATCGCCTATCGTACACATAACATATCCGAAGGGCGCAGACAGATCAAGTTTCCCTGATACGAATTCATCGTATGCGCGTCTGTTCTGCGCTCCTGAAATAGAATCGCCGTATGTGTAATGCTTCATCCTCTTCTGTTCATCACGCCGGAGTATCAGCTGCGACAGGAAATATGATGTCAGGGCTGCGACAGATGATGCCTCATCCAAAAGATCATCAGGCAGATCCATGAGGAGCAGAAGTCCTGTTATCTCACCGTCAACCTCAAGCGGGTTTGCAACAAGGTTTTTTATATTATATGACAGAAGCAGATTGTAAATGCTCTGATTTGTATCCCTGTAATCCGCTACATCGTTTATGACATACCTGTTTCCGTTTATCCTGTACGAATTAAAGATCTCATCAATGATCCCCCTGTAGGGTACATAAAGAAGATCTATCGATCTCTTTTCAAGACTGCTGTCAAACCAGGCATATCTGCCGTTGAACCTTCCGTTGTGCATATCCTCAAACACTGCGGCCCGCTTGCATTTGAGCTCTTCACCCATGAATTCGAGCATCAGATGTATGCTCTCATCCGGAGAATCGGAGGAGAGGGCATACTGAAGGGCCCTGTTGGTAAAACGTTCTCTTTCGACAACCCGCCGGTCCTTGGTCCACCACTTCATGAACTGGATGAGTACTACAGGGATCAGGATGATGGTTCCCAGACTGGTTATCATACCGTACGAATTTCCGAACATCTGCTTGAAAGAGTAAAGGCTGTAATCAGTAAGCGCGCAGATCATAAAAGCCATGATCCCGACATAATAGAATTTCAATCCCGATACGATGCCGTTCGCCTTGCAGTAGGCCTCATGACGGACAAACATTATCACGGTAAGTATTAAAAACTGGGCAAAATAAAGTATCAGTATCTTTACGAATGTGGTCATCATGTCAATATTGAATGCGTATCTGAGAATGACCAAAGCTGCGATGGAAGCAAAATCCAGCCAGAATTCCACCCGGGGATAAATGGGACTTTTTGTGTGTGTCAGGGAGTTGAAAAAGCATATGAGAGGCAGTCCCGCCACAAGGATAAGAAACCTGTCGAAACTTCTGGCAAAATAGATATTTCCGGTAATGAGCTGAAAGATATTTGAAAGGACAAGAAGCCAGAAACCCAGGATGATCGATGAAATACCCATCGCGGCAACATCAAAGGGAAGCCTTTCATTATCAGATATGACAAAGCTGATCAGAAGGAAGATCAGTCCGAAAAACAGTATCAGACCCGATGAGATGATGGTGGCGATGTTGTTTTTCAATATCCTGTGTATATACGGAGCCGCTCCGCCAACATAAACACTGCCGAGCTGACCGCGTTTTGTGTTTGTATTCAGATTTGATCTTTCAAAAGCAATCTGCACGGTTTTGCCCGCCATGGCAGAAGAAAGCCCGACTTCATGATAGGCTGTACCGTAACCGAAACCGGTAGGGTTTTCCTTTGAAGTAAACGAATAGATATCCTGTCCGTCTACCGAGACGACCAGATTTACATTGTATGACTCAAAACAAAGGCAGTCACCATCGCCAATATCCGCCGGCAGAGCTTTCCTGACAGCAGGAGCGACACCTGTCCTGTATACTACACGGATGTCTGTGATGTCACAGATCCTGCCCGATTCATCACGCCATCCGCTCTCAAAAGGGCGCAGCGAGCTGTCAAAGCCTTTGTCAAGCCTTGATACTGCCGTTATGATAAAAACGGTCAGAAGCAACACGAATACGGAAAAAAAGATAAGTATCCGTCTGTTTTCATCAGTAGTCTTTTTTTTCATTTGCAATACCCTGCCATCAATCTGTTTCCTTATCTGCAAGAGCCTGTGCAAGAGCAGCTTTTAGGCTGTTCAGATGTTCCATGACCTTTGCCGTGTTATCCCTGATGTAATCAGTGTCACCGTTTTTGCCTGCTGTTTCAAGGGCGCGCGCTTCATCGGACAGGTCCTTTGCGCCTATCAGAAGAGCGGTGCTCTTTAAGGCATGTACCTTGGCTGTATAGTCGCTCCAGTTTGCAGCATTATAATATCCGTTTATCTCTTCCCTGATGCTGTCGATCGATCCGAAAAATGATGTGACCACGGTTTTGTAGAGATCCTCGGTCTGACTGTTTTCGATACCTATGGCAGGATCTATGCCGGGGATGCTGTCATACCATTTTCCGGGGAATGGTTTTTCGTGTTTTTCAGATCCGGCAGGTTTTTGGAGTTCTTCAGATCCTTCGGGTTCTTCCTGAACTTCCGGTTTTTCATAGGGATCCGGAAGATCATTTTCAAACATCCTGCCCAGATCGTATGAACTGTCGCCCTGCGAGACAAAAACAAGGCCAAACGCGTCCGTGCCCATGTGGATTGGAAGAACAGCGGAAGTCCGCTGGAATATGATCCTGTTAAAATCGCAGGCGCTTCTTAAATAGGTCTCTATCTTTTCTTTCTGTTCCTCAGAAAGAGAGGCATGAACGACTATCGCTATATCATTGTCAGGTTTTTTGTATGCCGGGATCACATGGTCGATGAATTTCTTATAATATCTGTCGAAGTCACCCAATATGAATTTCTCGCCGTTAAACCTGTTGTTTTTGTATCTGAGGATAAGCCTTACATTGAGCGCCCTCAGGAAGGAAGCAACACCTTCATCTATTTTCCCGAGTTTTTTCAGGAAGAAGATGCTGTCAAGAACAAATGCGCTCTGTATTCTTTTTTTGCCCTTCTCTATCTCTTCCACGACCTTTTCAAATTTCTCTCCCCTCGAGGACATCCTCTGGGCTATGAGCATCAAAAGACCGACCGTGGCCGAGCACGATTCGGAATCGATGACTGCAACGTTGTCGTATGACTTGGCGGCTTCACAGGCACGCTCATACTCCGGTCCTATTCCCGCACCGCCCGATATGTATATAAGGCTGTGGGCGTATTTGAGTCCGTTGCCGAAGAAGGTTCTGTATTCCTCAACATCGGGAGGATTACAATCAAATTCCACACCATTGTTTATATATCTGACAAGCTCATCCCCCGATGCCTCAGAGCCGTCATAGAATGTGCGTCCACCTGATGTCACCGTATAGGGAATGGTCTCAAGCTGATACTTCTTTATGACAGCTGCCGGGAGATCACAGGTGCCGGCACATGTGACAAGCACGGGAATCTTTCGGCTGTAATCCCTGGATGTGTTCATCCTGGCCATGACCACATCCCTGCCGTCCCTGCGATCCACCTTCGAGGTGGGCAGATGAGCAAGGAGCATTTCCTCGAGCTGCGCTCCGGAGGCCGGCTTGAGGAGATAATCATCAAAGCCGATCTGGGCATACATCTGTCTGCTCTCGCTTTCTGCGTTCGCAGTCAGCACGATGATGGGGATCCTGTTGTTCAGACCGGCAACCTGGGTCCTGATGTGCTGCATGGTTTCTATACCGTCCATCTCGGGCATCAGATGATCCATCAGGATCACATCATATCTTTCAGTACGTGTCAGGTTGAGCGCTTCTTCTCCGCTCTTTGCCGTATCAATGGTGATACCCGTGCGTTCGAGAAGCTTTGATTCGACCGTAAGGTTCATCACACTGTCATCTACGATAAGGATCCTTGCATCCTTTGCGGTAAATGATGTCGAATGATCACGGCCTGCCTGAGACTTGCTGTAATTTCCGATGTCTACGGCTCCTATGGCATCCGCTCTTGCGACTCTCTGGCGAAGCGTGACGGTAAAGGTTGAGCCCTGAGTATATATGCTGTCAACCGCTATCCTTCCTCCCATCAGTTCAACAAGCTGTCTGACGATGGAAAGTCCCAGTCCGGTTCCCTCGATCTTTGCAGTATTGCTCTCATCCACTCTTTTGAAAGCATCGAAAAGAAACGGGATAACTTCCTGCTTGATTCCCATTCCGGTATCGGAAACGCTGAACAGGATGACGATCTGGTCTTCTTCCTGGGTCTCCTTTTCGACATGAAGGGTTACCGATCCTTCTTTTGTATATTTGACGGCATTGTTGAGAAGGTTTATCAGTATCTGCCTGATGCGCATCTCGTCCCCGTACAGCTCGGACGGAAGAGAGGGGTCTACTTCTATATTGAACTTCAGCCCCTTTTCTTCGGCACGCAGCCAGACCATGTTGACCACATCCGATAAAAGCTCCGCAATACTGTAGTTTACAGGCACGATATCCATTTTTCCGGCTTCGATCTTGGAAAAATCTAGGATGTCGTTGATCAGGGACAGGAGCATACGTCCGGCGCCCTGGATGTTCCCGGCATCTTTTTTGATCGAATCCGACGCACTCGGATCACGGAGTATGATCTCATTCAGACCCAGGATGGAGTTTATGGGAGTCCGGATCTCATGGCTCATATTGGAAAAGAAACGGTTCTGTGACCTGCTCATGTCCTCGACCTTTTTTGTCTCTTCCTTTGCCATTTTGTTTTCCTGCATATACAGCATGTTCTGGAACCAGGTCATGACAAAGCAGACATATCCGACCTCGATGACTGCGAGAAAGGTATCGATAAAACGGACTCCTCTGGAGTGAAGAGTTATCATCTCAGGATAACAGTATTCAAAAAGAAAGCAGCCCATCGTAACAAGAGTATGAAGGATAAGAGCCGTGACACGCATTTTGCCGGACAGGACGAGTCCGAAATAAAGATAGGCAAAGATCATCCAGGGAACGACCGCTCCCTGTGTACCGCCTCCAAAGTAAAACACGACCGGTATTATCGCGAATATCAGTCCGAAGGATACGATCCCTACGGACAGGTTGAACCTGTCGGAGCGGATACCCATAAAGGTGACCAGTGGTACTCCGATCGTAGTTATTATCAGGACGATGATCTCGATCGCATTTTCGTGGTAGATGAAGTCTCCCAAAAGGGCAACGGCGCACGCGACGATGGCAGCCATGGTAAGCACTACATATACCCGTTCCTTCAGATTTTTGGAGGAATCGGAGATGATCTTCTGGATGAATCTGTCAAGTCTCATCTTCTGCCTCCTTCACTGCCGGTAAACGGTGTCTTCTCGGGCATGACAGCCCTCATTGTCCTTTCGAATTCATTGATGTCAATAGGCTTTCCGATGAATCCCACAAAGCCTTCTTTTATGAACATTTCCCTTGCGCCGCTTACAACATTTGCGGTCAGGGCAATGATCTTTGCCACCTTCTGCTGCTGGAACGCAACATCCTTTATCCTTCTTGCGGCCTCGACTCCGTCCATCTTCGGCATCATATGATCCATGAACACGATATCATAATCGTTGTCAGTATATTTCTGTATGGATTCCTGTCCTGATCTTGCCGTATCAACGATCATGCCGTATTCCTTCAGGAGACCTTCGGCAACGATCAGATTGAGAGGTTCGTCATCCACGACCAGGGCTCTGACACCATCAAGGACAGGCCTGTCGGTTTTCGCAACGGCAGGCTTCAGTATACCGCCCTCACCGTTTAATACACGGACTATCGGAAATCCGTAAAGCGGACGAGGCATGAAGATGATGCGGCCGTTATGTGTGATCCTTTCACCGGATGTGCTTACCGCGACAGTGACTTTTTCAGATATTCGGTCATAGTATCCGGGATCTGCCAGATATTCTTTTTCTCCCATGAAGATGTTTGTGATATCTCCGCGCTCAAGCAGCTTTTCCACATCAGCCGCAGTTGGCGCAAAATACATGTTGATGTGAAGATCCGAAGCTGTATTTATGGCCATTTTCCTGTATAATTCCCAGACTCTCGAATCTTTGTAATTGTTTGGATCCAGGTGGTATATGACATTGAGGAATTTGTCCGTCTTTATGCGAAGACAGGGAGTAGGGTCAATCACGGTCTGCGTCACGGATACACGAACCGTTGTGCCTTTTCCCTTTGTGCTCTCGATGCTTACAAACCCGTTCATGCTGCGCACGAAACCATATACTATAGGAAGCCCCAGTCCGATGCCTCCGGTGCTCCGGCTCCTGCTTCTGTTGCTCTGGTACATGCCGTTGCTGACCTTTTCGATCTCTTCGGCGCTCATTCCTATGCCTGTGTCAGTTACTTCCATAACGAGGTTGGAGGTATTTCCGTGATCGTTTGTGGTGATACGAAGAGATACTCCGCCCCTGTGAGTGAACTTGAAAGCATTGTCTAAAAGATGTCCCAGAATCCTGTTTATCCTGCGGGCATCACCCATGAGCACGGACGGAGTGTTGGGATCCAGATCGACTATCAGATCCTTATCCATGTCCTTTTGAAAGATGGAATAGTCCATGATGATATCGTTTATCATGGACGATATGTCGTATTTGTTTACTTCCAGGATGACATCACCTCTCTGTACCTCGCTGTAATCCTGGATATCCTCGATCTGGCGGGCAAGCCTTATCCCGGCATCGTTTATCGAGGTAACATCATCCCTTGCTTCGTTTTTCAGTATAATGGCAGAAAGACCGTTGATGACATTTACCGGTGTACGAAGTTCATGTGAGATATTTGCAAGGAAATCCTCCATGTCCTTCCTGGCGGTTTCCTTTTCCTCGTTCCTGTGTTCCAGTTCATCCGTATCCGCCCTGTTGTTCCTGAGGACCTGGCCGAGGACACAATATCCGCATATCTCCACTATACAGTGAAGCACTATCCTGGATATGACAAGTGAATCCATGACCATCGCATCAAAGATGATACTTCGTATCACCTGCATGATGATCAGGATGAAGAATTCCGCCAGAAGGATATTCAGGAATTCCGGTCTGCGCATCAGAGTCACCGTGATCATCAGCAGCAGCGAAACTACTACGATATCAAAGGTGCTTGTTTCGTGAACTCCGTGATAGAAGGAGAGTACCATTGAAAAGATCAGATAATAGTTTTCCCTGAACACCCGCTGTTTGTACTGAAGGATATGCATGAACCAGGAAGCGATGATGCCCGCCAGGATCAGCGGCGGAACCCAGTATTCCCAGCCCTGACTGATACTCTCTATGATGGTACCGATCGCTGCGATGCTCATGATCGCGACTACGGTATTATGTACTCTTGTATTCCGTTCGTTTGTCTCTTTCATGTAATAACCCCAAAAATTACATATACCCGACAACATTGTATCACTTTTTTGGCAGAAACTCTATCCCCGAATAATTGAAGTTATTTTTTTGAAGTTATTTATTTCCGCCGCCCACGACCCCTTTATAGTCTATCTTTCTTTTCACGATCTTAAATGTCAGGGTCTTTGTGCCGGCGTAGTATCCAAGTCCCTGCAGGGTTACCTTTGCAGTGCCTGTCTTTATGTTGTTGCTGTAGCCTGTGATCCTGAAATCCTTTCCGGGAACCAGATAGTCTGGAGAATCCTTGCTGCCGGCATAAAGGATGTCTGTCAGGTCAGCATTGCTTAATCTCACCGCATTTCCTGTGTAGTCCCGGCCGGGCAGGCTCTTCATGGCCTTTGTTTTATCTATGTCCGACGCTGCATCCTTCGTATAGCGGCAGGTCACCTTTATGCTCTCGGAGGCATCATCCTTATAGTTCCCTTTGCCGGTAAGCGTCACCGTTACGGTTCCCGAATCTTCATCTCCCGTGTATTCAAAGTCGGTTCCTGCCGTGTAGTCCGTGCCCTTTTTCAGCTTCTCCCCGTTTACATCCGTGACCGTGACTGTCGGTTTCTTCAGCTTTGACCTGACACTAAACTGATCTGCGGCTGTGGCGGTCATTCCCTGAGCCTTCAGTGTCTGCTTTGTGACAGAAAAATTCTTCGTGACCGTATCCTTATACTTTCCTTTGCCCTTTATCTTTATCTCTGCCGTGGCGCCGTCCGTGACGGCCTTGTTTTTCTTGTAGGAAACGGTATAGTCCTTTCCTTCCTTCAGCGTGACGCCGTCATATCTTACCGTGACGGACGGCTCTGCACCGCCTTTGGCATAGGGAACGCTTTCCTTATAAGCGTATTCAAAGGGCGCTTCATCCTTTAATGCGACCTTTCCCGTGATCCTGAAGGCGGATGTCTTGCTTCCCACATATCCGGCCGGGTTGCCGCTGACCGCCTCGAAGATGACAGCAGCGGTCCCGGGATCGGTATTGCCCATGATGCTGACACGCTTATAATCAGTGCCTTCCGCAAGCTGTACATCCCCTATTTTCAGGGTATATCCCGGCACGATGGCTTTCCCCGTGTAAGCATAGGTTTTTTTATCAAAGATCACCTTTGCATTTGAAAGGACTTTGCTCTTGTCTGCAACCGTGATCGTAGCAGTCGTGCTCCCGGCAAAGTTTCCGCCTTCTTTCTTCGGCGTGATAGTTGCAGTATAGGTTCTTGCTTCCTTCACCGGCGAAGGATCATAGGAGACATTGAAGCTTCCGATGCCCACGGTCTTTCCTGTATCGGCCCGGGTCAGCACAGGCATGGGCTTCTGTGTGCCTTTCTTTAGCTCTGCGCCTGTCTCGTGGGCGATGATGTCCACACCCAGGACGGCCGGTTTTATTTCAAAGGAAAGCTCCTCCTGTTTCGTATCGCTGTAGTTTCCATTAAACTTCAGCTTGATTTTCGAGATGCCGACATTCTTTCTGTTTGAATAAGTGACTGTATAATCAGTCTTTTCTATAAGCCTTCGCATTCCGTCATAGACATGGAAGGCGGGCCTGATTGCAGATCCCGTGTAAATATAGCTGTCTTTAAGACCGGCGACCCAGACTTTTGATTCCACGGTCTCCTTGCCGCTTTCCGGATCCGTGATGATCCTTGAGACTTCTTCGCCGCCGATGGTGACGGTCTCCTCTGTGCTTCCGTCCTCCAGTGACTTTTTCTCTACCCTGGGGACATCGTTTCCGCTTAAGTCCGCCACATCCTCTCTTAAGTCCTCCAGATCCCGGCCCTTCTCATCCGGAAGGCAGGGGATGTCTGCTCTTTCCATTGTGGCATTCCCGCACCATACGCAGGTATAGGTGGTCACACCCGGCTGCAGGAGGGTGGGTTCTCTCGTGACTTTTTTATGCTGTTCATCGTTAAAGTCGAAATGATGATTATCCGGATCCTTTGGAGTTTCTTTTCCCTTTTCGATAATACTGTCGCAGTCCGGACAGTATATATCTCCGGAGTATCCGTTTGCAGAGCAGGTCCCGGGTCTTACATCACGAAGCTCCGTGTGGGAGTGGCTGCAGTCCGGTTTGATCGAATATACTGTGAATGCAGTAACCGCGTCCTCTCCCTCGCCTACAGTGATCTCAGCCATGTACTTTCCGATATCAGTGGGAGCACCGGTAAGAGCGCTGCCCGTTTTGTTTCCGCTTTCATCAACGGCATAATAAAGGATCTCAGCTCCTCCGCGGATCGCATGATCATCGGTAATGACCGCTTCAGGGCTTTTGCCGTCACTATAGTGCGTATGAAGAGGTCTTGCTATGGTAAGGGTCGCCTTCCCGTCCTTAAAGAAGCAGGCTTTATTTTTGCATGCTGCCGTGACAGTCGCTCCGTCGGCGCTATAGCTCAATACATGGGTGCAAAATGCCATATACCGGTAACGGCCGTCCGGTTGCAGGGAAGAGGGAATATCCTGCTTAGTCCAGCTGTTTCCGTCTTCACTTGTTGTATATACGCACTTATCGCATACCGTAAGAGAACCTTTTATTCCCACGCAGTCGCTGCTCCCGACGGCTTTGACGCTGTTACCGCTTATTGTCACTTCCGCATCATCGGTTCCGATCCCCGCAGCGCTGCTGCCTCCTATAGCCGTCACATTGACATCATTGATATTGACCGATCCGCCGCTTTCTCCGTTTCCGCCTATCCCGGCAGCGTTATCAAGAGACGAGGCGTCAGCAGTCAGAACTCCCGTGCCCTCGATATTTTCGGATGTTCTCATGCTGCCTGCATAGATCGTAAGGCCGGAGCCTTTCGGAACATGTATGCCCTCCGGCGCCGTGAGGGTTGCACCGTCACAGAGGATCAGTTTCAGATTCCCTGTTACCTCGATGCGCTTTGGAACTGTCACATCCCCTTCCACAGCATAGAATTTAGTCTTCCAGTCATTGCACCACCCGCTGCTCAATGCAACGCTGTCACAATCCTTTATGACATTGTATTCCGAGCAGCTGTTGATTCCGCCATCCTCTTTGGGGGCTTCAGGATCTTTGAACCAAAGAGATGGTTTTCCTGCAGGATCCGTCCACATGAAATGACAGAGCTTGTCACGGTCTGCTATCGCGCCATCCTCTGCGGTCAGAGTTACGGTCTCACCGCCGTATTCACGATTTTTTCCGTAAAGTTTTACTCCTATGCCTAACCTCAGCGATGTAACACCTTCTCCGCCTTCGACATCGCCCGATTTTCCGCTGCCTATGCCGGAGACCGAGCCGTCGCCGGAATTTCCTCCGCCTGTGGCAAGGATCTTCCCGCCGTTGATATAAACATTACCGCCGGCTTTCCGGCCGCCGCCGCCGATCCCGGCTCCGCTGCCCAGACTCTGGTCGCCGCCTCCCATGGCTGTGACACAGCCGCCGTTGAGAGATACTGTGATATTGTTTAGGTTAACATAACTATACCGGCCGTCTGCTTCCCGGCCGCCGGCTGAACCGCTGCCGATCCCGGCTCCGCAACCCATTGACATATAGGGGGTCCGGCTGTTGACGCCGCTGCCGCCCATGGCAGTGACGCAGCCGCCGTTGATGGTCACGGAAGCCCTTGGATCATCTGTGCCGCCGTCGCCGCCGATCCCGGCTCCGCCGTCGGTTCCATAGGCATTTATTATTCCGCCGTTAATGATGATGCTGCTGCCGTTGCCTCCCAGGCCTGCGCCGCCGCCGATGGGAACCGGGGCAGAGTCTGCCGAATCATTTCCGTCACCGCCCCTTGCTTCCACAACGCCGCCGTTTATTATCACCCTGCAGCCATCGCCGCCGATCCCGTTTCCGGCATTTGCGCCAATCCCGGCTCCTGCGCCTCCCGGCTCTGCTGCCGGGGAAGTAAAGCCGCCGCCAAGGGTGGTAACACAGCCGCCATTAATGGTCACTGTCCCATTACCCCCGATTCCCGAATCGGCTTTTACGGGAAATGCGCCCTCCCCGCTGTTATCGATAATGCCACCGGCTGCTTTCAGGATACCCGTGCCCTTGATCGTATTGACTGTACTCCCGGCATAGATATTAAGCTCGGCGCCGTCTTCAAGCTGTATTCCCGACCGGGCATACATGGTCTTTTCATCGCAGAGGATGAGGTTTACCTTTCCGCTGACCCGGATCTTTCCCTGAACCGCCGTATCCTCATATGCCACATATGCAGCGCCTCCGTCTCCGTTTCCGTCCCAGGCAACATCAGACGGGCTGTATCTGACCACGGTATATTTTCCATTCTCCAGGAGATTTCCGCTTGCCGTTGCACCGGGATCATCCTCAGGTCCTTTCATGTATTCGGTATAATATACGTCTTCAAGCTTTTCTATCCATACATACTGTTTGTTCAGATCCTCAAAGGAAGGAGAGTCAGGCCTGACATCCTCATCGCTTTGCCGTATTTCGACACCCGTAATACTTAGGACCTCACTGGCGGAAGATAAAGGGTTGCTTCCTCCCCCTATCCCTTTGGACAGGGGTGTACCGACGGCCTTTACTATTCCGCCATTAATGGTCAAAGAAGCCCCGGCCCCGCCGTTATGAGTATCCTCACTGCCGCTGCTGCTGCCGCCGCCGATACCGGCACCTCCGCCTATAGCTTCACCGGAGGAGTTTTTTAATTCTGACCCTGCAGCCTCAACGCTTCCCCCGTATATTCTTACATTACCGCCATTGCCGCCGGCGATCTTTTCAGAGTCGTTGCCGCTGCCGCCGCCGATCCCGGCACCTCCGCCGGCGCCCGTGGCTGCCACCACTCCTTTGTGTATCTCAAAGCTGGTGCCGGCAGCGCCGTTACCGCCGCCGATACCGGCACCTCCGCCGGCGCCCGCAGCCGTGACAAAGCCGCCCTTAATGGTTACTGAAGCTCCCTTTCCGCCATGTCCTCTGTTTCCGCCGCCACCGCCGATCCCGGCTCCGCCGAAGTACCCGTCTCCGCTGCCTGTGGCATTTATTATGCCTCCATAGACAGTAAGATACCCACCGCTGACTTCGCTGCTGATGTCACGGTCGCCGTTGCTGCCGCCGCCGATCCCGGCTCCGCCTCCGATAACTGTGCCGTCCGTGATCAGGCCATATTCATTTGCTGTTATATTATTCTGGCTGACATCTCCCGTAGCCGTGACAGTTCCGTCGTATATCACGACCTCGCCGCCCTTGCCGCCGTCACTTCCGCCGATCCCGGCTCCGCCTCTCATGCCGGCTGCTTTTATTATGCCGCCATGAATGACCACCTTTCCGCAGTCAAGATGATCGTCGAGATGATTGCCGCTGATATCTATGCTGTAGCCCCCGATACCGGCAGCCACATTGGTCGAGACCGTGTGTGTGGGAACAGGATAGCTGCCTGTATTGTTCCGTGGAACGGTATATCCCGCATAGAGTTTCCCGTTGCCCCTGATGGTCTTTGATCTGCCTCCGGCGTAGATATTGAGCGTCGCATCTTTTTCCACATGGATGCCGTTCTGGACCACAAGCATCGTATCATCCATGAGGACCAGGTTAACATTGCCGCTTATCGTGAGCTGGGTGATAATAACGGGTTTTTCGGTCACGACATAGGTGCCTTTATCCCGGAGTGTCTGTTGCAGTGAGGTATTAGTATCCAGCTTCGTGTATCCTGTTGCGCCTTCAGCGAAAGGTCCCTGTATCTCTTTCGTACCTTCTGTATTGTGGTCAATATAATACATATCCATATTCAGAGCCGTTGCGAAAGCTGCTTCAGTCATCGCCGGGATAAACGCAGATGCGAACAGAAGCGCAGATTCAAAAAGAAGTGCAGCTCCAAGCTTAAAAATCCAGCCTGTTTTTCTTATTCCTGAACTTTTCATTTCAAACATGTTTATTCTTTCCTTAATATATTTTTCCGACAGATTCGCTACTACTATAGCAATAAAGGAGGGGAAATACAATTCAGGCGCCCAAGTGCACTGCTATACTGATAGCAGCTGTACTGTTATAACTTGGGAAGGTTGACGGGCAGACAAAACATATAATATCATTTGTAAGCGGATACATTT
Source organism: Lachnospiraceae bacterium (assembly GCA_017614155.1). Lineage (GTDB taxonomy): Bacteria > Bacillota > Clostridia > Lachnospirales > Lachnospiraceae > NK4A144. Next base: position 41,392 of record JAGACK010000050.1, read on the forward strand.
GACAGACGTAACAGCTCTGTCCGAAATTGTTGTTTTTATTGATCCGGGAGGAAAAGGATGAAAGTAAGACTGAAAACGGAACTGATAAGGAAGGTGTTTGCTATCCTGCTTGTGATCTCGATGACGGTATCACAGACAGGTGGGGTTTTTGCAGCTGAAACGGCTCCGCCGTCTGACACAGGGCAGAATGTGGAAACGCCTGCGGCGGCTGAGTCAGGACAGACCGAAAGCGGGACTGAAGCTGATGAAAATGCAGACAAGACCGTTAGCGGAGCTGAAGCACCCGCAGCGGATCCGGCTGAAAATGAGTTTAACGCACCGGATGATGCAGATTCACTGTCAGAAAATGAACAGAAGTCCGAAGGACCGAACGGAGAGGAATTTGCTGTGTCGGAAAACGAAATGGCACAGTCTGAGGATAAGGCGCTTTCATATGGAATAACGGGAATGCCGGAGGGCTTTTCCCTTACGGAAGAGCAGCTTCAGGGCAAGAAAAACATTACTGAAAAAAATGTGACAGAAGTCCTTGGTAATCTCACTCCGGGCGTTGATTACGCAGAGGATGAGGTCATGTTTGCCTGCAAGGATCCCGAATATGCGCAGACAGTTGCCGAAGCTTACGGCGGAATTCTTGAATCCTGCGAATTCGGAGTTGCGGTCATAAAGCTTGACACCTCAAAGATCACGGTTAAGGAGGCGGTCGGGGCTGGAGCCGATATACAAAACACCCTGCCTCCCGTGGATGCCATTTCATTTATAAAGCTTACAGATCCCGTTCCCGAAAAAAACGACAGCTTCTCCGGCTTAAGCGAGTCGGCCGGGGTAATGTCAGGGAAAAAGAATGCCGTCAATGAGAGAGACTGGAATTATTGGAGAAAACAATTCTCCGATCCTGCTCTGGATCCCGGAAGACTTTTCAAGGATGACTCGTCCGGCTCCAGCAAGTCAATGTACCAGTGGATGCATGACGCCGTAGGAAGCTATAAAGCCTGGGGCGTTACACAGGGTGAGGGAGTAACTGTCGCCGTTCTGGACACCGGAGTTTACGCAGATCACCCTGATCTTAAGGGTCAGGTCTCGGAGGTTGTGACATCGGTCAGCCCGAACTTTATAGATTATAACGGGCACGGAACCCATGTAGCCGGAATCGTCGCGGCAGCGGCAAACACGGTCGGAGGCGTCGGTATTGCTCCGAAGGCAAAGATCCTGGGGCTACCGATCTTTAGCGGCGGCGGAGTTAGCGATGAGTATATAGCCAAAGGCATCAACTACGTGGATAATAACGGAAATCCCAGGGCAGAGGTTATAAACATGAGTCTTGGTGGGCCGGTATATAACAATACTGTTCAGCAGGCAATAAATGAGGCGCACAAGCACGGAGTCATTATCTGTGTGGCGCTTGGAAACGACGGTACGAATAGCATGCTGTACCCGGCTGAGTGCGATAATGTCATAGGAGTGGCTTCCATGGATGAAACCGGGCAGAGGTCGGATTTTTCCAATTACGGTTCATGGGCTGATATCGCAGCCCCCGGCTCACAGATCTTCTCCTGCTGGAACGGACACGAGAAAGTTGAGAAGCATATTGCGTCCGACTACGATTACTGGGCCAGCTGGGACGGAACCTCAATGGCTACCCCCGTTGTAGCCGGTGTCTGCGCTCTTTACATAAGCGCCCTGAAGGCATCCGGAGAAATGCCTGCTGCCGATAAGATAGCCGATCAGGTAGAATCCGTGATGAAAAAGACGGCCACAAAGGTTCCGGGCGCTTCCGGGATAGGAGCCGGAATGGTCAACGCTGCTGCAATGCTTGCCACCCTCGAAGAAACCGGAAAACCGGAGATCGTTGCTCCCGCAGCTTTGACCGAAGGAAGCACCGTCACTTTTAAGGATGGCGGAAACAAAGGAGGCACCCTGGGATATATCTACACGGTAAACGGTAAAAAACCTTCGGCGGCTTCGGGCAAAATAAAGGAGGGCTTCTATGTCGAGGCATCAAACGGAACGGCATCTGTGCCCGCTTTAGATCTGCTCAATAACGGTCTTGTCATGAACGGCGCCGCAAAGCTTAAGGTTTTGCGTATCACGGGACTGGGTACCGTGACAGATGTTGCCGAGGCAGGGATCACCTTTGAGGGAAGCTCCTCAACCGGAATGATCATTACCGGTCCTTCGGTAATTGCAAAGAGTAAGAGCCTTACCTTTAAGCTGAACCGCAATCTTCCCAAAAACTCCGTAACCTGGGGGCTTGAAGGCGAGCCTGATGGAGTTACGATCAATAAGACCAGCGGAAAGGTCAGCACAAAAAAGACATCTGAGGGCAGTTTTACGGTAACCGCCACAATCGGCACAGAAACAGTAAAAAAGACTGTTCAGCTGGTGGATGCTGTTACAAGGATCAATCTCAAACCCGGGACAGATATTGTAACCGGTGATGAAGTATTCATTCCAGTATTCGACAGTAATGGAAATCTCAAATCCGCAAGACTCTTTAAGGTTGACACACCCTTAAACACAAAGACCGAAAATGTGATTCAGCTTTACGGAAGCACCGACAACGCCCTTGTGCCGGTGGAATTCATAAGCTCAAAGCCTTCTGTTGCCTCTGTGGATGCTACCGGAAAGGTTACGGCAAAAAAAGCCGGATCGACAAAGATCACCTGCAGGGCTGTGGACGGCTCAAATAAACAGGCTTGCGTAAACATCAAGGTTGCGGTTCCTGTTTCAAAGCTCGATATCATCGCAAAAGGAAACCAGGCTTCGGTTGCTTACGGAAAAAGCATGAAATTAAGGACCGCCGTCGGCTCGTCCTACGGAACCCCTTCCAATAAAAAAATCGTATGGGACAAATATCCTGTAAGAGTCGTTGCTCACAACAACGCAACCGGGCGTGATGACGACATTACCGAAATGGTCAGCAGCAATAAACTGATAAATATCAGTAACGGCACCCTGAGAGTGGACAAAAGAATATTAAAGTTTGGTGAGGATGCTGCCAAGAATCGTGGCGAGGAATTTAGCGGTTACAGAAATCTTTGGATCACGGTTAAGGCTTCCGCTGCGGACGGATCAGGTACATACTGCGAGAAGGATTTTTACGGGACAACGCCGACGGAATTCATTGGATTCTATGATCCCGGAAAAGATTACCCCAATGCTAACCCTTTTAGTTATTACGGAGGCGGAGATTATGGGTTTTACTTTAAAACCGATTCACTGCTTTACCCTGTTGTCACCGGAAGCAATCCGAAGATCGCCAGTGCAAAGCTGACGGATTTTGACCGAACCAACGGAATATTAGGTATGGTTGTGGTAAATAGAAAGGATCGTGACGAAAAACCGGCCGGCACCGGAAAAGTAACCTATACAATAAAGGCTTCCGATGGAACAGGGAAGAAATGTTCTTTAGCGATAGATTACAGGATAGATAAGAAGAAAGAACGGGAAGAATACATATACATTAACGGTAAATTAAAATACAAAGTATACATTGATGTAGATGGCAAACCAAAATATAGGGAGTATTAGTAACGGACCTAAAAAACGGTTCAGGATCTACTGATGATCCTGAACCGTTTTTATGGCCTTTTTTATGTGACGCTTAATACTCCCCCTTTGAGCAAACCTATTACTACATTATTGACTGGCCGGGAAGATCAGACCGGATTCGGGAAGATGATCTGATCCCTACAACGGATCCCTGGGGCTGATGTCAGGGATGTATAATAAAGGTAGCAAAAAAGCAACCAACGGCTGATGTATCCTGCGTGTTTATGATGGTACATTGGCCGTGGAGGTGATGAACATGATCTTTTCAGAAAAACTGCAGCTGATTCGAAAGAATAAAGGACTGACACAGGAGGAACTGGCAGAGAAGCTTGATGTGTCCAGACAGGCAGTTGCAAAATGGGAATCCGGTCAGGCGTATCCTGATATCAGTAACCTGATCCAGATCAGCAATCTTTTCAATGTTACGGTTGATTATCTGGTGCGTGATCAGGAATGCATGATCAATTGTGAACCGGAGGAAGAGAGTGATATCAGTAAACTGATCGATTTCAGGCTTGAAGCAAATGTAAATACCTATGCTGCATATATGAATGAGACAGATGCAACCAGATTTGACTCGCATGATTATATATACAGCAACGGGCCTTATACATATTATGATACTTATGTTGGGGGCGAGCAGTTTGCCGGCGAAGAGGCAGTATGGTTTGATGAAAAGATACAGTATGCCATGAACTATCTCGGAAGGGTTCTGGATCAGCGATTCAGCGGGGATTTCTTAAAAGAAGCTCTTCGCAAGGCAGATAAGAACATGCCATACAGAGGACCGGAGTATTATCAATCCGGGGAGTATACCTATAAATGCAGCGTTACCGGGGATTTCCGTTGGTTTCAGGGTTATGAGGAAATATACTGTGGTAATATCAGAGTTTATGAATGCTTTTTTCATGGGGGACTGATGAAATAAAATGAGCCCCGTTATAGATTTGTCCTGCTGCCGGCTGTGCTGGCTGTTATAACCTGGGTGTGGTTATTTTATAAAGATGGAATAGTCGCAGTATTTGCTTTTTTAGTGATAACAAGCGGAATGTAGGATCAAATCAAGGAATTTGTTGAATATCTCTTTCATAAAGCCAATATTCAAAGCCGCAGTCAAAAACAACGAAATATCTCCAGATCCCAGATTCGGCATCCCAGCGGCAATCCCGGATCATTCCGGGTTCATTGGTAGCGAGTTCTTTTACACGATCGCCTTTCATGAATCTGCCGCCCCGCTCAGAAGAAACCTCCGCTCCGCCAACTACTTTTTCCAGTTTTTCTTCTTCCAGTTTTTTCATCACAGTGTTTCTCCTTTACCGTCTTTTACATGTTTATACGAAAGGAAATGGAATGGGGCTATTGGGAATATTATCTCATTGGTTTATAATGGGAAACAGATGTATCGGTGATAGAGACTTATCATCGGCAAAGACCGTAATGCCACTGATCAGGATCTCATCTTTTTCAAGCTTAAGACTGTCAATAATATCTTCGTCCAGAGTCTTCCTGTCTATTGTTTCTCCCGGTATACATACAACCGGGCGCTCATATTCCGGATAAATCTCTATCCTTTTGTCATTTATCTTGTCGAATATCCTATAGGATGATCCCCGAAATATCAGTGAACTCAGGATCATATTGAAGGCGGTGATTCGGGAATCGTCTACTATAGCGATCAGCATATTCTTTATTACATAGCTGCCCTCACCATTAGGATCCTCCAGCACAAATTCGGGAATTTTCCATACATCACGTTTTTTGTATGATACCCCTCCAAATCCCGATACCGTGGTACGAAACTTTGTTTTTCGGCTTCAGGAAAACTATTCTTGAACAGGAACAGAGGCAAACACCATACCGACATTATAGCACCGGTATCAATCAGGCAGGTTATAGGACCGGTCGGACATCTGAGGGATAATGCAGGACGTTTTACTGTGTTATCGAGATTTATGTTAACCATATCATTCCACCCACAAAATATTGCCAGGTAATTCAGTGGTTCTATGTAAAAATCCATCCCTGTTTTTTTCCGTAAGTATATCTTCTACAAGAGAAAACTCTGTTTCCTTGCAAACCACTTTCAGAATACCTCCAACAATATTGCTTTTGTCATCAAGTTTGTAATCTGTCAGAAAAACCCACCTGTTTGGGAATAAGCTTACAATATCCTTCCATTCCATCCAGGTACCCAAATGCACATTGTTTATCATATCAACAGGCCGTTGAACTTGTTGTGTATTCATACCATACCTCCCTATGATCATATTTGCCTGGCAAAGAATTCTTCTTCGCTTATCCATCCTTCCGTGTTCGCAAGATTTCTGGCCTTATCTAGATCATCTATAAGATGCCTTACAGCCTGAGTGTCCAGTTTCTTTTCAGGCATTACTATTCCCTTCAAAAAACAGATAACAAAGTCCATTTCACTTTCTGGTATCTCTTGAATAAGCTGAATTGCCTTTTCCTGGGGGCTCATTTCTATCCATTCTAATAATACTGAAAAATGAAATTTCTATAATATGCGATTTGTCAGTTTTCCAGTTTTTTTGCCACGGATTTCTGTGTCACAGTTATCCATACACAGATTTATTTTATCATTTTTTCCGTCTAAACTCCATCCCTTCATACACTCTAACCGGGTTTCCGCGGACGATCCGGGTATGTTCCCGCCAGGCAGCATTTTTCTGCTTATTTTCTGTTGCCGGCCTTAAAGCTGTAGACCGGTCTTATTATCCTGTCTATCTTGACCGTGTCCTGTATCGCTGCCGTTATTTCTTCAATATCGCGATAGGCAAACGGTGCTTCGTCCAAAGTGTCTGCCCCTATACAGCTTGAATAGACATCCTTCATCGCTGACCTGAACTCCGCAACGCTGTGGCTGTTTTTTACCTCGTCCCTTCTTATGAGCCTGCCGGAACCGTGAGGAGCAGAGCAGTTCCAGTCTTCATTGCCAAGGCCGGTTCCAAGGATGACGCCGTCCTTCATATTTATGGGTATTACCACCGGTTCTCCTTCATGGGCAGATATCGCGCCTTTTCTCAATAAGAGGCCTTCGGATCCCTCAGAAATATAATTATGGCGGACTGAAAGCATTTCTCCGCTTTTCCATTTCATGCCCTTCAGGATCTCTTTTATTATCAGGGATCTGTTCAGGTCGGCATATTCACAGGCCACCATCAGATCGTGAAGGTACTCATTAAAAAGCCTGCCTTCAAGATATGTCAGCTCATAAGGAACAGTCTCACCGCGCTCTGCGATGATCTCGGCGCCCTTTTTCAGATAGTGCTCTGTGATCTCCTGGCCAAGGTGCCGGCTTCCGGTGTGAACAACCAGATAATAGCTGCCGTCATCATCCCGGTCGATCTCGATGAAATGGTTGCCGGATCCCAGGGTGCCGAGGCTTCTTTGTGCCTTGTCGTTCTGTATGTGCGCGGCACAGTGAAGACGGGACAGCTCAAATTCCAGGGCACGCTCAAGAGCCTTGTCCCTGATGGCAAAGCCGGCAGGAACATGATCCCTTATTACGACATCCAGTTTCCTGAAGTCCATTCTTGCTTTATTCAGTTTTGTAACTGTGATACCGCAGCCGATGTCCACACCGATGAGATTGGGCAGTATATTATTCCCAACCGTCATCGTAAGACCGATGGTGCATATCTTTCCGGGGTGGACATCAGGCATGATCCTTATTTTTGAGCCTTCTGATACAGGGCTGTCACACAGCATCTGTAACTGTGCCACCGCATACTGGTCAATGGCGGTATCACGGCTTTCTGTTGTAAATATCTTTGCGTCTGCGTATTTTCCTTTGATAGTAAACAAAACATACCTCTTTCTTTTGGGCGTTCTTTTCGTAAAAATAAGCACAAAAAGAACGCCATGCTATCTACAGAGGCGTCCTGTCTGCTAAAGACTATGGAAGTGCGTGATTGCGCGGTTAAGCCAAAAGCCGGACAGCCAGACCTCTGTTTCCTGTTGTTACATTGATCATATTCTTTTTCTGCTGCATAACTGTCCTCCTTTCTTTGACATTTGATGAATTCCTGACTTTTTCTATTCTGCCATCAGACTGCGAGTTCCCTGCTCTCGTGGATCAGATAATAAATGTTTTGCGGCTTGCTTAAATGATTTAATTCTATCATCTCAGGCAAAGCCTCTCTGACACGCTTAACCAGATTATCGAGAGTATCTGCCTCTAATGTGATAGGAACATCGTCACTGTAAGAATACCAGACGGATGCTTCAGCATCCCATGCAAGTCTAATCGTATAGTCCATGCTTTTTCACCCTGATCAGATCCGATTATTGATATCCATGCATAGCCTGTTGACATATATTATTATAATACAACTGATTTATATTCACAACAGCGAGCGTAGTAAACAAGGTTTAGAATAAAAATGTCAGAGAGGGGGACTCGGTCTCCGCTCCGGCTCGATCTTCGCTCTGCTCCGGCTCGAACCCTCGGACGGCGCCACTCGCGCCTGGCGCTCATAAGCGGGCTTCAAAACATGCCAAAGGGCATGTTTTGCTCCACGGGTATGATACCCGCTTTCCACCCAGGGTGAGAGGACCACTATCGAAGATATGCAAAAAAACAGAACCCCTTCGGGATCCTGTTTTTCTGCATAGCGAGAGGGGGACTCGAACCCTCGACACCACGGGTATGAACCGTGTGCTCTAGCCAGCTGAGCTATCTCGCCGAAACTGTTTTCTGTGAAAACAACTGTATCATTATACTATTGCCGTGAAAGCAATGTCAAGCACTATGAAGTGACGCGGCTTCTTGAATCGGAGTTGTATATATTATAAAATCTTGTCAGAAAAAATCGGAGGTGGGATATGCTTGGAGTGTGTCTGCTTTTTGTAGGTATCGTACTGATAAACAACGGGATCTGCTCGCTGTGGGGGATAAACAGAAAAGCCGCGGCGGTAATGAACATTTTTGTGGGAGGACTGTCGGTCTTTATTAATTTCGTATGCATAGCGCAGGGTGAATACTATGCTGCGGGTACCGGGCTTTTGTTCGGATTCACATATCTGTTTGTCGCCATAAACAATATATTCGATCTGGACAGCAGGCCGTTTGCGGTGTTTTCCACATTTGTTGCAGTCAATGCCGTTATTTTCGGATTCATCGAAGGAGTATCGGGGAATGTCATGCTTGGCATAGAACCCGATATCAGATGGGGCATAATATGGTGGCTCTGGGCTGTTCTCTGGGGAAGCGCATTTATTACGGATATCCTGAAAAAGGATCTGGGGAAGTTTGTCCCCGTCCTGCAGGTCATCGAAGGTGTGGCAACTGCATGGATACCGGGAGTATGTATTCTGCTCGGAGTGTGGTAAAAGCACTTTTTGTGCTATAATGGGACCATGATCCAAATCACCCGGAAATTTAAGAATTACAAAGGAATAAAGGAGTTTGCCGAAGAGGCGGCCGGAATGAAGGCGTATGCGGATGCATCTGCCAGGTTCCTGCTGGCGTGGTATGAGCTGTGGGAGAGTGATAAGGTAAAGAGGTTTGCCGGAAAGCTTTCACGGCTTTTTCCGGATGCCTTTATCAGCGCTACAAGCTATCATGACGGCGAGCATATACTTTCCGTTCCCTTCGAACCCCCGAAGGAAGGGAATTTTCTGATATCCCTGATGCTTTTTGAAGGATCCGGTATCAGCATATATCCTTTTGAGGAAGAGGATGTGCCGGGCAGCGGACTGAATGAAAGGATCAGGTCTCTTGATAATGCGAAGGGCGTCTACCTGAATCCGGACAGATATGAGATCCCGTTTGACGAGCTGCTTTCGAATGCTTCAAAAAACATTCAGGATGTTCAGTTTTTCGGGATGAAGGCAACGGTGGGTCCGGGCTACACCAATTTCTATGTCGTTTCCGGCCAGAAGCCCGTTTTCAATATCCTCCATGCCGTGATCTTTTGCGGGAAAAAGCTGAATATAAGGGCTCATTATAATCTCGGATGGACACCGATGGGCAGGGAGATGAAGGTCACAAAGCTGGCCTCACCGACACTTGTCAAAAAGATAGACGGGATGAGCGCGGCTTCTGTCTATACAAAATACCTGGGACTGAAAAAAGAGCAGATCAATCCCTGGAATGTCTGTGATTTTCCGCTGGTGCGTGAGAAGGACGGGATACTGAAGGCCTATATCGGCATGTCCGAACCGGACAGCGAAGACCTGAGTTTTGGCATTCCGCTCGAAGAGGGCGATACATTGCGCTTAAGCTACGGCAATCCGGATGAGATATTCAGAAAGATCCGGAAAGACAGCAAAAAGGCAGAGGCTTTCAGGCCGCAGGGACTTCTGCTTTTTATCTGTGTCAACAGGCTCATACTCCTGAAGGAAAATGAGCATGAGGAAACGGATTATTATAAAGGATTCTTTAAGGACGGGGTGGAGGTATATGGTTTTGCGGAGCTCCATTCAAACAAAAAGGGATTCGGCGAATACAACAGCGCCCTGATATCAGTGGCTTTCAGGGAGGGACAGACAGGAGAGGCTGCTTTGCCGGATCAGGAGATAAGGGATCCGGAGATAAAGGACCAGGAGGAGACTCCGTTCTGGAGCATAGTGCCTGCCCAGTACAAGCTGTTTAATTTCTTTACCGCCATGTCGGAGGACCTTGTCCTGATGGCCGATGAGGCAAAAAAGGCCAATAAGGCAAAAACGGATTTTCTTTCAAATGTTTCCCATGAGATAAGAACACCCATCAATGCCATCCTCGGGATGGATGAGATGATACTGCGCGAATCGGAAGAAGAGAATGTGAAAAGTTATGCGCAGAATATAGAGGATTCCGGAAAGCTGCTCCTGGGTCTGATTAACGACCTGCTTGATACCGCGAGGATTGAGTCCGGAAAGATGGAGATAGTTTCGGTTGATTATGATCTTTCATCCACTTTGAACGATATAGTCAATCTCGTCACGCCAAGGGCAGTTTCAAAGGGACTGGAGCTTCTGGTAAATGTCAATCCCGAGATACCGCATGCGCTGAACGGGGATGAGACCAGGATCAAGCAATGCGCGGTAAACATCCTGAACAATGCGGTCAAATATACGCAGACAGGAAGCGTGAAGCTGGAGGTTGATTATAAGAAAAACGGAGAGACCGGGATCGAGCTGGCTTTCAGTGTGAGCGATACCGGTATAGGCATCAAAAAGAAGGACCTGGAAAAACTGAACAGGCCCTTTGAAAGACTGGATGCAAAAAAGAATTACACGATCGAGGGCACGGGCCTGGGACTGAGCATAGTGAACGGTTTCCTGAACCTGATGGGGTCGCATCTGGAAGTAAAGAGCGAATACGGGAAGGGATCGACTTTTTCCTTTGCCGTAAAGCAGAAAGTGACGGACTGGGAAGCAGTCGGCGACTATAACGCGGCCAGAAGAAAGGCAGTCACCCAGAAAGAGACATATCATGAAAGCTTCAGGGCGCCCGATGCGGATATTCTGGTGGCGGATGATACCGAGATGAACCTTATAGTCATCACATCCCTCCTGAGAAATACGCAGATACGGATAGATACCGTTCCGGGCGGAAAAGAAGCGCTTGAGATGGCGGAAAAGAAAAAGTACGACATCATTTTTATCGACCAGCAGATGCCGCAGATGAAGGGAATCGAAGTCCTTAAGGAGCTGCGCGGGAAAGATAATCTGAATTCAGATACGGTATGCGTGATCCTGACTGCCGATGCTGTAAGCGGAGCAAAGGAAAAGTACCTGGCAGAGGGCTTTGATGATTATATCTCAAAGCCTGTGAGCGGCCCTGCGCTTGAAAAACTGATCATGCAGCATCTTCCCGAAGAAAAGATCCTTGCGCCCGAGGAGGAAAAAACACGGAAGAAGGATCATGTGAAGGACAGCAGGAAAAAGTACTTGTCTTTGCTGAGCAGGATAGAGGAGATAGACTTTGATGCGGCGATGAAAAATGCCGGAAACGAAGACACGCTGATCGAGATAGCGGAATCCTTTGTGCGTACCGGGAGGGAAAACTTAGATCTTTTGGGAAGGTTCCTTGAAGACCGGAATTTAGAGGATTTCACCGTCAGAGTGCATGCGGTAAAAAGCTCGGCAAAGATCATGGGCGATGAAGAACTTTCAAAAAAAGCCCTCAGGCTTGAAGAACTTGGAAACAAAAAAGATATTGGCATGATCAGGGCTTCTTTTGACGGCTTCATGACGGATTATGAAGAACTGGTAGGAAAGCTTTCGGAATGCGCAAAGGTCCTGGAAAGCCCTGAAGGCGGCGAGCTGCCGCCGCTTTCCGATGATGACCTTTCTGATTATCTGCACAGGATGACCCTGCTGATCGATGCCTTTGAATATGACGAGGCACGGATGATAGCGGGCATGCTCCTTGACCATGATCTGAAGGACAGGAGAAGCAGCATGGAAAAGATCAGGGAAGCACTTGAGGATTTTGACGGTGATGAGGCTATGAAACTGATAAAGGAGCTTGACTGAAAATGACCCGGAAACTGCTTTTCTTTGACATGGACGGGACGCTGTGGGACTACAGGAACTATATACCGGAAAGCGCGATAAAAGCCATAAAGCTTGCACAGGGAAACGGACATAAGGCTTTCATCAACACAGGAAGGAGCAGGTCCTTTATCAGGGATGAAAAGCTTCTGGGCATAGGCTTTGACGGAATAGTATCCGGATGCGGTACGATGATAGAATATGATGACAGGGTTGTCTGGTCAAAGATCATGCCGGCTGAAGAGGTGGACAGGATCCTTGAGATCACAAAAAAACATGGCTTCAAGGTTATCATGGAGGGGACGAAATGCCTCTATGCAAATGTGGAGGAGTTTCCCGATGATGACCAGAACTATTATATGAGAAAGATTTCGCGCGAGATGGGAGAGGACCTGCATCGCCTGTCCGATGTAAAAAACGGGCAGATACAGAAGTTTTCATGTTCCACCCGCGGATGCGACCGGGCTCCCTTCAAGGAGGAGCTGAAAGATTCCTACGATTTCATCGAGCACAATGATGCGGTGATGGAGGTGGTGCCGAAAGGGCATAATAAGGGCACCGGGATACAAAGGGTATGCGAGCTTCTCGGAGCGCAGATAAAAGATACCTTTGCCTTCGGAGACAGCATTAATGACAAAGAGATGCTGATAGAAGCAGGAACCGGGATCGTCATGGATTCCGGGACCGATGAGGCAAAAAAGTATGCCGATCATGTGACCACCGGGCTGCTTGAAGACGGGATAATGAATGCGATGAGATACTACAGCCTGATTTGAGGCTTTTGGGAAAGACGGTTTTATTATGAAGATGATACACTGTGCGGACCTGCACCTTGATTCAAAACTGAATGCAAATCTTTCAAAGGAAAAAGCAAGAGAGAGAAGAGCGGAGCTTCTGGATACTTTTTCAAGGATGGTGAAGTATGCCGCTGATAATGAAATAAAGGCTGTCCTCATCGCCGGAGATCTGTTTGACCGTAAAACGGTGTCTGCCACGGCGCGCAATACCGTATACGGGATAATAAGAGCGAACCCGGATATATGCTTTTATTATCTGAAGGGCAATCATGACGATAATGCTTTTTTTGAGGCTCCGGAAAATCTGAGGCTTTTCGGCGGGGAATGGACTTCCTACAGGATGGAGGATGAGGGGATAGTGATCTCGGGAGCTGAGCTTGATGAAGATAATTCCGGCGAGATCTATGCAAAGCTTGTGCTTTCCCCAAAGGATATAAACATAGTGATGCTGCACGGTCAGCTTTCTGATTATGCAGGGCGCGACAGGGCAGAGGTGATAAACCTCGGTGCTTTGAAGAATAAAAGCATTGATTATCTGGCTCTGGGTCATATCCATGAAAGAAGGACAGGAGAGCTGATGCCGAGAGGAGAGTACTGTTATCCGGGGTGCCTCGAAGGACGCGGGTTTGATGAATGCGGCGAGCACGGATTTGAGCTTCTGGATATAGATGTGAAGGAAAGGACTGTCTCTCACAAGTTCATACCTTTTGCAAAGAGAAGGCTGCATCTTTTGAATGTGGATGTCAGCGGAGTCATGACGAGCGTGGAGATCACACAGGCCGTGGAGGATGCGCTCGATGGCAGGGATATCCCCGCAGAGGACATGGTAAAGATCGTGCTGTGCGGAAAGGTCGATGTAGAGTGCGAAAAGGATCCGGAGCAGGTGAGGGTAAAGTTTGAAAGGGATTTTTATTTCGTGAAGGTTTCCGATGAGACTTCCATAGCTGTTGATTATGACAGCTTTTTGAAGGATGCTTCACTTAAAGGTGAATTCGTCAGGCTCCTGAAATCCGACACAAGCCTTGATGAGGACAGGAGATCCGCTATCATCCGGTGCGGCATACAGGCTCTTTCCGGGGAGGAGTGGCAATGAAGCTGATCAGTCTGCAGATAGACAATTTCGGAACGCTGAAGGATTATAAATGCCTGTTCCATGACGGCATCAATACCATAGTCCATGAGAACGGATGGGGAAAGAGCACCCTGGCGTCGTTTATCAGGATCATGTTTTTCGGCTTTGACAATGAAGGAAAGAGGAGCGAGCTTGAAAACGAAAGGAAGAGATTTCAGCCCTGGCAGGGAGGCGGCTACGGCGGGATGCTTGTTTTTGAGGCAAAGGGAAAGACCTACAGGATAGAGCGGACTTTCAATGAAAAAAAGGAAAGCACTTTTGAACTCTATGACGCAAAGACAAACCTGAAAAGTTCTGATTATACAGAAAAGATAGGCGAAGAGCTTTTCGGTATAGACAGCGACTCCTTTGAGAGGACGGTTTTCATAGGGCAGCAGGATTGCGAGACAAAAGCGACCAGTGCCATAAACGCCAAGATCGGGAATGTAGATGATATTGACGATATGGGACGCTTTTCTATTGTGCAGGAAAAGTTGAAAAAGGAAGCGGACAGCCTGACTCCTTACAGAAAGACCGGCGCCATAGCCAGACTGAAAGATGATCTCGCATCCCGCGAGGTCAGGATCGCGGCAAAGGCTTCGCATGAAGAGCACAGGGAGGAGATCCTCGATCAGATAAAGAGGCTGGGCCTGCTGCAGGAAGAAAACAAAAAGAAGCTTAAAAGCATAAGGGAAGAGATGAAAGAGGTCTCTTTGCAAAAAGACAGGTTCAGGCTCAGGCGTGAATATGAGGGCCTGATGGAGGAGGCAAAAAAAGCCCGGGAAAAGAAGGAGGAGATCATGCGGTCGTTTCCCGGGGAAGTGCCGCAGGAAGATGTCCTTGGCGAAATGGTAAAAAAAGCCACGGATCTGGCGGGACTTGACAGGTCCATGAGAGATCTTCGCCTGAGCGAGGATGAAAGAAAAGAAGAGGAAAGGATATATGATACCTATGTAAACGGCTTTCCCGAGGACGAGGAGATATCAAGGCTTCTGGCGCTCTGCGCCGAAAGCGCAAACAGAAAAAACGTCCTGCCTTCAAAAAAGGCCAACCTGAAGCTGATGCAGGAGATGAAAAAAAAGGAAAGGCTTGATGAAAAAAGAAGGAATACGGTAAGGGTGATCGCAGGTATACTGTTTTTTGTGATTGCCGCAGCTGCCTTTGTACTCGGTTTTTCAAAGAATCTGCCGGCCTTGGCCGCATATGCCGTGGCCGGAGTCGCGGCCCTGGCGGGAGCAATGTCTTTATTATCAATGAAAAAGATAAAGAGACAGATGGATGAGACTGCGATCGAGCTTGCAAAGAGCATAGATGATGATGAAAGGTTCATACAGAAGACCGAAGAGACGGCAAGGGAGTTTTTGGACAGTCTCGGCGAGAAGGGTGAAGTGAAAGATATTGCAGCGTTCCTTGAGGGCGTGAAGGAGGATTCCAGAAAGCAGAGGGAGCTTTCAAAGAAGAGAGAGGGATTGGATGGGACCGTAAAAGAAAGGGAAATGATGGTAAAGGAAATAAATGATTTCCTTTCAGGTTACGGGGAGAAAGAGAGCGTTGATCCTTCCGGAGGTCTTCTGAGGCTGAAGGACAGGATGAATGATCTCAAAAATGCCGCTGACAGGGAGAAGGAGGCAGATGAAAAACTGGCTGTCTTTCTGAAGGATCATGACGGGGCGGACTCGTTTGAAGATGCCGCAGAGCCGGAAAAGGATCTGAATGAGCTGGATGAAGAGTTTTCGATCATATCCGACGAGGTGGCAAAAGAGGAAGAGAACCTAAGGAAATATGAAGAGGAACTTGACGGCTGCAACGAGGTTCTGGAAGATATCGCAGCTGATGAAGAAGAGATAGAGAACCTGAAGGAAAAAGCGGCCGAACTTCAGTACAGATATGATATCATTTCCGATACAAGGGAATACCTGGAAAAGGCAAAGGCAAGCTTTACCGGCAGATATATGGAACCGGTAAAACGCGCTTTTGACAAGTATTACAGTGTACTCTCGCCGGATGACGGCAGGGAATATGAGCTGGATGCGAATCTGGGGATAAGCGTGCGAAACCGCGGAGTCAGCAGGGATACCGGGCTGCTGAGCGGAGGGTACAGGGATCTGGTCGGACTTTGCAGGAGGATGGCAATGATCGAAGCCATGTATGAGGAAGAGAGACCGTTCCTGATACTTGACGATCCCTTCGTTAATCTGGATAATGACAGGGTGAAAGGCGGGATCAATCTTTTGAAAAGGATCTCGGAACCCTATCAGATAATTTATTTTACCTGCCATGACAGCAGGGCGATATAAAAGTATTTCATGACTACCGGGAAGAGATGAGTTTTTGACAATGGGAAAGAAAAAGAAGAAATCTGGAAAAAAGAAGATCGAAGAAAAGAAGATCGAAGAAAAGAAGGCCGAAGAAAAGAAGACCGAAGAGAAGAAGGCCGAAGAGAAGAAGACTGAAGAAAAGAAGGCTGAAGAAAAGAAGGCTGCAAAAAAGAAGCCTGAGGAGAAGAAGGCGGCGAAAAAGAAATCCGCTGAACTTTCCGAATCCGAAAAGAAGCAGAGGGAAAAGAACCGTCAGAAGGCCCTGAAGGAAAGCCGCAGCAAAAAGAGTGCCAGGGCCAGGGCAAAATTCCAGAAGCAGCGGGAAAAGGCCGCAAAGCAGAAGGCGGTCAAGAGGGTAAGGAAGGTCGCCGCAAAAAAGGAACAGATAAAGAAATTCTTCCTTCGTATCAGCTCAGTATCTCTGTCTGATACCGCAAAGAAAAACATCCTGATATCCGCGTTCATCATAGCGGTCATCATGATCAACATAGCTGTATTCATGACGATTGACCTGAACAGATCCAATAAGGATGAAGAGGAGACGGCTTCCCTGGAAGAGGAGTTTCTCCTTGAAGAGGAGGAAGAGACACCGTCAGAGAATACGGTCTCATCCGATGAGGAGAAAGAGGAAGAACCGGAGGAGGAGAAAAAAGAATCATCAAGCTTTAACGCCGCGAAGTCAAAGGAAAAGAATCTCCAGGATGTTTTTCCTCATGAGGGAGGCCTTTACTTCATGCCCGTATCAAATGATGAAAAGAGCGTGACGGGAGCGCTGCTTGGGACCTGCATACTCAAAAAGGATGAGTATGATGCGCTCAATGAGGGCGATGTTGTTGATTTCGCGGATGACAGGTACATGATACTGTCCATCAGCAGGGGAGGAGATTACGGAACGGCTCTTTCGATGACGGCTTTTGATGAGGACGAGGATTATGAGAGGGTCTTCAAGGAAGAAAAAAGCTATGAGGACTATTTCGGGATAGAAAAGATAGTCTACGGTCTGACTCTTGCGCTTGAAGAAGAGCAGATAAAGCAGATGGGGTCTCCGGATTATTTTGCGGATGACGGCTATGATGAGGATGACATGATATTCTTTGCCGGGATGTCCCTGTATTTTCCCCTGACCTATATGATGGATGAGGATGTGACCCTTGAGTTTGATGAGGATTGTGTCCTCACCGTTCCTGATGATACATTCATCGGGGATGAGGAATATGATGTAAAAGACTATCTGGCGGGGAAGAATACGATGTTCCCTCCGGATCTCATGGCTGCAAAGATAGAGACAGACGGGAACAGGATCACGAAATATAATGTGATGATCGCGGGAATGGACAGCATGCAGTGAGATCCGAAAATGTGTATAAAGGAAACTCTGTAATGATAAGGAAAGAAAATAAAATCGTCTTCCTGGCGGCAGGGCTGCTGCTTGCTCTTCAGGCTGTTTTTCTGATATATACGAACCTGTTCTGTATTCCCGAGACAATGGATAATGATGTGGCAAAGCTTTTTATCCATGCCATCGAGATCTGGAACAGAAAGACTGTATTTCTCCCGGCCTGGCACAACCAGACAACGCTGGAGATAGACTGTCCGCTGCTTTTGGCGTGCATCATCTACGGGGTGTGCGGGAATATCTGTATCTCCTTCGGAATCGCGAACATAATGATCGCAATTTTTACGATGTTCATCGTTTATCTGATCATGAAGCAGAAAGATGTTTCACTTCCGGTGATCGTCTTTACCTGCACTCTGATGATCATCCCTTATTCCTTCGGGCAGCTCCTGTCCTATAACATGACTTATTTTGCAGGGGGACAGTATGCGGTAAAGATCCTGGTGCCTTTATTATTGCTGTACCTTTTGAATGCGGATAATAAAAACAGGCCGCTATGGTTTGTTCTTGCAGCCGTGTGCTGTTTTCTGAATCTTGTATGCGGAGTATCCGGCGGGCCGTATACTTTTCTTTCCGGTTCGCTTCCGGTAATGACGGGCTGTTTTTTTGCATGGCTTTGCGGAAAAGAAAAAAAGCCTGTATTAATCAGCAGGAATACGATCCTTTGTGCGGCAGTGACGATCCTGTCGGGAATGGGCGTCATCATCTCGCATCTTAAAAATGTCGGAACCTCTTCAATGTCCATGAACCTGATAACATTCGATCAGGTGACGGATTCATTTTTTGAGATCTTCAGAAGCTATTTTGAATATCTTGGCAGCTTCCCGTATGACCGGATCCCCGTGATATCAATGCAGGGGATCATGCATACCTTCAGGGGAGTATGGGCTCTGCTTTTGATGGCGGGAGTGATCTTTTATTTAAGAAAAGTTTTCTCCGGGGCTTTTGATGAAGAGCGCACGGCAGATGTACAGGGAACGGAAGCCGGTCTCATCTTCGTGGTCCTGTTTAACTTCATAATACTCTGGTTTACCGGAGCGGGGACACAGCCGAGGTATCTTGCAGTGACAGTGGCTGTGCTTATCATTCTTGAGGGACTGTTCGCAGATTGGCTTATCCGTAAAGACGCAGCCCGGACACGCCGTCCGGTCCGGTTTTTGTTCGCCGCTGTTTTTATTATGCTGATCCTGATATGCGCTCTGTCTGATATCGATGTCATCAAAGGAAACTGTTTCCCGGCGCAGAAAACGGAGAATGAAAAGATCAGAGGGCTCATCGGGGAACTTGGAGGCTATGAAGAGAAACAGGTGATCTTTCTGGATGATACGAGCACGGCGGAGATTGCAAGGCTCATGGACTACGGGAGCAAAAAGACATATCTGGCATACAACACCACGGAGGACAGCTTCAATTACAGGGGTGTCATAGTTAATGATTATTATATGGATATAACGGATGCGTCAAATCTTGAGGATGAGCATATCCTTGTTGTGAATGAGGATATCGCGCAGATCGGACAGCTTCCGGAATACATGGCAGATCTTTATGAGGAAGCGGGAGAATATGGGAATTTCAGGATATACCGCGCAAAAAAGAGCCTGATGGATGGCGTGTCCGGGATCTCATATAATGATCATGCCATAGATTACTGTTTCACTGACGGTTATGAGATAAAAAGCGGAGAGATCGACAAGGACGGGCGGCTTGCTGCCACAGGTGACGGCGGTCAGGTGATCGCAAGTCCGCTGCTGGGTGAAAGAAGGGGAACGCTGGATCTGACTGTTTATTTTGACGCAAAGGGGGACGAAGAAACAGCAGGCAGGATAGAAGTATGGGATATCTATTCTCATGAAATGACAGCAACGGCTGATCTTTTCGCGGACGAATCAAAGGCAGAGATCAGGGGGCTCCCGCTTGACGGCAGGAATTTGGCTGTTTCGGTAGTCCTGAATGAAGGCAGTGAAGCGGACATAGAAAAGTTCGAGTACTTTGTGAGATAAAGCTGATAAAAATATGTATCTTTATCAGAATTCAGCCTTGCATTTGGATAGATCATGTGTTACTATTTTATGGCTGTCGCGGTAATGAGGTTTATGGCCGTTTCGCGTCAGAAGGATACAGGAAGTCTATGAATGGCTGCGGGTCAGAAATCTACAGCCGCTGTAAAGGAGAAGATCATGAGAGAAGGAATTCATCCTGAGTATTTTCAGGCAAAGGTGACATGCAACTGCGGAAATACCTTTACCATCGGCTCCACAAAGAAGGAGATCAAGGTCGAGGTTTGTTCGAAGTGCCATCAGTTCTATACGGGACAGCAGAAGGCTGCACGTGCTGACGGACGTATCGAGAAGTTCAACAGGAAGTACGCAGCAGCAAAGTAGCATTGTAATAAGAACCGTCGGGACACTGGTCCTTGACGGTTCTTTTCTGTCTACAGAAGTTTACATAAATTTGAGTTTAAAGATGTTCTTTGACTCGTTCGCGCATCAGTATATATGTTTTGTTCACGGCTCATCCAGTTCTAAGCTCACCGTTCGCCTGATAGACAAAATTTTGGAGGCCCCGTTCTGCGCGAAAAAGCATGCGCAGCCGGCGTACTCCAAAATTTATCAGTCTCCGGTTCACTAAGAACTGATGGCTTATTGTTCACAAAACATATATACTGATGCCGCGAAATACCATGACAAAACAGGAGAATAATATGTCTAAAAATGAAAAGATGCAGGGAAAGGCATGCAATATATCGGGTGTGAAGTATTCCGGGATCGGCGGACAGGCTGTGATGGAAGGCGTGATGATGAAGAACGAGGATCATTACGCTGTTGCCGTCAGGAAGAGCGACGGGGAGATCACGGTCAAAAAAGAAGAGTACAAGGGGCTGCTCGGGAATAAGGCGCTCTCAAAGATTCCTATTATCAGGGGTGTATTTGCTTTTGTGGATTCACTGGTGCTCGGCATGTCGGCGCTCAATTTTTCTTCTGATATATATATGGAAGAGGAAGAAAATGGAAATCCGGATAAGCAGCCGGAAAATGAAGCAAAGGATGATGCGCCCAAACAGCCGGAGAATGAAAACGGTGAAAAAAAGAAATCTGTCTCGGAGGGCATCATCTCCACGCTGATCACGATCGTTGCCGTGGTCCTGGCGGTGGGACTTTTCATGATCCTTCCTTATTATATATCCATGCTTTTCAAAAAGTTCGTGACTAACCCCATACTCCTTTCGCTCATAGAAGGCGTGATAAGGCTGGTTATCTTTGTGCTCTACATAAAGCTGATCTCTCTCATGAATGATATCAAAAGAGTCTTCATGTACCACGGAGCAGAGCACAAGTGCATCAACTGCATCGAATCGGGCATGGAGCTTACTGTCGAAAATGTCAGGAAGTCCTCGAGAGAGCACAGGCGCTGCGGGACAAGCTTCCTGCTGTATGTGATGGTGGTCTCGATAGTTTTCTTTGCCTTTATACAGACACCTGAAAAATGGATGAGGGTAGTACTGAGGATCGCACTTGTTCCAGTGATAGCGGGGGTTGCCTATGAATTCATCAGGGCAGCGGGGAGGAGCACTTCTCCCATAATAAGGGCCTTCAGCGCTCCGGGACTGTGGATGCAAAAGCTGACGACCTATGAACCCGATGACGGGATGATCGAGGTCGGGATCAGATCCGTGGAGGAGGTCTTTGACTGGAGGAAGTATCTGACGGAAAACTTCGGACTTTCATTTGAGGGCAGACCGGAAAACGGGACTGAAAGCGCGGAAACCGAAAACGATCAGGCATCAGAACCTGCAAACGATACTGGAGCTGGGAAGTGAAGACAGGGGAGCTCCTGCGCTGGGGGATGAAAACCCTGGAGGAATCAGGGATCGCTGATCACAGAACGGATGCAAACCTTCTGATGGAGCATGTTCTTGATAAAGACAGGACATTTCTGATGGCGTACCCGGATGCGGATGTGACGGAAGATAATGAGAGGGCCTACCGCGCTTTTATTATGGAAAGATCCCGGAGGATACCGCTGCAGCATATCACGGGAACGGTCTGGTTCATGGGGCTTGAGTTTGCAGTGAACCCGGATGTGCTGATCCCGCGTTTTGATACGGAGTTTGTGACGGAGGAAGTACTGAAGGAAGTATATGACGGCGACAGGGTGCTGGATCTTTGCACCGGCTCGGGATGCATCCTGATATCCGTAATGAGCTACAAAAATCACATAGAAGGAGTCGGGACCGACATTTCCGAAAAAGCATTGAAGGTTGCGGCAGAGAATGCTGAAAGACTCGGGAAAGAACCGGTCTTATTATGCTCCGACATGTTTGAAAAGGTTGATGGGGTCTTTGACTGCATAGTGTCAAATCCGCCATACATCAGGAGCGCCGACATAGAAGGACTTGAATGCGAGGTGAAGGATCATGAGCCGAGGGGGGCTCTTGACGGAGGAGAGGACGGGCTTGACTTTTACCGCATCATAGCGGATGAGGCGTCCGGATATCTGAAAAAGGAAGGCAGGATAGTCTGCGAGATCGGATATGATCAGGGCGAAGACATCAAAAGGCTGTTTGAGGATAAGGGTTACCGGGATGTCCGCATAATAAAGGATTATTCCGGAAACGAAAGGGTGATGAAATGTTTGAACAGGTAGAGGATATCGAAAGAAAATATGAAGAGCTGCTGCGAATGGCATCCGATCCGTCGGTTGCGGGAGACGGGCAGAGATATATGAAGCTCATGAAGGAGCAGGCAGAGCTGGCCCCTGTTGTTTCGGCTTACAGGGAATACAGGGATAATCAGAAAAGCATCGATGAGGCCATGGAGATAATAAACGAGGAAAGCGATGAGGAGATGAAGGCGCTTGCAAGGGAGGAGCTTTCCGAGGCAAAAAGCAGGTCGGGCGAGCTTGAAAACAGACTGAAGATCCTGCTGCTTCCCAGGGACATCAACGATGACAGGAATGTCATAGTGGAGATCAGGGCAGGAGCCGGCGGTGATGAGGCGGCGCTTTTTGCGGCTGAGGTCTACAGGATGTATGTTCACTATGCGGAAGGACGCGGCTGGAAGGTCGAGACCATAGAATATGAGGAGACCGGGATCGGCGGCATGAAGAATGTCTCCTTCATGATAACGGGCAGCGGAGCCTATGCCATCATGAAGTATGAGTCCGGAGTCCACAGGGTGCAGCGCGTGCCGGAAACGGAATCCGGCGGAAGGATACATACCTCGACCATTACCGTTGCGGTGATGCCCGAGGCAGAAGAAGTGGATGTGCAGATCGATGAAAAGGATATCAGGATCGATGTGATGAGGGCTTCCGGAAACGGAGGACAGTGCGTGAACACAACCGATTCTGCTGTCAGGCTGACGCATTATCCGACCGGCATCGTCATTTATTCCCAGACGGAAAAGTCGCAGATTCAGAACAAGGCAAAGGCTTTTGCGCTGCTGCGTTCAAAGCTTTATGATCTCGAGCTTCAGAAGAAGCAGGATGCCGAGTCGGAGGAGAGGCGTTCACAGATCGGCACCGGAGACCGTTCCGAGAAAATCCGCACCTACAATTTCCCGCAGGGGCGTGTCACGGATCACAGGATCAAGCTCACTCTCTACCGCATTGAGGATATAATGAACGGCGACCTGCAGGAGATCCTTGATGCGCTGATCGCGGCCGACCAGGCAGCAAAGCTTTCAAAGCAGAGCGCGTGACAAGGGAGACAACAGAGGGAGACAGGGGGACGGTCCTGTTGTCTCCCAATCACTTATTCTATGCTCGTTGGTCTGTAACATATTTTGTTCACGGCTCGGACAGTTCTAAGCTCATCCTTCGGCTTATGGACAAAATTTCGCTCTGCGGGCTGAAAAACTAAACGAGTCGAAGACGAGTGCTAAGTTTTTCGTCTGCGAAAATGCGTTGGTGAGGTTTTTTCGAACCTACGCATTGACCGCTGTCTTCGCACCCGCGAAATTTATAAGCCTCGGATTCGCTAAGAACTGCCGGCTGGGTGTTCACAAAACATGTTACAGACCACCAAGCACAAGTATGCATAAAGGAGACAACAGGACCGTCCCCCTGTCTCCCCAAGTATGCATAAAGGAGACAACAGGACCGTCCCCCTGTCTCCCTCGTCCCGTGTCTTACTGTGATTGACATGGAAATTGCGTTGTTTTATAGTGAAATGGCAGATATTTTTATTATTTTCCGGAGGAAAAAGTGGCCACCGCTGAAAAGAAAGTAATAAAAACTGAAGACGGCGAAGAGATTGAAAGACTGAGGGCCGAGCTTGAAAAGACGAGGATGAAGCTGGATATCCTCCTTGACAACATCCCCGGCGGTGTATTCAGCTATGACGCGGACAGCGGAAGGATCGACTACATAAGCCGAGGCGTGCTGTCCATTTTCCAGTGCACGGAAGAACAGTTCAGGGAACACTATTACAACAGCTTTGATGTATTTGTGAACAAGGCAGATCGTGCCATGGTCAAGGAGATGATCGAGAATCAGATCAGTTTTTTCGATACCGTTGAGCTGACCTACAGGGTCAAGGACATGACTGACAACATCATGTGGATCTATCACAAGGGCAGGCTTGTCAAAAACGAAGACGGAAGCCGCGTCTTTTTTGTGGTCATCAGCGACATCACTACGGAAAAACTCGCACAGCAGAGACTTGCGGAGATAAATGAAAAGCTCTACATGGAGACCGAGAGATACAAGCTTATAGAAGAAGCGGTCGACAACACCCAGTATGATTACGATGTGCTGTCGGATGTCCTGACCACATCCAGGAAGGATGAGGAAGGGAACAGGATAACCATTTCCGATTTCAAAAAGAAGAGCCTGTACAAGGCGATCATCAATGAAGAAGATTTCGCTTCCTTCAAAAAGGCCATGAGAGAAGCGCTGAAGGAACAGAAAAAGGGAGTTGTGGAGTACCGCGCGAAGACCGAGCAGGGAGAGATACGCTGGTACAGGCTGAACTATGCATCCTTTGAACACCGTGATACTGTCGTCAGGGTCGTGGGTTCCGAAAAGGATATCAATGAAGAAAAGCTGCGTGATGAGGAGCTGAAGGCAAAGGCAGGAAAAGACGGGATGACCGGGCTTCTCAACAAGACGACGATGGAATCAAAGGTGGCGAAATTCATAAAGAACAGCAATAAGGAAAGCTGTCACGCTATGCTGATGGTGGATACGGATAACTTCAAGAGCGTAAACGATAACCTGGGCCATCCGTTCGGAGACGAGGTCATCAGGTTTGTGGCCGGATCCATCAAGGACACCTTCAGGGAGTCGGATTTTGTCGGCAGGATGGGCGGAGACGAGTTCATGGTGCTCATGAAGGATACAACTCCGGTCATCACTATGGAGCGTGCGGCAGAGCTTAACAGGAAGATCAAGAGGACATTTAACGAAAGGGATATCTCGGTGGGGATCAGCGCTTCCATAGGTATCGCTTTTTTCCCGGAACACGGGAAAGACTACGATGAGCTGTACAAGGCTGCGGACGGAGCACTGTACGAGGCAAAGGAAGCGGGAAAGAACTGCTTCAGGGTTAGCAAGGGCGGGTCGTGACCTTATTATGAAGAACAGAAGCAATACATTTTTTATCATATCGCTTGCATGCCTTCTTTCGGCGTGCTCTTTTTCAAATAAACATGAGAATACGGACTCCGCTGCAGAGGCGGTAAAGAACGGGCAGTACGAGGAGGCTCTTGTCATGCTCGGAAATGCCGAGGAGGCAGGGGAAGATCCTGAGCTGCTCTACAGGGTGAAGGGCATAGCCGAGATGGAGCTTGCCTCGTATGAGAATGCAACGGATGATTTCTTAAAATCGCTTTCCGCAAACAGGGGATATGTGAAGGAGCAGGACAGGGATACTTCTTATTATCTTGCTGTTGCCCAGTACAGGAGCGGGAACTATGAAGGGGCAAAGAACACTTATTCTGCCATCATAGGACTGTATCCCCAGGATCACGACGCCTTCCTGCAAAGAGGGAAGACCGAGCTGAGGCTGGGTGAAACCGACAATGCCATAGCCGATTTCAACAGGGCAGTGTCGCTTGATCCCAATGACCCGGATCTGTTCATCCAGATATATGAGTGCCTGAGCGCAGTGGGGATGAAGGATGAAGGCAGCAAGTATCTGAAGGATGCCATGGAGATCAGCACGAAGCTCACGGATCTCCAGAAGGGAAAGCTTTACTATAATCTGGGAGAATATGAGCAGGCCAAGAATTCCCTGGAAAGCGCAAGGAATGCCAATGCAAAGGGCGGGGTGATGCTGTATCTGGGACGGACCTACGAGGCCCTGGGAGATACGAACTATGCTGCCTCTCTTTACAGGGCATATCTTGAGGAGGATCCTGCCGATGTGGAGATCTGCAACCAGCTGGGGCTGTGCTGCCTGGATATGGGAGATTATGCCGGGGCGCTGGCTGCCTTTGAACAGGGCCTTTCGGTACCGGACAACGAATATGTACAGACTTTGGAATACAACCGGATAGTAGCGTATGAATATCTTTCCGATTTTTCAAAGGCGTCAACCCTGATGAAGGAATACCTGAAAAGATATCCCGATGACAGCGCGGCGCAGAGGGAGAATAAGTTCCTTTCCACGAGGTAAACGGCTACATAATTTTTTGACATAACACCACAATATCTTGTGTATACAACTTGACTTAACCACTATGTGATGTTATCATGTGAAATGTCAGCGATTTTAAGCACATTTCTCATGATAACATTTTTTATTATAAGAAAAACCATGTGAGAATAATTGCTGTGCGTCAGAGAATGGTTGACATAAAATAAATTCTTGGCCCGTTTCGGCGGGCATCTACGGGGGAATAAGAGAGTATGTTCAGTGTAATCAAAAGAGACGGTCAGAAAGCGGATTTCAATCTCACAAAGATCAATGATGCCATCATGAAAGCCTTTGTTGCCTGCGAAAAGCAGTACAATAACGACATCATCGATCTCCTGGCTCTCCGCGTAACGGCAGATTTCCAGGAAAAGATAATAAATGACAGGATAACCGTTGAGGATATCCAGGATTCCGTGGAGACCGTGCTCAACCAGACCGGTTTTACGGATGTGGCAAAGGCCTATATCCTTTACCGCAAGCAGCGCGAGAAGGTAAGGAACATGAACGCCGCCATCCTCAATTACAGGGATGTTGTAAATTCATATGTGAAGGTTGAGGACTGGAGAGTAAAGGAGAATTCCACCGTCACATATTCCGTGGGAGGCCTCATACTTTCAAATTCAGGCGCCGTTACCGCAAATTACTGGCTCTCAGAGGTCTATGATCCCGAGATAGCCGAAGCTCACAGGAACTGTGACATACATATACATGATCTTTCGATGCTGACCGGATATTGCGCCGGATGGTCTCTGAAACAGCTTATCAAAGAGGGACTCGGAGGGATCAACGGAAAGATCTCTTCCGCGCCGGCAAAGCATCTTTCGACTCTCTGCAATCAGATGGTAAACTTCCTGGGCATCATGCAGAATGAATGGGCGGGGGCTCAGGCGTTTTCATCTTTCGATACATACCTGTCTCCTTTTGTAAAAGCCGACAACTTAAGCTACAGGGAAGTGAAGCAGTGCGTAGAATCTTTTGTCTACGGAGTGAATACACCTTCCAGATGGGGGACGCAGTCACCGTTCTCAAACATTACGCTTGACTGGACCGTTCCCGATGATCTTGCCGAGCTTCCCTGCATTGTCGGCGGCAAGGAAATGGATTTCTGCTACAAGGACTGCAAAAAGGAAATGGATATGGTGAACAAGGCCTTCATCGAGACCATGATAGAAGGCGATGCCAACGGCAGGGGATTCCAGTATCCCATACCCACCTATTCCATAACAAAGGATTTCGACTGGTCGGATACCGAGAACAACAGGCTGCTGTTCGAGATGACCAGCAAATACGGAACACCGTATTTTTCAAACTATGTCAATTCCGATATGGAGCCTTCGGATATCCGTTCCATGTGCTGCAGGCTGAGACTGGATCTTCGCGAGCTTCGCAAGAAGAGCGGCGGATATTTCGGATCCGGCGAATCGACGGGTTCCATCGGTGTCGTGACGATAAACATGCCCCGTATCGCTTATCTTTCGGCGAACGAGGATGATTTCTTCAGGAGACTGAACCACATGATGGATGTGGCAGCAAGATCCCTGAAGGTTAAAAGGGATGTAGTGACAAAGCTTCTGAATGAAGGACTTTATCCTTATACAAAGAGATATCTGGGAACCTTCGGCAACCACTTCAGCACCATAGGGCTCGTGGGCATGAACGAGGTCGGACTGAACGCCAACTGGCTCAGGGAAGATCTCACATCAAAGAAGACCCAGGAATTCACAAAGAAGGTCCTGAATCACATGAGGGAGAGACTGAAGGATTATCAGGAGAAGTACGGCGATCTGTACAATCTTGAGGCTACTCCCGCAGAGAGCACGGCATACAGGCTTGCAAAGCATGACAGGAAGCAGTTCCCCAATATCAAGACGGCAGGAAAACCGGGCGAGACTCCTTATTATACGAATTCCTCTCATCTGCCGGTGGGATATACCAGTGATATCTTTGATGCCCTTGATATTCAGGACGAGCTTCAGACATTGTATACATCGGGCACCGTATTCCACGCCTTCCTCGGAGAAAAGCTTCCCGACTGGAAAGCTGCGGCAAATCTGGTGAAGACGATTTCCGACAATTATAAGCTCCCTTATTATACTCTGTCTCCGGTATATTCTATCTGCCGCGAGCACGGGTATCTGACAGGCGAGCAGAAGACCTGTCCGCACTGCGGTAAGGCGACCGAGGTCTACAGCAGGATTACCGGCTATTACAGACCGGTCCAGAACTGGAACGACGGAAAGGCCCAGGAGTACGAGGACAGGAAGCTCTATGATGTGGAGGCAAGCTGCCTGAAAAAGCCCACGACCAGCATGGTCACTCTTTCAAAAAAGCAGGGCCTTGACGGAAGCGAGAATGTGAGCGTTGAGATAGAGCCGGTTGAGAACATAACCTATCTTTTCACCACAAAGACCTGCCCGAACTGCAAGCTCGTAAAAAAACTGCTCGCAGACATGAAATATGTTGAGATAGACGCGGAGGAGAATGTCGAGCTGACAAAGAAATACGGAGTCATGCAGGCGCCTACGCTTGTACTGGTATCAAAGGACGGCGTAAAAAAGATCTCCAATGCTTCTGCCATAAAGAAGTTTGTGAATGAAGAGATGATGGTGACAGTCTGATGATAAAGAAGCTTTACGACGCGATCGAAAATAAAAACGCGCCCATAGTTGTCGGGCTTGATCCCAACCTGAAGTTTGTGCCGGAAAGCATCAAAGAGAAGGCATATAAGGAAAAGGGTGAAACGCTCGAAGGGGCTGCAAAGGCGATCTGGAAGTTCAACAAAAAGCTCATAGACAATATATATGACCTGATCCCCGCAGTGAAGCCCCAGTCTGCGATGTACGAGCAGTACGGACTGCCCGGGCTGAAGGCATACAAAA
This sequence comes from Lachnospiraceae bacterium, assembly GCA_017614155.1. Taxonomy (GTDB): domain Bacteria; phylum Bacillota; class Clostridia; order Lachnospirales; family Lachnospiraceae; genus NK4A144. The sequence goes on from JAGACK010000050.1 coordinate 70,582, forward strand.
AGACCATAGACTACTGTCATGAAAAAGGCCTCATCGTTATAGGTGATATCAAAAGAGGCGATATAGGATCCACATCAGAGGCATATGCTGCGGGACACATCGGAAAGGTTGCGGTCGGCAGCAGTTCGTATATGCCTTTTAACGAGGATATGGCGACAGTGAATCCGTACCTTGGGAGCGACGGAGTCCTGCCCTTCATAAAGGTTTGCAAAGAAAACGACAGGGGCATATTTGTGCTCGTAAAGACCTCAAATCCCTCAAGCGGAGAATTCCAGGACAGGATCATAGACGGAAAGCCGCTCTATGAACATGTGGCCGGAAAGGTTGAGGAATGGGGAAGCGATAACCTCGAAGGAAATTACAGCAATGTCGGAGCTGTGGTTGGAGCGACCTACCCTGAGCAGGGAGAAACCCTGAGAAAGCTCATGCCGCATACATTCATCCTTGTTCCGGGATACGGAGCCCAGGGTGCGACGGGAAAGGATCTGGCGGGCTTTTTTGATGATAATAAAAACGGCGCGATCGTCAATTCGTCGAGAGGGATAATTGCCGCCCATACAAAGGAACCCTATAAGGACAGGTACGGCGAGGATGCTTTTGCGGATGCTGCAAGGGCCGCGGTGCTTGACATGATAAAGGATATAAACGGATCCATTGGAAGGTAAGAGAGAATGGAAGGATACAAACAGGAATTCATAAAGTTCATGCTTGAATGCAATGTTTTGAGATTCGGGGATTTCGTTACGAAAAGCGGAAGGAATACCCCGTTTTTCATTAATACGGGCTTTTACAGGACCGGCGCCCAGCTGTCAAGGCTTGGCTCTTATTATGCAAAAGCGATAAATGACAATTTCGGCCTGGATTTTGACATACTCTTCGGGCCTGCTTACAAGGGCATACCGCTTTCGGTCGCAACGACGATGGAGATATCCCGTGAGTACGGGAAAGATGTCGGCTATTCCTCAAACCGCAAGGAGATAAAGGATCACGGCGACAAGGGAATACTGCTCGGAACGCCCATAGAAGAAGGCTCGCGCGTTCTTATTATAGAGGATGTGACGACAGCGGGTACATCGATTGCCGAGACTATGCCGATTCTTGAGGGCCTTGGCGCGAAATGCGTGGGACTGTGCGTTTCGGTCGACAGGCAGGAGAGAGGACAGGGCGAGAAGTCGGCGCTTGATGAGATCTCGGAGAAATACGGCATAAAGACTGCTGCGATAGTGACGATGTCCGATGTCACGGAGTATCTGGGGGAGAATGAGATCGACGGAAAGATGATATTGGATGATACGCTCAAAAAGGCGATCAGTGATTATTATGCATTGTATGGAGTGAAGTAAAATGAGTCAGGGAGACAGGGGGACGGTCCTGTTGTCTCCCAATTACTTATTATATGCTTGGTGGTCTGTAACATATTTTGTTCACGGCTCGGACAGTTCTAAGCTCATTCATCGGCTTATAAACAAAATTTCGCTCTGCGCCGTTCCGCGCCTGAAAAGCGGCGCGGCCTTCGCACCCGCGAAATTTATAAGCCTCGGATTCGCTAAGAACTGCCGGCTGGGTGTTCACAAAACATGTTACAGACCACCAAGCACAAGTATGCATAAAGGAGACAACAGGACCGTCCCCCTGTCTCCCTTATAAAAAATGAGGTAGCATTCTATGAATGACGGAAATGAGAGAGCCTACAGGACGATGGGCTCCGGAGGAGTGGCGGTGCTGACCATTGGCATCATCACGGTGTGTGTCGGGATCATAACCGGGATACTCTGCATCATAAGCGGCGCAAAGCTGCTGCAGAACCGGTCGGGGCTCCTTTTTTGATCTCGCAGTTTGGAAAGCGCAGAGAGTACAGGTTCACGAGCAAGAGCCGCTCGCCAAAGGGGATCATGTCTACGGTCTGCGCAGGGATCTCAGTGGCCGGCCTGGTGGCTGTGCTGGCAAAGGTTATAAAGAATGGGGGACAGGCGGGTGAGCGCATGGGCGCTGCCGGCTTTGTTGCCTTTGTTTTTTGTTTTGCGGGTCTGGCGCTCGGGATACTGGCCCTCATGGAAAAGGATAAATTCGAATTTTTCCCCAGGCTGGGCTTCATACTGTCGGTACTGTCCGCCGTGGCCTGGAGTTTTGTGCTGTACGCAGGGCTTCTGGCAGGACTTTAGGAGCGGCGGGAGAGGATATACGCACCATGGATGAGATAATAAAAGAGAGAGCCCTTCTTTCCGAGGAAAGGATTGGGTTGATAAAGGAAGAGCAGGTCCTTCCCGAGCCATACGGCGAATACTTCAGGCGCTGCGCGCGTTTTCTGACGGAAGGATCCTATGAAGATCTTCTTCCTGAAAGATATGAGGAGTCGTATGCCAATCCGGCATACAGCGTTTCGGTCTTTGGAACGGATATGGGCAGGCTCCTTTCGTTTCTGGCCTACGAGCTGACAAATGTCATCCCGTTTCGGGCCGAGAAGGATACGGAGGAGATCACAAAGATAAACGAGGTCTTTCTTGAGACCTACGGATGCTTTGAGCAGATGCATGAAGACGGCGAGGATATCGAAAAAAACGCCGATACGCTTCGCAGCATTCTCTACAGATATGTCTTTGATTATCTGGATGAAACGGTGGAAAAAAGGATCATATCCCAGGTGGATCCATCCTGTGATTTTGCCCTTTCCATAATAAAAACAGCCGACCTTTCGGATCTGTCTTACCTTGAAAAGTTCGGTGAATATGTAAATGAGGATACGAAGAAGATCGCAGCCTTCTTAAACAGCCTGCCTGAAGAAGACATACAGAGGATGGCCGATACATTCACGGAAGGCTTCAGACAGGGATTTATCGCCACAGGAAAGGAACTGTCAAAAAAGAAGACCGTGAGCATCAGGTATAATCTGGGCTTTGAGAGGATAGTAAAGGCAGAGATCGAAAACTTCAAAAAGCTGGGGCTTGATGTGATCATATTCAGAAAGGCCCTCCATCCTGCAGAAAAAAAGGACTTAAGAAGGATCGGTTATTATGGAGAGCTTGTAAACGAGCAGATGGATTTTGACCACAGGGAGGACAGCGCGCTTTTCATGGACAGGGCTTTTGTGGAAAGAAAGCTCGAGGTCCTGAAAAATGCCTATGAAAAGGTAAAGGATAAAGCGGCGGTATATGCGGGTCCTGCCGTCATGGAGCGGTTCGGGGAAAAGCAGTTCGAGCCTGTCATAAAAAAAGAATGCTTTGCGCTTTCAAAGGAGCAGAAGGAACTTTCGACCGAGCTTTCTTCAAGGAGCGCAAAGATCGCAAACGAGTATATACCGGCAGATGAGATATCCTTTACGATCATATCCTATCCGGTGCCTTCAATCGGAAGCGATTTTGAGAAGATTTTCAGGGAGACGGTCAGGATAAATACGCTGCCTTACGAAAAATATCAGAGGATACAGCAGGAGATAATAAAGACCCTTGAAAAGGGAAGCTTCATTGAGGTAAAGGGGCTGGGAAAAAATGAGACCGATCTGAGAGTGAGCCTGATGGATATGGAGGATAAACAGAAGCAGACCGTATTTGAAAACTGCGTCGCAGATGTCAACATCCCGGTCGGAGAGGTATTCACATCTCCGAAGCTGTCCGGAACCGGCGGTATCCTTCATGTGTCACAGGTGTATTTATTCGGACTCATGTTCAGGGACCTGAAGTTTGTGATAGAGGACGGGTTCGTAAAAGACTACAGCTGCGCAAACTATGCCGACAGAGAAGAGAACAGGCGCTACATAGAAGACAACATCCTTCACGGGCATGAGACACTTCCGGTCGGAGAGTTTGCCATAGGAACAAATACAGCTGCCTACGCAATGGCAAAAACATATGATATCTTTGATAAGCTGCCTATCCTGATCGCGGAAAAGACAGGGCCGCACTTTGCCTTCGGAGATACCTGCTACAGCAGGACAGAGGATGTGAAGGTCTTCAATCCGGACGGCAGGGAGATCATCTCAAGGGACAATGAGCACACAAGGCAGTACAGAAACACCGACCCGGTGAAGGCATATTTCAACTGCCACACCGATGTGACGATACCCTATGAAGAGCTTTCGGGCATAGCGGCGGTGGATGAAGAAGGAAACAGGCATTATATAATAAAAGACGGCCGGTTTGCAGTGCCCGGGACAGAGGAACTTAACGACAGCCTGCCTGATACAGGCAGGCAGGCGTGACCAATTTTCAACTTGATTAGATACCCGGATAAAAGTATAATAGTTAGGTTGGTTTTTTTAAGATTAAGGAGCATTCCTGTAATTTGTAAATAGCGCCAATTGAATAAAGAGAGACCTATCGATATGATATAGGTACATCTTGACGGATGAAAATACCAAACCAAACCGGAGGTCTCACATGAATTATACACAGAATGAAAAGATTGAACAAGTAACAGACACAACACTGGTAATCGGTGTGGATGTCGGAAGCCAGCTCCACTATGCCAGAGCCTTTGACAACAGAGGCAAGGAGCTTACGAAAAGGGTTCTCTCATTTCAAAACAGCATTGAAGGTTTCAATACCCTTAATCAGTGGATAGAGAAGGTCAGGACAGAGAATGATAAGACCGACATTATGATAGGCTGCGAGCCTACCGGCCACTATTGGTTTGCTTTAGCAAAATATGTGGCTGATCATCAGATGACATTGGTAATGGTCAATCCTTTCTCCGTCAAGAAGATCAAAGAACTGGATGATAATAGTCCGAAAAAGACTGATACAAAGGATCCTAAGACGATAGCAAAACTGGTGGTGGATGGCAGGTATTCCATTCCATATATGCCGGAAGGCATTTATGCAGAGATAAGAGATCTGGTATATAGCCGCGACAGGATCGTGAAGCAGCACAACATATCTGCAAACAGGATCCAAAGGTGGCTGGCGGTACATTTCCCAGAGTATCTGGGGATTTACACAAGATTCGATGCTACAAGCGGTCTGGCAGTGCTCGAGAAAGCGCCCTTGCCAAAAGACATAGTAGCTCTCGGAATAGATGGTGTCCGAAAGATTTGGCACGAGAATAGAATGCGTGGCAGAGGTGTTACAGAAGATAGGGCAAAGATCCTGGTAGAAGCTGCGCATAACAGTATCGGGCTGGACGGAGGTGCCGGAACAAGAAGCGAACTGTATATGTTGCTTGAGGAGCATCGGTTATGGATTTCACAATTGGAGGCCGTTGAAAAGGCGCTTGAAGAAACGACTCTGAAAGTGGACCATGTGGAGAAACTGCTCGCCATAAAAGGAGTGGGGATCATAACAATAGCGGGATTCATTGCTGAAGTAGGTGATATCAGACGCTTTAAGTCACCGAAGCAGATTCAGAAGTATGCGGGATTGGAGCTGGTAGAAAACAGTTCCGGAAAGCATAAAGGAAGGTCTCGGATCAGTAAGCGAGGAAGACGGAAACTTCGCCGGATACTGTATCAAGTAATGATACCATTGCTGGCAAGTAATAAGGAGTTCAGGGAAATCTATGACTACTATGTCGTTCGCGTAAAGAACCCGCTAAAGCGCAGACAGGCGATGGTTGCCGTAAGCTGCAAACTAATCCGTGTATTCTATGCGGTATTAACCAAAGGAGTGGATTACGACAGGTTCAAGATGATGTCAGATATCCACCGGGACAGCGAGCTTATAGCCGCTTAAGTCCGAAGAAACTGCAAACAGTAAAGCGTCCGCCATGATTGGTGCTGTGAAGCAGGAATGCCAAACAACATAGTACAAAGTAGAGCCAGTAGCTGCGTTGACATTTTCGGTAGGGCAATGACCCTGAGTAAGGAGCATAAGCAGCACCCAACTATGGATAAGCAGAACGAAGGAATTTAGGACCTTACAGAGGTGAGTGATCCTGGTAGACATGAGAGGTTTGTTGCTGTAGGTGAAGAGGGAAAAAGGAAGGCCTTCATAAAGGAAAAACAAAGACGTTCTTCTTTTTATACCTTCAATCATCAGAAATGGGCTCATAGAAGCCGCTTCATATCCAGAAAACTTTACTTTGGAAGATAGATGTAACTCATTAACCGTTTAACAAAGTCGATAAATACAAGGATTTTTGTTAAACATGCACTAAAAAGAATAGAGAG